>JAJYSP010000011.1 GCA_021793515.1 Actinomycetes bacterium | reverse complement strand
TACTCCTATTGATTCGTGAAACTTCTCCATGGTAAGGAAACGCTCACGGGGCAAAAGTCCTGATAAATAGCCATCTGTATCACGGTGATACAACTTTGGTCCGTTTAACTGGTCCGTTTTCGCTGAATCCGGCTCGACCGCGCCCTCACCTGGGCCCGCCAACTCCCTGCTCACCTGGCCTCGAGGACCCTGGGCGAGGAGTTGGCAGGCACCCGTGGAGGACGGCTGGACTGCCTGCTACTCAGCGGTGATAACGGTGTGGAGTTCCTGGGATTGCGCAATCAACCGTGAATGTGCCGTCGAGAGGCGAGGGGTCGTCGCACCGCTGAGCCGAAAACAGTCTCAGGGTCGACGGACTTGTTTGGGTTCGGTACAACTGGGGGCCCGGCCACCTGGGCCGACATTGCAGGCACTGCGAAGTCGGAGTAAGGGGCCACTGCCGCAAGGTCGACCGTCACCCCAAAACGGCCGCGATGCACCTCGAGGCTGAATTGGGCAGCTTCACGGCCGAACTCAACTGGTTTCTAATTTTGGTTAATTGACACGGTTTTTGGGCTTTGCACACATATAGACATCTACTGGCCGAGCGCAGCGATGGCCAGCCTGGTGAAAACCTTCGAAGGTGCCGCCCGTCGCTGCGCTGACGCTCCAGGGACTTCGTCCCGCAGCGTGTCTCTGCGACTGTTCAGCAGTCGTCTACGACTTGGCGCTGACCCTGACCAACCGCGCCGCAGGCGCGGGCAGCCCGTAGGGCTGCACCAACCAGAGTCAGGTCTCCCGTCCCTTTACGATTGATGAGAGCCACTAAGCATCCTCATGAACTCTCTAGTCGTGGTTAGTTCAGTTCGAGAGGGTGGCGCCAGCCGGGGCTCCTGACAGCCCTCAACACCGGGTCAATCAGCGACCGAGCCGTCTCCACCGCCCTTGTCCCAATGAGTTCGTCGGCAGTGGTCCGGAGTGACTCGATGATCACTTCTCCTCGCAAGACTCCCCGGGGTCGAACAGAAGGTACAAAGCCCCCACCGCTGTGCCAATCGTGCGACACCGCGCCAGCTCCGCCATCGATGGAGAGTGCCACGTCAACCGCTCCGTGGTAGTCCGCCTTGGCGTAGATGGCTCCGGCAATCGCTAGCACCTGGGCGGTCATCTGGGCGGCCGACGAATCCATTACGGTCCGAGTCCCGTCGGGATTGGTCATGTCGATGATGCCTCCGTGCGCGAAGACGATGACGCCGTTGTCTTGGACTTCCAGTTCGACAAGTCCGGGCGATTCCGATGTCGCAGGGGTGAGACGAATGCCGTGAGCGGTGTGAGTCGTGTAAGTCTGCGCAAGGCACGCGATGTCGAAGGGTCCGTCTCGAACGAACGTGAAGGCATGCCGCACCTCCAAACTCAACTGGATGAGGTCGGCGCCTTGGTCGCCGATGTTGGCCTGTTGCCGTACCAAGGTGCTACTGGTCAAGGGGCTCACCACGACCCGCAGAACACCGGGCGACTCTGAGGTCCCGGCGCGCAGGTCGCTCATGGCCCGCGCCGCAGCGATGCGGTCGTGGGCGCTGATCTCCCACGCTCGGCGCCTCGCGAAGAGCCGATCCACGTCGCCTTGGGTGAGCAGTCTGTTTCCTGTCGCCCCTCGGCCGTACATGCCGTAGCCCTCGACCACGTGTGGGGCCAAGGGTGACTCGGGTATATGGACAACGATGTAGCCCCGACCCACGTTCGCTGGGTCCGGGTCCGACAACGTCGAGATAGAGAACCTAAGCTCGCCGCCTACATACGACTTGACAACGCTGTCGATGCGTTCGCTCTGGCCCGCCAACTCGATGGGATAGGGCTTGAAGGTCTGGGTGGCTTTGTCCTCCTCGACACCGTAAATGAGAACCCCGCCATCGGCAGAAAGCGCCGCCACGTCGATGGCGATGTCCTGGTTCTTGCTCCGCGCCGGGAGCTCACGCTTGTACTCCATGTAGGTCGTCTCACGGGCGTGAGGGAGCGAGTCGAGAAGTTTCTGGGCCGAACGAGGAATCCACATACGAACAGTGTGACGCCGGAATGTGACACGGCCGAGCACTGTAGACCCATCGCAACAGACGCCAACTGGCATGGGCGACCCGCACGACTTGAATTGGGATCGGTGTCTGAGATGGGCTCATCCGACAATCAGCAGAAGGTGCCTCGTTCGGGCGCATGGCCTCTTTGGTGCTCCAGAGCCCCCGGCCCGCGAATCAGGGTGAAACGGCCGCCCTACTGGCTATCTTGTGCTGTTTCTACTAGCAGTCCGACTATCAGGGCAGCGATACGCTTCGTCCATGCGGGCCGCAGTGTCCGACCCCGCAGCGACCCGGCGAGTCGAGGGAGTTCGAAATGGACGAGTTGCGAGTGTTGCACGCTGCGGACCTGCACGTCGACAGTCCGATGCGCGGTCTCGTCGCCTACGACGGTGCGCCAGTTGATGAAATCCGGGCAGCGACTCGCACGGCAATGCGCGCCCTTGTCTTTGAGGCGATCGATCGCCAGGTCCATCTTCTGCTACTCGCCGGCGATCTCTACGACGGGGGCTGGAAGGACTTCAACACGGGACTGTTCGTCGTGAGCCAGCTCGCGGAGCTCCACGAGTCAGGGATCCCAGTCGTTATCGTCTACGGCAACCACGACGCAGAGAGCCAGCTCACCAGACGCCTTCGCCTCCCACCGAACACGACGGTGTTGTCCTCGACCAAGCCCGAGACCCACATTTTCTCTGACCTCGGCGTCGCGGTGCACGGCCAGAGCTACGCGACTCGGGCAATCGGAGCCGATCTTTCCCTCGCCTATCCGAAGGCAGACCCGGGACTTGTGAACATTGGGATGCTCCACACTTGCTTCGACGGCTCTCTCGGCCACGACCCCTACGCACCTTGCTCACTTGCCGGCCTTCGGTCGAAGGGGTACGACTATTGGGCCCTCGGCCACGTGCACGACCACAGGGTTGTGTGCGAGGACCCGATGGTGGTGTTCCCAGGAAACTTGCAGGGGCGTCATATCCGCGAGACCGGCCCCAAGGGCGCAACCCTGGTCAACTTCGTCGACCATGAGCCGAGCATCGAGCAGCTCACCTTCGACATTGTCCGCTGGGAACGCTGTCGAGTGGATGTCACTGAAGCGCGTTCGCTGGACGAATGCCTGGCGCGCTGTCGCGAAGAGCTCCTCGCTCTCAGCGGTACCGGGTCGATGACGTACGCCGTCAGGGTCGAGCTGGTCGGCCCGAGTAGCTTGAACGGCCGCTTACGAGCCACTACCGAACAGATCACCAACGAAGTGCGGGCACTGTCGCTCTCGCTCGACGGAAGCGACGTATGGATCGAGAAGGTCGTCGTCGCAACGACACCGCTGACAGGGCGTCCTGTCCTCGAGTCCGACGGCGTAGCGGGCGAGATCCGCCAGGTGCTCGCGGACCTGAAAGCTAACGTCTCGATGCTCGCATCGGATGACGGCTCCCGGATTCCTTCGCTCGCCGCGCTCCGCAGCCAGCTGCGGGCGGCCAGCAGCGCCGACCTTGAAGATGTGCTCGACGACGTGGAGATCGCGTTGGCACTCGACGACGCCGCAGAGCTACTCGCAACGTTGCTCGGTGGGGAGGAGATCGAGAATGCGCATTGAGCGCCTCGACCTCGTTGCGTTCGGCAACTTCACCGACGTCGCTCTCGACCTTTCCTCACCAGGGTTGCAGGTCGTCTACGGTCCGAACGAGGCCGGCAAGACGACGGCTCGCGCCGCGGTCTCGAACCTCCTCTACGATTTCGATTTGCGGACGACTTACGCTTTCATCCACCCGATGAGCAAACTGCAGATCGGAGCGCGCCTTCGTTCCGAGAATGCCACCACGCTCGAGGTTGTCCGTTTCAAGCGCAACAAGGACCCTCTCGTCGAAGCGGGCTCGAACCGGCCAGTGAGCGCCTCGATGTGGGCCGGGCTTCTGCAGGGGGTGAGCCGCTCCGACTTCGAGACGATGTTCACCCTTGGCTGGGACGAGCTCGTGCGCGGCACGGACGAACTCCTCGCTCGGGGCGGGGTCCTCGGCGAGACCCTGTTTGCGGCCGGGCTTGGGCTCCGTGAGCTGGGAACGGTCCTGGATCGTCTCGATGCTGAGGCGGCGACGCTGTTCAGCTCCCGGCCTTCGGCGAAGACGGTGAATGCGGCGCTGAAGGCGCACGGTGAAGCCCGCACGCACGCGACCGAGTTGTCGGTCCGGCCTTCACACTTCGCCGACGTACTGAAGGACCACGAGAAGGCCGCTGCGCTGCAAGCACGGCTCGTCACGCAGCGTCGCGACGCCGAGCGCGACCACGAACGCCTGGTCACTTTGCGAGGCGTCCTCCCGACACTTCGCGATCGGACGAGGAAGATCGAGGAGCGTGCCGGCCTTCTCGATCAGGGTCCCCTTCCGCCCGCCTCCTGGGCCGAGCGCGTCCAGCAAGCACTTGAAGCCCGGGGCGAACTGACCCGAGAGCGATCTACCGTGGCCGACCAGTTCCACTCAGCCGAGGAAAGGCTCAGTACAATCACCGTCGATGAGGCGCTACTCGTCATCGCAGAACGCGTCGACCTGCTCGCCGAAGGGATTGCCGGCTACGAAGAAGGCCGCTCGGACCGAGGCGGGCTAGACGAAGGTCGTCGCGACGCAGAGCGTGACGCGCTCGGCATCATCGGTACGCTGACCAGTGGCTCACCTGGCCTTGCGGCGCTCGAAGAAGCTCGGACCGTGCTCGCTGGCAAGGTGGCCTTCGCACCCGCCCGAGACGAATGGATCGCAAAAGAAGTAGAGCTCGAGCGGGCACGGGAGGTGGTGCGCGGTTTCGGAGACGAGATCGCCGAGATCAACGAAGCCCTCGCTCTATTTCCCGAAGGCGATGACCCCGGAGCGCTCCGGACTTCCGTTGACGCCGCGCTTCGCCAAGGGGACCTCGACGGGACGCTCTCCGAAGCACGTTCTGCGCTCGCGAGTATCCAGAGCGCCCGTCTCGAAGTGGCCGGTCGCCTCGGCCTCGCGGAGGACGAGATCACTGAGGCCGTGGCGCGCCCTTCTCCAAGTGTCGAGGAGGTCGAGGTAATCCTCGGAACACTTGATGATGCCGCGACGAGTGCTCGGGCAGCAAAGGAGCGTGCGCGAAGCAACGCTCTGCGAGAGCGCGAGCTCAAAGACGACCTCGAGGCCCTCGCGCTCGAGGCGGAACTTCCGAGCGAAGAGGATCTCAGTAGACGTCGACAGGACCGCGACGAGACCTGGTCACTCGTGAAGGAGTCGTGGCTCGAACACCAGGCAGTCACTGGGGAAGGAACTGCTTACTCCGACGAGCGAGCACTCGCGTCCTCCTATGAACAGGCAGGCAGCGAAGCGGACAACGCCGTGGACCGGCTCTGGCAGGAGGCAGATCGCACGGCGCGCCGCAAGGGGCTCATGGCCGAGCTGAAGCGCGTTCGGGCCGAGCACGCCGAGGCGCTCGAGGAGTCACGGCACTCGACCGAGGGTGCTAGCACGGCTTACGCAACCTGGCGCTCGGAATGGCCCGCTCATCGCCTCCCCGAATCCCCTGGTGCTCTTCGGCAGTGGGCGGCAAACCTCGAGCGCCTCCGCTCGCTTCAAGGCGAGTGGAGGACAGCGCACCCCGCGCATCGCGAGGCCTTCCGCGGCCTCCGGGCGCACCGAAGACGCCTTGCCGAACTGCTCGCCAACTTCGGCGTCGAGGTTATCGCTGGAACGGATCTCGGGCCGGTGCTCACCCAAGCGCAAGCGTTCCTTGGCGAGATGGAGCAGAGGCGCACTGAGCGCGTCGAGAAGGAGAAGCGACTTCGTACCATCGAACGTGGCCTGCCCAAGAAGCGCGCGGCCTTCGACGACGCTGCCGCGGCCGAGCAGGCGGCCGCGGCGGTTCTGACTGCCCTCCTCGGCGCCTATGGGGTAAACCTGGCTTCGTCACGCGACGCCGGAGGTGTTCTCGCTCGCCTCGATCAACTCGAGCGACTGCTCGACATCCGCGACAACCGACTGCAGCGGATAGCAGGGATTGACCAGCGATCTGAAGCCTTCGAGAGCGAGCTCCGCGAGCTGCTCACGAGCGCACCCGATATTGCCCCCGAACCAGCCGCCGAAGCCGCACGAGAACTCGTCCGTCGGGTCCAAACGGCCCGGGACTCTGCGGTCGCAAGGTCCACCCAGGAAGCCAACCAAGCGAGTGCACAGGCCGCCCTCGACGACGCGGACGCGAAGCTCACGGGCCTTTGGGATGAGCTCGTGCTCCTCGCCGGGGAAGGCGGCATCGAAGACATCGAGAGGCTCGGTACAACTGCGGATCGGGCGCTACGGTTCGCTGCTCTCGACGAAGAGATCGACGAGTGCGACACCCTACTCACGGGCCAGGGAGGAGGTCGATCGATTGTCGAGCTCGAGACAGACGGGCTCGGACGAGACCTCGCGGAGCTTAACGCGGCGATCGAGGCGAGTAACGAGTCCCGTACGAAATTGTCCGAGCAGGAGAAGGAAGCAACCGAAACGGAGCGAGACCTTGCGCGACAGCTCGAGGCGATGGACGGTTCCGACTTAGCGGCATCCGAGGCTGCTCGCGCACAGAACGAGTTCGCCAGAGCGGTCGAGGCGGCTCAGCGCTACACCCGTGTCGTGCTCGCCCGGTTCATAGCTGACGAGGCGATTCGTCGTTACAGCGAGACACATCAGGACCCGCTCCTTGAGCGGGCGAGCCGCTACCTCCAGTTGTTGACCGAAGGAGGCTACCGAGAAATCGGCGTTGGCGAAGACCCGAAGAAGGGTCCACGCCTCAGTGCGATCTGTTCCAGCGGGGAAGAGCGGTTGGTTCCGCAACTCTCCGACGGTACGCGAGACCAGCTCTACTTCGCCCTTCGACTCGCTGCGATCGAAGAGGCACTCGGCCGCAACGGTCCTATGCCGGTCGTTCTAGACGACGTCCTTGTCAACTTCGACGACAACCGCGCTCGAGCTGCTCTCCGCTGCCTTGCCGCGCTCGCTGAGTCGGGCCAGGTTTTGCTCTTCACCCACCACCGCCACATCATCTCGCTCGCCGAGGAGGTGCTCGCACCAGAGCAGTTCACCGTCCACCAGCTCGCCACCGCGAGTGGGCAAACCGGCTAGGCAGTGCATACCGCACTGCTGCGGCGTTCGAAGATTGACTCCACATGTCGGACGTCCCTCAGCCGTGGCAGATTCGCTCAGCCCCTAGACCAGCGGACAGGTCGTCGATCAAGGGACAGCGTCGCGTAATCAACGATGAGTCGCAATGGCCGGGTAGATTGCCACTGCCGGCAGAAATTGGCGGGCGACTCATTCGATGTCGCGACAGTTTTGCGACATCTGGCGTTGGCAATCAGTGCAGAACAGGAGCGAAGAGTGGCAATGCGTGCAGTGCTCGCCGAGCGAGCAAAGCCCAGGCTCCGTAAGGAGAACTGGGTTGGAGCGGGCGACCAGAATCGAACTGGCGTCCTCAGCTTGGGAAGCTGATGTTCTGCCGCTGAACTACGCCCGCGTGGTGAACATGGTACTGCCCACGCGACCCATCGTTGTCGGTCACCGGTGCGATGGCGGGGCTCCCTGGCCACGCGGAGTATCGTGTCCATCGATATGGTGCTCTCCGATCGGTCGATTAAAGAGGCGCTGGCCCAGGGCCGGATCGTCATCGACCCGCTCGGTGACGGCTGCATCCAGCCGTCGTCGGTCGACCTGCACGTCGACCAACTCTTTCGAGTGTTTCGGAACCACTCACAACGGGTCATCGATGTTCGAGAGGCCCAAGAGGACCTCACCGAACTGATCGACGTCGGTCCGACTGATCCGATGATTTTGCACCCCGGTGAGTTTTTACTCGGTTCGACCATCGAGCGCGTCGCACTGCCCGATGACCTCGTTGCACGTCTCGAGGGTAAGAGTTCACTCGGGCGGCTCGGCCTACTGATCCACTCGACGGCTGGGTTCGTCGACGCGGGTTGGGATGGGCACCTCACGCTCGAACTGTCGAACGTGGCGAACCTGCCCATCACCTTGTACCCGGGTATGAAGATCGGTCAGATCAGTTTCTTCGAGATGACCACCCCGGCCGATCGCCCCTACGGGGCGGCTGGTCTCGGGTCGAAGTACCGCGGTCAGCGGGGGCCGACCGCGAGTCGATATTGGGAGAACTTCCGGTCCACTTGACGGGACGGACGATGAGCAGCGTGACCCCGACGCGCGGCTCGAGATGGAGGACGCGGTGATTGCTCGGATTGTCATTGGACTGGTCATAACGATCGTCGGGTTCACCATCGCGGGACGTCGATTCTGGTGGTTGTCACGACTCATCCGCACCGGCAAGGAGGCTCCGCGCCGGTGGAACGGGTTCCGCCGGGTGTCCGAGGCTGAGCTTGTCGAGGTGGCGGGTCAGCGCAAACTGCTGCGCTGGACGATTCCGGGGCTCGCCCACTTCTTCACGATGTGGGGCTTCTTCGTGCTGCTCGCGACCATCATCGAGGCCTACGGCGCGCTCTTCAACCGCAACTTCCACATCCCCTGGATCGGCCAGAGCAACTGGCTGGCCTTCGTCGAGGACTTCTTTGCGACCGCGGTACTCGTGTCTCTCGTCGTGTTCACAATCATCCGACTGGTGAACGCCCCCTCGCGCAAGGACCGTGCGAGCCGTTTCTACGGCAGCCACTTGAAGGCGGCGTGGATCACCCTCGGGATGATCGCGATGGTCATCATCACGCTCATCCTCTACCGAGCAGCCCAGATCAACACGGGGCACTTCCCCTTCCCGCGCACCGTCGGGGCGGTCTATCACGGTCCATTCAGCGGCCAGAGCATGATGGCCTTCAACGAGCACATCGCCTCGCCGTGGGCCTTCACTTCCCAGGTCGTTGCGCACTGGCTGGCCCCCCTCGGCTACGGGGTGAACAGCGTGCTCGAGGCGTTCTTCGTGCTCGCGAACATCGCGGTGATCGCGGGCTTCCTCGTGTTCGTGTCCTACTCCAAGCACTTACACATCTTCCTCGCGCCGATCAACATCGGGTTCTCCCGTCGGCCCCGGGCACTCGGGGGCCTCGACAAGACGCCCGACATGGACATGGAACACGTCACCGAGGACACCGTGTTCGGCGTGGGCAAGTTCGAGGACTTCACCTGGAAGCAGATGCTCGACTTCTCCACCTGCACCGAGTGCGGGCGGTGCCAGTCGGTCTGTCCGGCGTGGAACACGGGTAAGCCCCTCAGCCCGAAACTACTCATCATGGGGCTTCGCGACAATATGTTCCTCTCGGCCGACCGCCTGCTCTCGGGCGAGGGCGGTGAGCTGGCGACCCTGGTGCCGACGGTCATCGACCCCGACGTGCTCTGGTCGTGCACGACGTGCGGCAGCTGTGTCGAGCAGTGCCCGGTGGACATCGAGCATGTGGATGCGATCATCGACATGCGCCGCTACGAGGTGCTAATGGAGTCGCGGTTTCCGTCTGAGGCGAGCCTGCTGCTTCGCAACATGGAAAACCAGGGCGACCCCTGGGGACTCGGTTCGTCCAAGCGCACCGAGTGGCTGGGCGCGCTCGACTTCGAGGTGCCGGTCTTCGATGGGCCGATCCCCGATGACGTCGAGTACCTCTACTGGGTCGGCTGCGCCGGCTCGCTCGACGAGCGCGGCCGAAAGCAGATCGAGTCGACCGCGCGCATGCTGCACCGCGCCGGTGTGAGCTTCGGCATCCTCGGCGGGCGCGAGTCATGCACCGGAGACCCCGCGAGGCGCATGGGCAACGAGTACCTCTTCCAGGAGATGGCCAAGGCCAACATCGCCACTCTGGACGAAGTCGGCGCGAAGAAGATCGTCGCCAGCTGCCCGCACTGCTTCAACACGTTGAAGAACGAGTACCCCCAGCTGGGCGGCAACTACGAAGTGATCCACCACAGCGAATTGCTCGCGCACCTGGTCTCGTCGGGTCGGCTCGTGCCGGGCGTCGCCTTCACGGGCACCGTCACCTACCACGACCCCTGCTACCTCGGCCGCCACAACCGGGTCTTCGACGAGCCGCGCACGATCCTCGACGCGATCCCGGGCCTCACTCAGGTCGAGATGGCCCGTCACCGCGAGCGCGGCTTCTGCTGTGGCGCGGGTGGTGCGCGGATGTGGATGGAAGAGAACATCGGCAAGCGCGTCAACATGGATCGCACCGAGGAAGCTCTTGGCACCGGCGCCGACGTCGTGTCCACGGCCTGCCCGTTCTGCATGATCATGATCGACGACGCGGTCAAGGCCCAGGGTCGCGGTGACGACGTCTCCGTGCTCGACGTCAGCCAGGTCGTGGAGCGCTCGATGGCCATCGACTAGGCCCGAGTTCACACGGCCGAAACACGACGCTAACCAACGCGAAATCCGGGCTTGGGAAACTGGGCTCATCGTTTCGAGGTCAGCGTCGCCCTCTTCTATGAGAAGGAGGGCGCGTGCTCGCGGTCACGAATATCCCGTATCCCAGTTGGTTGAATCCCGCTGACAACACGTGGCAACTGGTCGCGGCCACGTTGGTCGGTCTCATGAGCCTGCCTGGGTTGGCCGTCCTCTACGGCGGACTGGTGCGCAAGAAGTGGATCGTCAACACCATGCTGATGGTGTTCGTCGGCTTCTCGGCGACGCTCGTCGTCTGGATGCTCTGGGGCTACAACCTGGCCTTCGGCCCCCAGTCGCACTTCGGTCCGACGGGCTCGTTCTGGAGCGGCTTCATCGGCCACTTCACCCCGCTCTCGACGGCCGGCGCCGAGCAGGGCCAGGCGGTGTCGGGAGCGAACACGCTCATCCCGTTTCACTTCCCGACCGCCACGCTCGCGTACTTTCAGTTCGTCTTTGCCGCCATCACGCCGCTGCTCTTCCTTGGCGCACTCGTCGGCCGACTGAAGTTCAAGGCTTGGTTGTTGATCGTGCCGATGTGGATCACACTCGTCTACTGCGTGAACGCGGCACTGTTGTGGGGCGGTGGGTTCTTTGCCCAGAAGGGCGCCGTCGACTACTCCGGTGGCTACGTCATCCACCTCTCGGCGGGCGTGGCGGCCTTCGTCGGTGCGGCCATCATCGGGCCGCGTCGCTGGCAGGACCGCGAGAACGCGTTCCCGAGCAACCTCATGATGGTCGCGGTCGGCGCCGGCATCCTGTGGCTCGGCTGGAACGGCTTCAATGGCGGTGACCCCTTCTACGCCGGGGCCGACGCCGCGAGCGCCGTCTTGAACACGAACGTCGCGACGGCGGTCGGGGTGCTCACGTGGTTGCTGATGGACATGTTCTTCTCGCGCCAGAAGAAGCCGACGTTCCTCGGCGCCATCAACGGCATGCTCTGCGGGCTGGTCGCGATCACCCCGAGCGCGGGCTGGGTGAACGGTACCGGCGCGATCTTCGTCGGACTGATCGCGGCGACGATCGTCTGGTTCGCGTGGAACTACCTCTCGCGCATCCGTCCCTTCTCCAAGGTGGACGACGCCATGGGCGTGGTCTACACCCACGGCATCGCCGGCCTCGTGGGCGGTCTGCTGGTGGGGATCCTGGCCGACCCGGGTATGACCCAGTACGGGGTCGCCGGTCGGCACTACAAGGGCACGGGTAGCTTCTCGGTGGGGGGGTGGTTCTACACCCACTCGTTCCACCAACTCTGGGAGCAGTTCCTCGCGGCACTGTGGATCATCGGCTGGACGGCGGTGGGCACGACGATCGTGTTCACGCTCGTCAAGTTCCTTCTGGGCGGCCTGCGTGAGAGCGACGAGGTACTGTCCCTTGGTGACGTCGCGATCCACGAGGAGGAGGCCTTCCCCGAGCCGACCTTCGGTGAGCCACTCATGACCCCGAGCCACATCCACCCCGACAACGTCTAAGGAGCAATCGTGAAACTAGTTACCGCAGTCGTGAAGCCCTTCAAGCTCGATGAGGTGAAGGTCGCCCTGACCAACATTGGGGTCTCGGGCATGACGGTCACCCAGGCGCGCGGCTTCGGTCGCCAGGGTGGGCACATCGAGATCTACCGCGGCAAGGAGTACGAGTTCGACTTCGTCGACAAGATCCGCATCGAGGTCGCCTGCACCGATGAACAGGTCGAACAGGTACTTGACGCCATCGTCTCGGCTGCGCGCACGGGCTCGGTCGGTGACGGTAAGGCGTGGGTCACCGACGTGGAGAAGGTGGTGCGGGTGCGCACCAATGAACGCGGACCCGAGGCCCTGTAGGTCAGCCCGCTTGTCTCGCCACGGCCTCGGCCGCCGCTGCGGCGGCGGCCGGGTCGCCGAGGTAGGTGGCTTCGATGACCGCGAGCTCGTGGTCGAGCTTGATTCGGTACGGGATGCCCGTGGGGATCTCGAGCTCGGTGATCTCGTCCTCGCTAATGCCCTGAATCATCATGCGCAGCGCCCGGATCGAGTTGCCGTGGGCGACTACCAGCACCGCGCCACCGCGCACCGACTCGCGCGCGAGGTCCTCGGCGATCACGTCGCGGAAGTAGGGCGTGGCGCGCGCGACGACATCCTTCAGGCACTCGGTGCGCGGGATGTACTCCGCGGGTACGTCGCGGTAGCGCGGATCGCTCGCGACGTCGCGCGAGTCGCCCTCGGGTAGCGGCGGCGGCGGGACGTCATAGGAGCGTCGCCACAGCTGGAGCTGCTCGCGTCCGAACTTCTCAGCGGTCTCCTTCTTGTCCTTGCCCGTGAGGTCGCCGTAGTGTCGTTCGTTCAGTCGCCAGCTACGTCGAACGGGTAGCCAAGACCGGCCCGCGACATGCAGCGCGAGGTCGGCCGTGCGGATCGCGCGGGTGAGCAGCGACGTATGCACGATGCGCAGGTCGAGCCCGGGTTCGTCGGCGAGGAGCCGACCCGCGGCCTCGGCCTCGGCCTCGCCGTCGGCCGTGAGGTCGACGTCGTGCCAGCCGGTGAAGAGATTGAGTTCGTTCCACTCGGAACGTCCGTGACGGAGCAGTATCAAATCGGGCACGGCGCTAGCGTAACCACCCCAGGGGACCCCTGGTTTAGCGGGTCATCGCGTGCCAGACTTGGGCTAATGCTGCGTGACGTTCCCGCCGCGATGGCCGCACGGATGGCCGAGCTCGAGGCCCGAGACGCCGCCGACCGAACCGACGGCACGGCCCACCTCGCGCGACTGCGCCAGGTGCCCCGGGCGACCGGCGAGTTCCTCGCCCTGCTGTGCGCGGCGGCGCCCCCGGGGCCGGCGATCGAGATCGGCACGAGCGCGGGCTACTCGGCCATGTGGCTCGCGCTCGCCTGTCGTGAGACGAAGCGCCAGCTCACGTCCTACGAGGTGCTCGCCGAAAAGGTCGAGCTCGCGCGCGAGACGCTGCGTCTGGCCGAGATCGAGGACGTCGTCGAGGTCGTCCACGGGGACTTTCGCGACGACGCGTCGCGGTGGCGCGGCGTCGGGTTCTGCTTCCTCGACGCCGAGAAGGACGTCTACGAGGACTGCTACGGCCTAGTTGTGGACGCGATGGCGTCCGGTGGGCTCATCGTGGCGGACAACGTGATCAGCCACGCGGCCGAGCTCGAGTCCTTCGTCGCTCGGGTGCTCGCCGACGAGCGCGTCGACGCGCTCGTCGTGCCGATGGGCAAGGGCGAACTCGTCGCTCGCCGCCGCTGAGCTCGACGCCGCCGCTCGCGCGACCCCGCTGAACCCCGCTCGCTCGCCCCGAGCCGTCACCAAATACCCTGGTCAACTGAATGCTGACAGATATGTCATCATTCTTGTCCGATTTCTTGACAAGAAGAGACTCAAGTTTGTATACTGGTACCACGAATCGCACCCGTTTGGACGGTCCAACCTGGTGACGGCACGAAGGAGCATCATGGCTAAGGCAGTGGGCATCGACCTCGGAACGACCAACTCGGTCGTGAGCGTCCTCGAAGCGGGCGAACCCGTCGTCATCCCGAACGCCGAGGGTGGTCGCACGACCCCGTCGGTCGTCGGCTTCTCCAAGACCGGCGAGGTCCTGGTCGGCGAGGTCGCCAAACGGCAGGCGATCACCAACCCCGACCGCACCATCCGCTCGGTGAAGCGACACATGGGTGAGAACTGGTCCGTCGACATCGACGGCACGAAGTACACCGCCCAGGAGATCTCGGCGCGTATCTTGCAGAAGTTGAAGCGCGACGCCGAGGCCTACCTCGGTGACACGGTCACTCAGGCGGTGATCACGGTGCCGGCGTACTTCAATGACGCCCAACGCACCGCGACCAAGGAAGCCGGCCAGATCGCCGGTCTCGAGGTGCTGCGCATCGTGAACGAGCCGACCGCCGCCGCGCTCGCCTACGGTCTCGACAAGGGCACGGCCGAGCAGACCGTGCTGGTCTTCGACCTCGGTGGTGGGACCTTTGACGTATCGGTGCTCGAGATCGCTGACGGCGTCTTCGAGGTGAAGTCGACCCACGGTGACACCCACCTCGGTGGTGACGACTGGGACGACGCGGTCATGCAGTGGCTCATCAAGACCTTCAAGGACCAAGAGGGCGTGGACCTCGCCAACGACAAGATGGCCATCCAGCGGCTGAAGGAGGCCGCCGAGAAGGCGAAGATCGAACTGTCCTCGGTCCAAGAGACTCAGGTCAACCTGCCCTTCATCACCGCGACCGCCGACGGGCCCAAGCACCTCGACCTCAAGTTGACGCGCGCCAAGTTCAACGAGCTCACCGCGAGTCTCGTCGAGCGCTGCCGCTCGCCCTTCGACCAGGCCATCAAGGACGCCGGGTTGACGATCGACAAGATCGACCACGTCATCATGGTCGGTGGCTCGACGCGCATCCCCGCGGTCCAAGAGCTCGTCACGCGCGTGACCGGCAAGGAACCCAACAAGGGCGTTAACCCCGACGAGGTCGTCGCCGTTGGCGCGGCCGTCCAGGCGGGCGTGCTGAAGGGTGACGTGAAGGATATCTTGCTGCTCGACGTCACGCCGCTCAGCCTCGGCATTGAGACCAAGGGCGGCGTCATGACCAAGATCATCGAGCGCAACACGACGATCCCCACCAAGAAGTCCCAGACTTTCACGACGGCCGACGACAACCAGCCGTCCGTCGAGGTCCACGTCCTCCAGGGTGAGCGCGAGATGGCGTCCTACAACCAGACCCTCGGCAAGTTCCAACTCGTTGGCATCCCGCCGGCGCCGCGCGGCGTGCCCCAGATCGAGGTCACCTTCGACATCGACGCGAACGGCATCGTGCACGTCTCAGCGAAGGACACCGCGACTGGCGCGACCCAGTCGATGACCATCACCGGCGGCTCGTCGCTCAGTAAGGACGAGATCGACCGCATGGTTCGCGACGCCGAGGCCCACGCCGAAGAGGACCGCCGCCGTCGCGACGAAGCCGAAGTGCGCAACAACGCTGACGGCCTCGTCTACCAGACCGAGAAGTTGCTGAAGGATCAGGCCGAGTCGTTCCAGGGCACTGAGCGCCAGGACGTCGAGACCGCACTCGCCGCGCTGAAGGGGGCCATCGCGGGCACCGACATCGAGGCAATCAAGTCGGCGACTGAGAAGTTGCTGACGGTGAGTCAGAGCTTCAGCCAGCGGCTCTACGAGGAGGCGTCCAAGGCCAACGCCAACGCCACGACGGGCACGAGCGCCCCGAGCAACGACGACGACATCGTCGACGCCGAGATCGTGGACGAGCAGTGAGCGACGAGCGCCCGACCAACGAAGCGGACTTCGACGACGCGTCTTTAGAGGACGCGCTCGTCGAGGCCGCCCTCGCGGCCGAGGTTGCTGGCGAGACACCCGAGCGCAGCGAGGCCGAGCGCGAGCGTGACGACTACCTCGACGCATTACAACGCCTGCAGGCCGACTTCGAGAACTACCGTAAGCGCGTCGTGCGCGCGTCCGAGGACGCCGCCGAGCGCGCCACCGGTTCACTGGTGGCGACCCTGCTGCCGGTGCTCGACGCCTTCGACCTCGCCGAGGCCCACTTCGCGGGCGTTGCCGGTGACGAGTCTGAGGCACTCGCCCAGGCGCGCAGTCTCCTGCTCGTCACCCTCGCCAAGGAGGGTCTCGAGCGCATCGACGCGGTGGGCGTCGCCTTCGACCCCCAGGTGCACGACGCCGTCGCTCACGTCGAAGGTGACGAGGGTGTCGATCAACACGTGGACGAGGTGCTGCGCGCGGGCTACCGCTGGAAGGGCGGCGTCCTGCGCCCGGCGATGGTGAGAGTGAAGGGCTAGATGGCCGAACGCGAGTGGTTCGGGAAGGACTACTACAAGGTGCTGGGTCTGACGTCGAGTGCGACGGACAAGGAGATCACGCGCGCCTATCGCAAGCTCGCCAAGGAGTCGCACCCCGACACGAACGCCGGCTCCGAGGAGCAGTTCAAGGAGATCTCGGTCGCCTACGAGGTGCTCGGTGACCCCGCCAAGCGCAAGGAGTACGACGAGGTCCGTCGCCTCGGCCCGGTCGCGGCCGGTTTCGGTGGTCCCGGCGCGGGTGGCTTCACCGGCCCGGGCGCGGGCGGCTTCCGGTTCAGCCCGGGCGACGTCGGGGACTTCGGGGACCTGTTCAGCGGCCTCTTCGGTGGCAGGCGTCAGCGCGCCCAGCGCGGCGCGGACCTCGAGACGGCACTGCACCTGAACTTCCGTGACGCGGTCATGGGGGTCACGACCACCGTGAGCCTGCCGGGCAACGAGGCCTGTCGCACCTGTGGCGGCTCGGGGGCCGCCCCCGGGACGGGCTACGTCACCTGCGAACGCTGCGAGGGCCGCGGGGTGTTGACCGACGACCAGGGACCGTTCGCAATGTCGAGCGTCTGCCCGGTCTGCCAGGGCCGCGGTTCGCGCATCGTCACGCCCTGTCCCACCTGTCACGGCACCGGTCGCGAGCCGTCCTCACGGCGCGTGAACGTGCGCATCCCCGCGGGCGTGGTCGACGGCCAGCGCATCAAACTGAAGGGCAAGGGCGCACCGGGTGCCCAGGGCGGGCCCGCGGGTGACCTGTTCGTCGACGTGCACGTTGCGCCCGACCCGCGCTTCGCGCGTCGCGGCCGACACGTCACCACCTCGGTCGACGTCGGCGTGACCGCGGCCATGCTTGGCACCACGGTGTCAGTGGACACCCTCGACGACCCGGTCACCCTGAAGGTGCCGGCCGGCACCCAGAGCGGCACCACCATGCGCGTGCGTGGACGCGGCGTGCCCGCGGCGGGCAAGCACCCGACCGGTGACCTGCTCGTGACCATCAACGTGCGCATCCCCGCGAAGCTCACCAAGGATCAGCGCGCGATCGTCGAGAAGCTCGCCCACGCGCTGCACGAGGACGTCGATCATGAGTGACACCTCACGGGCCATCTACGTGATCTCGGTCTTCGCCGAGCTCGCGGGCGTGCACCCCCAGACGCTGCGCAACTACGAGCGAACCGGGTTGCTCAACCCCCAGCGCACGACCGGGGGGTCACGGCGTTTCTCGGACGAGGACCTCCAGGTGTTGCGCCGGATCCAGGAGCTCACCAACGACGGGGTGAACCTCGAGGGCGTCAAGCGCATCTTGCGCCTCGAACGCGAGCTCGACGACGCTCGCCGCGAGGTGGCCGCGCTTCGCGAGGCCGTCCAGTCTTCGGTCGAGGCGACGCATCGTCAGTACCGGCGCGACCTCGTGCCGGTCCAGAACACCATCGCGCTGTTCGTC
Source organism: Actinomycetes bacterium (assembly GCA_021793515.1). GTDB lineage: Bacteria > Actinomycetota > Acidimicrobiia > Acidimicrobiales > RAAP-2 > RAAP-2. The sequence goes on along the minus strand of JAJYSP010000011.1, from coordinate 59,768 downwards.
GCGGCGCAACGTCAGCGTCGAGGAGGCGTGTGATGACTCTCGATCCCCAACGATGGACGGTGAAGACTCGCGAGGCCTTCCAGGCCGCTACGACCCAGGCGGCCGCCGCCGGCAACCCCTACGTCACCCCGTCGCACCTCTTACTCGCCCTGCTCAACCAGGCCGACGGTGTCGCGCGCCCGCTGCTGGTGGCGGCCGGGCTCGACCCGATCGCAGTCGCGGCCGCGCTCAACGAGCGCGTCGCGAGCGAGCCGCGCACGGTTGGCGGCACCCAGCCGGGGCTCTCGGCCGACGCGCGCCACGGCCTCGAGCAGGCCGACGAGCTGCGCGCCGACCTCGGGGATGAGTACCTGTCGGTCGACCACGTGATGGTCGCCTGGGCCGAGGAGCTCGGCACGACGCGCGAGGCCCTGCTCGGTGCCCTTCGCTCGATCCGCGGGTCGGCCCGGATCACCTCGGAGAACCCTGAGGAGACCTTCCAGTCCCTCGAGAAGTACGGTCGCGACCTGACGGTGCTCGCGCGCGCCGGCAAGCTCGACCCGGTCATCGGTCGCGACGAGGAGATCCGTCGGGTCATCCAGGTGTTGTCGCGGCGCACGAAGAACAACCCGGTGCTGATCGGCGAACCCGGCGTCGGCAAGACCGCCATCGTTGAGGGACTGGCGCTACGCATCGCCGAGGGTGACGTTCCCGAGTCGCTGCGTGACCGACGCGTGATCGCCCTCGACCTCGCGTCGATGCTCGCGGGCGCGAAGTACCGCGGTGAGTTCGAAGAGCGAATGAAGGCCGTATTAAAGGAGATCCAAGACGCCAAGGGCGAGGTGATCACCTTCATCGACGAGTTGCACACGATCGTCGGGGCCGGTGCCAGCGAGGGCGCGATGGACGCGGGCAACATGATCAAGCCGCTACTCGCGCGCGGCGAGCTGCGCCTCATCGGCGCGACCACGCTGGACGAGTACCGGCGCTACATCGAAAAGGACGCCGCCCTCGAGCGCCGCTTCCAGCAAGTCTTCGTGGGCGAGCCCTCCGTCGCGGACACCATCGCCATCCTGCGCGGGCTGAAGGAGCGCTACGAAGTCCACCACGGCGTGCGGATCCAAGACGCCGCGCTCGTGGCGGCGGCGACGCTCTCCCAGCGCTACGTCGCCAACCGGTTCCTCCCCGACAAGGCGATCGACCTCATCGACGAGGCGGCCTCGCGGCTTCGCATCGAGATCGACTCGATGCCCACCGAGCTCGACGTCGTCATCCGTCGGATCCGTCAGCTCGAGATCGAGCGCGTCGCGCTGGCGAGCGAGACCGACGACGCCTCGCGCGAACGTCTGGCCAAGCTCGACGAGGAGCTCGCGGACTACCGTGAGCAGTCCGACGCGCTGGCCGCACGCTGGCAGGCGGAGAAGCAGGCCATCACCAAGATCCAGACGGCCAAGCAGGAGTACGAGGACCGCCGTGCCGAGGCCGACCGGCTGGAACGCCAGGGCGACCTCAACGGCGCCGCGGTCCTGCGCTACGGGACGATCCCCGAACTCGAGCGCACGATCGATCAGGCGACGGCCGAGCTCGCCGAGCTCCAAGCCCACGGTGCATTCCTGAAGGAGGAGGTCGACGCCGAGGACGTCGCCGACGTGGTGAGTCGCTGGACGGGTGTCGCGGTCTCCAAGCTTCTCGAGGGCGAGGTCGACAAGCTCGTTCGTATGGAAGAGCTCCTCCACTCGCGCGTGGTCGGCCAGGACGAGGCCGTCGAGGCCGTTGCGAACGCGATCCGGCGCTCGCGCGCGGGCCTGTCCGATGCGAATCGACCGATCGGCTCGTTCCTCTTCCTCGGGCCCACCGGGGTGGGCAAGACCGAGCTCGCGCGTGCGCTCGCCGAGTTCCTCTTTGACGACGAACACGCGATGGTGCGCATCGACATGAGCGAGTACATGGAGAAGTTCTCGGTCAGCCGACTGATCGGCGCGCCCCCGGGCTACGTCGGCTACGAGGAGGGCGGTCAGCTCACCGAGGTCGTGCGACGCCGCCCCTACGCGGTCGTGCTGCTCGACGAGATCGAGAAGGCTCACCCCGACGTCTTCAACGTCCTGCTCCAGGTGCTCGACGACGGTCGTTTGACCGATGGTCAGGGCCGCACGGTCGACTTCACCAACGTGGTCTTGATCATGACGAGCAATCTCGTGGGCGATCCACTCAGCGTGTTCCGACCCGAGTTCGTCAACCGGATCGATGACATCATCCGGTTTCGCTCGCTCACCGAGGCCGACCTCGCGGTCATCGTCGGGATCCAGCTCGGCCGGCTGCGCGAGCGTCTCGCGCAACGCCACCTCGTACTCGAGGTCAAGCCCGCGGCGGCGGCACTGCTCGCTCACGAGGGCTTCGACCCCGCCTTCGGCGCTCGCCCGCTCAAGCGCGTGATCCAGCGTCGCCTCGAGGACCCGATCGCGCTGTCGATCCTGCGCGGCCGCTTCCACGACGGCGACACGATCACCGTCGACGTGCTCGACGGTGATCTCGCCATTCAGTGATCGCGGCGCCGCGCAGTAGGCTAGTGAGGTCCCGAGCCCGAGGAGTCCCGTGCCCGCAACCGTCGTAGTCGGTACCCAGTGGGGGGATGAGGGCAAGGGCAAATTGACCGACCTGCTCGCCCGTGACATGGATATGGTCGTTCGCTACCAGGGCGGCCACAACGCGGGCCACCGGATCGTCGTCGAGGGTGAGGCCTTTGCGCTCCAGCTCGTGCCCTCGGGCGTGCTCTACCCGCACATCACCCCGGTCATCGGCAACGGGGTCGTCGTCGACCCCGCAGTGCTGCTCGCCGAGCTCGACGCGTTGAGCGCCAAGGGCGTGGACGTGTCGCGGTTGCTCGTGTCGGGCAACGCGCACCTGATCATGCCCTACCACCAGGAGCTCGACCGGCTGAACGAGCGCTTCCTCGGCAAGAACGCGCTCGGTACGACCAAGCGCGGCATCGGACCGGCCTACGCCGACAAGGCCTGGCGCGTCGGACTGCGGGTTCAGGACCTGCTCGACCCCAAGATCTTCCGCGAGAAGCTCGACGTCGCGCTGACCGAGAAGAACCTCCTGCTCTCCAAGGTCTACAACCGACCGGCGCTGAAGGCGGCCGACATCGCCGCGCACTACCTCGACGAGTACGCGCCGCGCCTCGCGTCAATGATCGGCGATTCGGTCGGCACCGTGCACGAGGCGCTCGCCAACGGCCAGCGGATCCTGCTCGAAGGCGCCCAGGCAACCTTCCTCGACCTCGACCACGGCACGTACCCCTTCGTCACCTCCTCCAACCCCGTCGCCGGCGGGGCCTGCACCGGCTCGGGCCTCGGGCCGCGGGACCTCACGGGCATCGTCGGCATCGCCAAGGCCTACATCACCCGCGTGGGCGCCGGACCCTTCCCCACCGAGCTGCACGGCGACGCGGCTGACTTCCTCGTCGACCGCGGCCACGAGTACGGCACGAACACCGGGCGGCGCCGGCGCGTCGGCTGGTTCGACGCCGTCATGGCCCGCCAGGCGGCGCGACTCAACTCGCTCACCGAGATCGCCCTCACCAAACTCGACGTGCTCGACACGCTCGACGAGGTGAAGGTGTGTGTCGCCTATGAGTCCGAGGGTGTGCGCTACGCCTACCCGCCCTACCACCAGTCGGTGCTCCACGAGGTCACCCCGGTCTATGAGACCCTGCCCGGTTGGCGAACGGACCTGTCGGCCTTTACGACCTACGACCAACTGCCGGACGCGGCGAAGGACTACGTGGCCTTCCTCGAGCAGACGATCGGGGTGCGGATCTCGGTCGTCGGGGTCGGACCCGGTCGCGAGCAGTTCGTCCGACCGGCGTGAAGCGCGCGGTCGTCGTCGGTTCGGGCGCTCGCGAACACGCCCTCGCGTGGCGCCTCGCGAGAACCGCCGAGATCGTCGTCACCCCGGGTAACGCCGGTATCGCGGCGCACGGCATCACTTGCGTGGACCTCCCGGCGACCGAACTCGAGGCCGACCTGTTCGTGATCGGGCCCGAGGCGCCCCTCGTGGACGGTCTCGCGGACCGGCTGCGCGCTCAGGGCAAGGTCGTCGTCGGTCCCGGTGTCGACGGCGCGCGCCTCGAGGGGTCCAAGGCCTACATGAAGGAGTTCCTCACCGCGGCTGGCGTGCCGACGGCCGCCTACGGCTCCTTCAGCGATGTCGAGGCGGCCCTCGCCTTCCTCGCCACGATGGCGCCGCCCTACGTCGTCAAGACCGACGGGCTGGCCGCGGGCAAGGGCGTGCTCGTCACGAGCGACCTCGACGCGGCGAAGGCCGACGTCGCCGAGAAGCTGAGCGGCAGTGCCTTCGGTGCGGCTGGCACCACGGTCGTCATCGAAGAGGGTCTCGTCGGCGATGAGTGCTCCCTGCTCTACCTCTGTGACGGCGCCGCGGCGACAGCGCTCGCACCGGCCCAGGACTTCAAGCGCGTCGGCGACGGCGATCAGGGGGCCAACACCGGCGGCATGGGCGCCTACGCCCCGATGGACGTGGCGCGCGGTGCGATCGAGACCGAGGTGCGCGAGCGGATCATCGCGCCCACCCTCGCGGAACTGGCGCGTCGGGGCATCGACTTTCGCGGCGTGCTCTACGCCGGGGTTATGCTCACCGCCACCGGGCCCAAGCTGCTCGAGTACAACGTGCGCTTCGGGGACCCCGAGACCGAGGCGATCATGGCGGTCGTCGACGGCGACCTCTTTGAGGCACTGGCCACGATCGGTCGCGGCGAGGGTGCCCCGGCGGTCGCGAGCGTGGGCTACGCGGTCACGGTCGTGCTGGCCTCACCCGGTTACCCCGAGCGGCCGCGCACCGGCGGCGTGATCGAGGGGCTCGGTCCCGACGGTCAACTGGCCAGTCCGCTGGAGGGCGTCGTCATCTTCCACGCCGGCACCGCGCGCGACGCGGCGGGTCGGTTCGTCACGGCGGGCGGGCGGGTGCTCGCGATCACCGCGACGGGTCCAACGATTGACGCCGCGCGACGCCTCGCCTACCAGGCGAGCGCACGCGTAACCTTTGAGGGGATGGTCATGCGAACTGATATCGCCGCCGCGGTGAGCGGCTCGTGATCCCGCGCTACGCGCCACGCGACGTCGCGGCACTCTTCAGTGACGAGAACCGGTTCGACACGATGCTCGAGGTCGAACTCCTCGCCGCCGAGGCGTTGAGCCGACGCGGGGTAGTGCCCGTAGCGGATGCCGCCGCGTTGCGTGCGCGTCGCCCGGTCGTCGATGGTGCCTTCGTCGAGGCGGTGAACGAACGCGAGCTCGTCACGAACCACGACACCGCGGCCTTCGTCGACGTGGTCCAGGCCGCGATCGGCATGCCCGAGGGCGCGTGGATCCACTACGGCCTCACTTCCTCAGACGTTGTGGACACGGCCTTCTGCCACGTGATGACGCGCGCGATGGACGTGGTGATCACCGAGGCGACGGCGCTGCGCGACGCGCTCGGCGCGCGGGCCCGCGAGACCATCGACTGGCCGATCACCGGTCGCACCCACGGGATGCACGCCGAGCCGACGACCTACGGCGCGAAGTTCGCCCTCTTCTCACTGCAGGTCGACCGCGATCTTGCACGCGCGCGCCGGGCTCGCGAGGCCATCGCGGTGGGCAAGCTCTCCGGCGCGGTCGGCACCTACTCGAACATCGACCCCGAGGTTGAGGCCGACGTGTGCGCGAATCTCGGACTGAGACCGGTGCCCGCGACCCAGGTGATCGCCCGCGACCGTCACGCCGAGGTCCTCTACGCCTGCGCGGCGCTCGGTACCTCGATGGAGGCCTTCGCCCTCGAGGTGCGCCACCTCGCGCGCAGCGAGGTCGGCGAGGCCGAAGAGCCCTTCACACCTGGTCAGAAGGGCTCTTCGGCGATGCCCCACAAGCGCAACCCAGTGCTCGCCGAGCGGCTCTGCGGACTCGCCCGGGTGCTGCGCGGCTATCTCCAAGCTGGTCTCGAGGACGTCGCGCTCTGGCACGAGCGCGACATCTCGCACTCGAGCGTGGAGCGAGTCATCGTGCCCGACGCGCTGCAGCTCACGGTCTACATGCTGCGTCGCGCCACCTACCTCGCCGACGGACTCGTGCTGCACCCCGAGCGAGCGATGGCCAATCTCACCGTCGGATCGCGCGGGCTCGTCTTCTCCCAGTCCGTGCTGCTGGCACTCGTCGACTCGGGTCTCGCGCGTGACGACGCGTACCGCATCGTCCAGCGCGCCGCGCGCCGCGCGATCGAAGAGGACCGGTCCTTTCGCGAGGTGGTCGAGGCCGACGACGCGATCACCCTCGACCACGCCACGCTCGAGGCCGTCTTTGACCCCGCGCGGCTCCTCGTACATCGCCGACGATTCCTGGAGGCCCTCTCGTGGTGAACAACCCCGCTGCCCGTCCTATCTACTCGGGCAAGGTCCGCGACCTCTACGAGGTCGACGACCGGCACCTCTTGATGGTCGCTTCGGACCGCCTGAGCGCCTTTGACGTGGTGATGAACGAGCCCATCCCCGAGAAGGGTCGGGTCCTCACCGGTATCACCGACTACTGGGTGCACCACTTCGCGCGCGACGTGCCAAGTGCGCTCGTGAGCTGTGATCCGGCCGTGATCGAGGAACTGGTGCCGGGGTTCGCGTCGCGCCGCGACTGGCACGGTCGTGCGATGCTCGTACGGCGCGCCGCGATGCTGCCCCTCGAGTGCATCGTGCGCGGCCGACTCGCCGGCCAGGCCTACGACGAGTACGTGGCGAGCGGCACCGTGCACGGCGAGCCGGTCCCGGCGGGGATGGCGCTCTCGGACCCCTTCCCCGAGCCCCGGTTCACGCCCTCCACGAAGGAGGAGTCGGGACACGATCGCAACATCGACCTCGCCGAGGCGGCCGACATCGTTGGTGCGGACGTGCTGACGCGGATCCAGGCGATGTGCCTGCACCTGTTCACCCGGGCCGCCGCCGCCCTCGAGGAGGTCGGCTTGATCCTCGCCGACACCAAATTCGAGGTGGGTGTGGTCGATGACCGCCTGGTGCTCTGTGACGAGGTGATCACCCCCGACTCGTCACGGATCTGGCCGGCCGACCAGGTCCGCCCGGGCGAGATGCCACCCTCCTTTGACAAGCAGCCCTTCCGCGACTGGCTGGTCGCGATGGCTTGGGACAAGACCCCGCCGCCGCCGCCGGTGCCCGCGTCGATCGTCGCCGAGACCTCGGCGCGCTACGTCGAGGCCTACGAGCGGGTGACCGGGCGACCCCTCAACGACTGGTACGGTGCGTAGTCGTGATCTTCCCTCTCGTCGTCGACGTCACCCTGCGCTCGGGGATCGCCGATCCCGAAGGCGCCACCATCGAGCGCGCGCTGCCCGCACTCGGCTTTTCTGGGGTGTCCCACGTGCGCGCTGGACGTACCTTTCGCTTCGACGTGGAGGCGCCTGACGAGGCGGCGGCCATCGAGCTCGCCGGCGCGCTCGCGCACCGCCTGCTCTCCAACCCCGTCATCGAAGACGCGTCCGTACGTCGAGGTGACGCGTGACCCGCATCGGCGTTGTCATCTTCCCCGGCTCGAACTGTGAATACGACGCGGCCTCGGCGATGCGCGAGCTCGGCGCGACCGCGGACTTCGTGTGGCACACCGAGACCGACCTCGCGGGCTACGACGGCGTGATCCTGCCCGGCGGTTTCGCCCACGGCGACTACCTGCGCCCGGGCGCCCTGGCCCGGTTCTCGCCGGTGATGAACGCGATTGCCGACTTCGCCGCGAGAGGTGGTCTGGTACTGGGGATCTGCAACGGCTTCCAGGTGCTCACCGAGGCCGGCCTGCTACCCGGGGCGTTGCAGAAGAACAAGGGGCTCACCTTCATCTCGGGCCCGACGCCGCTCGTGGTCACCTCGACCAAGTCGGTGTTGACGCGTGCGGCGACACTCGGTCAGCGCCTCGTCATCCCGATCAACCACTTCTCGGGTGCCTACACCTGTGACGACGAGACCTACGAGTCCCTCGTGGCCGGCGACCGGATCATCCTGCGCTACGAGGCGAACCCTAACGGGTCCCGTGGCGACATCGCCGGTATCACGAACGAGACCGGCAACGTCGTCGGCCTGATGCCCCACCCTGAGCGAGCGATGTCGACCCTACTCGGCAGTGCCGACGGGCGAATTTTGCTCGAGGGCTTCCTCGGTCGCTCTCTCCAGCGCGTGTCCTAGTTCGAACTCACCGGATTGCTATGACCGGCTGCACGAGCCCGGTGCTGGCTCACCGTGCTGATTACTAGGAACGCCTGGTACCACCCGGTTCCGTCCGAGGTGCCTATCTCGCTCGGGGCTCGTGTGGATGGCGAACGGCTCGTGCCGCGTGCTTTACGATGCCGATCTCACGATGACGAAGCACCGCGACGTCGGCCCTCACCGTACCGACTGGCTGTAACCGTACGAAACGCCGACGCTGGCTCGTGGGAACGAGAACGCACTCCTAGTGGGTGGCGCGCGAAATCCCGGCTCGCTTGAGCAGCTCGGCGCTGACGCCGAGCTCGCGGAAGGCGCTGTAGCCGATCGAGTTGCGCTTGGCGTAGGACTTGGCCACCTTGACGAACTCCTTCTCGAGCCCTTCGAGGTCGATGCGCGTCGCGAGACGGTCGCGCTCGGCCACGAGGTCGAAGCGGCGTTGGACTAGTTCGAGCCGGCGGATTGGTGAAGCCTCGGCGAGGTCCTTGTCGATGCGCGTGATCTGCATGTTGATCGACTCGGGTGTGCGCTTGCGACCCCGCTTGCCCTTGCCGGCGGCGAGTGCCTCGAGGTAGCGACTCACGATCCGAGACTCGTTGCGGCCCTGGGCCAATTTGGCTTTGTGATCAGCCGTCATCGTCCGTTTTACGGGCTTCTTCGCCACGGTCTTCTTGGTCACGGTTGCCATGAGTTCTCCTACCTTGATGTCTCGGTGACAGTGTAATGACTGGCTGACGTTCCGTTCCAATTATGTGTGGCGTTGTAGCAAAATATTTTGCATTCCCGGCATATACGTAGAGCGTCATACCAGATGAACGGGAAGAATTAGGCGATCTACGGTGCGCAGAACGTTCGCAAAATCTTGGACCATTGACCGTTTGGACGCTGGTGTGTCCCGTAATTTGGTCCGTCGGTTCCCGCGTTGAAGCGCAGCATTCTTATCCATGAATTAGCGCCTTAACCCGCGAACACGACGACGGCGTTGTGCACAACGGGCGTGACGCGAAGTCTGATGCCGTAGTTTGGAGGGGTGAACGTGCAATCAATTCATCGCGCCCTCGGTCTCACTGACGACGAATTCGACGACATTCGCGGGGTGCTCGGTCGCGAGCCCAATCATCTCGAGCTCGCGCTTTACGGCGTGATGTGGAGCGAGCACTGCTCCTATAAGTCCTCGCGTATCCACTTGAAGCGCTTGCCGACCACGGCCGAGCACGTGCTCGTTGGACCTGGCGAGAACGCCGGGGTCATCGACGCCGGCGACGGCATCGCGGTCGCGATTCGTATCGAGAGCCACAACCACCCATCGGCGATCGAGCCGTACCAGGGCGCGGCGACCGGCGTCGGCGGGATACTGCGCGACGTCTTCACGATGGGCGCGCGACCCCTCGCGGTGATGGACCCGCTCTTCTTCGGCAATCTCGACGACGCGCGCCAGCGCTGGCTCGTCGAAGGTGTGGTGTCGGGCATCTCGGGTTACGGCAACTCCGTCGGCGTGCCCACGATTGGTGGCGAACTCACCTTCGATCCGACCTACGCCGGTAACCCGCTCGTGAACGTGCTGTGCGCGGGGGCCCTGCCGGTGGAGCGTCTCGTGCTCGGCATCGCGTCGGGCCCCGGCAACCTCGCGGTCCTGCTCGGGTCCACGACCGGTCGCGACGGGATCGGTGGAGTCTCGGTGCTCGCCTCGGCGGGATTCTCCGAGTCGGTCGACGACGCCGCTAAGCGTCCGAGCGTCCAGGTCGGCGACCCCTACGAGGAGAAGCGACTCATCGAGGCCTGCCTCGAACTGCTGGACCGCGGGCTCGCCGTAGGCATCCAAGACCTCGGCGGCGCGGGACTGGTGTGCGCGACGAGTGAGACCGCGGCGCGCGGCGGCGTGGGCATGGACGTGGACGTGAACGCGGTGTCCTTGCGCGAGGCCGGCATGGAGCCCTACGAGGTCATGACCTCGGAGAGCCAGGAGCGCATGCTCGCCATCGTGACCCCCGAGAACTGGCCGGCCGTCGAGGCGCTGTGTGCGCGCTGGGAGGTCCGCGCGAGCGTCGTCGGTCACGTGGTCGCCCCCGAGGTGACCCCCGACGGGCGAAGCGTCGGGATGCTGCGCGTGCGCGACGGCTTCGACGGACCGGTGCTCGCCGAGGTGCCCGCGAAGTCGCTGGCCGACGAGGCCCCCCTCTACGACCGGCCGCGCCAGCGTCCGGCCGACCTCGACAACACGTGGGCCGACGACCCGAGCGATGACGTGATCACCGATCCGACCGGCGACCTGCTCGAGCTCCTTGTCGACCCGGCGTGGGTCTATCGCCAGTACGACTCGCAGTTGTTCTTGAACACGGTGGTCGGGCCCGGACGCGACGCGGCGTTGCTGCGTCTGGCCGGCCCCGGGCTGCCGGCGTCGATGCGTGGCCTCGCGCTCACTACCGACTCCAACCCGCGCTGGTGCGCGCTCGACCCGAGGCTCGGGGTCGCCCTCACCGTGGCCGAGGGTGTCGCGAACCTCGCCTGCGTGGGCGCGACCGCGAAGGCCGTCGTCAACTGCCTCAACTTCGGTAACCCCGAACACCCCGAGGTGATGTGGCAGCTCTCCGAGACCGTCGACGGGCTCGCCGAGGCCTGCCGCGCGTTCTCCTTGCCGGTGATCGGCGGCAACGTCTCGCTCTACAACGAGAGCGATGGCGCCGACATCGACCCGACCCCGGTGATCGGCCTGCTCGGGCTCGTCGAGACCCTCGTCGCGCCGCCGCCGGGCTGGGCCTGGCTCGCCGGTGACACGGTCCTGCTCCTCGGGGAGCGTCGTGCCTCGGGCGAGCGATCTCAGCCGCTCGCGGGCGGCCGGTGGGCGACCCAGCACGGCCGGCGCGGCGGGCGACCACCGCGCATCGAGTACGAGACGGCTGCAACCACCGCGGCCTTTATCGCCGGCGAGGTCTCGTCGATCTGCGCCGGTGGCGCGGCGCGCCTCTCGGCGGTCCATGACGTGGCGGGCGGCGGACTCGCCGTCGCGCTCGCTGAGATCGCCTCGGCGAGCGCGGTCGGGGTGCGCGTCGAGGACGTCGAGGCGGCCGAGCTCTTCAGTGAGTTCCCCGGCCGCTACGTGGTCGCGACGGGCGACCCTGAGGGTCTGCTCGCGCGCGCCCGCGCAGCCGGCGTCGCGGCCGAGGTGCTCGGCGTCGCTGGTGGCGAGCGGTTCCACGTGGGACCGATCGACGTCGCCGTCGAGCTCGTCGCGCGAAGGCGCAGCGACGCACTGATCGACGCGCTCGACCGGCGTCCCTGACGACGCGCGCTGTCCGACCGTCCACGCGACTCGCGTCGCGAGTTGGTTGATGAACGCAGTGGGACGTCGAATCTGACGGCCAACGTTCGGTGGTGACGTGGTGTCGCCGGGTTCCTCGGTGATACAACGAGTGCGCAGAAAGGGCGAATGTGCGCGTCATGGCGACGCGGTCATCGCCGCTGGAGGCGGTGGTGCTGACCCGCTCGCACGTGTTGTCTCGAGGTCCAATCTCGACCCTCGAGCGCCGCGACGTCGAGTGTTCAGTCCATCAGACTCGACCAGAGCGGAGGACATCGCCGGCCAGTGTTCGGTCGTGACGTGGCGGCGCTCGTCGTGATCGGTGTCCCGGCACCGTCGCAACGTGCGCGGCGATGTCACTCCCAGTCGCGCGGAACCGGCGGGACCCCGTGACTGCGTCAGGAGTCAGTGAAGTCGGTCATCGAGATGTAGGTCATGACCTGGCCGACGTTCGCCAAGGCGGCGAGCTTGTCGGCGTGGAAGTGCTCGTACGCCTCGAGACTCGGGACCTCGACGCGCAGGAGGTAGTCGAAGTTACCGGTGACGTGGTGGCATTCGACGACCTCGTCGATCTTGCGTGCACCATCCTGGAAGCGTTGGATGTGCTCTCGCTGATGGCGGACGAGACGCACGGCGACGAAGGCGGTGAGACCACGGCCGTCGGCCGTGGGATCGATGATCGCCCGATAGCCACGGATGACCGACTGGTCCTCGAGTCGGTGCAGTCGTCGCGAACAGGCCGATGCGGACAGTCCCGTCGCGTTCGCCATCTCAGCAACCGTGGCTCGTCCGTCGCGTCGCAAGAGATCGAGTATCACGCGGTCAGCGGTATCGAGGGTCCCAACGGTTGACATACTCTTGCATTGTAGTGACCCGAAACACATGAAATGTGCGCATAGAGTGGAAATAGACGCGATTACTTGTGATTATCTGGACGGTGAGGCATGCTGTGTGCATGTCTGAACACGAACTCGCGCCGGCGACGGCAGCTATTCACACCAAGCGTCCGGTGCTAGGCGCTCGACCGATCTCCTCGCCAATCTTCCAAACGACCACGTTCGCGCTGCCGTCGGCTGCCGAACTCTCGCGCGCGGCCGTCGAGGTATCGTCGCCGGGTTTCTACACGCGCCACGGGAACCCGAACCACGCCGAGTTGGGCGACGCAGTGGCGACGCTCGAGGGCGCCGAGCGAGGTCTCGTCTTTGCTTCGGGGATGGCAACGCTCACCACGGCGGTGTTCGCGCTCGTTCGCTCGGGCGATCACGTCGTGGCCCAACGGAGTATGTACGGAGGATCACTGAGCCTCATCCAGACGCTGCTGACTCGCCTCGGGGTCAACTACACGCTCGTGGACCAGAGCGACCTGAGCGCGTGGGCGAATGCCTGCACCTCGGCGACGCGGCTGATGCTCATCGAGTCGCCGAGTAACCCGCGTCTCGAGATCACCGATATCGCCGGGGTCGCCTCGATTGCGCGCGAGCGCGGCATCGTGACGCTGGCGGACAACACATTCGCGACACCGGTGAACCAACGACCAATCGACCTCGGCGTCGACCTCGTCTGGCACAGCGCAACGAAGTATCTCGCTGGTCACTCGGACGCCTCGGCCGGCGTCATCGTCGGTCCCGGCACCTTAATCGAGACGATCTGGAACATATCGCTCACGGTTGGAGCGGTGTTGGGTCCGTTCGACGCGTGGCTCGTGACACGAGGGATACGGTCGCTCCACCTTCGTCTCGAACGTCATAACGCCACTGGTGCAGCCGTCGCCGAGTACCTCCGTCGACGCGCCGAGGTCTCCGTCGTCCACTACCCAGGTCTCGTCACGCATCCATCGCACGACATAGCCGCGCGTCAGATGAGCGGATTCGGTGGTGTCCTCAGCTTTGAGTTACGCGGTGGTTTCGCCGCGGCGGCGAGCGTGATCGAAGGCCTCGAACTCTTCCAACTCTCAGCGAGCCTTGGCAGCGTTGAGAGCCTCGCGGTGCACCCGGCGTCGATGTGGGGAGCTGTGCTCACGAACGAGGAGATCGTCGCGGCTGGCCTCCAGCCCGGTCTCGTGCGACTCTCCTGCGGGCTCGAGGACCCGTCTGACCTGATCGACGACCTCGACCGTTCGCTCAACCTACTCGCGCGCTAGCCACGCGCCTCGTCGCGACGGGTTCACCGAGTCCTGGCGTGATCACCGTCGTCAAAACGGTGCGCCCGGTTGCACGCCACCGGTCACGTCGCTCCGCCACCCCGGCCATCGAGGCTCAGTTGACGAGAGCGTCGGCGTGTGCGGCGCGCAGCTCCTCGAGGACGTGGTCGGGCACGTGCAGATCGCCCGTGCGGCCTCGCCCTAGGGCGATGTCCTGCTTGTAGGAGCCGTGGTAGTCCGAGCCGCCCGTCGGGATGAGCCCTGCGTTGCGCGTGAGCCTGACCATGAGCGCTCGGGTCGACTCGTCGTTGCTGCCGTAGTAGGCCTCGATGCCGACGACGCCGCGCTCGCGAAGCGAGTCGAGCACGCGGGGCATCGTGCGCTCGGCACTCGAAAGGGGGGCGTCGTCGAGGTAGTTGACGAGCGGGTGGGCGATCGACACGATGACCCCGGAGTTGCGGGTCGACTCGATGAACGACTCGATCGACATGCTCGCCTTAGGGATGTAGGCGCGCCCCCCATCACCGAGCCAGTCGGTGAAGAGTTGGTTCCACGACGACGCCGTGCGCGGTCCGACGATCTCGGGGTGCAACTCGAACATCGCGCGTGCGAAGTGGGGTCGACCGATCGAGTGGACGTTGCCGGCGAGCCCGGTCAAGTACGCGAGGTCGAGCTTCGTGAAGCCCCGCTCGACGAGGGCGTCGACGAGGGCGACGTTTCGTAGGTCTCGGTCGTGGCGTAGCTCGGCGAGACAGGCCTGGACCGGGTGGGTCGGGTCGGTCGGGACGAAGTACGCCAACACGTGCACGTTACGAGGCGCGGGCGGTGCGCCGGGGCGGACCTTGGGGAACTCGTTGTCGCGTAGCGAGACCTCGACGCCCACCACGTAGTCCACGCCCTCGGCGCCGCAGGCGAGCGCCATCTCCTCGTGGCCGAGGGTGCTGTCGTGGTCGGTGAGGGCGATCGCCGACAGGCCCACCTCACGGGCGCGACGAGCCAATTGCGCTGGTGAGTCCGATCCGTCTGAATAGGTCGAGTGCGTGTGCAAATCGATCACCCATGAAGCGTAGCGACAACACCCGAGGGCCTCGGAAGTCTGTGCGAGACTGGGACGTGCATTTCCCCCAGACCCGTAGGATGGGCCGATCGTGAAGGAAGCGTGCGGAGTCGTCGGTGTCGTCGCGCCCGGTCGTGACGTCGCGTACGCGTGCTACGACGCGCTCTACGCGCTCCAGCACCGCGGCCAGGAGTCGGCGGGGATGGCGACCTTCCAGAATCACCAGATCACGGTCGTCAAGGACAACGGTCTCGTGAGCCACGTGTTCGCCGACACCACCCTGCGCGCGCTCGCCGGGTCCATGGTGATCGGCCACACGCGCTACTCAACCTCGGGATCGGCGAACTGGACGGCCGCCCAGCCGGTCTACCGTTCGGCCGGCGAGTCGGGCTTCGCGCTCGCCCACAACGGCAACCTCACCAACACCGCCGCGCTCGCCGAGTCGGCGGGACTACACCTGACCACCATGCTCTCGGACTCAGACCTCGTGGCCGAGCTGCTCGGCCACGCCGTGCTCGAGGGCGCGACCTTGCCCGAGGCCCTGCACGACGTGCTTCGCCGGGCCGAAGGCGCCTTCTCGATGGTCATCCTTGAGGCCGGCGCCATCCACGCGGTGCGCGACCCCCACGGGTTTCGACCGCTCTGCCTCGGGCGCCTCGGCGAACCCGACGCACCGGAGGGTTGGGTGGTGGCCTCCGAGACGCCCGCCCTGGACGTAGTCGGGGCGACCTTCGTGCGCGAGGTCGAGCCCGGCGAGATGGTCACGATCACCGAGGACGGCGTGACCTCCACGAGGTTGCTCGAGCCGGCCGAGGGGCCGACCCGGCTGTGCATCTTCGAGTTCGTCTACTTCGCGCGGCCCGACGCCTACCTCATGGGTCACCAGGTCCACTCCGTACGACGGCGCATGGGCGAGCGGCTCGCCACCTCCTCGCCGGTCGAAGCCGACCTCGTGATGGGCGTGCCCGACTCGGGCATTCCCGCCGCCGAGGGCTACGCCAAGGCGTCGGGCATCCCCTTCGGGTACGGACTCGTGAAGAACCGCTACATCGGACGCACCTTCATCACGCCCGACCAGGCCCAGCGCGCGGCGGGCGTTCGCCGCAAGCTCAACCCGCTGCGCGACACGATTGAAGGTCAGCGCCTCGTGGTGGTGGATGACTCGATCGTGCGCGGCACGACGACGAGGGCGCTCGTGCGGATGTTGCGCGAGGCCGGTGCGCGCGAGGTTCACCTGCGGATCTCCTCGCCGCCGTTCGTCTGGCCCTGTTACTACGGCATTGACACGCCGAACCGCGAGGAGCTGCTGGCCGCGACCCACTCCCTCGCGGAGATGCGCGAGTTCATCGGCTGTGACTCGCTCGCCTTCATCTCGATGGAGGACTTGCGCACCGCGGTCGAGGTCGGCGACGCGTGCTGTGACGCCTGCTTGACCGGCAACTACCCGGCGCCGACGCCCGTCACCATCGGCCAGTCTCGAGCCCACTGGTGAGCCGGCTCCTCGACCTCGGTCCGACTGGGCTGACCTACGCGGCGGCCGGGGTCTCGATCGACGCGGGCGACGACGCCGTGCGCCGGATCGCCGCCACCGTGGCGAGCACGAACCGACCCGGGGTGCTCGGGGGCATCGGCGGCTTCGGCGGTCTCTTCCACCTCGACCGTGAGCGCTACTACGACCCGGTGCTCGTGGCCTCGGCGGACGGCGTGGGCACGAAGCTCGAGGTCGCCCGGCTGGTCGGGCGCTACGACACCGTGGGTCTGGACCTCGTGGCGATGCTGGTGGACGACCTCGTGTGCGTCGGGGCCGAACCGCTGTTCCTCCTCGACTACGTGGCCGTCGGGTCGCTCGACCCCGCTCGGCTCGAAGAGCTCGTTGGCGGGATCGCCGCGGGCTGTCGGATCGCTTCGACCGCGCTGCTCGGCGGCGAGACGGCCGAGCACGGCGGCGTGATGCGCCCCGATGAGCTCGACGTCGCCGGCTTCGCCGTCGGGGTCGTCGAGCGCGGGGCCGAACTCGGTCCGTCGCGGGTCGAGTCCGGCGACGCCATCGTCGGCTTCTGGTCCCCGGGGCTGCGTTCCAACGGCTACTCGCTCGCGCGTCGGGTCCTGCTCAACGACGCTGACGCTCTCGGCCGTCCGGCCTACGACGGTGCGACGACGACCCTCGGTGAGGAGTTGCTGCGACCGTCGGTGATCTACGCGCCGGCCGCGCTGGCTGCGCGCGACGCGTATCCGAGCGCGGTGCACGCCATCGCGCACATCACGGGCGGGGGCATCGTCGGCAACGTGGCGCGTGTCCTGCCCGCTCACCTCGACGCGGTCATCGACCTTGACACCTTCGAGACACCGGCGATCTTCTTTGAGATCCAACGCCGCGGTCCGGTCTCGGCTGAGGAGATGGTTCGCGTGTTCAACTGCGGACTGGGGATGACGCTCGTCGTCGACCCCGAGGCGGCGCCCGACGTCGTGTCGATCGCCAGTGACCTCGGTGTGTCGGCGTCGGTGGTTGGTCGCGTCGAGCCCGGTTCGGGCGTGGTGCGCCTGCCGTGAGCGCCTATGAGCGTGTGCGTGCGCACCTGCTCGAGCACGCGGTGCGACGCGGGCAGTTCACGCTGAAGTCGGGCCGCAGTTCCACCTGGTTCATCGACTCCAAGCAGACGATCAGCGCCCCTGAGGTGATGGTCGACGTGGCGACGCTCTTGCTCGAGCGCATCCCGCCTGAGGCGACCGCCATTGGCGGATTGACGATGGGCGCCGACGGTGCGAGCTACATCACGGCCGCCGTCGGGGCCACCCGGGGTCGGTTCCTGCGCGCCTTCTCGGTGCGCAAGGAGGTGAAGGACCACGGCGCCGGCGGACGGATCGCGGGAGCCCTCGAGCCCGGTGACCGCGTGGTGGTCACCGAGGACACCGTCACGCGCGGCACGAGCCTGCTCGAGGCCGCGCGGGCCATTCGCGACGCCGGTGGCGAAGTCGTCTTGCTGCTTGCGCTCGTCGACCGGGGCGGCACCGCCGCCGCACTCGCCGCCGCCGAGGGGTGGCCCTTCACCGCGGTCTTTACCGCGACGGACCTCGGGTTCCCCTTCGAAGGTGCCTAACGCGCGGCGAGCACCGCGAGCAGTCGCGTGCGCCACGCGTGCACGGCGTTCGCGCGGTCCTCGGGCGTGCGCCCGAGTCGCACGACCACCGCGTCGAGCGCGGGCACGACGCTGATCAGCTGGCCCTCGTAGCCGTGGGCCTCGTAGGTGCCGTACTCGTCGCCGGCGACCCACCACTGCCAGGCGTAGGCGAAGCCACTCTCGGGGTCACGACTGCGGGGGGCCTGGGCGGTGGCGACCCACTCGGGCGAGAGCACCTGACGCTCACCCCAACGCCCGCCGCGCAGGTACAGCAGGGCGAAGCGCGCGTAGTCCCGCGCGGTCGCGTGCAGGAAACTCGAGGCGACGAAGACCCCCGACTCATCGAGCGTGGCCCGCGCGCTCGTCGCCCCGATTGGATCGAAGAGCCGCTCGGCGAGGAAGCGGTGGTAGGCCTCGCCGCGTCCGACGACGTCGGCGACGAGGCGACTGATGATGTTGGTGGTGCCGCTCGAGTAGTTGAAGGTGGTCCCGGGCTCGTGGGCGAGGGGACGGGCGGCCGCGTAGGCGCCCATGTCACCCTGGCCGGGCCCGAAGAGCATCTCGATGACGTGGCTCGGCTGGTCGACGTCGTAGGACTCGACGAAGTCGAGGCCGTCGCGCATGGCGAGCAGGTCGGCGAGGGTGATTGCGGCGCGCGCGTCGTCGCGCCACGGCGCGACGGGCGCGGGCGCGGCGGGGTCGAGGCGGCCCTCGTCGACGAGGAGGCCGACGACGGCGTGGAGCACGGATTTGGCCATCGACCACGAGATGAGGGGCGTCGAGGGACCGACGGGCTCGCCGTCGCCGGTGAAGGACGGGGTGGTGCCGCCGTAGCGCTCGGCGACGATCCGTCCCTGGGCGACCACGAGCACGGCGTTGGTCTCGGCGAGGTCGGCGTCGGTGAAGCCCTCGTTCACGACCGCGTCGAGGGCCGCACGCTGGGGTCCCTCGGGCCAGTCGGACGTCGGCCAGGGCGTGTCAGTGGGCTGGTCGCACCAACGCGGGGTGAATGACGCCAGATCTGCCACGGCCCTCCGTTGTGACACCGCCTCGATACCGTCGGGGCATGACCGAGACTACGCCGCACGCGCCCCGATTCATCTACCGTTCCGTGCGTGCGTTGCAGCGCCCAACGTGGTATCTCGTCGAGGTGCACCGCGGCTCACCGGTCGTGGCGAGCGTGGAGCCGGTGTGGCGGGTCGTCGATTCGAAGGGATCGACCGTCGCGCGCCGTGGCCAGGTCGACGTCGTGGTCCGTGGCCCCTGGGAGCACACGCCGAGCCGACGCCACCACCGGGCCCCGGTCGGGGACCGGTGACGACCGTGGTGGTCGAGACCGGCGTCGATCCGGTGACCTCGCGCTTTTCAGGCGCGCGCTCTACCAACTGAGCTACTCGACCAAACCTCGCCACCCGAAGGTGTCGAGCGGACCTGACGGGATTTGAACCCGCGACCTCCGCCTTGACAGGGCGGCGTGCACTCCGAGCTGCACCACAGGTCCTCGGTGCGCCGAACCGGAGTCCGACGACGCGAAGGACCAGTCTATACAGTTCTGCGCGAGCCGTCGGGCGCGCGCCGTGGCGCCCCCCGCTGCGGTCAATCGAGGCCGAGTTGGCGGGCGAGCTGCTCGTCGCTTGGCTCGACGAGCACGGTGCCGTCCTCGAAGAGGATGGTCGGCACGACCCGTCGGCCACCGTTGAGACGCTCGACTTCGGCCGCGGCCTGGTCGTCGAGCTCGATGTCCGTCCACTCGAAGGGGATCTCGTGGTGGGTGAGGAAGGCCTTGGAGCGGGCGCAGTCGCCGCACCAGGAAGTGCCGAGCATTCGAATCGTCATGGTGAAACGCTAGCCCTGACGGCGTTGGACGAGACAGAAGGGGTGCCCGACCGGATCGAGGAAGACCCGGAACGTCTCGCCGGGCTGGTAGGACGCGGCGCTCGCCCCGAGGCCGAGCACCACCCGCTCGCCGTCGTCGAGGTCGTCGACGTCGAAGTCCAGGTGCAGTTGCTGGGGCACGGCTCCCTCGGGCCAGGTCGGTGCGACGTAGTGCGCCACCCGCTGGAAGGCGATCGTCGGCTGACCGTGACTGGCGAGCTGGACCCAGTCGACCAGCCCGTCCGTCGTCTCGTCGACCGGCTCGACTGACCACCCGGTGAGCTGGGCGTAGAACTCGGCGAGGCGAACCGGGTCCGGACAGTCGAGCGCGACGAGGGAGAAGGTGATGTCGGTCATGGCCCCACGGTACCGGGCTGATCCGGGGCCACGCGTAAGAAGGGTTTAAAGGCCTTTGCGCAACGGTTTAGGGTCGAGGTAGGGCCAAGGAGGTAGTCGCCATGGGTGGATTCGGTTGGCAGTACGGACAGGGTGCGGGACCCGGATGGTGGGTGGTGATGGCGATATTCATGATTGTCTTCTGGACGGTGCTCGTGATGGGCGTGGTCTACTCGGTACGCCACTTCCGCGACGGTCATTACCACCACGACCACGGTGCATCGTCGATGTACGGCGCGCCCAACGAGGACGCCATCGAGATCCTGCGGACCCGATTCGCTAAGGGCGAACTCGACGAGGCCGAGTTCAAGAGCCGACTGGCGCTGCTCCAGGAACGCCGCTGATCCCAGCGGTGAGTGACGGGAAGGTGAAGACGAGCGCCAGACCGCCGAGCTCACTGCGCTCGGTGGTGAGGGTGCCGCCGAGGGCGTCGGTCACGTCGGCCATGATGCTCATGCCGAGTCCCGAGCCGCCCGAGGCGCGCGACCGTGACGGGTCGAATCGGCGAAACTGCTCGAGGCGCTGACCGTAGGAGGCGGCGGGCAGTCCCGGTCCACCGTCTTCGATGCGCAGGGTCACCGGGTTGGCGCGCAGGCTCACGCGCAGCGGGTCCGTCGGCGCGGTGTGGCGAACGACGTTCGTGAGGGCGTTGGTGAGCAGGCGTTCGACGTACTCGCGACGCGCGCGGATCCGCACCGACGGCGCGATGTCCTCGGTGAGGGGGCGTTCGGGGTGGTCGAGGGCGAAGTCGTGCGTCGCGGTCGCCACGACCTCGCTGAGGTCGAGCTCGACGTGGTCGTGGCGACCGACCTCGCGCACCTCGGCGAGGAAGAGCAGGTCGCGCACGAGGGACTCCATGCGTACGGTCTCGGTGCGCATGCGCGCGATCGCGCGATCGCGCTGGGCGTCGTCGATGGTCGTCGTCGCGAGCAGGTCGGTGTACCCCTTGATGACCGTGAGGGGGGTTCGCAGCTCGTGGGAGGCGTCCCCGATGAAGCGCTGCATCGCCTCGCTGGTGCGCTTCTCAGTCTCGATGGTGGACTGCAGGGCCGCGACCATCGAGGCGAGGGCACGCTGGAGTTCGCGCACGTCGGTGCTGCCCGAGGCCTCGGGCGGCGTCAGGTCGATCGACCCGTTCGCGACGCGGGTCGCGAACGAGGTGAGCGCCGCGAAGGTGCGCAGGTCGCGGCGCATGAATAGACGCGCCACAATGCCCATGACCAGGGCAGCGAAGATCCCGACCAGGATGGTGCGTTCGACCACGCGGTGCGACGAGGCCGAGATGGCACTGGTCGACCCGGCGATGAGCAGGTAGTCCCCGCCGCCGATGGCGATCGAACGGTAGACGAAGCCGGGTAGGTCGCTCGAGGTGCGAAGGGTGTTGAGCGAGGCGAGCACGTCGGCGCGCGTGGGCCGCGCCGTGAGCGGCACGGTTCCGTTGGCGACGACGGTGACGTGGCCCGAGGCGTCGATCATCTCGAGGGTGAGGTTCAGGTTGTCCTGTTGGACCATGTTGATGGCGTCGCTGAGCGCGGTCAGCGGATGGCCGGCGCCGCTCGTGGCCACGGTGTCGATCGCGTTGTTGAGTGTCGCGTACTGGGCGTGGGTGGCCGTCGTCACCGAGTAGCCGCCGACCAGCAGCGCCACGAGCGCCGTGATCGTGATCAGCAGGAACGTCAGTCGAGTGGAGAGCGTCACGCCGACGGGCGCGGATCGACCAGTTTGAAGCCGACGCCGCGGACGGTGGTGATGGGTGCGAAGTCGTCGCGGTGGATCTTCTTGCGCAGATAGGAGATGTACGTGTCGAGCACCGAGGTCTCCGAGTCAAAGGTGATGTCCCAGACGTCGCGCAGCAGTTGCTCGCGCGTCAAGAGGTGGTTCTTCTTGCTGAGCAGCACCTCGAGGAGGCGGAACTCGGTCGCGGACATGTCGACCAGCTCCTCGCCGATAGTGACCTCGTGACGGTCCACGTTCATGGTGAGCGGCCCGCAGCGAAGCACGCGGTCGTCCTCGGTTGTGCCCGAGGTGCGCCGTAGGATCGCCGCCACCCGTAAGAGCAGCTCTTCGAGGCTGAAGGGCTTGCGCACGTAGTCGTCGGCCCCGATTCGTAGACCGTGGGCGACGTCGACGGCGGCGTCGCGCGCCGAGAGCAACAGGATCGGGAGGGCGGCATCCTCGCGGCGCACGGTCTCGACGAACTCGAAGCCGTTCATGGTGGGCATGTTGACGTCGACGATGCAGAGCTCGACCGTGTTCGTGCGCCAGAGCGTGAGTGCCTCGTCACCGTCACCGGCCACCAGGGTCTCGTAGCCGGCGATGCGCAGGGCGTCGCCGAGCAGGTCTCGCACGCCCGCCTCGTCGTCGACGATCAGGATGGTCGCGGTCGTCTCGCCCATGGTTCGAAGCGTACCGGTTCGCCGGACGTCTCACGAAAGACCGACGCGAATCACAACGTCCTCACAAGAATGCTGGGTACGCTAACTGTCGTTGGAGGTGAACGTGAACGTGGTACGCAGGTCGGTCGGGGTGGCGGTGGTGACCGCCTCACTCGCGTTGTCCACGCCGGCCCTCGCCGGTGGACTGCCCGCCACCCACCGACCCGCGACGCTCCCCGTCACCCGATCCGCCCACCACGCGCAGACCTATCGCGGCGCGATGGCGGCCATCGACGCCACGTTCGCGCGGACCGTCGCCGACGCCACGAGGACGCTTCGCGTGCGGATGGCCCACGCCAAGACCTCGGCCGACCAGATCAATGCCCGCGATCAGTACCGGTTGGCGATCGTGAAGGCCACCCGACTGCGTGAGGTGGAGGTCGAGTTACTCGACCAGTCACCACTCGGCAAGAACAACCCTGACCGGCCGGTGACGACCACCGCGCCCGGCGGTTCCGACGCGCCGACGTCGGGCGACAACTGACGTCGGTCAGTGGTGTTCCGAGCGCTGCGCCCGCCAAGGTAAGAGCGGCAGCAGCGAGATAGCCAGAACCAGGGCGAGTTGTAGGGCGATCCACCACGGCTCGCCCCACACGTTGGTGAGTAGTGAGCCGAGTTGGTGGTCGACGGCGACCGCGGTGGCCACGTAGAGCGAATACGTGACGAGCCGACCCACGAAGAAGGACGCGCCGAGCACCACTAGGCGCAGCTCGAGCAGGCCCGCCGCAACGAAGAGCTGGGCCGAGGGGAGTGGCGAGACCACGAAGAGGATGGCGAGCGACCACAGACTGGCGCTGCGTCCGCGAAACCGGTCGGCGAGGTTAGCGAGGTTGGTCCGGTAGCGCGCGGAGAAGCGGCCGCGCACGGCCCGCGCCCCCGAGGCCAACAGGTACCGACCCACCGTGGCCGCGGCCGCACCGACCAGCACGAGGGCGACCGGTTCGAGGTGCCAGCGCAGTCGCGCGTAGACGAGCACCGACCAGGTGGGCGGCCCGAAGGCGGGCAAGAGGTTGATCACGAACACCAGGGCCGCGACCACGAGGAGCTGCACGACCTGATTTGACCACAGTCCGAGCCCCTCGAGCGCCGCCGACTCGCCACCGTTGCGGAGGCGGTACGCCCGTGGCGTTGTGGTTAGGGTGATCGAGTGAGTGCGAAACCCATCGAGTTGGACGCCTGGACGCGCGGGTGGCTGGTGGCCGCCGTGGTGCTCGGCGCGGCGCTGCTGGTAGCGGCCTTCACGGTCTCGGCCTACAACGGCACCGTCTCACAGACCCTGGTCCAGGCCAACGGTGACAAGGTCATCGCCATCATCGCGATCCCGCTCGTCGGCGCCCTGGCCGCGATCGGGACCATCGTGGTTCGCCGTCGCCACGCGCGACGCGGCGTCGGGGTCGTCACGTGGCTGGTCATTGGCGTGCTCGGGGTGTTCGCACTGCTCGGGATCCTCACGATCGGCCCGTTCGTCGCCCCGGTGCCGGTCTGTCTGCTGGTGGCAGCACTGCGAATCCAGGAGACGGGACGGTCGAGGTCCTAGGAGCCGTCGGCATCGGCGGTCGTCCCGTCAGCGCCACGCCGCCGTGAACGAGCCCGGGCAGGGGGACCGGTCCGTTTCAGTCGAGCGGCTTTTCGGCGAGTGCCACCGTGAAGTAGCTCCAGGGTTTGGGCCCAGACTCGTAGCGCTGGGCGATGGTCGTGACCGTGAAGCCGGCGCCCTCGAGGACGGTCACGGGGTCGCGCGAAAGGTGACAGCCGTCGGCGACGAGTCGCTCGAGCGGGTCGAGGCGCCGTTGCCAGGTCGCCACGCGCTCGTCGGGGGCCAGTCCGTGCTCGAGGACGTGCAGGGTGGCACCGGGCTTCAAGACACGCCAGAGCTCGCGCGCGACAAGCGCGTCGTCGGGCACGGTGCAGAGCGTGAACGTGCTGAGTGCCGCGTCACACGACGCGTCCGCGAGTGGGAGGTGCTGACCGTCCAGACCGACCCGGGTAACGGCGATCGGCGACGCGCCGATCGCCCGTTGGGCGAGGCGCCAGGCGGCGTCGCGCGGCTCGACGGCGTAGACGCGTGTCACCGCCGACGGGTAGAAGGGGACGTTGAGTCCGGACCCGAAGCCGATCTCGACGACCGTGCCGTGCAATCCTTCGACGGCCAGGCGCCGCCAGCGCGAGACCCCGCGGGTCGAGCAGACGAGGTTGACCACGTGCGGCACCACCCGCTCGGCGTACCAGGACACGTTGACCGTCCTCGCTAGAGGAGGCTCGCGAGCGCCGCTCCGAGACGCTGGCGGGCGTCCTGGACGAGCTCACGGAAGTCGTCACCGGGCATGATCACGGCCGGGTCGGCGATCGTGACCGTGGTGGTGTGGTCGTCGATCGCGTGCAACACGACGTTGCACGGGAGCGAGAGCGCCACGTCGAGGCTGACGTCGAGGGCCTGGTTGACGAGGGCGGGGTTGCACGCCCCCAGTATCTTGAGCGGCGCGCGGTGCACGCCGAGCTTGCTCGCGAGGATCTCGGCCACGTCGATCTCGGCGAGGATGCCGAAGCCTTGGTCACCGAGCGCGACGCGAGCGGCCGCCTCGACCTCGGCCATGGGTTGCTGCAGGGTTACGGTCAACTGGTCCACGAGTCCACCCTTCTACGCGGACCTTATCGCCGACTCGTGGGGAGGTACGCGGTCAGTCGATGCGTTGGTAGCGCAACCGGGCGATGACGTCGTCGACCACCTCACTGGTGGTCGCCTCGCCGCCCAGGTCAAAGGTGCGCACGCCGTCGGCCGCCCCGTCGAGGGTCGCGGTGCGCAGGCGCTGGCCGGCCAGGTGGAAGGCCGGGTCGTCGAGGTGGGTCGCCGCCTGGTCGAGCAGGGCCGCCTCGGCGAGCAGCATCGCCATTGGGTTGGCGACGTTCTTACCCTCGAGGGTTGGCGCGGTGCCGTGGGGCGCCTCGGCCATGGCCACGCGCGGGTGCAGGCTCTCGTCGAGGGACATCAGGACCGATTCGGCCCCGGCGATCGAGCCGAACATGGCGAGCACCATGTCGCTGAGGCAGTCGCCGTCGCGGTTGAGCGACGGGATCACGAGGGCCCGCTCGTGGACGTCGGTGAGCAGCCCGGCGTAGGTGGCGTCAATCAGCGTCGGCCGGTAGCGAACGTGGGGGTGGCGCGCCGCCGCGGCGTCCATCTCCTCCTTCAGCATCCCTTCGTAGGTGGGCGAGACCGTCCATTTGGGTCCGCCGTAGACGATGCCGTCGAGTTGCTCGGCTGCTTGGAACGAGTACTCGGCCACGAAGCGGCAGTTCGAACGCTCGATCCGCTCGGTGCGCCACGCGACCTCGCCGAACTCGCCGGCGTCGCCGTCGCGGCCCTCGTCGGCGCCGTAGGCGTCACCCACGGCCATGCGGATGACGATGATTGGCTGGTTCGTCGCCACCACCGGCGCGACGCCGGGGATCCGACGTCCCGTGCGCACAATCACCGAGCCGTCGATCCCCTCGCGCAAGAGACGGTTCGGCGAGCCGACGCCACCGATCTCGGGTGGGGTGACCGTCGCGGCCTTGAGGCCCAGTCCGTGGGTGACCATGGCCGCGGCCGCCTCGCGAACCACGTCGTTTTTGGTCGAGCGCCGCCGGGCGAGCGAGAGGTCGTAGTGCTCGAAGTCGACCTCGACCCCGAGCAGTTCGGGTGTCATCACCCGTAGCGCCTCATCGAGCAGTTCCTGGCCAGTCTGGTCGCCGTCGCAGACGACGATGGTGGGGCGTGATGTCATGGGAACCATTCTCGCACGCTGGCTCAAGCGGGGACGCCGGCGGCCATCACCGTCATGACCGACCCGACCACCGGGTCACGGAAGACGCTGATCGAGCTGCCCGGTACCGGCATCTCTTCGACGAGTACCAGACCGCCGTGGCGGCGCACGACGTCGAGTGTACGCGCGAGCTGCTCGACGACGAAGACGGGGTTCCACCGGGGCATCGCTTCCTCAACCTGGGGCTGGGTGACACTCGCGAACCACCCGCCCTCGTGTTGGAGGATCCGTAGGCCCGGCTCGGGCTCGATGACCGAGTGGCCGGTGAGACCGATGTAGTAGCGCGCGGCGAGTTCGGCGTCGCGTGAGACGTGGTCGAACCACCCCGGTGCGCCGGGCTCGTGCATGCGCCCAAAGCCCGGGAAGGACAAGGGCTCCCAGAGGCCGTGCGTGGCACCGACCGGGTCGGTGACGATGGTCGTCCACCCGAGACCCGGGACCTCGACCGGCCCGACGGTGACATCACCGCCGAGGTCCCGGACCCGCGCCACGCTTGCGGCGGAGTCCCTCGTCGCGAAGTAGGTCGTCGGGTGCGACGGCGCCGTTTCGTCGACGAAGAGGCCCATCACCGGCGAGCCCTCGTGGGTCGCGGTGGCGTAGTGGCTGGACGCTTCGTCGCCGTCGCGCCACGTCCAGCCGTAGAGGTCGGTGAGGAATCGCTGCAGGGCCTGGTGCGCCTCGAGGGTGGGCGTCGCGGCGTCCACCCAGCAGGGGGTGCCCGGGACCGGTTGATCGATCGTCGTCATGGCCCCAGTATCGCGGAACCGACGGTAACGGTGTCGCGGGTCGCGAGTGACCACGTCGGTGGTGTCGCACGCGTTAACCAGGCCCGATGGCGTCACGTCGACGGATAAAGCCACCATTCTGAGAGGACTCTTCGCGTCGTGCGCGTCGCGAACGGGTCAAGCCGTCAACTTTTCTACGATGGCCCAGCAAGGGGGTCCCGTGGTCCACGAGGCACAAGGTGTTCAAGCGCCGCTCGGCGCTCGTCATATCCAGGTCGTGCCGTTGCGCGGACTGCCGGTCGTGGGACTCGCCGTCATCTTCACGGCCGCCGCGGTCGCGGGCAACTGGCGTTGGGCGCTCATCTTCTGCCACGTCGTGGGCGGCGGGCTCTGGACCGCCATCGACCTCTTCGTCGGGCTCGTCCTCGGGCCCATCATTGGACGGCTCTCGTTGCCGGCGCGCGTTGAGTTCACGTCGCGCTTCATGCCCAAGATGGTGCTCATCATGCCGACGGTGGTGATGATGACCCTCGCCGCCGGGTTCCAGGTGGCGCTGCAGATGGGCAACCTCGCGCCGTCGAGCGTGAATCACGCCTGGCTGATCGTCTCGTTCGTGGTTGTCGGTGTGATGGCCGTCATCGCGCTCGGCATCCTCGAGCCCGCCAACATCGCGGTGCTCTTCGAGATGAACAAGCCGGCGCCCGACGCCGAGCGGATCGGTCAGCTGATGAAGCGCTTCATCTACACAGCCGGGGTCACCGGCGCCATGCAAGTCGCGACACTGGTGATCATGACGCGGGTGGGCTCGCAGTGAGCGAACGGCCCTTCCCGCCAGTCGCCTGGCTCGCGACGACCGCCCTCGCGCTGGTCGTGGCGGGCGGGATCGTGATGGCGTCCTACGCACCGCGCCGACCACCGCTCGCGGTGCCGACGGCGCTGCTCGTACTCTCGGTGCTCGCGCTCGCAGCGGCGTGGGCGCTGCTCGTTCGCCAGCGCGACTT
The DNA here is from genome assembly GCA_021793515.1 of Actinomycetes bacterium. Lineage (GTDB taxonomy): Bacteria > Actinomycetota > Acidimicrobiia > Acidimicrobiales > RAAP-2 > RAAP-2. Next base: position 31,695 of record JAJYSP010000011.1, on the reverse strand, counting down.
TGCCTGGCGCACGTTCGTACGCGTGTTCCGCTGGGCACTGCTCGCCTACGTACTTTCGGCGGGGATGATCGAGTTCGCCTTCGTGCGCGACCACACGCGCGGTGCGCCACTGCTGGTGGTCTCGTGCCTGCTGGTGATCTTCGCGACGAGCGTGCCGACGACCATCGCCGTGACGACGGCCCGCTACGCCGAAGACTGAGGCTCCTTGGGTAGGCCCAGCACCCGCTCGGCGATGATGGTGCGTTGCACGATCGAGGTGCCGCCGCCGATCGTGAGCGCGGGCGAGAAGAGCCAGCCGTAGGACCAGAGCGCGCCCTCGTCGCCGGCGACACCGCCCGGTCCGCGCCCGGCGAGCAGTCCCGCGGCGCCGGCCAGACGCTGGGCGAGCGCCATGACAACCTGGCCGTGGTGGTCGGCGAGCGCCTTGCGCACGCTCGCCTCGGGACCGGGTGGGCGACCGGTGACGGCGGCTTGGACGAGACGCTGTCGCAGGAGGCGCAGGATCTCGCCGTCGATCCAGCAACGCACTAACTCGTCGGTGAGTGCCGCGTCGTGAGCAATCGCCCGGTCGCGCACCATCGCGACGAGCTGGGCGGCCGTCGGCCCGCGGCCCCAGAGCGCCCCCTCGGCCGACAACGACACGCGCTCGTTGCCGAGAGTGACCTTCGCGAGGCGCCAACCGTCGTTCACCTCACCAATGAGGTAGTCGGCCGGGAGTCGGACCTCGTCGAGGAACACCTGGTTGAAGGTGTGCAGACCAGTCATGTCCACGAGGGGTCGGACCGTGACGCCCTTCGCGCGCATCGGACAGACGAAGTAGCTGATCGAGTGGTGAGCCGGACCATCGCTCGACGTGCGCGCGAGCAGGATCCCCCAGGTGGCGGCGTGGGCGTAACTCGTCCATATCTTCTGTCCCGTGACGACCCACTCGTCGCCGTCGCGCCGCGCCGTCGTGGTCAGTGACGCGAGGTCGCTTCCGGCGTCGGGCTCACTGAAGAGCTGGCACCACAGCTCCTCGCCGCTCAAGAGCGACGGGAGCCACCGCGCGCGTTGGTCATCGGTGCCCGCGTAGAGCAGCGTCGGTCCGGCCCAGCCGACGCCGATCGGGTTGGAGGGTCGCGCGACGCCCGCACGGGCCAGCTCGTCGTCGATCAGGAGTTGGTAGCTCGCGTCGGCGCCTCGCCCCCAGGGCTCGGGCCACTGTGGCGCGACGAGTCCGGCCGCGGCGAGCTCACGACCGGTGGGATGGGGGTGCGCGGCTAGCCAGGCCCGAAGCGGCGCGCGACGTTCGTCGGACTCATCTCCCTCGGTCGGCGTTGGTGGCGCCATTGCCGCCAGCGGGTCGGGTCCGAGGTCATCTGTCATCGCGCTCGCGCCAACGCTAGCCCCGAGGTCGATTGTGGCCTCGACTACCGTGCAAGCGGGAGGGGATATGGCACCATCGGCGCAGCGCAAGGGGGCGAGTGCGGTGACCGCGCGCCACCAGCGTCAGGTGAGCGCGGACATCGAGCGCCTCACGAGCCCCGACGACGAGCGCGCCTCGCGGGGTCTACTCGCCGCCGTGGCGACACGCCGTGTCACCGCCTCTTCGGGTCACACGGTGTGGGACCTCGATGACTACGCCTTCGTCGACGATCCCGCGGCCCTCGACGCGCCCGACACCGTGAATCCCAGTCTCTGGCGACAGGCCAGACTCAACGGTCACGCTGGTCTCTTTGAGGTGACCGAGGGCGTCTACCAGGTGCGAGGCCTCGACCTCTCGAACATCACCTTCATCGCTGGCGACACGGGTTGGGTCGTAATCGACCCGCTCACGACCACCGAGACGGCGAGCGCCGCGTACGGGCTCGTGACCGAGCACCTGGGGGCCCGCGCGGTGCGCGCGGTCATCTACACCCACAGCCACGTCGACCACTACGGGGGTGTGCTCGGCGTGGTCGAGCGCGACGCGATCGAGTCCGGCTCGGTGCCGGTCCTCGCACCGGCCGGGTTCCTCGACGCGGCCGCCGGTGAGCAGGTGATCGCCGGCAACGCGATGGTTCGTCGCGCGAGCTACATGTACGGCGTGCTGCTCGCGCGCGATGCGAAGGGTCACGTGGACACGGGTCTCGGACGCGGCCTGGTGATGGGGACCTCGGCGCTCGTGGCGCCGACGCGCGAGATCACCACCACCGGTGAGTCGGTCGCCTTGGACGGGGTGCGACTCGTCTTTCACCTGACGCCGGGGACCGAGGCACCCGCCGAGATGAACATCGTGTTGCCCGATCGTCGCGCGCTCTGCGTCGCGGAGAACTGCACGGCGAACCAGCACAACCTCTACACGCTGCGCGGCGCGCCGGTGCGCGATGCCCTGCAGTGGAGCAAGTACATCGACGAGGTGATCGAGCGCTTCAGCGACGACTGCGACGTGCTCTTCGCGAGCCACCACTGGCCCCGCTTCGGCCACGACGACGTGGTGGCCTACCTCGCGAGCCAACGCGACGCCTACCGCTTCATCCACGACCAGACGATGCGGCTCGCGAATCACGGCTACACCATGAACGAGATCGCTGAGCGACTCGAGTTGCCCGCCGCGCTCGGCGACGAGTTCTTCAACCGCGGCTACTACGGGACGGTCTCGCACAATGCCAAGGCGGTCTACCAGCGCTACCTCGGCTGGTTCGACGCGAACCCCGCACACCTCCAGCCCCACCCGCCGGTCGAGGCGGCGCGGCGCTACGTCGAGTACATGGGTGGCGCTGACGCGGTCGTCGCGCGCGCGACGCACTCGATGCACGAGGGCGACTACCGCTGGGTCGCCGAGGTACTCAACCACGTGGTCTTCGCCGAGCCCGACCACGAGGCCGCCCGGCTCCTGCAGGCCGACGCACTCGAGCAACTCGGGTACCAGGCCGAGTCGGGTCCGTGGCGCGACTTCTACCTCACTGGGGCCCTGGAACTGCGCGCGAACGGCACGCCGCTCGCGGGACTGGCGCGCGCGGGGCTCGCCCCAGGGATCGTGCGGGCGCTCTCCCCCGAGCAACTCTTTGACCTCATTGGCGTGCGCGTGGACGGCGAGCGCGCCGCCATGGGCGCCTGGCGCTTCGCCGTGCGATTCGTCGACCGCGACGAGCACTGGTGCGTCGAGCTCGCCCGTGGCGTGCTGCACGCGCGCCAAGGGCCGTGCGCGGGCGACGTCGACGCCTCGGTCACGACCTCCGTCGAGGCCTTCGCCGCCTTCGCCTCGGGGGCCGAGACGCTTCGCGCACTCGCCGCGCGTGGCGCGATCGAGGTGGTCGGGGCGTTAACGTCACTTGACGCGTGGGCGGCACTCCTCGACACCTTCGACCTCGGGTTCGAGATCGTGCTGCCGTAAGGAAATCGAGAGAGGACTGTGATGACCGATCCCCACGAACCGAGCTCGTCGCTCGCCTACCTGTCAGCGGGCGAGCTCATGGACCAGTTCGTCAACGGCAGCCTGCGCTCACTCGCGCTGCTCGACGTGCTGCTCGAGCGCATCGACGCGATCGACGACGTGCATTCGCCGGTGGCGCTCAATGCGATCGCCGCCCAAGATGAACACGCGCGCACGATTGCCGCGGAGCGCGACGAACAGCGGGCGAACGGCATCGTCCTCGGGCCGCTGCACGGGTTGCCGGTCGTGATCAAGGACAACATCGAGGCGATCGGGCTCCCGGGCGCCGCGGGCTCGACGGCGCTTCTCGGTCGACCGACTCGTGACGCGCCCCTCGTCGCGCGGCTGCGCGCCGCGGGTGCGGTCATCGTGGGCAGCACGAATCTCAGCCAGTGGGCGAATATCCGCTCGGCGCGCTCCACGAGCGGCTGGTCGGCGACGGGTGGGCTGGTCGCCAACCCCTGGGCGCTCGACCGTTCGGCCGGTGGGTCGTCCTCGGGTTCGGGCGCCGCGGTCGCGGCGGGACTCGCGCCGCTCGCGGTGGGCACCGAGACCGACGGCTCGATCGTCTGCCCGGCTTCGGTAAACGGCGTGGTGGGCTTGAAGCCAACCGTGGGAGTCGTGCCCGCCACCCACGTGGTGCCGATCAGCGCCAGTCAGGACAGCCCGGGTCCGATGGGCCGCACCGTGGCCGACGTCGCCCGGCTCTTCGCCGTGCTCTCGGGTACCTCGCCCCAGGACCTCGCGCGCTCGCGCGTTGCGGTCGCCGCCAACTGGCGCACCGGGCACCCGGCGACCGATGAACGCTTCGACGAGGTCGTCGCCGCACTCGCGGCCACCGGCGTCTACGTCACCTCGCGTGAGGTCCCCGAGCCCGGTCCCGAACAGCAACAGGACGAACTCGACGTTCTGCTTGGTGAGCTCGTAGACGACCTGTCGGCCTACCTCGCCGACCGACCGGGCGACGGGGTACGGTCCCTCGCCGAGGTCGTGGACTACGAGGATCGCTACCGCACCCGTGAGCAGCCCTACTTCGGCCACGACCTCTTCCTCATGGCCCTCGCGACGGGTGGACGCGCCGGCGTCGCGTACGCCGCGGCCCGGGCGCGCAACCTCGCGTGGGCCCGCGAGGTCTGTCTCGGTCCCGCGCTCAAAGACGTCGACGTGCTCCTCGCGCCGGCCTACGGCCCCGCGTGGAAGAGCGACCTCGTCGTCGGCGGCCACCCCGGTCCGGCGAGCGTGGCGACGACCCCGGCGGCGATCGCGGGGTGGCCGATCGCGAGCGTGCCCATCGGCCTTATCCACGGTCTGCCGATCGGAGCGGCGATCATCGCACGGCCCCACGAGGAGTGGCAGATCCTCGAGCTGGCCGCACGACTCGAGGCCGTTGTCGACCTCGGGTTCGAGCGGATTCGCCCAAGCTTCAGTGGCCCGACGCGCGGCTGAGGGGTAGCGAGACGACGGTACCCGCCGGCCACTGCTCGCGCGACCCGTCACTGATGCGCCACACGCTCTGACGTCCGCGGACCGTCCAGGTCGTCGGGCCGCCGACGAGGGCGGTCTCCTCGTCCACGCCGAGCAGCGTGATCGCCTCGTCGTGGGGCAGGATGAATCGCGTCGCCACCTCGGGCATGCGCGCGAGGAAAGCGTCGTAGTGGGGGATCACACGCAGGTGGGGCACGACGCCGAGTCCGACCGTTCCGCCGCCGCGGGGGTGGCGGATCGAGGGCACCCACGAGGTGAGTGCCATAGCCCCGGCACTGCAACCCGCGAGCGCGGCCCCCGCGCGCCACGCGGCTTCGATCGCCCGCCAGACCGCGGTGTCGCGCAGGGTGTCGGCGAGGAAGGTCGGGTTGCCGCCCGAGAGGTAGACGAGTCCCGCACCCTCGACGAGCGCGGCGTTGGCCGGGTCGTTCGCGCTCGCGCGGTCGATGACCGGGACGACGACCTGGGTGACGCCGAGGCGGGCCGCCTGTCGCGCGCCGAGGTCGTGCCAGCGCGCGACGATGTCGGGTCCGTCGGGCACGGCCGCGGTCGCCAGTTGCACGTAGCGTGGCGACCGTCCGGCGATGAGGTCGGCCTCGATGGGCGCCATGATGGGTAGGTACTCCCCCGAGCCGACGAGGGCGAGCGGCCCTGGGGTCGGCGCGGTGTCGCCCAACTGAGCGGCGACAGCCGCGGTGGGCCCGGTCACCTGGTTGGTCACGAGTTCAGCGGGGCGCCACAGCCCGTGCAGTAGGCCTGACCGGGCAGAGGCATCTTGCCGCAGCGTGCGCAGGTGGTGAAGGCCGTGGTGACCGCGTCGTCGAGCGAGCCCGAACCGGGGCGGAAGCGGTTGTTGACGAGCTTGCTCGGGTAGAGCAAGAGCACCAGTCCCCACACGGGGATGATGCTCGTGAGCAGCCACCAGCCCGAGCGGCCGGCGTCGTGGTGGCGTCGCACGCCGCACGAGAGCGACGGGATGAGTAGTCCGAGGGTCCACAGCGCACCGAGCGGCTGGAGGTGGGTCGTCGTAAAGATGATCGAGCCGATGACCTGGAAGAGTACGAACCACCAGTACTGCGCGCGTGTAGCGAGGCCCCGGAAGTTCGTGTAGTTGCGAAGCGCACTCGCCACCGCGCTGGTGAATCCGGTGCTTCCCATGGGCCGTACCTTATCGGGCGATCACCGCGTCGGGCGGGGCCCACGTGGTGCTCACGCGATTTCGTCCCTCGAGCTTTGACTGATAGAGCGCCTCGTCGGCGTGGGCGATCGAGAGCCCGAGGTCCTGGTGACTCTCGTGCAGCGTGACGCCGACGCTCACACTCAACGCCATCGCGGCGGCGAATCGGCCCGCAGACGGGATCAACTCGACCTGGCGGCGAATCCGCTCGGCGACGTCGAGCGCGTGGGTCTCGTCGGCTTCGCGCAGCACCACGAGGAACTCGTCACCCCCGTAGCGCACCCCGAGGTCCGAGCGGCTTCGGATATTGGCGCGGATGACGGTCGCCACCTGTCCCAACGCGTCGTCGCCGACGTCGTGGCCGAACTCGTCGTTGATCTCCTTGAACCGGTCGATGTCGATCATGAGGATCGCGCTGGGGTCGTTGGCCAGGTGATCGTCGTTGAGCGCCCGGCGGTTGGCGAGTCCGGTCAGGGGGTCGGTGAGGCTCTCGGCAATGATCCGGGCCCGTTCCCGGTCGGCGTCGCGATGGGCCAGGTGCTCGACGAGGGCGACCTGGATCGGCTGGCTGAGTTGGACCATCGCTCGCGCGAACTGCCGGGGCAGTGATTGACCGCTCGCCAGCACGAGGTAGACGCGGATGGCCGGCGTGTGGTCGTCGCCCGCTAGGTCGAGGAAGGTCGTACCCGCGTCCGGGGAGGTCGACGCCACGGGCGTGCCCGCGTAGTGCTCGTCGGGCGCGAAACGCAGGAGTCCTTCGGTGTCGCTCCTGACGTAGGCCTCGATACGTTCGACGTCGAGGTGCTCGCGCAGCAGCGTCGTCGCTCGTTCGGCGAGTTCGGGCAGCGAGGCCGTGGAAAGGATCGCTCGGGCCAGGTTCCGTTCGAGGGCCGCTGCCGCGAGGAGCGTGGCGAGGTGGATGTCGTCCTCGGCGAGCAGGAAGATCCCACACTCGAGGTTGGACAGGCGTTCGAAGACCTCCTCCATGAGTGGCGCGGGGATCAGTTGGCCGTGTTGGGGCGCGATCATGGTCGCCTCGGGCCAACGCCGATGCAGGTTGTCAAGTCCCGCGCGCAAGATGTCGCCACTGGGCATGTAGTGCTCGTGGAAGCGGCGCATCGAGTCAAAGACGGACGAGTCGCTCGCCCACAGTGACGTGGCGTCGCTGAAGCCGCCGAAGAGGTCGCCGGTGAACAGGACCTTCGACGACGTCTCATAGGAGCCGAGGGCGCCGGGGAAGTGGAGGTAGGGCACGAGCGTGAACGCGAGTCGTCGTCCCTCGCCGAGGTCGATGGCCCAGCCGTTGTCCTCGATGAGATACGGCACCAGTCTCGAGCCGTAGTGGACCAGGAGCGCCGCGGCCCGCCACTCCGTGACGACGCGGGCGTCGGGGTGCACCAGGTCGTCGAGTTTGGGCAGACCGGCGCAGACGTCGGGATCGGCGTGGTGGCAGACGACCCATCGAATAGACGTGGGATCGATGATCGTGCGGACGTTCTCGATCACGCCGTCGATGGTGATCGCGGACCCGGGGTCGATCAGAACCGACTGGTCGCCCGCCTCGATGAGGTAGCTGTGGCACTGAAACTGGTCCCCGGGTAGCAGGTTGCCGACCCACCAGACGCGCGGCGCGATCTCGATCGGACCGTGCAGGGCTCCCGCTGGCCCGTCGATCGCTGACGGTCCGTCAATCGAGTGGCTGATTCCGGACACGCACTCACCCTATTGGCTCCGTGGCGCGCGGTTCAGTCGCGTCTCACGGGTCGATGAGCACCCCGGGGTTGAGCAGTCCCGCCGGGTCGACGACCCCCTTGGCCGCTCGTAACTGCGCCGCGAACAGGTCGGGCCGCTCACGGTCGTAGCCGGAGCGGTGGTCTCGGCCGACGGCGTGGTGGTGGGTCACGGTGCCCCCGCCGGCGTCGATCGCGTCCATCACCGCGGCTTTCACGGTGCGCCACTGGTCGAGTCGACGGGGCCCGTCGCCGGGGGCGAGCACGGTGAAGTAGGGGGCGGCGCCGTCGGGGTAGACGTGGGTGAGCCGACAGGTGACCACCCCGGGCCACGCGCCGACGTCAGACAGGGCCGACTCGGTCGCGTGGCGCACCCGCGCGACGAACGGCTCGAACCGGTCCCAGGTGATCGCCGTCTCAAAGGTCTCGCTGATGAGCCCGAGGCGAACGAGGCTGTCACGGATGTAGGGCGCGCGAAGGAAGGCCGAGCGCCAGGTGGCGGACGCGTCACGCACGAGGTCCTCGCGGGGGGCGACGACCCCGCCGAAGTCCCGGGCGAGTTCGACGGCGCGCGCGAGCCAGTCGTCGACGGGGTGGTCCGCCGACTCAAAGCCGAGCAGCAGCAGGTGGTGGCTGCCGGCGCCCGTGACCATGGCCTCGCCGGCGTCGAGCAGTCGGCAGTTCGTTGGCCAGAGTCCAGACTGGCCGAGTGCGCGCGCCGCCCGTGCACCGTCCTCGAAGCTCGTGAACTGCGCGACGGCCGAGGCGCGAAACGTCGGTCGATCCTGGAGGCGCATCCACGCCGCGGTGATCACCCCGAGGATCCCTTCGCTGCCGATGAGGAGTCGGTCGGGCGAGGGCCCCGCGCCAGACCCGGGCAGACGGCGCGTCTGACTGATCCCGGCCGGGGTCACCGCGCGGATGGACTCGACGAAGTCGTCGATGTGGGTGTGCAGGGTTGCGAAGTGTCCGCCCGAGCGCGTCGCGATCCAGCCACCGAGTGAGGACACCTCGAAGCTCTGGGGGAAGTGGCGAAGGGTGAGCCCGTGCGGGCGCAGTTGGGCCTCGAGGGCCGGTCCGAAGATGCCGCCTTCGATGAGGGCCGCGCGCGAGTCGACGTCGACCTCGAGGACGCGGTCGAGTCGGCGCAGGTCCAGGCTGATCACCGGTCGGTCGTCGTCGGGTGGGGCCTCGACGCCGCCGACGACCGACGACCCACCGCCGTAGGGGATGACGACCGCGCCGGCCTGGCTCGCCCAGTCGAGCACGGCGACGACCCCGGCCTCGTCGGGTGGCGAGGCGACGACGTCGGGCGGACGCTCCCAACGCCGCTCGAGTGCGCGCAGCACGTCGCGAAAGGATTTGCCGTAGGTGTGGCCCGCGCGGGCGAGGTCGTCGGTCTCACACCACGACGCGATGGAGGCGGGTGCTTCGAGCCGCGGGCGCGTGAGATGGATCTCGTCGGGCGTCGGCGGTGCCATCGTCGTCTCAGCGATGGGCAGGAACGGGGCGATGCGTGCGGCGAGCGAGCGCTCCTCGGCCGGCGTGGGCGCCGCGTCCTCGAAGCCCCACCCCCAGAATCGTCGAGTCCGCTGCATGAAATCGGACGATAGCGGTGCGGCGACGTCGTCGCTAGTGACGGACCAACTCCACGACGGGGATGACCCGGGCGGTCTTGTTCTGGTAGTCGCCGAATCCGGGGTAGCGCGCGACCTGCTCGGCGTAGATGCGGTCACGGTCCTCGCCGTCGAGCACGACGGCCGTCGCCGGGACGTGCTCGACGCCGATCTCGACGGAGACCTCGGGGTTCGCCCGCAGATTGTGGAACCAGTCGGGGTGCGTGTCCGCACCCGCCTTGGAGGCGAACACGAAGATCCGACCGGACTGCTCGAGATACATCATGGGGTTGACGCGCTGCGCCCCCGACTTCGCACCCGTGGTGTGCAACAACAGGACGGGTGCCCCCTCGAAGCTCCCGCCCACCTTGCCGCCGTTGGCGCGGAACTCGTCGATGATTGCCGCGTTGCGGTCGTTCATCGCTCGCGCCGCGTGGCTCGACTGTGACCCTGATTCGCTCATGACACCTCGATCGCTCGATTCGCTGCACCTCAGGCTAGTGAACGTCGGGCACGTTCGGACGGCGGTCGCTTCGCTCAGGACACGACGTCAAGGCCGAGGTCGAGAGCGGTGACCGAGTGGGTGAGCGAGCCCACTGCGATGTAGTCGACCCCGGTTTGGGCGACCGACCGGGCCCGCTCGAGGGTCATCGAGCCACTGGCCTCGACGAGCACCCCGGGTACGCGACGGATGAACTCGACGGCGGCGGCGATTGCGTCGGTGTCCATGTTGTCGAGCATGATCAGCGAGCAGTCCGCGTCGAGCGCCTCGCGCACCTGGTCGAGTGTGTCGCACTCGACTTCGAGGACCACGTCGGGGTGTTCGCGCCTGATCGCGGTGACGGCGCGGGCGATGCCGCCCGCGGCGGCGATGTGGTTGTCCTTCAACAGCGCCGCGTCGCCCAGCCCCAGTCGATGATTCGTCCCGCCCCCGCAGCGCACCGCGTACTTCTCCAGCTGGCGCAGTCCCGGGGTGGTCTTCCTCGTGTCGCGGACCTCACAGGTCGTGCCCGCGAGCTCACGCACCCACCGCTCCGTCGCGGTGGCGATGCCCGAGAGATGGGTCATGAGGTTCAACATCGTTCGCTCGGCGAGCAGGAGCGAGTGCACCGGCCCGTCAAGGGCGAGCACGGCCTCACCCGGCTCGATCGGCGTACCGTCGAGACGTACTGCGGTCGCGCCCTCGAGGGGGAAGTCGACGGCGTCGAGTACCGCGAGGGCGACGACGTGTCCGCAGAGCACACCACGCTGGCGCGCGACCACGGCGGCCCGGGTCGAACTTCTAGCCGGGATCGTCGCCTCACTGGTGAGGTCCGGCCCGTAGCGCAGGTCCTCGGCGAGGGCGGTGGCGACGACGCGCTCGAGCTCGGCGACTTCCAGGCCCGAGGCGATCACCGCGTCGGTGACGAGGGCGTTCACGTTCGAACACCCGCGGGCGCGTCGACGGTCACCTGCCCGTCGAGGGCCGAAAGGACGATCGGGTGGCGCCACCGGTCCGAGGTCTCGGGGAAGTCGCGTCGGCGATGCGCGCCGCGGCTCTCCTCGCGCTGGGCCGCCGCAACAGCCACGAGTAGTGACACCGTGTGCAGGTTCGTCGCCTCCAGCACGTCGAGGTCGACGCCGCCCGTGGGCGCGTCGGGCGCGTCGTCGAGGGTGGCGAGCATCTGGTCGAGGCCGTCTCGATCGCGCACCACGCCGACGTGGGTCGACATCCCAGTCGCGAGCGCCTCGCGCACCCCCGGGTCGACGCCGCGGCCGCGCGGGACCGCGGCGGGCGCGTCGACGTCGCGAGGTTGCGCGAGCGCGCGGTCGAGGTGGGCCGCGACGCGTCGCCCCGTGAGCACGGCCTCGGTGAGTGAGTTCGACGCCAGGCGATTCGCGCCGTGCACGCCCGTCGCCGCGGCCTCACCGATGGCGTAGAGGCCGGGCACCGATGTCGCGCCGTCGAGGTCGGCGACGACCCCGCCGCAGGCGTAGTGGGCGCCGGGCGCGATCGCGACGAGTTCGTCCACGGGGTCGACCCCCGCCGCTCGACAGAGCGAGACGGTCGTCGGGAATGCCCGCTCCAAGTGATGTCGGCCGATCGATCGCGCGTCGAGCCAGAGGTGCTCGAGCGGGTCGACGGGGTCGTGCATCCGCTCGAACATCGCAAAGGAGACGACGTCGCGTGGGGCGAGGTCGGCGCGCTCGTGACGGCCGCGCATTACGGGTGTGCCGTTGGCGTCGACAATCGTCGCGCCAGCGCCACGGATCGCCTCGGTGATGAGGGGGGACTGTCCTCGGTGGCCGGGTAGGTACATGACGGTCGGGTGGAACTGGACGAACTCGACGTTGGCCAGCCGTGCCCCGCAGCGAGCGGCGAGCGCCAGGCCGTCACCGGTGACCTCGGCGGGGTTGGTCGAGGTGGGGTAGGCCTGCCCGAAGCCACCCGTCGCGAGGACGACGGCGCGCGCCTCGATCACGCCGACGTCGAGGCGCCGCGTCGAGTCCCGTCGACCGACGAGGACCCCGAGCACCGCGCCCCGGCTCGACTGGAGGGCATCGATGGCGACGGCATCCTCGAGGACCTCCACGTCCACGTGCGAGAGCGCCGCGCGCAGCGTCCGGTGCAGCTCGGCGCCGATCGCGTCGCCACCGGCGTGGACGATGCGGTGGTGCGAGTGACCACCCTCGAGACCGGGCGGCCCGTCGTCGAAACGGGCCCCGAGTGAGGCGAGGTAGCGAACGGTCGCTGGCGCCGCTTCGACGAGGGTGCGTACCGCGCCCTCGTCGCCGAGGCCAGCCGCCGCGATCAGGGTGTCCTCGACGTGTGACGCGTAGGTGTCGTTGGGGCCCATCGCCGCAGCGAGGCCACCCTGGGCGTGAGGCGTGGCGCCGCTTTCGAGACCGGCCTTGGCGAGCAGGGTCACCCGGCGGCCCCGGCGCGCGAGTTCGATGGCGGCACTCAGTCCGGCCGCACCGGCGCCGACGACCACGACGTCGGTCTCGCGAGACCACGTGGGGGTCGTGGCGGGCAGGTACCGGACGGTGTCGGCGGTCATTCGCCGACCGCCGACGCGGTGCCGACCGCGATCATGGCGTCCACGGCCCGGCGCGCCCGGGCGGCCACGTCGAGGTCGACGACGACTTCGGTCGTCCCCCGCGCGAGGCACGAGAGCAGGACCGCCGGCGTGGTCATCTTCATGAAGGTGCACTGCGCGTGCTCGTTGACGGCATCGAAGCGTACCGACGGGTTCGCCCGGCGCAGCTGGTGGAGCATGCCCGTCTCGGTCGCCACGAGGACCGACCGCGCGTTGGTCGTGCGTGCGCGTTCGAGCATCCCGCCCGTGGAGAGCACGTGGGTGCGGGTCGCGGGCAGGTCCCCGGTGCCGGTGAGCCAGAGTGCCGGGGTGGCACACCCGCACTCGGGGTGGATGAACAGCTCGGACTCGGGAGCGGCCTCGGCCTTCTCGCGCAATGCCTGGGGGCTGATGTCGGCGTGGACGTGGCATTCGCCCAGCCAGATGTGCATGTTGGCCCGCCCGGTTGCGCGTTGGACGTGGGCGCCGAGGAACTGGTCGGGTAGGAAGAGCACGGGTCGGTCCTCGGGGATGCCCGCGACGATCTCGACGGCGTTGGCCGAGGTGCAGCAGAGGTCGGATTCGGCCTTCACCGCGGCGGAGGTGTTCACGTAGGCGACCACGACTGCGTCGGGGTAGGACGCCTTCCACGCGCGCAACTGCTCGACGTCGATGCTGTCGGCGAGTGAGCAACCGGCGCGCGGATCGGGGATGAGCACGGTCTTGTCCGGGGCGAGGATCTTCGCGGTCTCGGCCATGAAGTAGACGCCCGCGAAGACGATGGTCGAAGCCGGGCTCGTCGCGGCGATCCGCGAGAGGGCGAGCGAGTCGCCGACGTGGTCGGCCACGTCTTGGATCTCGGGGCGTTGGTAGTTGTGCGCGAGGATCACGGCGTCGCGTTCGCGCGCGAGTCGGCGGATCTCGCGGGCCCACGCCGCGTCATGGTGTCCGGTCTGTGCCGGTGTGGTCGTGGTCATCGATCCCCCTGGGCAATGAGGCGGTCGATCAGTGTGGTCCGCCCGGGAGAGGACCTCTCTCCGATGTTTTCGCCTATGAAGCGAAAACTACCCCCTGACGGTACTATGGAGCGTGTCACCACGTCAAGATCGTCGCGTCCAAGCGGACGCCACCGGCGAGAGCGCGAACCGCTACGAGCACGAGACGCTGGCGGTCGTCCTCCAGGTGCGTGAAGGCTCGGTGCACGTCCTGCTCTGGCGTCGCGCGCTCGAACCCTTCGCGGGCCGGTGGTCGTTGCCGGGCGGTGCGCTCGCGAGCGCCGAGCGGCTCGGCACCTCGCTCAGCCGCCACCTCGCGACCAAGGTCGATCTCACCGACATCGGGTTCCTCGAACAGCTCGAGACGCGAAGCGACGTCGACCGCGACCCGCGCCGACGCGTGATCGCGACCGCCTACCTCGCGCTCGTCTCGACCGACGTGAACCCGACGGTCCCCGCGGACACCGAGTGGTTCGCCGTCGACCAGCTCCCAGCGACGGCCTTCGATCATTCGTCGATCATCCGGTCCGGGCTCGACCGATTGCGCGCGAAACTCACCTACACCAACCTGGCCTTTGCCCTCGTGCCCGCGAACTTCACAATCGCGCACCTACGGGTCGTCTACGAGGCCTGTCTGGGCCACGCCGTCTCACCGACCAATCTCCAGCGGGTCCTGTCGCGTCGGCGGATCATCGAGCCGACTGAGATGGTGGCGCCGCCCTCGGCCGCGGGCGGGCGCCCGGCGACGCTCTACCGGTTCAGGGAGCGCATTTTGCGGGTCACCGATCCCTTCGCCACCTTCCGCCCCCCGTCGCGCTCGCCGCGAGCCTGAACTCGAGTCAGCTGGCGCGCACGGCGCCCAGCTCGTCCACGACCACCCGCACCAGTCGCTCGACGTCCGCCGCGGTGGCGAGTGGGTTCATGAACGTGAACTTGAGCGCGGCGCGACCCTTGATCCGGGTCCGGCCGAGCACCATTTCGCCGCGCGCGAGGAGGCGCTGTTGGACCTCTCGCAGGTCGTCGGCGCTCGCGTCGGGCGCGTCGAAGACGCACATCATCGCCGTCGGGGTTGCGAGCAGTGACAGGGTTGGCTCATTGTCGATCGCGCTGGCGGCGTGGGCGGCGAGGTCGACCAGGTGTTCGAGCATCTCGGCGAGTGCGCGTCGACCGAGGGTGCGCAACGTCACCACAACCTTGGCCGCGTCGAAGCGCCGCGACGTGTCCAGAGATCGACCCACGAGGTTCACAACCCCCTCGAGCTCGTCACCGCGGTCGAGGTAGTCCGACGGTACGCGCAGCAGGTCGAACTGCGAGGCGTCGCGCACGACCAACGCACTGGCGTTGAACGGCTGCCACCAGAGCTTGTGGAAGTCGATCGTCACCGAGTCGGCGAACTCGATGCCGGTGAGCCGTCCGCCGAGCGTGTCCGAGAGCAGGAAGGCGCCCGCGACCGCCGCATCGACGTGGAACCAGCAGCCGAGGCGCCGAGCGCGCGCTGCCACCTCGCCCAAGGGGTCGATGGCGCCGAGGTCGGTCGTTCCGGCCGTAGCGACGAGGGCGATCACGCGCGCACCGTCACGGGTCAGTCGCTCGATGGTCTCGTCGAGGGCCGCCACGTCGAGTGAGCCCGACGGGCTCGACGCGATGGCGACCACCGCGTCGCGGCCGAGTCCGAGCTGCGCAGCGGCGCGCTGGATCGAGAAGTGCGCCTGATCACTGGTGAGGATCCGCCAGCCCGCGGCTTCGGCGGGCAGCCCTGATTGCGCGACGTCCACGCCGGACTGGGCCGCGGCTGCGGACCGGGCGAGCGTGACACCCAGCAGGTTCGAGGCGGTCCCGCCCGACGTCATCACGCCCGAGGCCGAGGGGCCGAAGCCGATTAGGTCGGCGAGCCAGCCCATGAGGTGCAGCTCCAGCTCGGTCGCGGCCGGAGCCTGGTCCCAGGAGTCCATGGACTGGTTGGTGGCGGCGATGGCGAGTTCGGTGGCGACGGCCGGCACGAGCGTCGGCGGGTGCAGGTGCGCGACGCAGGCGACGTCACTCGGTACGACCCCGTGGCGCCAGACCGTCGTCGCGAACTCAGCGAGAACAGTGGTCAGGTCACTGCCATCGTCGGGGCAGACCGCCACGGCGCGAACGAGGTCCCGCAGTGTCGTCGGCGGCACGGCCGATCGCGGGGCGTCCGGCGACCCGCGCAAACTCTCGATGGTCGCCGCCGCCGCGCTCGCCAGGGCGTCGAGGTGTCGGTCGTCCAACGCGACGACGAGGTCTCGCCAGTTCGACGGTTCGTTCACCGATCCGAGCACGTCGTCGCGACGGCGTCACCGAGTCGAGCGAGGCCGTCGTGCAGCTGGGCCTCGTCGATGGTCAGCGGGACGAGCAGTTTGACGGTCGTGTCCCCGGCGCCGCAGGTCTCGACGATCAGTTGGCGTTCGAAGGCTGCCGTGGCGATGTCCGCAGCGAGGCGCGTGTCGCCGACGTCGAGCCCGCACAGCAACCCGTTGCCTCGAACCGTGAAGCGACCCTCGCCGGCGCCGAACGCCATCGCTTCGAGGGCGTGGCGCACGGTGTGGCCGTTGAGCTCGGTTTGCTTCTCTAACGTCGAGTCGGCCCAGTAGGTCTCGAGCATCCGCGTCGAGGTGGCAAAGGCCAGGTTGTTGCCGCGGAACGTGCCCGAGAACTCACCGGCCCCCCAGGTGTCCAGACCGCGTCGGATGAGGTTCAGTGCCATCGGGAGGCCGAGGCCACTGATCGACTTCGAGACGCACACGATGTCGGGGTCGAGCCCCGAGCCCTCGAAGGAGAAGAACGGACCGGTGCGACCGACGCCCGCCTGGACCTCGTCGGCGATGACGATGACGCCCGCCTCGTCACAGAGCGTCCGGATGGCGCGCAGGTAGAGCGGGTCAAAGGCGCGTGCGCCGCCCTCGCCCTGGGTCGGCTCGATGATCACCGCGCCGATCGGCTCACCGTCGACTGGCGTGTGCAGGGTTCGCTCGAGCAGCTCGAGATCCGCGTCGGTCACGTGCTCGACGAAGGGGAGCGCGACGAAGTCCTTCAGGTGTGCGCTCACCGCGCGTCCGGCCATCGAGGCCGAGATCGAGGACGCCCGATAGGTCATGCCGTGGTAGCTGCCCGCAAAGCCGAGCACCGCTCGGCGTCCCGAGATCTTCTGGGCGAGCTGGAGCGCGGCCTCGACGGCGGTCGCCCCGGTCGGGCCAACGGTCTGAACGACCATGTCCAGCTGGCGCGGGGTGAGCACGTAGCGCTGGATGGCCTCGAGGAACTGGCGCTTCTCGACGGTGAAGGTATCCAGACTGTGCGTCAGTCGACCGGCGCGCAGGTGTTCGATGGCGACGTCGACGAGCACGGGATTGTTGTGCCCGTAGGAGAGGGCGCCGGCTCCGGCGAAGAAGTCCAGGTACTGCGTGCCATCCTCGGCGGTGATGACCGCACCGTGGGCGGTGGCAAAGACGGCCGGCCACCGACGGCAGTAGTACCGCACGTTGGATTCGAGCGCTTCGAACAGGTCCATGTCTGATTCCTCTTGGTCGGGGAGCCTTCGATGTAGTCGTGCAGCTCGAAATTTGTGAGGACTCGAGTGTAGTCACCGAGTCCGAAGAAGAGTCGTCGATGGTAGCACTCGTCACGCGCCCGTCATCGCTAGCCCGCCCGCAGTTCACCGCGGGCGGGCTAGCGATGAACTACGGCAGGCGGAAGGCGATGCGCACGACCTTCGAGTCGCCCTTGTGCACGTTGGCGACACTGATGGTGCACGAGTGCAGGTTCGCGCGCGTCGTGCCGCAGAAGCGATTGCCGATCTTGCCGGTGACGACGCGGAACTTCGTCGCGGGCAGCACGCCGTTGGCGCGAATGGTGACGGCCCGCAACGTGTGGAGGTCACAACTGGCGGCACCGGTCGCGCCGGCGAGGCACTCGACGATGTAGACGTGATCGCGCGGGATGAAGCCGTGCCCAAAGACCGTGACGACCTGGCCGTTGTGCAGGTTGAGCGTGGGACGAGCGTTGAGGGTGCGCACGACTCGGGCTTTGGCGATCGCGAACTGGATCGGCGCGGCACCGGCGTCAGTACCGGTAATTGTCGCGACGGTGATCACGCAGGCGCGGGCGTTGGTGGTCGTGGTGCCACAGGCCCCGGATCCGATGGTGCCCGCGGTGACTTTGAACGTGGTCGACGGGAGCGTGCCGTCGCTGTTTACCGTGATCGGTGTCGCCCCGCCGGCGTTGCAGCCCGCGGCGGAGGTCGCCGTCGCGAGACACTGCACGGCGTAGAGCGAGTCACCGGCGATGAAGCCCGAACCCGTGATGGTCACTGACTCACCGTTCTTCAAACCGGTAGAAGGCGAAACGCTGATCGTCGGGCTCGCGAGGGCGGCGAAGGTGATCGCGGCGTGGGCGGCGTCGCCGGCGGTGGCGTTGGACACTGAGATCACGCACGCGGTGAGGTCACTCGCCGTGGTTCCGCAGGTGCCCGTCCCGGTGCCGACGGTCCCGGTCTTCACCGTGAACGAGGTCGACGGCAGGGTGCCGTCACTGTTAGCCGTAATGGGTGTCGGCGCGGAGGTGTTGCAGCCCGCGGCCGAGGTCGCCGTCGCGAGGCACTCGACTGCGAACAACGAGTCGCCAGGCGTGAAGCCCGAACCCGTGATGGCCACCGTCTGGCCGTTCGTCAACCCCGTCGACGGCGTTACCGTAATCGACGGTCCCGAGGGGGCCGTCGTGGACGACGCGGTCGCGAAGGTGATCGGTGCGGACGCGACCAGGGTCCCGGCCAGGGTCCCGATCGCAATCAGGCAGTTCGCGTCGGAAGCCGAGGTCCCACAGGTCCCGTTACCGATCGGGCCGGTCTGGACGTAGAAGGTCGCCGAGATTGTGCCAGTGGAGCTGACAGCGATTGGCGCGATCGCGTTCAAGTTGCACCCGGTGGTCGTCGTCGCCGTCCCAATGCACTCGACCGCGGCCAGTGACGCGCCCGGGGAGAAACCCGAACCCGTGATCGTCACCGCTTCGTTACTCGTCAACCCCGTGTTCGGGGTGATGGTCATCGTCGGTGCGCTCGACGCGCTGGCGGTTGGCACGCCCAGCAGGCCCAGGCTTCCTACGGCTAAGGCCAGACCCATGACACTTGCGAACAATCGTTTCATAGTGGAATCCTCCCTCATCGGGAGTGTAACCCTCACGCGGTGGCGTGGCACCGCGCCCCGTAGCCGTGTGTCTTGCCACGTCCGCAGCGGCTGGGTCGCAGCGGATCAGGCCTCGGCGGTCGGCAGGCCGACCGAACCATCGGTGGGCTCGGCCGCGGTTTCGGCCTCCTCGGCCTGTTCGATCGGGTGCTTGTGGAAGTAGAGGATGGCGCTGAGCGAGAGGGCGGCGAAGACCGCGAAGGCGGCGAGGATCGGCACCAGGCCGACGTGATGCTGCTCGCCGCTGCTGCCGCTACCTGGCGTCAAGAGCACCGCGACAAAGCCGATTAGCCCAACGCCGCTCAACGCGAGCCAGATCGTCTCGTTCCACTTCGCCACGTGTCGTCCGGGAAGGAACGGTAGGGGGAACATCCCGAAGGCGAGACTTGCGAAGCCCGCGAGGAACGTCACGTTGAGTGCGGGGTCGGCGATGAGGAGCCACGGCGACGGTGACGCCCCGGTCGCCGCGCGAAAGACGACGGTCGTCAACAGGAACGCCGTCGAGCTCGCCACGAGGACGCACACGGATCCGAGCGCGTGCAGGCGGCCCCGGTCTTTGTCGTCGAGCTCGGGTATCACGAGGAACGTGGCGATGAGGCCGTAGCAGTAGCCCGGCGACAGGCCGATGGCGCGAGACGCGCCCACGCAGATGATGGCGATCGCGAGACCGCCGAGCAACACCTGGAGTCGGATCCGCTTGTGCTGGCGAAGTCCGACGATCACCGTCGGGATCTGTCCGGTGACCGAGATGATGCCGATGCCGATGCACTGGCCGATGAAGAGCCAGAGCGTGGTCCGGTTCCAGCCGAATGACGGGTCGAGTATCGAGTTGACGAGGCCACCGAACGCGGCGAAGGCGATGAAGATCGCCGAACCGCCGACGACTCGGCGCGCCGTCGACTGCGGGGTCGCTCTTGACCGATCGCGCATGAGACGCGGGAAGCGTCGCCGTAGCGGTCGTGTGAAGCGTTCCCGGTTCTCCTCGTACGTGCGGTCGATCCACTCGCTGGGGAACCCCGCGCCGATGATCCGGCTCAGCAGCACCATCAAGATGCCGAGCACCCCCGCACCCGGCAGGCTGCGTCCCATCTGTCCGAGCGATGGCATGGCCACGCTGAACTCGGAGAGGTGGTTCAAGGTCGGTACGACCGTGAGCTGGACACTCACCAGTGCGGGTCCACCGGCGCTACACGATAGTGAGATCTGATGGCCGCCAACGGCCGCGTTCCCGGGTATCACCAGGTGGGGAACGTCGAGCAGTTGGCCGACCGGCGACGTCTGGGCGATCAGGTGGTTTCCGAAGCGGATGTACACGGGTCGACACGCGCCAAGGAAGTTGGTATCGCGTAGCGCGATCGCCGCACCCGGCGATCCCCTCGACGGTCGCACCTGTAGCAAAGCGGCGACGTAGAACGATTTCACCGCGCGAGCCCGACCGTTCCCGTTGTTACTGACCGTCTGACCGGTATAAGTCGTCGCGAGGGAGGTGCCGCCCGCGCTGGTCACAATCACCGTTGCCTGGTAGGAGCCAGCGTGTCGGTAGACGTGGCTGATGATCGGCGTGCGGGTGACGGCCGAGGTGCCGTCACCGAAGTTCCACGTGTACCGACTGATCCTCCCGTCAGGTGATGTGGAGGCCGAGGCGTTGAAGACGGTCTTCGCACCCACCGGGGCCGGTGTGATCTGCAAGCGCGCCGTGGGCGCCTGGTCGGACAGGACCGCAATGCCAAAGGACGCGGCGCCGACGTAGATCGGCGCTTCGACACGCACCGGTGACGTCGTGAGGTCGATGGGCGTGACCGTGGTCCCGGTGTTAGCCGTGTAGGCCGTCGTACCTTGGGTGTTGATGGCGATGCCGTCGGGCTGGCTGAGCGAACCCGTGGTCACAGAGCGGCCGAGGGTCGGCGGGTTCGTGCGCAGCACGATGGGGGTGATCGTGTTGTCGGCGTTGGCGCTGTAGGCGGTCTCACCGTTGGGGGTGACCGCGATGCCGAGGGGCTGAGTGCTCATCGCGATCGGCGCTTCGGCGGTGGCGGGGTGGGTTCGTAGGTTGATGGGGGTCACCTGGTTCCCATTGGCCACGTACGCCGTATAGGAATCGGGACTGATCGCGATGGCCTGGGGCCGGCCGCCGACTTGAATGGTCGAGACGGCCCCCGTGGCGGTCGCGATGAGACTGACCGAGTTCGCTTCCGAGTTGGACACGCAGACGTAGTTGCCGTCAGGGCTCACCGCGATACTCCACGGTCCGGCGCCCACCGCGATGGGTCGCCCCGCCGTGGCGGGCGTCGTCGCGAGGTCGATGGGCGTGACGGTGTCCGAGTTGAAGTTGGTGACGTAGGCGAATCGACCGTTCGGCGCGATGGCGATCGCGGCTGGTCCGCTACCGACGCGGATGGGGGCGTCGACAGTCGCGGGCGACGTTGCGAGGTTGATCGGGCTCACCGTGTCACCCAGCGAGTTGGTGACGTAAGCGAAGGACCCGTTCGGGGTGATTGCGATGCCGAGTGGCCCGTTGAAGGGGTGTGACGAACTCTTGATCACGCTCACCGCGTGGGTCGTGGGATTGATGGCGCTGACCGCGTTGGCGTTGAGATTCGTGACGAGGATGGTCCCCGCACTCATGGGACTCGTCGACGCCGCCGCCGACGTCGTCCCGACCAATGCGGCGAGCGCTGGCGCGAGCGTGAGCGTCACCAGCCACCGTGCCCGTCGTCGCGGCCGCGAGGCGCGCGGTGCATCGATTCGTGGCCGCTCCACCCGGACCCTACGCAGTCAGCGTCGCCACCACGCGCCGGTTGAGCGCACGGCTCGACGGGGTGGTGTTGAGGGTCACCAATTGAATGGTGACTCCCGGCGCGATCGTGATGGTTACCCGGCGCACCTTCAGGCGCCCCAGGTCGAACTGAAGTTGGCGACTCACCGCGAGGGACCGTTCACGGATGACTAGGGCGTCCATGGCGGGAGTGAAGACGTTGTCCGTGTAGCCCGTGAGGGTCACCGTGGTGTAGTGCTGTCGCTTGATCGAGAGTGCCAGACGCCACACCTGGGCCAGTAGTGGCTTGGTCAGCGTGTGGGAGGCCTCGGCGAACGGCTTGATGGCCACGCTCTTCGGACGGGGGATATGAGGCTTCGGTTTACGTACGGGCTTGGAGGGTGACACGCGGATGACGACCGGTGGTGGTGGTGTCACGACCGGTGGCGTCACGACCGGCGGTGTCACGACCGGTGGCGTCACGACCGGCGGGGGCTGCGTCACGACCGGTGGCGTCACGACCGGCGTCACCACGACCGGCGGTGGGGCCTGGACGCTGAGCGTGAACGTCACCGGTGAGGCCGCGCTGACGCTCGACGTACCAGGCGCGCTGAGTGTCACCACACAGGTACCAACCCCGAGACCACTGATCAGTCCGGTGGTATTCACCGCACACGTCGAGCTCGAGGTCGCGTAATCGATGGTCGCGCCGCTCGAGTCGGTCGCCTGGATCTGATAGGTGGACGTCGCGCCGTACTCAACGCTCGTCGGGTTGGGTCCCGCCACGTTGATCGTCTGAGCGTCGAGCGCATCCGTGACTGCTTGCTGCACCGGTGGGGCTGACGCGTAGGCCGCGTTCCCCGACTGGTTCGCGTCGATGACGCAGGTGCCGACGGGTGGTGACAGGGTCACGACGCCCGTGCTCGCGTCGATCGTGCAGCCCGATGTCGACGAGGCGTCACGGCTGAGTAGCACCGTCAGACCGGAAGTAGCAGTGGCGTTCACCGTGTACGCCGAACCCACGAGGGGCGACGAGGGCGGCGAGTTCGTGAACGTGATCGTCTGGGGAGCGAGCGCGTCCGTGACGACTTGCTGCACCTGCGGGGCTGACGCGTAGGCCGCGTTCCCCGACTGGTTCGCGTCGATGACGCAGGTGCCGACGGGTGGCGACAGGGTCACGACGCCCGTGGTGATCAATGGTGTCTGGCTCCCGGTGCTCGTGTCGATCGTGCAGCCCGAAGTCGACGAGGCGTCCACACTTACCAGCACCGCCAGACCGGAAGTGGCAGTGGCGCTCACCGTGTACGTCGAGCCCACGAGGGGCGACGAGGGCGGCGAGTTCGTGAAGGAGATCGTCTGGGGCGTAGGGAGGACCGTTAAGGTCAAGGTGCCCGTGGCCCCAGTGGCGTTACCGTCGCCACTGCCCTGTCCCTGGTCCTTGTCAGTACTCGTGGTGGTTGCCGTGATAACGCACGTACCTGGACTGGTGAACGTGACGACCCCGGCGTTCGGGGACACAACTACGCACCCCGCCGATCCGGCGGTGGCAGTGTACGTGAAAGTCGCCGTCGAGCTGGCGGTGTCATAAGCGACGGCGGTGTAGGTGTTATCGCTCGACGTCGCGCTGAACGTGACGGTGGCGGCGTAGCTGCCGTTGCTGCCAGTCGCGCCGTTGAACGCGACCGAACCCGTGGCCGCCGAGGACGCTGATGCCGTGGAGAGGACCGCGGCAAGTGGGAACAGTCCCGCCACGGCGACGAGTGCGGCGCGACGAAGTGTCGCCGAGGCATTTCGTCGCGCGATGTGAACGACCTTGTTACACATTTCAGTTCAGTCCCGCCCGAAGGTAAACAAACAACGCATGAACAACGGAGCAGCAACAACGAATGGGACCATAGCGAAGCGACCGACCATCGACCCTCGTCAAAGCGGGTGAAACTATGGGGAATCTCAGCGTTCGCCGAAGCGGACGGCGCCGGATCCCAGACCGGTTCGGCGCACGGCGCACGGCGTGGCGAACCTCATCCGAAGACAGGTGTCCGCAGGTGCGTGTTGGCAGGTGAGTGACTGGATTTTCCACGACTATCGGGCATCCGACGAGATGGGGCGCGACAGAAGTCCCGTCCCCTCGTCGCCGCACTCGGCCAAGAACGTTCTCAGGAACAACGTGCGAGAGCGGACGTATCGCCCCTGAGTCGGGCGTGGTGGTGGACTTCGCGAGGCGACGGGTAGCAAGCAGTGTCGCGATGCGGCGCGGACCGAGCATCATGGAGACACTGTCTCTCGTGGGATCACGGCGGGGCCGCGATGGCCTCGCTCTGGAAAGGACGTGCAAGGAGCATGCGGTGACCGAATCGATCTTCCTCGCCAACACGCCCCGTGGCTATCGCCGCAGCGAACCGCTGCAGAACGAATTCCTCGCGGCTGCGCAGACGTTGCGACAACTCGACGGTTGGCCGAATCCGAACAACGGGGGCGAGCGCCAGTTGCGCGCCGACCTCGCGCTCGAAGGTGGCGGGGTGAAGGGGGTCGGGCTGGTCGGAGCCGTGCTCGCGCTCGATGAAGCCGGATACCGGTTCCATCGAATTGCAGGGACGAGTGCGGGCGCGGTCACAGCCAGCATCGTCGCGGGCATCGTTCAGTCCGGTGCCGACATGTTGGCGCTTCGCGCAACCTTGCAATCTCTCGATTTCCGACGCTTCATGCCCGAGGGGAAGTTGCACGAGATGATGGGCCACGCCGCGGGGCACTTCGCCAAGGTCGTGACCGACGCGGCGCTCTTGACGAGCCGCGAGGGTCTCTACTCCGGTGACTACCTCGACGAGTGGTTGAACCCGGTCTTGCACGGGGAACTCGGCATCAAGACCTTCGGTGACCTCGCGCTCACGCCGGCCGACGACCCCGAACTGAGCGAGTCATCGAGCCGCCAGTATCGACTCGTGGTCTACACGTCCGACCTCACCCGTGCGCGTCTGGCGTGCCTACCGTTCGACTACGTGACTTACGGCGTCGACCCCGACGAACAGGACCCTGTGCGCGCGGTCCGCGCTTCGATGTCCGTGCCCTTCTACTTCGAGCCAGTGCACTTCGAAGCCCTCGAAACCACCGTCGAGGTGGAGGGGCCCGGTGGTTCTTCCACGCTCGTTCGATTCCCGGAGGGCGAGCACACGTGGGTCGACGGAGGGCTATTGGCGAAGTTTCCGATCCACACCTTTGACCGCAGCGATGGACGGGCGCCGCGGTGGCCGACGATCGGCATCAAGCTCTCGCAGTTTCAAACCGACTACTCGACCACCACGTTCCGCGAGTCGGCGATCGCGGTGGCTGTCCGTTGCCTCAAGACCATGATGAACGAGTGGGAGACTGTCGCCTCACATCAGTCCACCGTGGGACGGACGATCTTCGTCGACAACATCGGGTTGAGCGCCATGGACTTCGACCTGACGCCCGAGCAACACGACAAGCTCTTCCTCAACGGCGTGGATGCGGCGACCAAGTTCGTTATCGAGGCGGCGAAACGGGGTGGGGTGCCGCGTCGGTGAGGTCAAGACCGTGGAGCGACGCCGATTGACCGTGATCGCACGGACGGGTTCGCGTCGCCGTCGGCCATTGGTTAGGTCCGTGCACGGTCGAACTCGCCCGTCGTGGGTCATGATGTGACGATGAGGCGGTGGGTGTGGCTGGTGGCGCTGTTAGCGACGACCTCGATGGTCGTCGCGCTGGAAGCACCTCAGTCGGTTGAGGCCGCCACCCCGGTCACCGTGGCGAACCCGTGCGGGGTAGCGAGTACCGCGCACTACACGCACGTGGTGTGGATCGTGCTCGAGAATCAGGGCTACTCGGTCATCGGCTCACCCGACGCGCCCTTTCTCAACCACCTCGCATCGGTCTGCGGTTTGGCGACGCGAAGTTTCGCCGTGACGCACCCGAGCCTGCCCAACTACGTCGCGTTGACCGCAGGTTCGACCTTGGGCGTCCGTGACGACGGCGAGCCGGCATCGCATCCGCTCAGTGCCCCCAACATCTTCTCCCAGCTCGGGGGCGGTTGGCGCTCATTGGAGGAGTCGATGCCGAGCGCGTGCGACCGCGTCACGAGCGGTAGTTACGCGGCACGACATAACCCGGCCGTGTATTACGTCCCGTTGCGTTCAGCCTGCGCTCGCCAGGACCTACCGCTGACATTCCCCCTGGCTCTCGGTGCTCGCTTCACCTTCATCACGCCCAACGTCTGCGATGACATGCACAGTTGCCCGATCGGAGTCGGTGACGCGTGGCTTCACCGGGTTGTCAACGACATCGTCGCGAGTGAACCGTATCGCGCGCATACGCTCGCGTTGTTCATCACCTTCGACGAGAATGACCTCGCGGCCTCGAATCAAGTGGCCACGTTCGTCGTCGCACCGACGGTTCCCCGTGGACTCCGTGTCGGATTGACCTTCACCCACTATTCGTTGCTTCGAACGACCGAGACGTTGTTACATGTCGGGTTACTCGGTGCGGCGCGATCGGCTCCTTCGATGGTGCAACCATTCCACCTCTGACGTCGCACCATCGCCGTTGGACGCAATCGCGCGCCAGTCTCTACGTGACAGTGGGTCAGTGGGGTCTCCTCATTCTGCTGTCACTCGCCGTCTCCCTTCATCCCGAGTTCGTCGCGAGGTGGAACGAGGTGGGACTGAGTAACTACGGCGTACACCTGCGAACCATCGTCCCCTATACCCTGGCTCTCGGACTCGGTGGTGGGTCGGCACTCGCGTCGGCGCGTTCGATGGACGCGTCGGACCGAACCACTCGGCGACTGCGGTTCGTCCTCGGCGTGTACGGCACGCTCGTTCTCTTGATCCTCGCGAGCACCTACGGTTACCGTGTCAGTCCGTCGCTCCGGTTGGCTCATATTGCGATCAACGTGGTTACCGCACTTTTCCTCACGGGGGCCTCGCCATGGCTCTTCGCTCGGGTTCCTTTGCAGTCCAACGCGTTCTGGATCGCTGCGGAAATGACCGGGTTCGTATTGGCCGTGGTCGACTTCGTGAACCTGCTCCACGTGCTCTTCCTCGCCCAACTCCTGATTGGGGTCGGCTTCGGTGTTCTCATGGTTCGCGCGGTGCGTTGGAGCGATCCATATTGAGGCTCGACGACTTCTGGTTGGTCAAGGGTCGCTTGGACTGACACCGTAGGTCGAGCGTCGGCCGCTCGGATACCGTTACCGGAGCTGTTGGCTGGGACAGGACGCCAGTCGTGTTTGATTCCCCGGTCAATGTGGCGGATAGTGGGTGAATCACCAGGAAAGGCCTGGGTTGTAAACGGTTTTTGACCAGGAACAGCGCCGAGCACCCCCAACGGGATTCGAACCCGTGCCGCCACCTTGAAAGGGTTGCCCAGCGGGACTCTCGCCGTGCACGGATCCAGAGGTGGAGCAGTGCAACGACGTTGTCGAATCTCCAGTCGCGCGTTGGGTTCTGGCGTGTGCGCCCAGTGTTGACACGGTCCGTCGCGGGTGCTCTACGACGGCCTGGAGGAGGTTTGGCGTCGGAATGCAAAGGACCTGATGACACGCCCCGACACCCCCCGACACCGAACGAGTTATGGAAGAGTTATGGAAGACCGTGCGGGCGGGCGAGGGTTCAACGCGCAGCGTCGAAGGCTCGCGAGTTCGACGTGGGTCGGGGACCATGGTGTCGCGGGCCGTCGTCACGGTCATGCGCTCGCTGGCTTGCTCGCCTGCAGTTCGGCGATCTGACTCTGCAGCTGGGCGGCGGCCTGGTCGGCCTCGCCGTTGAAGATCGACATGGCCACGCTGAGGACGCCAGTTCGCTCCTGGTCGGTCGCTCGAATCCAGTCCTCCTTGCGGGAGTTGGGCTTTGGGGTCGTAAGGACTGCTGCACTCATTGCCACTGTTCGCTCCCGTTCTGCACTGTTTGCCAACGCCGGATGTCGCAGTGCTGTCGCAACATCGAACGAGGCGGCCGCCAACTTTTGTTGGCACGGGCAACCTACCCGGCCTCTGGGACAAATCTTCGTAGAACTTTCTGTCGCTGTGAGCACCGTGTCTGAGAGCGATCCGAATCGCGACGTCGGGGTCGGACCATCAACGTTCCTCGCTGGGCGAAGGACCACGCTACCCAGACCCGAGGGGACTTCGCCTTTCACACGAACATGCAGAATCCCGTGCCCGACGCGGCGACCAGCCGAGCGATCGCTGACATGAACGCGCTGAACGTGCGTTGGAAGCAGTTGGGCTCCTGATGCTGCACCGCAAGGTCGATGATGAACGCGGCGTCTGAATGCTCCCTACAATTCCCGCTATGAGTATCCGCCTGCGCCTCGGACCCTTCAGCGTCTCGTCGCGGGGTCGAGTCGGGGCGCGTGTCGGTCCCGTGGGCGTCTACGCCGGTGGGCGGCGGCGCACGAGGAGGGCCGCGGGCACCACCCGACGTCCGCCACCCACGGCTTTTGAACGCCAGATCGCTGACGGTGAAAGGTGGCTGCGCGAGCATCCAGAAGTTGTGACGGCCGCGCGGGCGCGAGGCGAACTTGAGATAGCGGCGCAGCGGAGCGAGGCTCGACGCGTCGCGCAGCAGTCGAGCACATCCTCCCGAGCGACGCAGTGGTGGCGCCGTCGGCGCGGCACCCCAGTTGCAGCAGGGGACGATACACGCGACGAGGCCCCGAACGAGACACCGGCTCGGCCACCGGTGGTGGAGACGAGTGGGCGAGCTGAACTCCTCGAGCGTCTGGGCACCGTCATGACCAGCGCACGTGGACACGAGACGACACCACCGCACGTGCTGCTCACAGGTACGTCCGGCGAGGACGCGGCGATGCTCGCTCGAATCGTCGCTGACGAGCTGGGGGCCACGTTCGTCGCCACGAGTGGGCCAGCCTTGGGCCGAACGGGAGACCTCGCCGCGCTCCTGTGCGACTTCGCGCACGACGGTTTCGGGGTGCTGTTCATCGACGAGGCACACCGGCTGCGAGGCGACGTCGAGGCGCTGCTGACCTCCGTCCTGGAGGACGGGACTCTCCCCGTCATGATCAGCGAGGACCGGTCGGTCACACTCCCCCTGGGCCAGATTGTGTGCGTCGGGGCCGCGAGCTCGGCGGCCTCGCTGTCCAATCGACTCCTGAGCTGCTTCAGCTTTCGCGCGAGGTCGGCGTAAGCATCCTGGTGTAGGTGGGTGGGCCGCGCTACGCGCAGCCCGCGGCTGGCGCCGCAGGGGGTCCGTATCGAAGCGGGACCAGCGATGCACTGGCACGGCGGTGGCGACGGGGACCGTTCTTCGGTCGCGTGACTGCCACCGGCGACCACCCAGGTCGTGGAGTCCGGGTGGCTGGTACTCGCTGCGCTCGACCAGGAAGGTCTATATACGTGAGAATCACAAAAAGTGCGTCAATCATCCGCACTTAGGAACCACAGATTTCCGGCGCCGGGCTGGGTTTGGCCTACCGCGGCGCTGGTGGCTGCGGCGAGGCGGCGAGCGTGCTGAGCACGACGATGTTCGCCGTGTAGTGCCCGGTCGAGCGGTCGAAGGTCCCGCCGCAGGTCACGAGTCGCGGGGCGACGGTGCTGTTCGATCCGTACACATACCGATCGGGGAACGCACGCTTGGCGTACTCGACCACCGGGTCAATGACGAACGTCGCCATGACGCCACTGGCGGACGTCACGTGGATGAGGTCACCAGCCTTCAGCAGCTTGAGGTCGAAGAACTCGCCTGGGCCCGTCGTCGAGTCGACGTGACCGAGCACGACCGCCGAACCCAGTTGTCCGGGCGCCGGGCCCCCGTCGTACCACCCCACGGTCTGGGCCGTAGCGGGGACCTCAACGGTACTGTCGAAGAAGTGACCACTCAACCGAGGCAGCGATGAGCGGACCCACCGACGAAGTCAGCCGCGTAGCCAAGCTAACCGCATGGACTCAGTCATCGTCAGGGCGTAAGTATGTGCGCTATGTGCTGGTCTCGGGGATGACGACCGTCTTCTCGCTGACGTTGATTGCGGCGCTCTACGGAACCGGAGCCGTGGGCTCGGTGACGGGAGCCACACTGATCGGCAACGTGGTCGCGGCACTACCTGCCTACTACCTGCATCGCACATGGACCTGGCAGCAACGCGGCCGCAGCCACTGGCGCCGTGAGGTCCTGCCCTTCTGGATAACGGCGTTGACGAGCATCGGTCTCTCCCAGTTCGGCGCGATCCTCACGCGCACTTTGGTCGTGTCCCATCACTGGAGCCACCCGTTCAACACAGTCGTAGTGTCGGGGGCAAACCTCTTCTTCTTCGCCATTCTCTGGGTGGCGAAGTTCATCATCTTCGGGCGCATCTTCCGGCGCCCGGGTGACGCGCTCACACCGCCCTGAGAGGCAGGCGCGAAATACTCACCGAACTACGCAGCACACCAAATAACCGTTGCCCGCCCGCCCGGCTGCCACGGCGAGGCTAAGCCCGAAGGCTGTCTTACCGATGGACGGGCGGGCCCCCACGATGATGAACGGACCCAGACAACATCCCGCGCAGGTAGGCGTCTAGGTCGCTGGACCCAGTCGAGACCCCACGCAGGGAACTGGGGCTGTCCGCCGCCAAGAGCATCTCGGTGACCATCGCCGTGCCGAGGGCCGGAACGACCACCGGACCGACGCCACGCGAATCGCTCGACACCTCGAAGATGATGGGCAACGTTACGGTGGTAGGCCCGTACATCACCTTCGCAGTGCCGGCAATGTCGGCCCTGGTGACCGAGCCATCGTTGTGCACCGGACCTACACAATTCAGTCGACCTTGAAACCGTTCTCTACCCAGCGGTGCAACGACACCTCGTCCACTGGACGGTATATCCGCGGCTGATTGCGCGATTCGAAGAACTCCACACCGTTATCTCCGCTGAGTCAGCAAGCAGTCCGGTCGTCCTCCACGGGTGCCTGTCAACTCTTCGCACAAGGTCCTCGAGGCCAAGTGAGCGGAGAGTTGGCGGGCCCAGGTGAGGGCGCGGGCGAGCTGGATCCAACGAAAACGGACCGGATAAACGGACCAAAGCTGTATCACCCTGATACAGATGGCTATTTATCAGGACTTTTGCCCCGTGAGCGTTTCCTTACCATGGAGAAGTTTCACGAATTAATAGGAAAAATGCTCCAAAGTGCCCGGACTCAGCCCTGAATCGTGGTGCTGGCCGTTAGAGACGGCCCAGATTGGGGCGAAAACGGACCACGTGGTCCGTCTAAGAACGGGAGAGAGCGAGTGCACAGCGGGACCAAAGCGGCATCATGACCAACGTGAGCGACTACCTGACGCTGGTCGAAGTGGCGAAACGGACTGGAACCTCTAAGGTGACGGCCCGGCGCTACCTCGACGCCGGCCGGTTCCCCAACGCCAAACGCGAGGATGGACGAGCCGACGGACGCTGGCTCATCTCCTGGGAGGACGTTGTCGCCTCGGGACTCGCCCGCAAGAAGCTGGCCGGCCTCCTCGTTGCGCCAGAGGTCAGGTCGACCGATGCGTTGGAGCGCTCGCTCGAGAGCCTGGCGCGCACCGTGGAGATCCAGGCGCAGACCATCGACCGTCTTACCGCAATGGTGGAGAACCTGTCGCGTAGTGGTGGGGGTGCCTCACATGGGTCGTAAAGCCCTGCCCGCCCGGAAGAAGTGCACGTACCGAGACGGATCCGTTCTGTACGGGTGGCGGCCCCAGCCGGGCGCCAAGGAACTAACGGGCAAGGGGCCCGGCGGTACGTCCAACCTCGCACTTTTCAAAGCCCACGTCCTGCTCTGCTGGAATGCAGGAGTTGAGCCAACACCACCGGGAACGTTCTTTGCGCCGGCGACTCCCACGGCCGCGCCCGACGTACCTACCCCCACGAGCACGGCGTCGACGTTGCGCGACTGGATCGGTGATCCCGCCAATGGTGTCCGCGGTGACTTCTTCCTCCACTGCGAGACCATGAAAAAACCGAACGAAGATCAGTACGAGAGAACGTTCCGCCTCCACGGAGCCTTCGAACTCATCGGCGACATCCCGATGGATCAGGTGACGGTGAATGACGCCAGTGACGTGTGCAGTCGCGTCCTGCGGTGCCAGGCGTGCGCCGCACTGGCGTCGCAACTGAG
The DNA here is from genome assembly GCA_021793515.1 of Actinomycetes bacterium. Classification (GTDB taxonomy): domain Bacteria; phylum Actinomycetota; class Acidimicrobiia; order Acidimicrobiales; family RAAP-2; genus RAAP-2. The sequence continues at coordinate 177 of JAJYSP010000011.1, read as the reverse complement.
CCCGCCGCAGGAGATTTCTGACTTCGACCTGCGGGTCGATAGGCCCACCTTCAACAAGAAGCCATGTGTGAGTCACCACCCCGCGAGGCTCAAGCAACGAGCCTCGGTCGACCGGTACTTCTCTTCGATCAACGCCGCGTTCAACGCGGCGGTACGCGCGAAGGTCATCACCGAGAA
>JAJYSP010000036.1 GCA_021793515.1 Actinomycetes bacterium | reverse complement strand
TCTTGGCGAGATGGAGAAGACGTCAGCGAAGGCCGGTGAGATCCTGCTACGTCAAGCGAAACGGACCGCCGGAAGTTGAACAGCGAAGTGGGGGCGCATATCGCACCCGAGAAGTGCGGAACGCCCGTTCTAACGGCACCACCCGGGTAAACGTGGAACCATTCGCGTGGCTATTCGTCGAACGTGGCCAAGATCTCGTCGGGGATGTCGAAGTTTGCGTACACGTTCTGGACATCGTCGTGGTCGTCGATGGCATCCACGAGCCGAAGGATTTTCTTCGCCTCGGACTCCTCGGCGACCTCGATCATCGTCTGGGGCACCAGCGTGAGGTCGGCACTCGTGACTGTCACCCCGAAGCCCTCCAGCGCGTCGCGGACCTTGCCAACCTCGTGGGGCTCGGTGATCACCGTCGCCGTGTCTGAGGTGGTTGTGAAGCTCACCACCCGCCTCGAGCACCCACTCGAGCATCTGGTCCTCGTCGACGGGGCCCTTCACCTCAATGATGCCCTTGCGGTCAAACTGCCAGGACACCGCGCCGGGCTCGGCGATCGATCCGCCGTTCTTGGAGAAGAGGTGCTTGATCTCGGCGCTCGTGCGGTTACGGTTGTCAGTCAACGTCTCGACGATGACCGCGATGCCGCCGGGCGCGTACCCCTCGTAGGTAACTGCCTCGTAGCGGGCACCTTCCAACTCACCAGTACCTCGTTTGATCGCGCGCTCGATCGTGTCGATGGGCACCGACGCCTCACGCGCCTTCTGGTACATGGTGCGCAGGCTCGCGTTGGCAGACACGTCGCCGCCGCCCTCGCGCGCCGCGACCTCCACCTGACGAATCAACTTGGCGAAGACTTTGGCGCGGGCGCTGTCCTTCGCGCCCTTGCGGTGTTTGGTCGTCGCCCACTTCGAATGGCCGGACATAGTTCCTCCTGCCCCGTTGGGCGTTGCAATGCTACCGGAGAACCAGTGAAGTCCGAGTCAACGCTCCAAAGGCGCTCGCTCGACGTGGAGTCAGATCGTGGCGAGGAAGAGCTCGTGGATGGCACTGCTGTCGGTCAGTTCGGGGTGGAATGAACAGCCCCACGCCGCACCCTGACGAACGAGGACCGGTGTCGGTCCCGTGCCGTGGTCGTGGGTGGCGAGCACCGTGACCGACTCCGACCACGACTCGATCTTGGGCGCCCGGATGAATACCCCGGGCACCTCCCCCACACCATCGACGTCGACGGTCGTCTCGAAACTGGCGATCTGGCGGCCGAACCCGTTGCGACGAACGTCGACATCGATCGTGGCGAAGCTCCACTGGTCATCGCGGCCATCAACGATGGAGCGACTCAAGAGGATCAGCCCGGCACACGTGCCGAGCACGGGTAGTCCGTCACGAAGTCGCTCGCTGAGCAGTGTCCGCATACCCGAGGTCTCGAGCAATCGGGCGATCGTGGTCGACTCACCGCCCGGGATGACGAGACCCGCCACCGCGGCCAACTGCTGCTCGGTACGTACCGCTACCACCTCGACGCCCAGACCACTCAACACCGCGACGTGCTCGCGCACGTCTCCCTGCAGCGCCAGGACGCCGACGGGCGCCGCTACCACCCGCGTTCGGCCAAGCGCTGTTCGAGCGAGGCCACTTCGGCGCCGCGCATGGCGGCACCGAGCCCGGTTGAAACCTTGGCGACAACGGCCGCGTCCTGGTAGTGGGTAGTCGCCTCGACGATCGCGCGCGCCATCCGCTCGGGGTCCTCACTCTTGAAGATTCCTGAGCCCACGAACACCGCCTGGGCGCCCAGTTGCATGACGAGCGACGCATCCGCTGGCGTGGAGATACCGCCGGCACAGAACATCGGCACCGGGAGCGACCCCGTTTGGGCGACTTCCAGCACGAGCGGCAGCGGCGCCTGCAGGTCCTTGGCGAGTCGGTAGAGCTCGGCCTCATCGGCCGAGACCAACCGGCGCATCTGGGCGTTGATGGTGCGCAAGTGGCGCACCGCTTCGACTACGTTGCCCGTTCCAGCCTCACCCTTGGAACGGATCAGGCACGCGCCCTCGCCAATACGGCGTAGCGCCTCACCGAGGTTGGTCGCCCCGCAGACGAAGGGTACCGTGAAGCCCCACTTGTCGATGTGGTTCTCTTCGTCGGCCGGGGTGAGGACCTCAGATTCGTCGATGTAGTCAACGTCGAGCGCCTGGAGGATCTGCGCTTCGGCGAAGTGGCCGATCCGGGCCTTGGCCATCACGGGGATCGTGACCGTCGCCTGGATCTCTTGGATCATCTGCGGGTCACTCATCCGTGCCACGCCACCGTCACGACGGATGTCCGAGGGCACACGCTCCAGGGCCATGACCGCGACCGCACCCGCGTCCTCGGCCACCTTGGCCTGCTCGGGGTTGACCACGTCCATGATCACGCCGCCACGCAGCATGTCCGCCAAGCCCCGCTTGACGCGAGCTGAACCGACGACCGAACTGTCAGATGAAAGAGTCATGCACCCAGACTACCGGGCGCACTCACCACTCTTCGAGGGCGAGGGACCGCAGCTTCGGGTCATCAAGGTCACCGAGATCCGATGTCGATCGATCGGCAAAGGGGTTGAACCACGACCAGCGCGTGGCCGCGAAGGCCGGCGAGGCAAAGTACGAACCCTCGTGCACCTCCTGATCAGCGCAACGGTGCAGCGCGTTCGCCAGGCCGAGCGGGTAACGGATCGCCGCCGCGGCCACCTCATCGGCCCGGTAGCACTGCCCAACGCCAGCGAGTTCGCGCCGGGCGGTGTCATCGAGCGACACCGAGGCCGCGATGCACTGACGTTCGACCAGACCGAGGCGCTGACGCGCGAGGCAGTGCGCGACCACGCCCTCGAGTTCGATCAGCTCGAAATCGCCCAGCAACGCGCTCGTGACGTAGAGGACCAAACCACTCCCGCGGCGCATGAGGGTCGCGTTGTAGCCCTCGTCGTCGATGATCACCGCCGTGACGCCATCGACTCCGAAGGTGGCACAGAGCCGGTCGACAACGGTCGCGAGACGCTGACGGTCGTGAGTCGTGCCGCCCTCACCCATCAACTGCCCGACGCTGTCGCCCGCGCCGGTGCCGAGCCGCTCCAGGCGATCGAACGACCGGTAGAGGTCCCAGCCGTAGAGCGCACCGATCACGACACCGAGAACCGCCAGCCAGGGCGAGATCACGACCCCGACGAGCAGCGCCACCACGACGACGGCGACACCAATAGTTGCGGGGATCCGTCGATGCCAGGCGTAGCGACGAACTGCGGCGCTGTTCGCCTCACGCTCCTCGGCCGACGGGACGTAGGGACTCTGCCAGGTGGGGTCGAGCACGGGCTCCACGTAGCGCGGCCCGCGCTCACGCGTCGACGGACGCCGGTTGCGAGACTTCTGCTTGGTGGCCATCATCCCAGGCTACCGTGCGCCCTCGAAGCGTCGACGAGCCTGCTCGTAGCGCTGCTCGTAACTGTCCATCAATCGTCGCATCGACCACGCGGCCGCGTGGGTTGAAGCACCAGCCAGGGATTGGACGTCGCGCTCAAGGGCTCGGGTGATGCCCGCTTCGAGTGCGCGCGCGTCACCGGGAGCGACGAGCACTGCGTGACCGCCGGCGGCCTCTCGGTAGCCCACAATGTCGCTCGCGACCAGCGGCACCTCGCTCGCCATGGCTTCGAGGAGGACGAGACCGAAGCTCTCGCCCCGCAACGAGGGTGCGACGACGACGGACGACCGACGCAGCCAGCGTCGCTTCTCCTCGTCGCTCGGCGCCCCGAGGAACGCGCAGTTCGTACCGGCGGCCAACGACTCCAGCCGTGCGCGTTCGGGACCGTCGCCGAGGATGACCAGTCGCCAGGGTCGCGTCGCGTTCGCATTGTGGTGGCGCAGCGCCTCGATGGCAACCGCGATACCTTTGCGCTCTTCCAATCGACCGACCACGAGGACCGTCACCTCGTCGGGCACCGTGCGCGGGAACTCGATGAAACGTTCCACCTCGAAGCCGTTGAACAGCACGTCGGGCGCGAGGCCGGCCGCCCGGCCCATCGTCACGGCGGCCGCGGGACTGACCGCGACGCTCACGTCCAGATAACGCGCGAGTGAGCGCAGCAACGGACCGGTGAGTCGGGTCGCGGGACCGTCCCCGCTGCGATGCATGGTCCCCACCGACGGGGCCACGTGCGCACGTAACGCCGACCAACCGAGCAACGGTGCGAAGGGCTCGTGGAAATGCACGACGTAGGGCCGGCGGCGCTCGATCAGCGTCCTCACCTGGCGTGACGCCAACGGCGAGATCGTCAGGGGGGCGCGCGAGCCATTAGCCGGGATCGACAGCAGTCGGCCGAATCGATGGATCCTCGCGGGGGTGTCGTAAGGTCGTCGATCACTGCCGTCCGGCGCGATCAGGTCCACATCGTATCCGCGACGAACGAGTTCACGACTCATCGCCAACGCCTGTTCCTGGACCCCGCCGAAGACACTCAGCGCGTAGGGACAGACGAGTACGACGGTTCGACGAGTCACTGTGGGTCGAATCGTGGCTGCAGCACGTGCCACTGCTCGGGGGCGCGGCGGATCAGTCCCTCTAGTTCGTTCGCGATCGACTGGGTCACCCGCGCCACGTCGTCACGCAGGCGACCGAGACGCTCGGCCGCGATCGGGGGCGTGACGACCGCGTGGTGATCACGGCCCGGTCCGGCGTAGCAGGCGGCCGCGACGAGGGTCGCACCCGTACGTAGCGCCAACGTCGCTGGGCCCGCCGGGAGCGTCACCCGCTCGCCAAAGAAGTCGACTGGGATACCGTTGCCGACGAGGTCACGATCACAGAGCAACCCGACGACGCCACCTCGGCGCAAGGTGTCCAGCAGGACCGTGCCCGCGTGCGCGTCAAGCGGCTCGATAGTGATCCCGATGCTCTCGCGCTTGGCCTTGAACCACTCAAAGAGCGCGGGCGGCTCGAGGGCTTCGGCGACCGCAGTCATCGGCATACCGATCTGGGCGAGGAACGCACCACCCCACTCCCAGCTCCCGACGTGGGGTAGCGCCACAACGACGCCATTGCCGGCCTCGCGCGCCGCGTCGAGGTGACCACGCCCTTCGGCTATCTGGAACCGGTCCGAGATCGTCACCGCCGAGAGCGCCGGTAACTTCGCGCCCTCAGCCCAGTACTGTCCGTAACTCGCCAGCGCACGGTCAACGAAACGATCGATGAGCGGTCCGTCCTGTTCGTTCGTCGTGTCAAGGGCGTGGGCGAGGTTAACCGCAAGGTTCCGTCGGGCGTCGGCAATACCCAAGGAACGAGCGATACGTCGCGCGGCCGCCACCGAGACCGACTCGGGCACCAACTCGATGAGCGCCCCAAGCGATCGGAAGACCGCGACGCGCACCTTCCCGGCCACGGTCAATGACGCGACGCGCGAGTCAACGCCCGTCTCGTTCGACCGACGTTGCGGTGCGGACGGGTGACGGGGCGGTGCAAGGGCTCGGGCCGCGCGGCGACCCGCCACACGCGCAGGAACCGACCGCCGGCCGTCATGGCGGTCAAGACCAGCATCAGCCACAGGACGGGCACGAAGATCTGGGTCGCGAGCAAGGCCACGCCCAACAGGATCATCCGCTCGGCGCGCTCCATGAGCCCACCCTTGGCCGACAGTCCCAGGCTCTCAGCCTTCGAGCGTTGGTACGAGATCAGGAACGTCGTGGTCATGATTGCGAACGGCAGCAGGACAAGCTGTCCGTGGTCGTGCGCGGTCAAGTAGTACGCGACGCCACCCATCAAGAGCGCATCGGAAACACGGTCAATCACCGAGTCGAAGAAGCTCCCCCGCTGGCTCGCACGGTGCGACGCCTTCGCCACGGCACCGTCGAGCATGTCGTGAAAACCGGTCAGTGCCAACAGCACGATCGCGAGGTAGTGGTACCCGACGCCGATCGACCACGCGGTCAGTGCCGCGAAGGCGAGACCCGACCCCGTGAGGACGTCGGCCGAGACGCCTCGGCGGACGAGCCATTGACCCACGGGTGCCGTGGTGGCGTCAACCGACTTACGGAAATTGCCATCGAACATTGATCCCCCGGATCGTCTCCGCAATTCTATCGGCGGCGACGCTCACGCCTCGGTTTCCAGGTACGGACGAACCTTATTCCAGGTCGACGCGAGGGATTCGGGGAGCACCCGGACCTCGCCGATCGTGGTCATAAAGTTCGTATCGCCGTTCCAGCGCGGCAGGACGTGCGCGTGGAGATGCTTGGGGATCCCGGCCCCGGCGGCAACACCGAGGTTCATCCCGACGTTCATCCCCTCGGCGCCGTAGGCACCGTCGAGGGCTCGAGCCGTGCGCCGGATCGTCAGGCTGAATTCCAGGTACTCCTCGTCGCGCAGGTCCACGAGCCCCGCGACGTGTCGTAGCGGCAGCACCAGCACGTGGCCCGAACCGTAGGGGAAGGCGTTCAGCACCACGAACGTGTGACTCCCGCGCCACAGGACGCCGGTCGACTCATCGACCGGTTGGCTCGCCAGCACGCAAAAGACGCACGCGACGTCCTCGCGGGCGTTGGCCACCACGTCATCGCCGCTGACGTAGCCCTCACGCCACGCCGCCGAGAACCGTTCGAGTGGCACTTACTCGTCCTCGGGCGCGCCGTGGGCGGCGATCTGCGCGACGAGCGCGCTCGCGAAGTCGTCCAGGGCGACCGCCCGGTCGGGGTCATTGGAACCTCGGGCGTTGACGCCGACGGTGCGCGCGCGCACGTCTTCGTCGCCGACGACGAGAATGTAGGGAACCTTCTCCAATTTGGCGCGCCGGATGCGCGCCCCGAGGGGCTCGGTCGCCTCTTCGAGCGCCGCCCGAACGCCCTTGGCGCGCAACTCGTCCACCACGACGCGCGCGTATTCATCGTGATCGTCGCGCACGCCGAGGACGCGAACTTGCTCCGGCGCGAGCCACGTCGGCAGATTGCCGGCGTAGTGCTCGAGCAGTACCCCGAAGAATCGCTCGATCGAGCCGAACAGGGCGCGGTGCAACATGATCGGCCGGTGCCGTTGATTGTCAGCCCCCACGTACTCGAGGTCGAAACGTTCTGGGTGATTGAAGTCGCACTGAATCGTGCTCAGCTGCCAGGTGCGTCCGATCGCGTCTCGTACATCAATGTCGATCTTGGGCCCGTAGAACGCGGCGTCACCCTTCTTAATCTGGAACGGCAGCCCGAACTTCTCGAGCGCGAGGCGCAGCGCGTCGGTGCTCTTCTCCCAGATCTCGTCGGTTCCGACGTACTTCTTCGGGTCCTTCGTGGAGAGGTTCGCCGTGAACTCGGTGAAACCGAAGGCTCGCAACACACTCATGACGAATTCGAGCAGCGAGGCGATCTCGTCCTGGATCTGGTCCTCGGTGCAGTAGATGTGACTGTCGTCCTGGGTGAAGCCCCGGATCCGCATGAGACCGTGCAGCGTTCCCGCGCGTTCGTAGCGATACACGGTGCCCAACTCGAACAGTCGCAGGGGCAACTCGCGGTAGCTGCGAGCCCGGCTCTTGTAGATCAGGCAGTGCATAGGGCAGTTCATCGGCTTCATGTAGTAGGTGCCGTTGTCGAGTTCCATCGGCGGATACATGCCGTCCTTATAGAAACTGAGGTGTCCCGAGGTCTCATAGAGCCGCTTGTTGGTCAGGTGGGGTGTCACGACGAACTCGTAGCCACCCTCGAGGTGCCGCGCCCTCGAGTAGTCCTCCATCTCCTTGCGGATGATTCCGCCACGTGGGTGCCAGACCGCGAGGCCACCCCCAAGTTCGGAGGGAAAGCTGAGCAGGTCGAGGTCCGTAGCCAGGCGCCGGTGATCGCGCTTCTCGGCCTCCTCGAGCTGGTGGAGGTGCGCGGCCAGGGCGGCGTCAGACTCCCACGCCGTGCCGTAGATCCGCTGCAACTGGGGCCGGTTCTCATCGCCTCGCCAGTAGGCGCCCGCGACCCGCATCAACTTGAAGTGGCCGAGTCGACCCGTGGACGGGACGTGGGGGCCACGACAGAGGTCGACGAATCCGCCGGCGTTGGCGTAGGCCGAGACCACCGACTGGCTCGCCACCTCGTCCAAGTCCTCCTCGGCGGCGGTGCCCGTCGCCACCCCACGGATGATCTCGACCTTGAAGGGCTGGTTCTTGAAGAGCTCGAGACCATCCTCGATCGAATACTCCGAACGGGTGAAGGGCTGGTCTTCGGCCATGATCGTGCGCATCATCGCCTCGATAACGACCAGGTCGTCGTCCGTGAAGTGGACGTCACCGGGTAACTCGAAGTCGTAGTAGAAACCGTTCTCGATCGCCGGTCCGATGGCGTAGTGCGCGCCAGGCCACAGACGAGTGACAGCTTGGGCGAGCACGTGGGCAGTCGAGTGTCGCAGAATCTCGCGACCCAGGTCGCTCGCGGGCGTCACGATGGCGACGTCCGCGCCGTCGACCAGGGACGTCGAGAGATCCGTCAGTTCGCCGTTGACCTGTACGGCGAGCGCGTCCTTGGCGAGGCGCCGACCGATGTCGGCGGCGAGACCGGCACCGGTCGTCCCCTCGGGCAGCGTGCGGGTTGACCCATCCGGTAATTGGACCGAAATCTCCGACATGACTCCCTCTCTTTGCCTACAGCGTAACGCCGAGCAAAGTGGCGGCCGGGGCGACGTTGTAACCAGCGTGTGCCGCGTCGTCAATGAGGCTGAGCGCGGCGGGGGTGTTCAAGTCGTCGTCCAGTGCCGCGCGCACGTCGTCAATCAGCGCGCTGGGCCGTCCGGCGGTCAGCGTCGATTCCCACGTCGCCAGGCGAGACTGGGCGCGTAGCAGGAGCTCGTCGCGCCATTCCCAGTCCGTTCGGTAGTGCTGGTCGAGCAGGGAGAGTCGGACCGAACTCGGGTCGGCGCGGCGAACCAGGTCCGAGACGAAGACCAGATTGCCCAGTGACTTGGACATCTTGGTTCCGTCCAACCCCACGAGGCCGACGTGGAGCCAGTGCTTCACAAAGGGCGCGCCGGTCACCGATTCGGACTGCGCGGCTTCACATTCGTGGTGTGGGAACGCGAGGTCTCGCCCACCACCGTGGACATCGACCGTCTCGCCGAGGTCCCGCAGGCACAGTGCCGAGCACTCGATGTGCCAGCCGGGCCGGCCCGCCCCCCATCGCGACTCCCACGCGGGCTCGTCCCCGAGCGAGGGTTGCCACAGAACGAAGTCGAGCGGATCACGTTTGCGCGGGTCGTCGGGTCGGCCACCGTGCTGTGCGGCGAGCTCCAGCATCGATGTCCTCGATTCGTGACTCACCTGTCCGAAGCGGGGAAACTTGGCGACCTCAAAGAAGACCCAACCATCGACCTCGTAGGCCAGTCCCTGATCGAAGGTCTCGCCGATCAGCGTCAAGATCTCGGGGATCGCCCCGGTTGCGCGTGGCTCGGTGAAGCACGGCAGCAGGTTTAAGAGTTGCATGTCGCGTTCGAAGATGGCCATCTCTTCGGCCGCCAGGTCCAGGTAGTGCACACCGAGTTCGCGGGACTTGCGCAAGATGTCGTCGTCGACGTCGGTGACGTTGCGCACGCAGCGCGTGTCGTAACCAGCGTCTCGCATACGTCGCTGCAGAACGTCAAAAGTCAGGTACACGTAGGCGTGACCGAGGTGGGCGGCGTCATAGGGGGTGATCCCACAGCTGTACATCGTCACGGTGGGGCCGACCTCGAGCGGAAAGACCCCGCGGCGCGCCGTGTCGTATAACCGCATCAGGTCGCGAGCCCTTCGAGTTTGACGTACGAATGGGCCTTGTGGCGGATATTGATCGAGACGCAGACCGCCGTGAAGGCCTCGACCGCACTGGCGAGAGACATTGTGCCCGCAATCACACCCCGCAGGCCCGGCATCTCATTGACGAGACTGGCGACGAGTTCGCGCGCGGGCGCGTCGTCCCCGACGATCACCACGTCCGCGTCGAGTCCGCTCTCGAGGTCCTCCATCTGGGCGGCGGGAAGATGATGGAACGCCCCGACGATTCGACTTGACGGAAGGGCCGAAGCGAGCTGAGCGGCCATCGAGCCACGCGACGGATAGAGCGGGACGAGTTCTCGACCTTCGCGAATCAGCGCGTTCACCATCGAGATGACCACTTTGTCGGCCAGTTGATCGCGCAGTGCCTTCACCGTCGCGACCGCCGAATCCCACGGCGTGGCCACGATCACCACATCCGCGCTCGCCGCGTCCTCGTTGGCGACGCCACGAATCGAGCCTTCCGTCGGTACGGCCATAGCGCCGACCACCTCGCTCGCGCGCGCCGCGTCGCGCGAGCCGATCGAGACCGCGTAGCCGGCCTTGGCCAGGCGCATCGCGACCCCACGGCCCGCCGGTCCCGTGCCACCGATAATCCCGATCGTACCGTTCATCATCACCGTCCTTCGAAGTGCTGGAACTACGCTAACAAGATGGCCCTGCTCACGAATCACCGAATACTGATCACCGGCGTGCTGACTGACGATTCTCTCGCCTTTCGCATCGCCGAGCGTGCGCTGGCCGAGGGGGCGTCGGTGATCCTCACCGGCGCGGGACGCGGCCTGTCGCTGACCAAGCGGACGGTTCGGAAGCTCGGCGACGTCGGCGAGGTCGTCGAACTCGACGTCACCGAGCCCACCCAGGTACGTTCCGCCGTGGACGCGGTGAGTGAACGCTTCGGTCGACTCGACGGTCTGGTGCACGCGATCGGCTACGCCCCGCCGTCGTGCCTCGGCATGGGTATGTTCGCCGCCCCCTTCGAAGACGTCGCCACGGCTATGCACATCTCAACGTATTCCCTGGCCACTCTGGTCGGCGCCTTCCGCCCCTTGCTGCAGAAGAGCACCGCCCACGGTGGCGCTTCCGTGGTTTCTCTCGACTTCGATGCCTCGCGCGCCTACCCCCTCTACGACTGGATGGGGGTCATGAAGGCCGGCCTCGAGTCCCTCGGTCGTTACCTCGCGCGTGAAGTGGGCACCGACCACATCCGCGTCAACATGGTCGCCGCGGGGCCCATCCGCACGGTCGCCGCGAAGTCCATCCCAGGTTTCGCACACTTCGAGGACACCTGGGGCGAGCGCGCCCCACTGGGTTGGGACGTCCACGACTCCAGTGCGGTCGCAGACACCACCGTCGCGCTGCTTTCGCCGTTGATGCGCCTCACCACGGCGTCGATCATCCACGTTGACGGTGGCGCTCACTCGATGGGTTAGCCCGCCTGGTCCGCGAACTGCGTCTCGTAGAGCACCCGGTAGAGCTGTCCGTGCTCGAGCAATTCGTGGTGGGTTCCGCGCTCCACAATGGTCCCCGCATCCACGACCAGGATCTGGTCGGCGTTTCGAACCGTGGAGAGTCGGTGCGCGATGACGAGCGACGTTCGTGACGCCATTGTCGAATCCAGAGCGCGCTGCACCGCGGCCTCGCTCTCTGAGTCCAGGTGCGCCGTCGCCTCGTCGAGCACGACCAACCGTGGCGACTTGAGGAGCAGTCGAGCGAGCGCCACGCGCTGCTTCTCGCCGCCCGAGAGTCGATAGCCCCGCTCACCCACGACGGTATCGAGTCCCTGGGGCAAGTTCGAGACAAGGTTCCAGATCTGGGCCGAACGCAGCGCCACCTCGATCTCGTCCGCACTTGCCTCGGGCCGAGCAAAGAGCAGGTTCGCGCGCAGGGTGTCGTGGAAGAGGTGCGGATCCTGTGTCACCACCCCGACGGTCGCGTTCAGCGACGCCACCGTTGCGTCGCGCAGGTCGAGCCCATTCATGCTGATGCGACCCTCGTCCACGTCGTACAACCGGGACACCAAGAGTGAGATCGTCGTCTTGCCGGCGCCACTCGGTCCAACCAACGCCGTCATTGTGCCCGGCGACACGTCGAAGCTGACGTCGTGCAGAACCGGGGTACGTGGCGTGGCGTCCAGCGTAGCGACCGCCTCCAGGGACGCAAGCGACACCTCGTCCGCACCGGGGTACGAGAACGAGACGTGTTCGAAGTGAAGGGTCACCGGTCCGTCGGGGATCGCGACGGCGTCGGCGCTTTCGACGATCATCGGTTCGAGGTCGAGGACCTCGAAGAGACGTTCGAAGCTCACCATCGCCGACACGTAGTCGATGTTGAGGTTCGACAGCTGGGTGAGTGGACCGTACAAGCGCGTCACGTACATCGTGAGTGCCACGACCGTGCCGATTGCCAAGGTCCCGTGCAAGACCGCGACGCCACCGTACCCGTAGGCGAAGGCGGTGGCGAGTGACGCCGTCAAGCCGAGTGCGACGAAGAAGAACCGTTGGTACGTCGCCTGGCGCACCCCCATATCGCGCACCTCGCCCGCGCGGTGCTGGAACGTCGTCAGCTCGTCGTCGGGGCGCCCGAACAGCTTGACCACCATCGCACCGGCGACGTTGAAGCGCTCGGACATAACCATGTTCATCTCGGCGTTGAGTTCCATTCCGCGATGGAAGAGCGCACCCAACCGCCGCCCCACGAGCCGGGCCGGGATCAGGAAGACCGGCAACAGCACCAGCGCGACCAGGGTGATCTGCCAGCTCAGGAAGAACATCGTGATAAGGATCAAGGTAACCAGCACGACGTTGCCGACGACGTTGGAAAAGAGGTCCGTGAAGGCCTGCTGGGCGCCGATCACGTCGTTGTTCAAGCGACTGATCAAGGCACCCGTCTGGGTGCGCGAGAAGAACGCGATCGGCATCCGTTGGATGTGGCCGTAGACCCGCGCACGCAGATCGTAGATGAGCCCTTCACCCACCATGGCCGAGATGCGCCGCTCGGCCAGCGAGAGGATGGCGTCCACGATCGCGAGCGCGGCGGCGAGGACCGCGAGCCCGATGATAACCCCTTCGCGCCGTTTGGCGATGCCAATGTCGAAGATGGCTCGCAATACTAGGGGCGAGACCGAACTGACCACCGCCTCGAGCACCACCGCGGTCAGGAAGACCGCCAGTATCCGTCGATACGGTCGAGCGAACACGATCACGCGACGTAGTGTGCCCCGCGTGATCCGGTGGTCGAGCAGCGAACGATCTCGTTGCAAAGACCGCATTCCCGCGCGGCCTGCGTGCATCGTCATCGTCGCTCCATTGGAACGAGTGTAGGAACCAGCGGGAGATCCTCTACCCTCGAACGGCGCTGACGAGGATCAGTGCGCCAAGCACGATCATCACGCAACCTCCAGTGACTCGTAGTGCAACGAGCCGCGACGGCGAGCCCGACAGCCATTCGCGCGCAGTCCCCGCGATGATGCCCCACGTCGAGTCACTCGCGAAGGCCATAACGCTGAAGATGAGTCCGAAGGCAAGTAGCTGGACGGTCGCGCTGCCCTTGGTGGGTTCCACGAAGTGCGGGAAAACGGCAGCGAAGAAGATCAGTGACTTCGGATTCAAGATTCCCACCGTGAAACCCTGACGCACGATCTGTCGCGGGTGTGGCCGTTGCGCTTCGCGCTCGGTCATGGCTCGCGCGTGTTCATGACGATGTCGAAGGGCGTCAAACCCGAGCCAGCCGAGGTAGCACCCGCCCGCCACCTGCAACACCGTCGAGAACGTCCGTGAGTGGGCCAGCAATGGCCCGAGGCCGAGCGCGACCACAACCGACAGCAGCAACGTGCCGATCGAGTTTCCAAAGACCGACAGGACAGCCACCGTGCGACCCCACGCCACTCCCCGTGCGAGAGTGAACAGCACACTCGGTCCGGGCACGATGATGATCGCGAAGGACGCGACGAGGAACGTGATGAGCTGGTCCCCGGCAATCACGTCGACCTCGCGAGGATCCACTCGAGTCCCCGCAAACAGGCCCCGATCGAAAAGCCGATAGTCGCAGCGAATACCGCCGTCCCGACACCGACAGTGCCGCCCATGAACCAACCGATCGCGAGGACCGAAACCTCCAGCGACACCCGGATGTACACCACGCTGATCCCGAGCCGACGGTGCAGGCTCGTCATCAACCCGTCGCGCGGTCCCGGTCCGAGTCCGGTCGTTAGGTAGAGCGCGCTGCCCATTCCAATCGCAATCACCGCCGCGATGACGAAAAGCGAACGCACGTACACTGCGCTTGGCGGGGGGATTGTTGTCGCGGTCAGATCCAAAACTGCCGCGATCACCACGAGGTTCGCCAGGGTCCCAAAACCAGGGCGTTCGCGCAAGGGCCACCACGCGCCGAGCACGACAACACTGATGAGGGCCGTCGCCCACCCCAGCGAAATCCCGCCGTGACGGGCGACGCCTTGGGCGAACACGGTCCAGGGCGTCGCGCCGAGGTGCGAGAGCACGAGCAGACCCTCGCCGAGGCCGAACAACACGAGGCCGGCGAACAGTGGCGCGATCATCCGAGGTCGCACACTCCACGTAGATGCCGCCCGCCACGGCGTCGTCGGAATTCGATGACTGAGGCCCATGAGTTGCCGAAGTTTACCCAACTACTCGAGAACGTCTACGTCTCGGTGAGCGAGCCTCGCCCCGACACCGGTCCCCCCGACGAGCGCGGTGATCGCCGACAGGACCATCAGCGCGCTCGCCACCAACAATGCGATGTGCAAACCGTTGGTGAAGGCGCCGTAGGCCGCGTCCACCACCTTGTTGATGATTGCCTGAATCGCCGCGCCCCCGCCGCGGTACTGACGGGCCTTCGCGCCGATTGTCCCCGTCGTGAGCGCGGCAATGATCTCGGCACGGTACGAGGCGGGCACGCCGATCTGGATGAGTCGCTGGGTGAGGTGGACGGTCAACTGACCGTTCACGATCGATCCCAGGATCGCCACACCCGCGACGGCCCCAAGTTCGCGGGCCGTGTTCACTGTCGACGCAGCCATTCCCGAATGCGCGGCGGGTAGTGCCTGGAGGGCGTCGGACGTCACCGGTACCACGACGATTCCGAAGCCGATGCCCGCGAGCCCCATGGTCCAGCCCAGTGTCCCCAATCCCACGTGCGTGCCAATGACGAGGTTGGTAAGAAAGACGCCCGCCGCAGCGAGGATGCTGCCCACCATCATCGGGGTACGCGAACCCGTACGAGCAACCCAGCGACCGCTGAAAAGCGAGGCGGCCACCATTCCCGCCAACAGCGGCAGGAAGTCCAGCGCCAACCGGTACGCACCGACCCCGACGACAACCTCGAGGTACAAGGCCACGAAGAAGAATATGGAGAAGATCGCGAAGTACGTCGTGAAGGCGACGAAATTCGCGCCGAGGAACGTCCGACGCGCGAAGTATCGCAGGTTCAGCATGGGATTCTTCACCCGGGACTCAACGACAACGAACGCGATCATCGACACGACGCTGATGACGTAGAGCGTAATAATCGACGATGCCCCGTACCCGATTGACTCGGCCCAGATCGTGGCGAACGTTGCCGTCGCCAGGGCGACCGTGCTGAGTACGAAGCCGACCACATCAAGTGGCGCGTGGAGTTCGGGTGCGTTGCTGGGTAACGCCACCAGCGCGATAAGCAGCGCCGCACCGCCGAAGAGGACGTTGAACCAGAAGATAGCGCGCCACGACCAGAGCCCGACGAGCACCCCACCGATAACCGGACCTGCGGCAAGCGCCAAACCGGACACCGCCGCCCACGCCCCCAGCGCACGCGCACGACGCTCGCGCTCCGGGTAGACGTGACGGATCATCGAGAGCGTGCCCGGCTCAGAGCCGGCAGCCCCGACGCCCATGATGACTCGTCCGATAATTAGAACCGTCGGGTCCTTCGCGAGGGCACTCACGATGGAGCCCGCGATGAAAACCCCGACGCCCACGAGCATGACGGTCTTTCGTCCAAGTAGGTCGCCCAGCGATCCACTCACGAGCATCAGACTCGCGAACGCCAGCGCGTAGGCACCCACCACCCATTGAAGCTGGGGAACCCCGGCGTGGAGTTCCGACTGGACGTTGGTGAGCACCGGGCT
Organism: Actinomycetes bacterium; assembly: GCA_021793515.1. Classification (GTDB taxonomy): domain Bacteria; phylum Actinomycetota; class Acidimicrobiia; order Acidimicrobiales; family RAAP-2; genus RAAP-2. The sequence continues at coordinate 4,072 of JAJYSP010000036.1, read as the reverse complement.
GACCACGGTGTTATCGAGAAAGGTCAGGAATAGCACCGCCATCAACGCGAAGAAACTCAGGTGTGAGAGCGCCGACGTCAAGGGCGGTCGCAACGCGACAACGGCCGACCCATCGGTCGCCACGACGGGATCATCGCTACGCCACGCCATCACACCTCCCCGCTCTCACTCCAACTCGATGACCCCCCCAACGGCGTCTCGAGTAAACAACTCCGTCGTTACGAAACCGACGCACTAGTGAGTCGGTCTACGGAACGTGATCCTTGTCGACGTTGAATCCTTACCTTTCATGTTGCCCACGCTCACCGCACAGGCACGGAGGTTCTTCACCGTCGTCCCGCACGTACCCGAGCCGACCTTGCCGGTCCTCACCTTGAACGTGGTCAGTGGCAACAAACCCTTGGCGTTAATGGTGACGGGGACCACCGTCGAGATATTGCACTGGGCCTGACCCTTCGCAGTCGCCAGGCATTCGACGATGAAGACCGAATCCTTCGGTTTGAACCCAGCACCTCGCACCTTGACAATCTCGCCATTGTGCAGGCCGACCGCAGGCGTCACCACGATGTGCGGCTGTGCGGTACTCGCGCTCGCTGAGGCGCCCACGACATTCGCTGCCATCAGCAAGATCAGTCCAATCGCGCTGCGAACGAGAACTGCGCTACGCATCGTGCCTCCTCTCGAGGCGGGCGACGTATCGCCCTCGCACAAACCTCGACGTCGGTGCGAATGCGCTTCCCCGTCTCTGGCCCCATGGTAGCGAGGAAACCCGGTGCACTCACCACCATTAATCAGGTACGAGGTCGCTCGGTCGCTGGTGAGGCTTCTCCGCGAATTGCATTGGTCACGTGAAATCGGGCTGAATTTTCTTCAAACCGCGTGCGGCACCATAGAATGGATTGAGGCCAGATTGAGACGTTCGTCTCGCGGCAAGGACGGGTCACATGAACGAGACCGCCCTCCCCACAACGAAGCGCTTGCCGTGGTTAATCCAAGGCGGAATGGGAATTGCCGTATCGGACTGGCGTTTGGCCCGGACCGTGTCAATGGCTGGCCAGCTCGGCGTCGTCTCGGGAACCGCGATCGACGCCGTCTTTGCTCGCCGACTCCAGAAATTCGGCGTCGACGACGCATTGCGGTCAGTGCTCGACCGATTTCCCGTCCGCTCGATCGTCGACGATGTCGTTCGCCAGTTCACGGCGGTGCGTCGTCGCGCCAACGGCCCATACCAGAACCTCCTCATGTTGACCCATCGTTCGAAACGGCGTTCAACTGACCTTCTCGTGTTGGCCGCCTTCGCCGAGGTTGCCATGGCCAAGGCCGGGCATAGTGGGCTCGTAGGAATTAACCTCCTCACGAAAGTCCAGATCCCGACGGTGGCGTTGCTCTGTGGCGCAATGATCGCTGGCGTCGACTACGTCATGATGGGCGCGGGTGTACCTACCCACATCCCTGGCGTCTTGGAGCGGCTCCGACACGGACTGAGTGTTGACACGAAATTGGCGTTGGCCAACGCGTCCACCGAGGACTCGCCCACGCTCCACTTCGACCCAGCACCGTACCTCAACGGTGTTAGCGAGTTGAACCGACCCAAGTTCATCGGGATCATCTCGTCCAATGTCCTGGCGAACGCACTCATCAAGCGCAGCGAGGGTCCCGTGGACGGCTTTGTCGTTGAACGACCAATCGCCGGTGGCCATAACGCGCCGCCACGAGGTCCATTGACTCTGGACGCCAACGATGAGCCAATCTATGGTCCCCGTGACGACGTTGACTTCGCCGCGCTCAGCGATCTCGGCCGACCGTTCTGGATCGGCGGCGGCGTCACCACCCCCGATCACGTACGTGAGGCCTGCCGTCTAGGTGCGACCGGCGTCCAGGTCGGAACGCTCTTCGCGTACTGCGACGAATCCGGTATGGACGAGTCACTCCGGGCTCAGGTGATCGCCAGCGTCGAAGCCGGCACCGTCGACGTGCGCACTTCAATTCGCGCTTCTTCGACGGGCTACCCCTTCAAGGTGGTCGACGTCGAGGGATCGATCTCAGAACGAGCGGTGTACGACAATCGCGTTCGCCGATGCGATCTCGGGTATCTTCGCGAGGCGTATCTCACCGACGATGGCTCCATCGGGTATCGCTGCGCGGCCGAGCCGGTCAAGGCATACCTGAGAAAAGGGGGCGAACTCGAACCAACAGTTGACTCGACATGCCTCTGCAATGGGCTCATGGCCACGTGCGGGCTGGGTCAGATCCGCGCCTCCGGGGAGCTCGAACCCCCCATCGTGACTAGTGGTGACTGCCTCAACGAGATCCGCACGCTACTGAAGGGCCGTACGACCTACTTCGCGGCTGATGTCATCGAACACCTCCGCGGCGGCCTTGACGAGTCGGACTCAATCACGGTGTGAACGCGTGTCGTTCGTTCCACGGCCACGTATGGATTTCAACCACGTCCACCGGTGCCGTGGCGCAGTGTGTTCTCGTGGTCTACTGGCGCTGCGTGGAGCGCTGAACTAGTTCTTCATCGGTCGTTCTTTGCGCGTTTCACGCGAGACCGCAACCGAATTCCCCGCGCAACGAGACCGGTAAAGGGTGGTGCGGCGCGCCGACATATCGTCGCGCCGCCCCGAAACCCGTCATTCAATCAGCGCACCATCAGGTAGATGATGACGATCAACAACAGAACGATCACGGTACTCGACCGGATTTTCACGATCAGTAACTTCCACGAGGTGCATAGGTGGTCACGTCCTCATCGCCGACCCAGCCCGTGAGCGCCCCGAGACTTCCGCGCTTCAGGAATCTAGAGACCACCCCTGACCGTTCTTCGCGTGTGTTACTTGGTTTCTTCATGAACCGAACTCGTGTTCCCACTTGCGTCAGTGACCTGGCGGTCCAGCGAGTGTCGATTCGAGCCAACTGAACCACGAGAGACGCCGAACACCACGGCCGACGCCACGAATCCAAATGCCCCAACAATCATGAGGATGATACCGATTGTCGAGAAACGAAAACCATGACCCTGATAGGTGATGGCCCAATACATAATGGCTCCCGCGGCGACCGCGATAGAGCTAAACACCATTCCGGGAAGTCCCATCTCAACTACTTTCCATTTCCACTCAACGAAGTGTTGAGTTCATGAGAAGCAAGGTCTGGACTTCCTGCGCCCTATTATACCACCAGTTCGTCACCATTTTATAAATAAGTATGACAATCGTTTGCGACCTTATCGTCCGGTGATAAGTCAAGCATCGCGCTTATGGTGCATCTTCACACTGTTCCTGATGACCGGTGCTTCAATGTCGCCTCGCAACGATTGAAGCGATGACGACACCGCTAACTACCCACGATCGAGCTACTGGAGTGACTCCACTTTTGTGCCCGTATCCTGCTCTGATTTACTCATGTCAGTAATCATCGAATGCAGCTCACGCCTCTTGGCCATCTGGTAGACGATTACTTCACCAATACCCGCCACGAGACCAACTATGCCGATGATGATCAGAACTATTGCTAACGGTGAGTAGTGCGAACTCCCGCTAACCGCCGCCGAAGCCCACCCCACGACCGTTGCGAACATTCCAGTAACCATTGCCACTGACATCGAAATGGTGTTCATGTCTATTTCCTCCCATACGAAACGCCGATACCTACGTAATTCGGAGGTACTGTCGTCGCGTGATTCTGGAGCTAATTTTACCAGTCATCGGGCGTTATTTGACTAGCAGGAGGCACCACGGTTTGCATTCAACAGAAGTTACTGCTCAGCCTAGAAAGTCTTCACCCGATGCACAGAGTTTTCACACCATTCTCTAAACAATCACGCTGTTTCACCGCCCTCGACAAGGAAGATCGCGGACGTCTCACCGTTCGAATCAATGAAGGGCTACCGCTACCGTCCTTCGCTGCGCTGGGTCGCCGTCTTCGTCGACACGCTACGGGCGCTCGTGCCCCTAACCGTCAGCCCCGGGTGAGACACCCGCTGAGAATTTCCATTTCATAAGGGCGAGACAAGTGATTCCAACGACCAATGACAACAACCAACGCCGCCGAGGCGGTTTCGCGTGAC
>JAJYSP010000042.1 GCA_021793515.1 Actinomycetes bacterium | reverse complement strand
GAAGAGGAAGACGCCGAACATCCCCGAACCGGCGACGAGCATGGCCGCGAGCGCGCCACCGCGGTTGCGGTCCATCAGGACCCGAAGCGGCAGGAGCGGGAATCGCGTGCGGCGTTGGACGGCCATGAAGCCGACCAGCAGCACCGCGGCGGCGACGAAGCTGCCGAGCGTGTAGACGTCGGTCCACGACGTGGTCTCGGCGTGGGAGAAGCCGTAGACGAGAGCGAAGAGCCCCGTGGTGCCGGTGAGGACACCGGGCCAGTCGAGGGGGTCGTGGTCGACGCCCCGGTCGTGCTGCATCAGGGCGACGGCACCGACGACGCTGACCGCAGCGAAGAAGAGGTTCACGAGCAGCGTCCAGCGCCACGACGCGTAGGAAGTGAGCACGCCACCGAGTAGGAGCCCGAGCGCGCCCCCGGCACCGGCGACGGCACCGTAGATGGCGAAGGCCTTGCCCCGTTCGTCGGGGTCGACGAAGGTCGTCGTGAGCAGCGCGAGCACGGCCGGCGCGAGCAGCGCGCCGAAGGCTCCCTGGATGGTGCGCGCGGTGACGAGCATCGTGAAGTTCATCGAGGCAGCGCCCAGCGCCGAGGCGCCGGCGAAGCCGACGAGGCCGATGATCAACGCGTTCTTGCGTCCGATGTAGTCCGAGACGCGACCACCGAGTAGGAGCAGACTGCCGAAGGCGAGCGAGTACGCCGTCACGATCCACTGGCGGTCGGAGTTCGAGAAAGCGAGGGCGTGCTGGGCGGTGGGCAGCGCGATGTTGACGATTGTCCCGTCCAGGATGACCATCAACTGCGCGATCGCGAGTACCGCCAGGATCCACCAGCGCCGTTCGTGGGCCTTGGCGGCCCGCTCGGCGACCTTGGGCGAGATGGTGGTCGTTGCGTCAGACACGATGACTCCTTCGTCAGATAACTGGAACGAGTGACTCCAGTTATTCCACTCTAGCGATATCTGGAGTAGGTCGTTCCACTTAACTGTGAAACTGCTAAATTTGTTACAGGGAGTAGCCGTGACCACCACATCGAATGCGAGCGAGCGACCGTTACGGGCCGACGCGGCGAGAAATCGCGAGAAGATCCTCGCGGCCGCCGCGACCGTCTTCGCGGCTCGGGGGCTCGACGTCGTCTTCGATGACATCGCGGTCGCCGCCGACGTGGGCGTGGCCACGGTCTATCGCCGGTTCCCCGACAAGGACTCGCTCGTCTGGGCGCTCTTCGAGAATGCGATCGACGAGATCGCTGACCTCGTTCGTCACGCCAACGAGATGGCAAACTCGTGGGACGGCTTCGTGTGGTTTCTCGAGGAGGCGCTCGGGCGACTCTGTGCGAACCGCGGTCTGCGCGAGGTGATCATGGGCGCGCCCTACGCCGAAGAGCGGATGATGGCGGCCAAGACCCGCCTCGTGCCCGCCATGATGGCGCTCGTCGAGCGGGCCCAGCGCGACGGCTTCTTGCGCCCCGACGTCGTCGAGGCCGACATCCCGGTGCTCGAGCTGATGATCAGCTCGCTCTCGGGGGGTGCGAATGACGTCGCGCCCGATCTGTGGCGTCGCTACCTGCGCATCATGCTCGACGGACTGATGACCGAACGTCGCGCGCCGAGCACCCTGCCGCCGTCACCGCCCGAGGCGGTCGTCATCGAGGCCATCCGCGCGTCGCGTTGTGGCTCGGCGAGCCGCACGAGTGAGTCATCGCCAGTGGCGCCCGAGGTACCGACGTCCTAGTCGAGTCGGGCGGCCGCTTTCGAGGCGCCGCCTACCGCTCTGTGGTTCCGCGGCCACCAATGTCGAGTCGCGGATTGTGTCGCGTAAGCAGACGGTCAGTCGCCGATGCCCTTGTGGGCCCGGTCCTTTTCCTTCTTGATCTGCCGCTTTTCCTTGAGGCTCTTGCCAGCCTTCTTGGACGCCACTTTTCGGGGAGACTTGTCAGCCATGTCAACCCCCTTCCTCCCTGAAGGGTAGTCCCTTTGTCGATCGATCGATCGCCGCGCGACCGCGACGGGTCCGTCACCCGTGTGTGACCGCCGCACGCGGCCGGCGGATTGCAAGGTCGACGTCGCCGTAGGCTCGCTGCGACGGGGCTCGGGGCCGCGTCTATCCATGAGAGACGGGGCATTATCGTGACCACACCAGACGTTGGACTGCAGCTGCGATCGACGGTGACGAGTGCGGGTCAGCTCGAGCTCACGCTCGTCGAGGAGCCCGTGATCGCGCCGGGGGAGAACGAGGTGGTGCTGCGCGTCGAGGCCGCACCCATCAATCCCTCGGACCTCGGGCTGCTGTTGGCGGGCGCTGACCTATCGACGATGGCGCGTTCCAACGACGACGCGCGACCACGGGTCACTGCGACCATTGACGCCGCGACACTCGCGTCGCTCGCGGGACGGCTCGACCTGTCGATGCCGGTCGGCAACGAAGGCGCCGGCACGGTCGTCGCGGCCGGTTCGGCCGACGCGGCCCAGGCCCTGGTCGGTCGCACCGTCTCGGTCGCGGGTGGCGCCATGTACTCGCAGTACCGCACACTCGCCGCCGCCCAGTGCCTGGTGCTGCCCGAGGGCACCGACGCGCGCGTCGGTGCGTCGGCGTTCGTCAATCCCATGACCGCGCTCGCGATGCTCGAGACGATGCGTCGCGAGGGGCATCGCGCTCTCGTGCACACGGCGGCGGCGTCGAACCTCGGCCAGATGCTGGTGCGACTGTGTCGGGCGGACGGGGTGCCGCTCGTGACCGTCGTGCGCCGGCCCGAGCAGGCGGCGTTGTTGGCCTCACTCGGCGCCGAGTACGTCTGTGACTCGAGTTCGCCGTCCTTCAAGACCGATCTCACCGCCGCAGTCGCTGCGACCGCAGCGACGCTCGCCTTTGACGCCACGGGCGGCGGGTCTCTCGCTAGTCAGATCCTCACCGCCATGGAGGCCGCCGTCGGGGCCGGTGCGCCCTACAGCCGCTACGGCTCGAACGTCCACAAGCAGGTCTACGTCTACGGGGCACTCGATCGCGGTCCGACCGTGTTGACCCGGAACTTCGGCTTCGCGTGGGGCGTCGGCGGTTGGTTGCTCACCCCGATCCTGCAGGGTCTCGGTCCCGAGGTCGTGGCCCGGCTGCGCGCTCGGGTCGCTGACGAGTTGACCACGACCTTTGTAAGCACGTACTCGCGCACGATCTCGCTGTCCGATGCGTTGGACCCCGAGGTGATAGCGGCGTACGCGCGCCAGGCGACCGGCGAGAAGTTCCTCATCGAGCCCGACCGGGGCTGACCAGCGACGGCACGCGACTAACGGCGCACGTCAGTCAGTGGCGGTGTTCGCGAATCCTGCGTCGGTCAAGAGTCGACGGAGGTCGACGACGGTCTGGACGTCGATGTCCTTGTGCCGAGGGCGAGTGAAGACCTGCTCCTCGTCACCGAGCACCACACGGAACCGGCCCTCGCTGGTCTCGTCGACGCTTCCGACGGCGCTGAGCAGCGAGAGCACGGCCTTCCACTCGATGTTGTGGCCCGACGGGTGCCGGAGGATCGAGCGCAACGTCTCGCGGTGGTGATTGCTCAAGTGCATCGCCTTGGGTGTGTCGCTCACGAAGCCTCCCTACGACGCACCCTACCCACCGTCACGATGGCGAGTTCACGACGCCGAGGTGCGGTCGCCACCGGTGGCGTCGCCGGAACCGGTGG
>JAJYSP010000035.1 GCA_021793515.1 Actinomycetes bacterium | reverse complement strand
CCGCGAGGGTGACCAGGCCCTGGGTCGTCTCAATCGTGGTCGACATCGCCCGCTGACGCCGTTCGAGGGTGAGGCGTCCCCCACGACGATTCGCCACGAGACGCACGGCGTCGCCGCCGACGTTGTGGCGGCTTCCCGCGTAGTCGTCGCCGGGGTTGGCGAGGCCAACGATGAGCCAGGCGCTGGAACTGCCGTGACGCGTCGCGGCCAACGAGCGCCGCAGCGACACGGGACTACTCCGTCGCGACGGCGCCGGCCTTCGCGGATCGACCGGCGTGGGTTGCGACCACCGCAGTCGCCGGGTCGCCGACGGGCTCGACGCCCGCTGGAAGCGCGAGGTCGGCGACTCGAATGGTCCCGCCGACGCGCAACTCCGAGATGTCCACGTCGATGTGCGTAGGGATCTGGTCGGGGCGCGTGCGAAGCTCGAGGCTGAACAGCTGCTGGTCGACCTCCCAGTCCGCGTGGCGCACTTCAACGGCGTCTCCGATGATGTGCAGCGCCACATCGGCGACGACCGGCTTGGTCGGGTCGACGATCTGGAAGTCGACGTGCGCAACCGTGCCACGAACCGGGTGGCGCTGGATCTCGCGGGCCATCACCAGGAACCGGCGGCCGTCGGCGTCCAGTTCGAGCAGCGTGTTGAGTCCCTGCTCCCCCGAGACGGCGGTACGGAACTCCTTGGCGTTGACGGCCACGGCCAGCGGCTCAGCGCCCACGCCGTAGACGACGCCGGGGATGGATCCGGCCGAGCGCAGGCGCCGCGACGTGCGCGAACCAGTCGTGCGACTCGTCGATGCGTTCAAGGTGACCTGCGACATGAGAACTCCTAACCAATTGCGGCCCAAACGAGGGCGGCACACAGGACGAAGAGTCTAGTCCGTGCGCGCCAAGGTGGCGAACTCGGATCAGAGCAGGTTCTCGCCGCCGAAGATGTCCGACACCGAGGAATCCTCGAAGATGGCCGAAATCGCGTTGGCGACAATCGTGGCGACCGACAGGATCTCCAACTTCTCGAAGCGGCGCTCGGGTCCGAGGGGCAGTGTGTCGGTGACGATGACGCGACTCACGGGGGCGTTGAACAGCCGCTCGACGGCGGGCGGCGAGAAGACGGCGTGGGTGGCCATCACCCAGATCTCGTCGGCCCCGTGGGTCTTGAGCAGGTCACAGGCCGCGACGATCGTGCCCGCGGTGTCGATCATGTCGTCGATCAGGACGCAGTGACGGCCACGCACGTCGCCGACGATGTGGCGGGCCTCGGCCACGTTGACCAGTCCGCGGGGCCTCGTCTTGTGCACCAGCGCGAGGTCACAGCCCAGGTGCTGGGCGTAACGTTCGGCGACCTTCACGCGGCCAGCGTCGGGGGCGACCACGACCATGTCGTGGGGGTCGGCGTTCGCGTTGAGGTAGGCCTCAAGTACGGGTGCGGCGACCAGGTGGTCGACCGGGATGTCGAAGAATCCCTGAATCTGGCCCGAGTGGAAGTCCACCGACAGGACGCGATTGGCGCCCGCCGTCTGGAGCATGTCAGCGATGAGCTTGGCCGTGATCGGCTCTCGGCCCGCCGACTTGCGGTCCTGGCGGGCGTAGCCGTAGTTGGGGATGACGGCGGTGATGCTCTTGGCCGATGCCCGCTTGGCGGCGTCGATCATGATCAGCTGTTCCATTACCGCGTCGTTGACCGGCGAGGAGTGGGTCTGGACGATGAAGACGTGCGCACCGCGGATCGACTCGTCGAAACGGCAGTGGATCTCACCGTTGGCGAACTCGCGCACGTTGGCCTCGGTCAACTCCACACCGAGTCGGTCGGCGATGTCCTTGGCGAGGGCGGGGTGGCAGCGTCCCGTCACGATTACCAAGCGGCGTTTCGCGAGCGACTCCACCGACCCAGCGTACAAGGTGCCGCGGGGACGTTCAGAAAGGCCGGTGGGTCCCCGAAGCGACGACCTCGCCGACGCCGACTTCGCTGCCCGGTCCGAGCACACTGAAGGACCCCACACTCGCCGAGTCGCCGATGACGGCGCGATCGACCTCGACCGTGCCGAGTCGAACGTCTCGGCCGATGTCGGCGTCCGACACGTGGGCGTTCGGTCCGATCGAGGTTCCCGCGCCCACGACGGCGCGCCCGCGCAGCACCGTGCCGGGCAGGAGCGACACACCAGCCGCCAGTTCGACGTCGGCGTCGATGTAGGTCGTCGCGGGGTCCCAGATCGTCACGCCGGCGGCCAGCCAACGTCGATTGATCCGTTCGCGCATCACCGACTCGGCCGCCGCGAGTTGCTCGCGGTCGTTCACCCCCGAGGCCTCGAGGGGATCCTCGAGCACGACGGCGCGGGCGAGATGCCCCGCCTCGTGCAGCACGGACACCACGTCGGTGAGGTAGTACTCGCGCTGGGCGTTACGGCGGTCGACCCGACGCAGCGCCGGACCGAGCAGACTCGCACGAACGACCATGATCGCGGTGTTGACCTCGGTGATTCGGCGCTCGTCGATCGTGGCGTCACGTTCCTCCACGATTCGCTCGATAGAGCCGTCGCGGGCTCGCACGATACGCCCGTAGCCCGTGGGGTCGGTCAGATTCGCGCAGAGCACCGTGATCGCCGCGCCACTCTCGCGATGGCGCCGGACCAACTCGGCCATCGTCTCGCGGCGCAACAACGGCGTGTCACTGGGCACGATCACCACGTCGAGCTCGTCCTCGCCGGCGACCTCGCTGACCGTCGGCATAGCCGCGGCCACGGCGTGACCGGTGCCGAGCTGCTCGAACTGCTCCACGAAGCGCACCGGTACGCCGCCTCGCCGCTCTCCGAGGACCTTCTCCACCCAGCGGGCCTGATGACCCACGACGACGATCGTCGCGCGCACACCGTCTAGTTCGGTCGCGTCCATGACGAAATAGGCGAGTGGACGGCCACTGAGCACGTGCAGTGGCTTGGGTCGATCCGATCGCATCCGCGATCCCTCGCCCGCCGCGAGGACCACGACGCAGGTAGGTCGATTCACGCCCTACTCTCTAGCACCAATGTCGTCGCGACGCGCGTCGACTCGAACGCGCGGCCGTCACCGTTTCATACCCCAGGGGGTATACTGGTCCCCGTAGCCGAGACGCAGAAGGAGCACTCATGGCGACTGTACAACTGACCGCCGATCGATTCGACGAGGTCGTCTCGTCCAATGACGTCGTCTTGATCGACTTCTGGGCCGCCTGGTGTGGCCCGTGCCGGACGTTCGCGCCGATCTTCGAGAAGTCCTCGGAGGCGCACCCCGACCTCGTCTTCGCCAAGGTCGACACCGAGGCCGAGCAGCAGTTGGCCGCGGCATTCAACATCTATTCGATCCCGACGTTGATGATCATCCGTGAGCAGGTTGTGCTCTACGCCGAGGCCGGGGCGCTACCCGAGCGCGCCCTCGAAGAGCTCATCGGCAAGGTCATGGAGGTCGACATGGCCGACGTCCACCGCCAGGTCGCCGAGCAGCGCGCCGCCCAGGGCGACGCGACCCAGCCGGCCGCCGAAGTGTAGATACCCGCCACCGGCGTCTTCTACGATGCCAGTGGTGGGTGACTACGACTACAACGAGTTCGCGTACTTCCACGAAAACCTCGCGGAATGGGGCCTCGACGCGCCCATCCCACCCGTGCAGCGGTTCTTCGTCGCCGTCGACGGGTTGAGACAGGTCAGCGGGTTGCGCTGGGGCGATACGACACCCGAACTCGTGCTCGTACACGGTGGCGCACAGAACGCCCACACCTTCGACACGGTGGCCCTGGCCATGCAGCGGCCCCTCGTGGCAATTGACCTACCCGGTCACGGCCACTCCGACGCCAGCCCCTCGGGGTCAGCCGCCTTTCGCAGTCACGCCAACGACCTCGCCGTGGCCCTCCCCCAGGTGACCACACCCCCGTTACCACTCGTGGGCATGTCGCTGGGTGGTCTCACCGCCATCGTGCTCGCCGCGACGCGTCCCGACCTCGTCTCGTCACTGGTCCTCATTGACATCACCCCCGGGGTGAATGCGGCCAAGGCGCAGAACATCACTGAGTTCGTGAACGGGCCGAAGACCTTCGACGACTTCGACTCGCTGCTCGATCGCACCGTGCGTTTCAATCCGACGCGATCGGTCTCGTCTCTGCGGCGCGGGATCTTGCACAACGCCATCCAGCGGCCCGACGGCTCGTGGGTCTGGCGCCACCAGCAGCATCCTTCGATCGACGCCGGTGAGCCCGACGCCGCCGATCTCTGGGACCTCATCGCTTCGATTGCGGTCCCGCTCACCCTGTTACGTGGGATGGCGTCGGGATCGGTCGTTGACGACGAGGACGAGGACGAGCTGCGCCGCCGACGACCCGACGCGACCGTCGTGCACGTCGCCGACGCCGGACACTCGATCCAGGGCGACGCCCCACTCGAGCTGGCCGCGCTGCTCGAACGGTTCTGCCCTCGACCCTGAAGGCTCGGTGGCTGGCGGGGGAGGGCTCGAACCTCCAACCTTCGGATCCAAAGTCCGCTGTTCTGCCGATTGAACTACCCGCCACTACAGTACAAACGAGTCTTCGTGAATTCTTAACGAATCAACGCAGTCGGTTAATACCAACCAGCCACACTAGAGCCTGGCCCTACCGGTGAAAGAAGGCGACGTGACGACGGCCCCTAGCCCCAGTTCGTATATCGCGATTGTCGATGACGACGGCGCCATCCGGACCGCGCTCGGGCGGGCGTTGCGCATGGAGACTTACGAGGTGGGCCTGTTCGAGGACGGGGGATCGGCCCTCAAATCAATACAACTTCGAGCTCCCGACGCGATCGTATTGGACCTGCAACTACCCGACATCGACGGTCTGGAGGTCTGCCGGCGAATTCGCCGCGCGGGCGACGCGACTCCGATACTGATGCTGACGGCCCGCGACGCGGTCAACGACCGGGTGGCGGGTTTGGATGTCGGCGCCGATGACTACCTGGTCAAACCCTTCGACCTGGCCGAACTGCTCGCGCGGCTGCGGGCGCTGCTGCGCCGACACAGTGTGAGCGACGGCGAGGTGAGCGTACTGCGCTTCGAGGACCTCACCCTCAACCCCAACACTCGCGAGGTCTTCCGGGGTGACCGTCGCATCGAGTTGACCAAGATCGAGTTCGACCTGTTGGAGCTCTTCCTGCAACACCCTCGCCAGGTGCTCACCCGAGACCAGATCCTTGACCTCGTCTGGGGCTACAACTTCGACTCGGGAACGAACTCGCTCGCGGTGTACATCGGCTACCTGCGCCGCAAGCTTGAAGAGTCCTCCGAGCCCCGACTGATCCAGACGATTCGTGGGGTTGGGTACGCCTTGCGGACCTCGTGACCTTCCGCTTCCGCGTCATCAGCGCCACGGTCGGGGTCGCGGCCATCGCCGTCATCCTGGCCAGTCTCGCGTCGTTCCTCACGACCCGTGACGCCCTGCTGCGCTCGGTGGACGAGTCGCTGATCCAGGCGGCACAGTCCCCCACATCCCACACCGTCGGCGACGAGAGTCGCGTGACCGGGGCCTACTTCGAGCTCGTCCTGGCCGGCGGGACGACGATCCCCACCTCCAATGTCCCCATCGACGCGACGATCCTCGCCATCGCACGCGGTCACGCCGGCCAGACGCTGCGCACGGTCACCTTCGGTGGTGAGTCCTACCGCGAGCTCATCGTGCCGTTGCCCGCAAAGTCGGTGGTCACCTGTCAAACCGGCCTGTGCACGGTCTCGACCACCTCAGCCGAGCTGTTCGTCGTCAACATCAGTGGCCAGGTCGGCGAGCTGCGCCACTTGGCGAGCACCCTGCTCGCGGTCGCGGCGGGTGGCCTGCTCCTCGCGCTGGTTCTCGGTCTCCTTATCGCGCGCGCGGCATTGCGCCCGCTCGAGACGGTCACCAACGAGATCGAGGAGGTCGCCGAGACGAGCGACACCTCACGACGCATCGACGAGGGCGGGCCCGACGAGCTCGGACGGCTCCGACGGGTCTTTAACCGATTGATGAACTCGGTCCAGTCCAGCGAGGATCTACAGCGTCAGCTCGTCGCCGACGCCAGCCACGAGTTGCGCACACCGCTCACGAGTCTTCGTACCAACGCCCAGGTGCTCTCACGCGCCAACGAGCTCGCGCCCGACGACCTTCGTCAACTCACCGATGACATGGTGACCCAGGTGGACGAACTCGCAGCGCTCGTCACCGACCTCGGCGAATTGTCGCGCGGCGACCGCAGCGAGGGCCGCGTGGAGCGGCTCCGCCTCGACGAGTGTGTGGACGAGTGTGTGGACACCGCGCGTACCTACGCTCGGATCAAGGACATCGCCATCGACGTCGACGTCAGCGAGTCCGTGGTCATGGGCCGCCGCGACCGGCTCGTGCGAGCGATCAGCAATCTCTTGACCAACGCCATAAAGTTCACGCCCGAGGGCGGTCACATCGTGGTTCGCACCCATGACGGTGTGATCACCGTTGCGGACACGGGCCCCGGGATCGCCGACCACGAACGCCCCCACGTCTTTGACCGGTTCTGGCGTTCCGCCTCGGCCCGATCGTTGCCCGGATCTGGCCTCGGGCTCTCCATCGTCGCCCAGGTCGTCGACGAGTTCCGCGGCACCGTACGCGTCGATCAGGACCCCGAACTGGGTGGTGCGCGCTTCACGATCGTCCTGCCGACCGCCGAGGCCGACGTCACCGACTGATTTTGACGAGTTTCTTACCTGGCGCTCCCACCTCGCTTAGCGGCGAGTGTCAGACTTTCTCTAAAGGAAATCCCCATGCGCACCTACTCTCGCACCCCCCAACAACGTGACCGCCGCTTCGCCCGAGTCCGCACGATGACCCAGACGGTCCTCATCGGCTCGGGCGTCGCGTCGGGCGCCTTCGTCGGGTACGCCGCGAGTACGGCCAAGCCCGCCGTCGCCCTGACCCCGACCACGACGTCCTCGCCCACCACCACGACGACCCAGCCGTCGTCGGCCGCGACCCAGACGCCCGGCACCGTCTACACGCCGCCGACCACAGCCCCCGTGACGACAACGACGACCTGCTACACCACGCCATCGGGCTCCACGGTGTGCTACTGATCGATGCAGTTCACCATCTGGGGCCTGACGGGGACCCTCACCACCGAGCGGCCCGCTGACGCGTCGTTCGCCGCCGCCAGCCTCTGGCGCGTGATCGACGAGATTGACGCCACCTGCAATCGGTTCCGCGCGGACAGCGAGCTGTCGCGACTGAACGCGAGTGCCGGCGCGACCCTGACCGTGTCGACGACCTTGCTCGAGGCGCTCACCGCCGCCGAGGTGGCCTTCACGGTGACCGACGGACTGTGCGACCCAACCGTGTTGCCTGCCCTGCTCGCGTGGGGTTACGACCGCGACTACGACCTCATTCGCGAACGGACCGACCTCGTCGAGCCCGACGTGAAGGGCGCACCGGGCCTCGCGGCACTGACCGTCGATCGGCGCGCGCGTACCGTGATCCTCGCCCCGGGTTGCCAGCTCGATCTCGGCGCGAGTGCCAAGGCCCTCGCCGCCGACCGCATCGCCGACGAAGTTGGCGCGCGCGGCGGTGTCGTGGTCGAGATCGGCGGTGACGTCGCGGTTCGAGGGACTGGCCCGGACGGCCCGTGGGTGATTGGCGTCGCCGACCGGCTCACGATCACCGGCGATGAGCCGCGCGTACGGGTCACCGGCGGCGGTGTCGCGACGTCCTCGATCGCGACGCGCGTCTGGCGTGTCGGTGACCGACTCGTCAACCACATCATCGATCCGCATACGGGCCTCGTTGCCGACGGCCCGTACGCCACCGCGACCGTCGCGGCGGATCGGTGCGTGATCGCCAACGCCTTCGCCACCGCCGCCCTGCTCTGGGGCGAGGACGCGCCGTACCGGATCGCCCAGGCCGGCTGGTCGGGACGACTCGTTCGCCGCGACGGTACGGTGGAGTTCGTCGGCGGTTGGCCCGTCGAGGAGGAGTCGTCGTGATCGCCCTGACTTCGCCGTACCTGTGGTACACCACCCGGGCCACCGGCCTGGTCACGCTGGTCCTGTTCACGCTCGTGGTCTCACTCGGCACACTGGTCGCCAACCGCGTGGGTGGCACGGCCGTCGGTCGTTTCGAACTGAACGAGCTGCACCGCACGATCGCGTCGGTCGCCATCGTGTTCCTCGGGATCCACATCGTCACGACCGTCATCGACAGTTACGTCGCTACCGGCCCACTCGCGGCCGTCGTGCCCTTCGTCTCGCCCTACAAACGCCTTCCGGTCGCTCTGGGCACGATCGCGTTGGACCTCATGGTGGCGGTGTGGATTTCGAGCCTGCTGAAGGCTCGCATCGCCAACACCAGTTGGCGATTCATCCACTGGTTCAGTTGGCTCGCCTACGCCATCGCCCTCGTGCACGCGCTGGCGACGGGGACCGACTCCCGCCACGGGATCGGACTCGTGGTCATCCTCGCCTGTCTCGCCGCGGTCGCCGGCGCCGCCGCGTGGCGCTTCACCGCGCGCCCGACGCGCGCGGCCGGACGAACCGCCCTCTCCCCGCTCGGCGTCACCCCCGAACCGCGACGCGTCCAGCGTGATCCGGTGCCGCCGCGCGCCACCCCGGACCGCGGGGCTGAGGCGCCGGCCCGCGACGCCACCGCGTTCCCGCGCCGCCCACAGCCCCGGCGGCACCGGTGATCGCCCCTGAATCACTGCCGCGGGTGTTGCACCGAGCCTCGGGACGGCCACTCACCCTGGCCCAACACGACGAGGCATTCGGACCGATGCCGCGCACCGCGCCGTCACTGGACCTGCTCGAGGCTTCGGGGCTGACCGGTCGTGGCGGCGCCGCGTTCCCCACGGCGCGCAAGGCCCGGCTCATCGCCGATCAGCGGGGTCATACCAAGTTCATGGTCGTGAACGCCATGGAGGGCGAGCCCGCAGCCCACAAGGACCGCACCCTGATCAGCACGAACCCGCACCTCGTCTTAGATGGCGCGCAATACCTCGCGGGGCTCATCGGGGCGCGCCAGGTCGCGGTGTGCGTCTCACGCGACGACCCGATCATGGTCAATCACTTGCAACGTGCCGTGCACGAGCGCGATCGCCACGCAGCGCGCGGGGTGAGTTTCGAACTGCACACCCCACCGTGGCGCTACGTCGCGGGCGAGGAGTCGGCGCTCGTCCACTGGCTCGACGACAACGAATCGCTCCCCCAGTACCGGCCGCGACGTCCCCACATACTGCGCATCGGCCACGCCCCAGTCCTCGTCGACAACGCCGAGACGTGCGCCCACGTCGGGTTGATCGCCCGCTACGGCAGCGACTGGTTCCGCCGACTGGGCACCTCGACGAGTCCGGGAACTGCCTTGGTGTCGGTTAGTGGCGCCGTCGCGCGACCCACCGTCCTTGAGGTCGCCCTCGGGGTACCCGTGCGTGCGATCATCGAGCGGGCCGGCGCCGACCCCAATCCTCAGGCCCTGCTGATGGGTGGCTACGGTGGCGCGTGGCTCGACGCGCGCCACCTCGACGTCCCCTACAGCGAGGACGCGCTCATCCCCCTCGGGTCCAGCGTCGGCGCCGGGGTGATCATCGTGCTGCCCCGGTCGGGGTGCGGGATCGTCGAGACCTTTCGCATCGCGCGCTGGATGGCCAACGAGAGCGCGCGCCAGTGCGGTCCGTGCGCCTTCGGCCTGCCCGCCGTCGCCGAGGACCTCGCACGACTCGCCGCGGGGGACGCCCCCGGTGCCGGTGCCGCCTACGACCGCTTGGTGGACCGCTGTGGGGCGATCGAGGGTCGCGGCGCCTGTCGCCACCCCGACGGCGTCGTGCGGTTGGTGCGGTCGGCCCTGCGGGTCTTCGCCGACCACGTCGAAGACCACGTCCGCGGTCGAGCCTGCGCCGCGAGCCGGTCGAACCACCACTACAGCGCTGTGCCGACCCTCGAACGCGAAGAGGAGTTGATATGGGAGTGAGACGACGTGTCGGGGGTTTCGTTCTGCTCGTCAACCCCATCCTCTGTGACGGGTTTGGCCACTGCGCCGAGTTGGCACCCGACCTGGTGCACGTCGACGAGTGGGGCTACCCAATCATCGTCACCGAACCGGTCCCCCTGGCCAACCTGGCGGCGTTGGAGTCGGCTCGCTACGCGGTTCGCGGCTGCCCTCGCCAGGCACTTCGCATTGAACGAGTGAGTGACGCCCACTGAACACGCGCGACGGGTACCCCCAGACCTAGTAGTGTTCTACGGGCCATGGGATCTCTGATTAAAAAGCGCCGCAAGCGCATGCGCAAGAAGAAGCACAAGAAGATGCTGAAGCGGACACGCTTCCAGCGCCGCGCCGCGGGTAAGTGATCTAGTTACGCGCCTGCGGGCGTCGTGGTGGTCGTAACAACGCGTAGTCGCATCGCGGGGCCGCTCACGTCCAGCGCGTCCCCGATCGGCCCCTCGACGAACATGGTCGAACCCGATCCGGCTAGGCGTACGTCGTCGAACCTCGCGCGCAGCCAGTCGAGCACGGTCGCGAGACGTGGCTCGACGCGTCGAGCCGACTCTTCGAGGTGGTTCGTACCGGTCGGGCGCCAACCCGAACCGTAGAGCTCGTCGTAGGCCCGGTAGCAGTCCGGCGTGGACACGCCGAAGTCGGGAATGAAGAGCGTCACCGTGCGTTGCTCGAAGGCCAGCGGGCTCACCCGCTCCCCAACACCCTCGACCAGCGCTCGACCGCCCACTTGACAGAACGGCACGTCACCGCCCAGGCTCAACGCGCTCGACGCCTCGACGCCCCCGGCCCAGCGCAGAATCGCGGCCGCGTCGGCGCTGCCGCCACCCAGTCCGCCACCCGCGGGGATCAACTTGTCGATGACCACCCCGGCTCGTCGTCCAACGAGCGCGAGCGCCGCGGCGACCAAGTTGTCCTCGCCCTCGGGGACCGGGCGACCGACGTGGTCGACCACCCGCACGTAGTCACCCGCCTCGTCGAGCGTGAGTCGGTCGGCGAGCGCGAGGGTCGTCATCTCGCTGCGCAACTCGTGATACCCGTTGGGGCGTCGCCCGGTGACCTCGAGGTACCAGGTCAGCTTCGCCGGTGCGTCAAGGACGGTCACCGCGACGCCGCCAGACGCGCGAACTCCTCCAGGGTCAGCTCCTCGGGCCGGCGTGTCTCCTCGACCCGCGCACGCTCGAAGACGCCGTCGGTGGTCCAGTCGGCCAGCGATCGACGCAGCATCTTGCGACGTTGGCCGAAGGCCGTGCGGATGACCGAGAAGAGTTCGGCCTCGCTCACCACGCTCGGGTCGACGCGCACGCGCTCGCGGCGAACGACGGACACGAGCGCGGACTCCACCTTCGGTCGTGGCACGAAAACGTTGGGACTGACCCGCCCGACGACGGTGGCGTCGGCGAAGTACTGGACGCGCAGGGACACCGCGCCGTATGCCTCGTCGCCCGCCGAAGCGGCCAGGCGCTCACCAACCTCGCGCTGGACCATGACGAGCAGCCGTTTGATCGTGGGTTGGGTCTCGAGGATTCGAAGCACGAGTGGTGTCGCGACGTTGTAAGGCAGGTTGGCGACCACGACGGCCGGTCGAGCACCGGTGATCGCCGAGAAGTCCGCCTCCAGGGCGTCGAGGTGGTGCACGACGACGCCGTGTCCCTCGACTACCGAACGCAGCGGTTCGATCAGGTAGCGGTCCACCTCGATGGCGACTACCTCGGCGCCGGTCTCTACGAGAGCGAGTGTCAGGGAACCCAGTCCCGCCCCGATCTCGACCACGACGTCCCCGGGTCCGACCCCGGCCAGTCGGGCGATGCGTCGAACGGTGTTGGCGTCGGCGACAAAGTTCTGGCCGAGCGCTCGCGACGGGGAGAGCCCGTGCTCAGCGAGCAGCGCCTGGATCGTCGTACGCGAGTGGGTCACCAGGAGACTTTGACACGGACGACACCCCGCCAGAGCGGCGTCAACTCGGCGAACTGCGTCCGTGACAGGTCCACGACCCGTCCGGGCGAGTAGTCCTGGCGGTCAGTCACGAGGCACGAGATCGTCCGGCCCGTCGCGAGATCTTCGACCGTGATGCGGGTGCCGCGCGGGAGATACCACGTCGCACACTGACCCGGGATGTAGGCGTACCAGGTTGCGACGCCAATGCGCGTTCGCGCGGGTAGCGCCCTGACGGTCGTGGTTGTCGCGGGCCGCGTCGTGGTCGTGGCGGTGGTCGACGTTGTCGAGCCCCCCGAGGTCGTCGTGGTCGTCACACTGGTCGTTGTCGTGCTCGCTGGGGGTGTGCGCATCGTGTCCACGACGACCACACTGCCGCGACGTACCACGGTCCCCGGTGCGGGGCTCTGAGCGACGACTTTGGTCCACGTGCCGTCGGCGCTGCCGGGGCCCTGAGGGTGCAGGCGAAGTCCGTCACGCGCGAGCAGGGCGATGACCGTGGCGCGCGTGCGTCCAAGGAGCGACGGGATCCGTAGGCGCACGCTCGCACGTTCCGTCGTCGTGGTCGTCGGAGCGGTCTCGCGCGCGACGACGAGCGAGACCGTCGAGTGCCACGCCACGTGCGTTCCGGGTGCGGGGAGCTGACCGGTGACGACGTTCCAGTTGGTCGGACCCGAAACGGTGAAGTACAACCCGGCCTTGGCCATGGCCGTGAAGGCCGCGCCGCGCGAACGGTGCGTCACGTCGGGCATGACCGTGGTGCCATTTGGCGACGTGGTGGCCACGCGGGCGGTGACCACGAGGACCGAGGAGTGGACGGGAATCGTCGAGCCGGGACGAGGTCGCTGGGCGACCACGATGGTCCAGTTCGCCGGTCCACGGGTGGTGAAGTAGAGCCCCGCGTGGGCCATCGCCGCGAAGACCTCACTACGCGTGCGATAGAGCACGTCGGGCATCACGGTGGTGCCGGACTGGGGCGCACTCGACACCGTCGTCGCGAGTACGACCGTCGAGTGCCAGGGCACGATGGTCCCCGGCCTCGGGTTCTCGGCGACGACGTCATTCCAACCGGTGGGTCCGTTGACCCGGAAGTAGAGGCCGGCCCGCGCCATCGCCGCGTTGGTCGTCGCCTGGTCGAAGTGCATCACGTCGGGCATTCGAACGGGGGCGTGGCTGACACCCGCCCCGGCAACCGGATGCGCGTACAGGACCGGCGGCAGGCCTAGTAGGCCGACCACGGTCATCAGCAACGCCGAGCGCAGACGCACTCGACGATTCGATGTCCTCAGTTGTTCACCCTCCGCCAGGACTGCGGGCCGTCGATGCGCCCACCCCAACGCTAGGCAAGCGGGGACCGAAAGGCAAACCCGTCAGCCCCTCGCACTCATCAAACCTGATAAACGGGGATTATTGAGCGGGGAGCCCAAAGAGCCGAGCCGTGTTCGTGGCCGTCTGACGACGAAACGCTGAACTTTCTTCACCCCGCAACGCAGCGACATACTCGCCTACCACCGCGACGTGGGCCGGCTCATTGGGCCGACCGCGGTGGGGAACCGGGGCGAGGAAGGGGCTGTCGGTCTCGACGTGCAGTCGCTCGAGGGGGACCGTGCACACCGCCGCACGCAGTGCGTCAGCGTTCTTGAAGGTCACGATCCCGGCGACCGAGATGTCACAGCCGAGCTCGAGACACCCTGCGGCGTCCTCGGTGTTCCCCGTGAAGCAGTGGATCACCGTCCGTGGTGGCACGCCCTCGCGACCCAGGATCTCGAAGAGGTCGTCAAACGCGTCACGCGCGTGGATGACCAGAGCGAGATCGAGTTCGTGGGCGAGCGCGATCTGCTCGGCGAAAGCCCGGCGCTGATCGGCGCGGGGGGCGTGCTCGTAGAAGTAGTCGAGACCCGTCTCGCCAATGCCGACGAGCTTGGGGTGATGCGAACGCGCGATCGCGGCCACGTCGGCGAGGTCCTGGGTCGAATCGTGGGGGTGCAGACCGACCACGGCGTAGACCTCGACGGGCGCATCGATCGCGGTCATGGCCAGTGCCTCCGCCGAGTTGGCCGCGTCGGTGCCGATTACCACCACCCGGTTCACGCCGCCCGCGAACGCGCGCTCAAGGGTCGCGCGCACCGCGTGCTCGTTACCTTCGCCCATGAACTGGTCCTGGAGATGGCAGTGCGCGTCAGTCCAGAAGGTCATCGCGCCTCATTGATCCGCGGAAAGAGCGGCACGCCCTTCTCGATGGCGATCCCACCGGGGTAACGCCCCCAGCGCAGGCTCTCGCGGGCCGGTTCGTCGGTCGGTGACCCGGCCAGGCCGAGTCGACGCCACAGTTCGCTCGCCACGCTCGGCATCGCCGGTGACACGAGCACCGCGACGAGCCTGATGACCTCGATCGCATCGCCGAGCACGCGCTCGACGGGCTCCCCCGGCGTCATCTTCCACGGCGTGTGCCGTTCGAGGTAGGCGTTGGTCGCGCCGATCAGTCCCCAGGTGGACTCAAGGGCGCCGTTCGGCGCGAAGTGCTCCCAGGCGTACACCGCCGCCTCGATCGAGGCCTCGGCGGTTTCGCGCAGCTCCGAGGACGGGTCCGGGGCCGGTGCGACGCCGGCGCACTTGGAGCCCACCACGGTCGCGACGCGGGCCACCAGGTTGCCGAGGTTGTTCGCGAGGTCAGTGTTGTAGCGGTGCGTGATGCCCTCGTAGGAGAACTCACCGTCGTTGCCGAGCGCCGTCTCGCGCAACAGGTAGTAGCGCAACGGGTCCACCCCGAACTCCTCGGTCAAGGTGACCGGCGCGATGTCGGTGAGCTTGACGCCACCCTCGGCGGCCATCGTCTTAGAGAGCTTCTGACCGCCCACGAGCAGCCACCCGTGGACCTGGACGTGGCTTGGCGGCTCTAGCCCGGCCGCCAGGCACATGGCGGGCCACCACACGCAGTGGAACCGGATGATCTCCTTGCCGATCAGGTGATGCGACGACGGCCACCACGTCGCGACCTGGTCGTCGTCGCGGCCGTAGCCGATCGCCGTGAGGTAGTTGATTAGCGCGTCGTACCAGACGTAGAAGACGTGGCGTTCATCCCAGGGCACCGGCACGCCCCAGGAGATCGAGGTTCGGGTTATCGAGATGTCACGCAGGCCGCCCTTGATGAACGAGTACGCCTCGTTGCGCTTGGTCTCGGGGGTGACGAAGCCGGGGTGGGCATCGTAGTAGGCGAGCAGCTGGTCCTCGAAGGCGGAGAGCCGAAAGAACCAGTTCTCCTCTTCCATCTCGGTCAGGGGCCGTCCGTGGATTGGGCAGTTCCCGTTGTCACTCGCCTCGATCGTGTAGTAGTCCTCGCAACTTACGCAGTAGAGGCCCTGGTAGACGCCCTTGTAGATGTAGCCGTTCTCGTAGATGGCGCCAAGAAACTTCTGGACGCTCTCGTAATGGCGAGGCTCAGTGGTGCGGATGAAGTCGTCATAGCTGACATCGAGCGCGTCCCACGCCTCTTTAAAGCGCGCCGAGGTCCGGTCGGTCCAGGCCTGGGGTGTCATCTCGTGCTTCGCGGCGGCGTCGGCCACCTTCTGACCGTGCTCGTCGGTTCCCGTCAAGAACAGTGTCTCGTCACCGTTCAACCGGTGCCAGCGCGCCAGCGCGTCGGCGTTGAGGGTCGTGTAGGCGTGACCGACGTGTGGGGCGTCATTGACGTAGTAAATCGGCGTGGTGATGTAGAAACGACCCATCCGACCAGCGTAACGAGTCAGGCACCCCGCTCCGAACGGATCTGCAGGGCCACGTCGTAGGCGATCCGGTGCGCGACGCGCAACTCGTCGGCGACGGCGCTGACGGCGTCGCGGACCGTCTCGCCCGCGACAAGATGGCGCTCCAGGGCCTCACGAACTGCCGTTTCGGGGATCGCCGCGGGGACGGCACCTTCGAGGACAACGACCACCTCACCGCGCACCTCACCCTCGGCCCAGTGTCCGGCGACCTCGCGCAGCGATCCGCGCACGAGCTCCTCGTGCAGCTTGGTCAGTTCACGGGCGACCACGACTCGGCGATCACCGAACATCGCGGCCAGTTCGCCCAGTGTCGCCACCAGGCGTTGGGGCGACTCGTAGAAGACGATGGTTCGCGCCTCGGTTGCCCACTGGGCGAATCGGGTCCGACGGTCCCCACCGCGGCGCGGCACGAAGCCCTCCATCACGAAACGCTCGGTGTCAAGACCACTGACCGACAGCGCCGCCACCACCGCGCTCGGCCCCGGCGTCGTCGTGACCCGCAACCCCGCCTCGGCCACGGCGGCGACGACGCGTCGCCCGGGGTCGCTGATCCCCGGGGTTCCGGCGTCACTCACGAGCGCGACGACCGCCCCCGAGGCGACCCGCTCGACCACCTCGACGCTCTCGGTCATCTCGTTGTGCTCGCGCAGTGAGCGCAGGCGACCCCGCGGGGTGAGCCCGAACGCACTGAACAGGACCCGCGTGCGCCGGGTGTCCTCGCAGTAGACGACATCGGCGCTCGCGAGCACGGCCCGCGCCCGCGGACTGAGGTCTTCGAGGTTCCCAATCGGCGTCGCGACGACCACGAATTCACCGGGACCGCCCATTGGTACTTGCATCGATCCGCCTCCGTTTGGCTACCGGGTCCCTGTCCGTACTACGATTGTCCCCTATGTCGAAGCGGACCGTGAAGCGCAAGTTACGCGCCAAGAAGAAGGCTAACCACGGCAAGAAGCCGAACTGCGGCCGCGGTTAGCGAGCACCGTCCCACGTCAGCCCCCGTCGAGCGATCGTCTCGACGAGCATCGACGGACGGTCGCTCACCAGCCCGTCGACCCCCAGGTCGAGCAGTCGATCCATCCCTGACTGGTCGTTGATCGTCCAGACGTGGACGGCCACGCCCGCGGCGTGCGCCGCGGCGACGAAGGACTCGTCCACGACCGTCACGTCACCGTACGTCTCGGGCACCTGGAAGGCGACGGCTGACGGTACCACCGCCCTACGGTCGCGCCTCGAGAAGAAGAACGCGGCCGTCTCCTCGGTCGCCGCTGAGGTCGCGACGGTTGGGGCCTCACGTCGAAACTCCTCGATCGCGCGATCGAGGAAGGACGCGACGATCACGCGCTCCACGCACTCGAGGCGTTCGATCTCGCGCGCGAGCAGCGCCTCGTACGCAGCGACATCGGGTGCCGACTGCTTGATGTCGAGGTTGAGCAGTACACCCGGCGCGGCGGTCACGACCTCCTCGAGGGTGGCGATGCCGAAGCGCCGGTCCGCCGGGGCCCGGCCACGCCACGGGTAGTCGCCCTCCGCTCGATCCGGCGACACCGTCTCGCCGGGCGCGAACCAGTACGCGTTGTCGAGTTCACGGAGTTCTGCCAGGGTCATCGCGGCGATCGCGCCGTGCCCATTCGTCGTGCGATCGACGGTCTCGTCGTGACAGACCACGAGTTGGCGGTCGGCGGTGGCGTGCACGTCGAGCTCGATGGCCGTCGCGCCGTGAGCGACCGCCTGCTCGATCGCAAAGAGCGTCGAGGAGGGTCCTTCGAAGGAGCCACCTTGGTGGGCGAAGGCGATCACCCGCCGTTGGAGCCAGTCACTCACATCGAGTTCGCTCGTAAGTCGGCCGTACGCAATGCGACCCGATGTTCCATGTAAAAGGCGAGTCCCGGGACGAAGCCGGCGAGCAGCATCAGCACGAGGAGCCCGAAGTGTAACCGGGCCTTCAGTGTGAACTGGAAGCAGAGCACGAGGTAGATGGGATAGAGCACCACTCCGTGGCCAATACCGACGACGGTGACGACGGGTTTGAGACGCGTCCACAGCGATAGGTCGACCGTGTGCAGGATCAAGAACAACACCAACACGATCAGCGTCGTCCCGGTGACGAACGACATCAGTCGATACCGCCGAAATGCCGCCTCCACTAGTGACCCCAGAGTTTCTTCTTCGACCGTTCCGCCAGCTGCTCGA
Source organism: Actinomycetes bacterium (assembly GCA_021793515.1). GTDB lineage: Bacteria > Actinomycetota > Acidimicrobiia > Acidimicrobiales > RAAP-2 > RAAP-2. The sequence goes on along the minus strand of JAJYSP010000035.1, from coordinate 2,339 downwards.
GGTGGTCGTTGTACGCGGCGAGTTCGGGGTCCTCCTCGGCGTCGCGCTGTCGAGCCTTGCGGGCTTCGGCACGCATCTTCTCCTCGTAGGCCCGCCGCTCCAATTCGTCGTCCTCGCTGACGCGGTCGATATTGAGCAGCGCGTACCACCCGAGCACGCCGAGCACGCCGAAGACCGGCCACTCGATCGAATAGAGAAAGCTGAGCGAATTACCCTGGACCGCTCGACCGACCTGCCACCACGCCGCAGTCGCACTCATCGCGAGCCACGCGATCAGTGCGAGGTGCAGCATGAGGGCCTTCGCGCTCAACCACTTCGACTTCACCGCGCCATCCTACTGACAGCGTGTGTTCTATTTCGAACACACCGGCGGGTCTTGATCACTGGGGTTCCCCCGTGACACTCACCCATCCGTCCGGATGACCAGGAATCCCTGGCACTTCCCGATTCTGTCCCATGGCCCTTTCCTCAACCTCGAGGCTTGTTCGGGTGGCGAACAGCTCTTCCCGTGTGCTTCACGGTGCAGACCCGACGGGGTCAGGTAGAAACGTTGGCGGCCGGTTTCCAGCGCGCCAGGTTCACCGCGGCGTTGTGGTCCCGGTCGATCATCAGGCCACAGTGCGCGCAGTCGTAGACGCGCGTCGACAGGTCGAGCCGGTCCTTCTTCGCCCCACAGCCCGAGCAGATCTTGGAGCTCGCGAAGAACCGGTCAGCGAGCGCGACCTCCACCCCGTACCAGGGGGCCTGGTAGAGGATCTGGCGACCGAGTTCGCCCATGGCGGCGTCGCTGATCGAGCGCGCCAGGCGGTGGTTCTTCACCATCCCCGTGACGTTGAGGTCCTCGAGCACGACGCTGGTGCAGTTCTTCATCACCCACGAGGTGACCTGGTGGGCATGGTGGCAACGCCGGTTGGCGACGCGACGGTGCAGCTTGTTGAGGCGGGCCTTGGCCCGGGCTCGGCCCTTGGACCCCGGTGTGGCTCTGGCCAGGGTCTTTTGGGCGCGGACGAGTTGCTCGTGCGCGCGGCGTAGTTCATTCACCCCCTCGAACGCGGCTAGGAGGTTCCCCTCGGCGTCAGCACAGACCGCCAGGGAGGTGACGCCCCGGTCGATCCCGACGAGGGTGACGTGACGATCCTTCGGGTGGCGCCGCTCATGGTGGAACTTGGCGGCGACACCACTGAGAGAGCAGATCCAGCGTCCGCCGCGCTTCGTGATCGTCGCCGAGTAGATGTGGAAGCGCCCGAGGTCGATCATGCGCCGCACGCGACGAGTCGGTCCGAAGACCCTGACGGGGCCGATCTTGGGCAGGCGCAGGTGTGAGGGATCGGTGAACCGGATGGACTGGGTCTCACCGGGTGTGGCTTTGTTGCGCAGGCGAAAGCTCGGCGTGGTCCGTCCCTTGGCCGCGAAGCGCGGGAAGCCCACCGAGGCACCCTTTCGGGCACCCCTCTTTGAGTCGGACCAGTTCTTTAGGGCCCTCGCCACGTCAACGGAGGCGCACTCGAAGACGTCACCGGGGACCTCGTGGCGCCAGGCGAGACCCCGGGTGCCGTCGTCGTTCACCGGTGAGGAGTCCAGCTGGCCGTTCTTCCAGGCGTTCATCTCATTGACGAAGGAGACCCACGACCACGAGATACCCGGGAGGCGGGGTCCGACGGGGAGATCCTTCTCGGCCGCGCGTTGATCGAGGTTCTCCTTCACCCGGGCCAGGTGGTGGTTGAAGGCGAAGCGCCGCGCGCCGGCGCACTTGGCGAAAAGGCTGCGCTGATCCTCAGTCGGGTCGAGTGCGAACTGGAAGGTCACCGCCCGGGAGAGCACCTGATCGGTGTGTGAGACGAGAGGGCCACCCTTGGTCCGTGTCGACATGGTGGTAGTGGTCTCGTCCACGCAGAGGACGGTATCGATCAGGTGTTACACCGCATTGATGCACACGTGGAAATAGACACACGCTCTTACCTTGTGATCAAACCCTTCGGCTTCCGTTACGCTGCTTTCTTAACCACCGGATAATGAGTTCTTGGTGGTTTCTGAGTGCCATTGGGACATCCGGGACCTAGCTTGGTGAATCTCGGTGGATGCGCTGGAGCACCGATCTGTGCACGCAGTCGGGAAAATCCCCGGCGAACCCTCACGGGGCTGAGTCGCGAATGGTGACGGTGCTTCTCCAAGGCCAGTCGCTGGTCCTCAACGAGTCCGCGAGCAAGACGAAGCTGGGTGTAGGCCGCGAGAACGAGCCACGTCCAGCGTTCGACCTGCTCGGGTGTTCGCAGCGCCGGCGTGGTCCAGCCGAGCGTGTTCTTCACGAAGCGAAACATGTTCAATGTCGAAGCGTCGCA
>JAJYSP010000034.1 GCA_021793515.1 Actinomycetes bacterium | reverse complement strand
GCGCATCCACCGAAATTCACCAAGCCAGGTCCCGGACGTCCCAAGGGCACTCAGAAACCACCAAGAACTCGTTATCCGGTGGTTAAGAAAGCAGCGTGACGAAGTCCGAAGGGTTTAATCACAAGCTAAGTTTTCGACGTGGGCCCGCCACGGCGGCGCACGAGTCACAGGAGGTGGGACGTGTCGGACGATTCGGTCTACAACCTCGAGACAACGCTCCAGACCAGTGGGGTCGGGCACGCAACGCCCATGGGTTGGGTCCTCTTCGACAGTGACCTCGTCGTGCGCGACTGCAATCACGCGGCCACGGCCTTGCTCGCGATGACCCGCGACGAGTTCGTGGGCCACGCGCTCGATTCCCTACCGTGGCGCGCCGAGGACGAGCACGGCGTCCCGCTCGCCGACGACGCCAACCCGGTGCGCGTGACCTGTCGCACCGGCCAGTGCGTCTTTGGCACGACGATCGGACTCAGCGTGCGAGGTCGAGCGTTCCGGTGGCTCTCGGTCAACACCTACCCGGCGATGGTCGACGGGGTCCAGATCGGCGTCCTCGCCTCCTACTATGACGTCACCGAGCTGATCCAGAACCGCCGAAACCTGGAGGTCGCCCTGGCGGTCATCCGTATCGTCACGGTCGTCGAGTCCGAGACCGAGTACTTCGAAGCGCTCTGTGAGACCCTGCACACCAAGGGGCGCTACGCCGTGGTGTTCATCACCGAAGGCGTCGGCCGGGCGACGACGATCCGCTACGCCTCGGGCATGGTGGACGAACTCAGTCGCGCGATGGCTGAGCTCGCGACGTCGACCAAAACCGGATCCGGTCTCACCGGGACCGCCGCACAGACTGGCGTCGCACAAGTCGCCAACACGACGGACATGCCGCTCGTGCGTGAGTGGGCGAACGAGATGGAGTCATTAGGCCTGCACTCGGCGATCGCCCTACCCTTCGCCGCCCACGAACGGCGCCTCGTGCTCAACGTCTTCTCCAATCACGAGAACGAGTTCGACGACTGGACGATCCAGGGACTCCACGCGGTCGTCTACGAGATCGAGTTCGACCTGTCTCACGTGCGCTCGGTTCAACGCCTCAGTGAGGCCCTGACGGGAACGTTGCGGGCGCTCACAGCGATCAGTGAACTACGCGACCCCTACACCGCTGGTCATCATCGTCACGTCCCCGATCTCAGCGTCGCCATCGCCCTCGAACTCGGCGAACATCGACGCGTCGCCGAGATGATCGGTCAGGCGGCCGAGGTCCACGACATCGGCAAAATGTCAATCCCCGCCGAGATACTCACTCGACCCGGCAAGCTCAACCCCCTCGAGTTCGAACTCATGCGCAAGCACCCCACCACCGGCAGCGACATCATGATCGAGAGCGGCCTACCGAGCCCGATCCCCGAGGTCGCCCGCCAACATCACGAACGCCTCGATGGCTCGGGCTACCCCGACGGCCTACGCGGCGAGGCGATCAGCCGGCCGGCCCGGATCGTCGCGGTCGCCGACGTCGTGGAGGCGATGTCACATCACCGCCCGTATCGCTCGTCGCTCGGCATCGACGAGGCCCTCGCCGAGATCGCCCGCGGCGCCGGAACGCTCTACGACGCCGACGTCGTCAACGCCTGTCACCGAGTCTTCGCGGCGGGTTTCCAGTTCGAGGGCACGACGTCGAGAGCATGACCCTTCGGCGGCGTCGATCCGACGCCGAGCTGGGCGACCTCAGTTCGGGCGAACGACGATGGTGATGCTGAGCAGTCGACTCGGCATCAGGCACTGGGGGTAACACGAAGGGTTACCCGTCGCGGTGATCACGGCGACGCCCTCGTGAGCCGCCTCGAACATCGTCACGCCCAGCGGTGTCGGGATGGGAAGAATCGAGAGGACTGAGGGGTCACTCACGTGGACCGGTCCCCACTGCAGCACGCTGTCGCTCGGCAGTGTCAGCGAGACCTGGGCTCCCACCACGACCGTGAAATGTCGACCGGCGTCGGCGACCCCCAGCGCAAGGCTGTGTGGTCGCACCAGCATGAACGGGGTCGACGCGCCAAGTCCCTGGAGCGAGACCGAGAACCGGTAGCGCCCCGCGGGAACCAGCTGGTCCGGCACGCCGCTGCGCTGGTCCCAACTGAAGCGCTCGCGCGCCGTCGCACCGGCCGCGAGGGTTCGCTGCACGAGGAAATCGGCGCACGGGCTCGGCGCGCCAGCCATCCAGCACGACCCCCAGACCGTGGTGCCCGCGGCGTTGAGCACGCGATAGCTCGGCGAGGTCGGCCCGATCGCGTAGGAACAGGCCGTCACCGTGCGGTTATGCAACGCGACGGTGAACCGCACGGGCGAGCCAGCACGGTAGCGCGCGTGGTCGGTCGTGGCCGTCAGTGTCGCGAGCGCGGTTGAGCACGGCACCACCGCAGCGCGCGAGGCGGCGGACACCTCACCGGACGAGTCCGTACTACCGCGGAAACCGACGAACGAGACCGCGACCAGCACGGTGGCACCGATTACACGCCGCACGTTTCGCATCACGACCTCCTCGTCCCATACTGTCCACTCCGGCCCTTCACGTACAGAGCGTCGATTGGGAGAACGACGGCCACACGCTGGTTGTGTGCTCGTGAATCGAGAAACGACGGCGCTCGGATTCCGGTACCCCCTGGTCACGCGCTACTCGCGACCGTGCGATGTCGTGTCTCACAGACTTTTCACAGACGATTCTTCAAGTCTCAACATCTTCGAAAATTAGCGTCGGACTATCGGAATTCCCCGTGCGCACCGTCGGACGGACGACTACTGGAAGTGAGGAATCGAGATGACCTTCAGCGTCAGCGTGCTACTCGCCGTCCTAGCCATCGCCGCCTTCGCCGGTCCGCTCATCGGCGAGCTCGTGGGCGTTCCCAGTGCCGTGGTGGAACTCGTCACCGGCATCGCGCTCGCCTTCGTCGTCCCAAAGGACCTCACCACGAGCACCGGCGTCGTGTCCACCCTCGGTGGTCTCGGCTTCTTGATCCTGATGTTCCTCGTCGGGCTCGAGTTCGACTTTCGAACAATCGGACGGACCTCGCGGGCTAACGCCACCTTCGGCGTCGGCCTCTTCGCCGTCTCGCTCTTCGCGTCCTCACTGCTCATCGGCCACCTGGCCGGAGCGTCTGCGATGTGGGTGCTCGCGGGGGCCGCCACCTCGGTCGGTGTGACGGTGCCGATACTGCACGTCCACGGGTGGATGGGTGAACGGTTCGCGAACGACGTGCTGATGGTCGGAACCGGTGCCGAGATCGTCTATCTCATCGTGTTGAACGCGGTGAGCGTCGCGAGCAAGCACGACTCGCTGGCGACGACCGTGCTCCTCGGATCCCGGACGATCGTGTTGATCGTCTTCACGATCGTCGCCCTCAGCCTCTTCAGCCGAGCCCGCCGGCGGGTCCCACGCCACTTCCACCGGTGGTTCCTGCGCAACGACCCGGTCGAGGTCGGCCTGCGAGGGACCTTCGCCCTGCTCTTCGTGGTGGTGGCCTTCGCCGGGCTCGACCACATCCCCACCGTGCTCGGCGCACTGCTCGCGGGGGTCATCTTCCGCGCGGTCATGGGCAACGCCAAGGCGATCGCCTCTCGGATCACGAGCCTCGCGAACGCCTTCTTCATTCCGCTGTTCTTCCTCACCGTCGGGTTGCAGACGCCACTTCGCTCCGACATCGTGAAACTCATCCCCATCATCGCGATGGTGCTCGTGGCGATCAGCGTTCCCCGTCTCATCGTCGCTCCCTACCTACGTCGACGCGGCTACTCGTGGCGTCTCTCGTTCGCGGGAAGCACCTCGCTGATGGCCCCGCTCACGCTCTTGATTGCGACGGCCGAGATCGGGCGCAGCAGTGGACTGCTCAGCTCGCGCAACTCCGGTGCACTCGTCGTGACCGCCGCACTGTCGGCCATCATCTTCCCCGTAATCACCAAGCGACTCCTGCCGTATCGAAGCGAGGAGATCGAAGCGACGACGCCGACCGACGACTCCGTCACGGCTGATGAGTAACTACGTGAGTGGGATAGTCAAGTGGCGGTCACCCAATCGGTGAAGCCGGGTGTCGAAACCGACTCACTGGCGAATTCAACACTCGCCGCCCGTTGTGACACCTTCGAGAACGGACGCGTTCAGCCACCGCTACCAGCGAGCCCGCGATCACCCACCCACGAATCCGCTGATGCCATTCGGTGTTCCCAAGCCAGTCGGCCCGTTGTACTCTAACGAGTGGCCTGCGTACGGGTACGAGTAGTTTGATCCCGCGTCGCACAGGTAATCGCCACAACCCCCGTTGGAACCAGAGGTTACGAGATTGAAGCTCGACGGCGTGGCGTAGAGACTGCCAGCGCTCACCGTCGAACTCAATCGCGCAGCGCCCGCCAATGCGTATATCGAAGCGATGATCGGTGACGCGACGCTCGTCCCACCGAAGACCAGCCAACCAGGCTCATGGAAGCTGTCGTAGACTGCGACACCGGTGTTCGGGTCGGCAACTGCCGCGGTATCAGCAACCGTGCGCATACCGCAGTTACTTGTACTTGGCTGCCATTTGGAGATCGGCTCGTACACCGAGCAACCCGAGCCGGTACCTGACCACACTGTCTGGGTCCATACTCCGGATGTCGACGTGAGGGTCGTTCCACCAACCGCGGTGACGTTCGGCGACGCGGCGGGATACTCGACGCCGTAACCGTTGTCACCGGCACTCACCGTTATCGGAACCTTTTGGGAGTAGTAGGAGTCATACGAAGACTCACCTGAAAATTCGGCCGCACCGTAGCTATTCGAGACGACATCGGCGTGCTGGGCCGCGTAGGCCACCGCCTTCCCGAGGTCAGTGATGCTCGCCGAACTTGCTTCGACGAGCAGGATGTGACAGTTCGGACAGATCGCGGAGACCATGTCGAGGTCGAGCGAGATCTCCTCGGACCACGAACTACTACTCGCGGGCAGTTTCGACTTACCATCTTGATTGACTTGCGAGAAGCAACCATTCGTGGTCGTACACGTGCTAAGTCCGAACTCACCTCGATACGTGTTTACGTCGGATTGGGCATACGGGTCGTTGTACGCATCGACGATTGCGACCGTCTCACCACCGCCATTGCTTGAAGACGCCGAGGTCAAGTTATACGCCAACTGGAGTGCAGGGGGAAAATAGCCTGCCGTAGGACCGGAATTACTTCCGCTTCCGCCTCCGCCACCGCCGCCGTGGCCGCCGGATCCCTTTCCACTAGCCCCTACCGAACTGTGCGTTCCGCGCCAATTGACCGCCGGGTTCAGGAGTTGGATCGCGTTGCAGTGGGCAACGCCAACCACGGCCACGGGCAGACAGACCGGTGCGTACTCGCCGGCACTCCCGGCGCCAGATCCAGACGACGCGACCGTCGGCACGAAAGTGAGTGCAGTGACTACCAGGGCCGCCGCCCCGAAAAGCCTGTACGTACGCACCGCGCCTCCTCGCCAGTGCTGGGCGGCTCTGCCGGCCCACCACGTTGTTCATCTCATCGACGTTCAGACGAGCGTACGCCACGTCCCGCCACAATTCCAGGCTTTTCTCCGCTTTGGCCACCATCCTCGTCGCTCAATCGAACGACGTCACGAAGCCGACCACCGCTGCCGTCCCCTCTCGACGACCATCGGTCAACTGTCAGTCGAAGGCGCAACCGCCGCGACCGCGACGAATCCCGCGTCCTCCATCGCGCCGTCTTGCGCAACTTCGACGTATGGCTCGTCCGACGGCGGTTGAAACAAGGTCGAACGACGATCGACGATAGTGAGACCTTCTTCGGCCAGGAGACCCGCGAGCTCGTCGACGGTGTAGAAGTGGGCGTCGCGGTAGAAGGGGTTGCCCGCTTGTCCCATAGTCTGGTACCGCTGTCCCCACGTACTGGTACGAGGCACGATGGCGATGATCAGTCGACCACCAGGGCGTAGCACGCGACGCGCCGCTCGCACGATGGCCCTCGGATCCTCCACGAAACAGAGCGTGGCGACGAGCACTACCGCACGAAAGGCGTGCGCCACGAATGGCAGCTGCTCACCCGAGCCGAAGACCACCCGTCGACCCCTTCGATCGGCGTAGGTAAGCGGCGAGAACGCGGCGTCGACGCCGAACTCAACGTCGAGTGCAACGGCAAATCGACCCGTGCCGATGCCGACCTCGAGACGAGGATGGCCGATCTCGTGCAGCAACGGCCGCAGTGCCGCCACCTCGAGGTCAAAGAGCGTGCGGCCCGCCGGTTCGTCGTACCACGCGTCGTATCGCTCGGCCAACGCTTCAAACGGTACCGCAGTGTCACGCGCGCGTTGGGTCATGGGCCTCCGCCGTTGCCGTTTTCCCGTCTCGGCCGCGATTAAACCGGACGCTTCGAATCACCAGCATTTCGGCACCGTCGTCAAAGCTAGGCAGAGGACCGTGACGATCGGGCACAAACCGAGACTATCGACACGCTCGTCTCCATTGATTCGCCGAGTTGTCGCCCGTAGTGTGTGACCCAAGGTGCGCCGAAACGATCGAGGGATCGGAGAACCGTGAAGTTCCTCTACTTCGTCTGTCGAGATGCGACCATTGCGGCCCGACCCGGTGAGATAGCTGGTGCCGTCGACACCTGGTTGGCCGATGTTGGAGCGCGCCACGTCCTGCTTGAGGGTCAACCACTGGCGCCGCCATCGACGGCGGTGACGGTGCGGGTGCGAAACGGCAGGGTGGTCGACAAGGCCGGACCGTTCGCTGCGACGAGTGAACAGATCGTCGGATTCGACATCGTCGAGTGCCCGAGCATGGAGGACGCGGTCGACGAGGCCCGTCGCCACCCCATGGCTCCTTATGGCGCCATCGAAGTTCGCGCCTTCAATGAGTAGGACATTTGGTGGCGTTGTTCGCCATCTGCCGACGCCGCGCAGTTCGGCAGAACGGGCCACGCCGGTGCGCGCAGGACCGACGTGACAGCCACGATTACGTGCGGTCGGTCATGATGGCAGTGAGGAGCAGTGCACTGAAGGGTGGTGTTCCGTGAGGACAGCTGGCTGGCGATTAGTCGCGGCGGCGAGCGTGCTCAGCGCCCTGAGCGCCCTTGGCCTCGTGGGTACCGGCGGTGTCGGCGCCGCGGCCAGCGCGAACCAGGTACCCGTGCTTCCGGCGCTCGGGCCGATCTACACCAGTTCCCCCGGACCGACCACGGTGGTCATCGACGGCTCGATCGACCCGAACGGCTCAGCCACCACCTACATCTTCAACTTCGGCACGACGACCGCCTACGGCTCGACAACCACGACCGGCAGTGCCGGTGGTGGGACGGCTCTCGTGACCGTGTCGGCGACGCTCACGGGACTGACCCCCGGCACCGTGTATCACGCGGACCTCGTGGCCACCAACAGCGCGGGCACCGTCACCTCGGGTGATCTGCGTTTCACCACCGCCGCGGATAGCACGACGACGACGCCTGGCCCGCCACCCCCGCCGCCCGTCGCGACCCAGTCCCTCGAGACCGTGGCGGTGGCGAACCCCGCGGGCGCATTCGACTCGCTCAACGCCGTCTCGTGCGTCGCGCCGTCGTTCTGCGTCGCGGTCGGCTTCGCCGGTCGCGGTACGAGTCAGATCGCGCCGCTCATCGAGCGTTGGTCGGGTTCGTCCTTTGCGACAGTGGCATCGCCCGCGACGTCCGGCGCGGCCCTGGGCGGCGTCGCCTGTTCAAGCGACGCCAACTGCCTCGCTGTCGGACGCGTCGGTCTCAACGCCTACGCCGAACACTGGAACGGACACGCGTGGCGCGTTGTAGCGACACCGAGTCCACGGACGTCGGGGAACGACATCTTGAACGGCGTGGCTTGTCCGACTAGCGCGAGTTGCTGGGCCGTGGGCTTACGCAATGGGGGAACGCCAGCGCTCAGCACGCTCGTCGAACACTGGGACGGACGAGTGTGGCGCGTCGTGTCGACACCAAGCCCCGCCGGATCAGAGCTGGCGGGGGTCAGCTGTGCGACCGCGATCGACTGCTGGGCGGTCGGCGCTGCTGACGCCGCAACATCGTTTGGTACGGCCCGACCGTTGAGCGAGCAGTGGAACGGTCGAGTGTGGCGCGTCCAGTCGATGCCGGGCACGTCGGGCCAAGCCCTCGCTGTCACTTGTCATCGGACCGGCACCTGTTGGGCCACGACGACCGCGCATGACGCGCCGGTGCTCGGGCTTGAGCGGGGATCGTGGCAGCGCGTCACGACCCCGCCGCGGGCGAGTTACGACGCACTGACGTGTGCGTCTGCGCACGACTGCTGGGCCGTTGGCGGTGGTGGCGCCCTGTGGAATGGGCGATCGTGGGCTCCGGCCACGGTCGCGGCGAAGGCAGGCGTGTTACTCGGTGTCTCGTGTCTCACGACAGACCGCTGCGTCGCGGTCGGCGTGACCGGCACGGCGATCACGACACAGCGGGCGACCGCCGTCGCGACGCGCCCGTGGTGATCGAACGGTGTCAGATCGCTTCGGGCAGTGTCGCCATATCACACCTTCAGCGAGGTGGATCAGGCACGAACGCTCGAACCTCTTGGGCACAGTGACAGGCAGCGGCGATCTTCGCCGCCCACCGCAACGCCTCGTCGCGCGATGCGACGTCGATGACGGCAAAGCCGCCCAGGTGCTCGCCGGCGTCGTCCGGGTGACCGACGCCGACCGTGCCATCGACCGCGACGACGCTCGCCCCTCGATGATCGGTCAGCCCCCCACTGAACACCCACACGCCCGCCTCGGTCGCTTCGCGGGCGACTGCGAGACCGGCCTGCGTCACAATCGCCAGCTCCTCCTCGGAGAAGTCCATCGCGCCGTCATTGAATGAGATCAAACACTTGGTCAACGCCACACCTCACCAAATCCTCGAACGACCGCCACTCGCCGGCGACCGGGACGTATCGACGGAACCACGACCGACGGCACTCACTCGGCGCGGCGCAGTTGAAGCGCCACGCTGCGGACCACGAACGACGCGAGGAACACGGGAAGGACGCTCTTGCCGGTGCATCGAAAGGCGATCGTTTGACCGTCGACGACGTCGATGGTTTGGCGCCGGCTCGACTTGCGACCATCACGAACTTGCAGGGTGTGGCGTCCCGGCTCGATGGGTATCGACGTCGTGTGATTCATCGACACTTTACCCACGCGTGCGCCATCGACGAGGATGTCGTAGGTGCCACGACGAACCTCGACGCCGATGGCCTTGTGGGTCATCTTCAGTGTTGCGGTCATCGTCGCTCTCCACTGGCTAGCGGGCGGCCGCCCTACGACGCCGCACCAAGCCCCTCGATCGCACCGTATCGCACGGGCGAACGAGATGAGACGGACAGCGGACTCCAGCGACGATTCCTGAACTTTCCTTCGAATAACCGGAGCGACGGCGTCGACACGATACCGATGACCATGGCCTTCGATCCCACGTTCGCCGGCACGCGACGACGATTGCGAACCCTTTACCGGACCGCGTTCCTCGCGTACGATGACCCCAGGAGAAGGGGCATGCACATGGGTAGTCGAGCAAAGCGTCTGTCAACGCGTCTGGCGGTCCAACTACTGGCGGTCAGCGTACTCGTCGTCGGCGCGGTGACCCCGGCGGTCGCGGCACGACCAGGTCACGGTGGTGGCGGTGGCAGCACAGGAAGTGGCGGCTCTACCACAACGGGTGCTGACGTCTCCTACCCCCAGTGTGGGACCACCCTTCCAACCTTCGCCTTTGGCATCGTCGGCGTGAACGACGGGCTCGCCAACAACCTCAACCCCTGCCTCGGACCGTCGACGTCATATCCGAGCTACACCCAGAGCGAGTTGTATTGGGCGACCACCGCGTCGACTGGATCGACCTCACAACCCAAGGCGTCGCTCTACGTCAACACCGCCGATCCGGGGAATATGTACAACGGCACGCTGATCGCTGACTGGCCAACGTCTGGATCTACCCCAGATGGTTCGTGCAGCACCACCACGGTGACGTCGCGCGGACACACCTATACGGTCGGTGCAAACTCAGACGCGTGCGCCTGGCAGTACGGCTATTTCAAGGCCACGCAGGACGCCGCCTGGCTGACGAGCGCCGCCACCGCAATTAACAACCAGGCACCTCCAATCTCCGTTTCCGCTGCCCCCTCGAGCTACCCGTGGTGGCTCGACGTCGAGACTGGAAACACCTGGCAATCGGACACCACGATGAACGTTGCCGAACTCCAGGGCATGGTGGCCGGTCTGCAGGCCGCTAGTGCGACAACGGTTGGTGCGTACTCGACCGCATCACAGTGGAACAGCATCACCGGCGGAACGACGACATCGACTCCTTCACTCAGCGCAATCCCCGACTGGATCCCTGGCGCGACATCCCAGGCTCAAGCGCAGTCGAACTGCAATCTGCCCTCGTTCACCAGTGGAACGGTCATGGTAACCCAGTGGACCGGGAGTCCAGACAACGACTACGCCTGCTGAGGTCCGCAGGACGTCGCGCCACACTGACGTTGCCGACCGGATCTCTGCGAAAGCGACCCGAGTACTTTCAACCATGTCAATACCCGCGGTGGAAGGTGAACGTGAAATCACGACGATTGGATGTTCGCTTCTCCGATCCCCGAACCGTAGACGCCGCACTCGTAGGGCGGTACCATTCACCACGAATGGCCCTGGGCCGCCCCTCATTCAGACTTACACACCTTCGTACAATGTAAAGCGTTGATCGGCTACCTCGGTTACCTGCGAGAATGGCGGCGACCTCTCGCCACCAGCGCAACCCTGTCCCTAGGGGGACGGCGCGATAGGTGGTACCAATGCTATGGAGTTACCGTCGAAAGCCGCTTCAGTTTCTGTCGCCGACGATCAGCGTCCACCGCCAGTGCGCACCGTCACCACCAGCACACTCGCTACTCATCCACCTGCGCCACCATGGTCTAGGCACAATCCACAACGAGTGCCACGTTTACATCGCGGGACGAAAGTCCTTTCATTTCATGGTGTCCAACGCCCAGTCGCTACCACTCGAATGTTGGCGGCGGTGTTGAATGCGCGTCCTCCCAACTGACCACACGGTTGCGAAGCGTGCCGAGTTTCTCAATCTGGGCCTCGACAACATCCCCGGGCTTCAGGTAGTTGGCGAAGGGGTCGTCGCTGCTCGCAGCGACGCCGGCAATCGTCCCCGTCGTCACGAGGTCACCGGCGCTGTAGACCTGGGGCGAGTGATAGGCCACGAGTTGAGGAATCGAGACTGACATGTGGCTGGTATTGGACTTCTGGCGCACCTGACCGTTCACGCGTAGTTCCATGTCGAGATTGTGCGGATCACCAACCTCATCGGCCGTGACGATGTAAGGACCGATTGGACAGAACGTGTCGATCGCCTTTGAAAACGAGAACACCCCGGACTCCATTTCCCGTCGCTGGATGTCACGCGCAGTGACGTCATTGAAGACGAGGTACCCGGCGATGTGCTCGGCCGCTTGTTCGGCGTGGAAGAACTTACCGGGCTTGCCGATGACGATTGCCATCTCCAACTCGTAGTCCAGCTCCTTGGTGAGCTGCCCAGGGTACACCACGACGTCATCGGGTCCGATGATCGCATCGACATTCTGGAAGAAGACGATGCCCTTGTTGACGGGATGAGACCAGTTCACACGGACAAGGTCATTATGATGCTCAACGAAGTTCCCCGCCGTGTGGAAGAACTTCTTCGGCACGATGGGCGCGCGCAGGCGGGCATCGCTGAGATTGACCACGCCGCCCGTCTCGCTCACTTCACCTTCACGTTCGAAATACTCGCGCATCGACCCACAGTCGAACTCGACGATGACATTGCCATCGAGACGTCCGACCCGTCCCGATTTCCCCGCATCGAATGTGACCAACTTCATGATTTCCCCTCTCTGTTCGATTCAGACCATGTAGACAATGACCCACCGGCCGTCGCAGGAGCCGGGACCCGGAAAGTCCGCAGCATGAGCGCGAGGGTCTGGTAGTAGCCAACGAGGACGACGAGTTCAACCGCGACCACGTCGCCGACGTTGGCCGTGAGTCGGTCGTACTCGACGTCATTGAGGTCGCCACTCTCGAGGATCGACCGCACGGCACTCCAAATGGTCGCCGCGCCGGCTTCAAGGTCCTTCGGACGCTCGCCCGCACGAAGCGCGCCGAGGGTCGCCTCGTCAAGCCCCGCGGTTCGCGCGACGCGCTCGTGGGCGAACCACTCGAACTCACTTCGATAGTGCGCCGCCACCTCGAGGATCGCCAGCTCCCGATCTCGATCCGTCAACCCGGTCGAGTAACGGATCGCGGAACCGAGCGACTGAAGGGCCGTTCCCACCGCGGGGCTCACGAGCATCGCGTTGAACGGACCTTCGAGACGGCCGTCTCGCGTGACGATGGGCGACATCGCGGCGTCCGCGGCCCGCGGACCGCCGACGATCGCGTCGTACACCGTTCGCCGCTCATCGTCCAGCTCGCCCGGCGTCGGCCACGGCAAGCGGCCATGGCGGTATTCGCTCATGGCAGCTCCCTCGTGAACGTCGTCGTCAACTCCCCGAGTCCCTCAATCTCACTGACGAGCACGTCGTCGACGCCGAGATAGCGCGGCGGCTCGCGTCGATTGCCGATGCCCGCCGGGGTACCGGTGAAGATGAGATCGCCCGGGAACAGCGTCACGACCGAGGAAAGGCGAGCCACGAGCTCCGCGACGTTCCAAATCATGAGCGACGTGCGCGAGTCTTGCATGATGTCGCCGTTCACCCGACACGAGATCCGAAGATCCTCCCGGTTCACGACCGACCCGGTCGGCACGAGGAAGGGACCGATCGGTCCGAAGTTTGGGAACGACTTGCCAAGGCTCCACTGAGGCGACTTGCCCTCGAGCTGTACGTCGCGCGCGGAGATGTCCTGACCGACCATGAGCCCGGCGACGCTGTCCCACGCCGCCTCCTCACCCACGAGCCGGCACCGTTCACCGATGGCCACGACGAGCTCGACCTCCCAGTCGAGCCGGGGACTCACAATTGGCACCGTCGTCACCGGACCGGCGAGACAGCTCGGGAACTTGGTGAAGACCTGGGGTAGACCACTCGTGTCGTAGCCCGCCTCCTGGGCGTGCTCGCGGTAGTTCAATCCGATCGCGAAGACCTGACGGGGTGACGGCACCGGCGGACCCAATCGGGTGACGTCGAGGGGTGGGGCGTCGGGATCCACGGACTCGGACCAGGAGAGGAAGGCCGCCCAGTCGTCGAGCACCGCCGCGGGCGAGGGGCCGAAGCGCCCGCCACTCGCGCGCGCGACGTCGGCACTACCGCTGGCGCCGAAGTTGAGGACGGCTCGTCCATCGAGGTTCGCGAGCGAGGGTGTCATGCGCCGATCATCGAATAGCCGCCGTCACACATGATGAAGTTCCCGGTCATGTGTGCCGCGTCGTCCGTGGCGAGCCAGAGCGCCGCCGCCGCGAGCTCGTGCGGTTGCGGGACCCGTCCCAGCGGCGTCTGGGCGATAACCCGCTCACGGCGGCCGTTCAGCCAGTCCGAGCGCGTGAGGGTGGATTCGGTCGACATGAAACCTGGTCCGAACGCGTTCACCCGCACCACCGGTGCGAAGGCCGCCGCGTAGGACTTGGTCAGGCCGATGATGCCGTACTTGCCCGCTGCGTACTGGGGCGCGCGGGGACTGCCACGTACAACGACTGTGGAAGCAATGTTCACGATGTTGCCGCCACCGACCTCGAGCATGCGTGTGCCGTGTTCGTGAATCATGAACATCGTGCCCTTGATGTCAACGGCGAGGACTCGGTCGACCACCGCCTCATCGATGTCTCGCCACGACATCTGGTCAGTCGCGATGTCGCCCACGTTGTTGACGAGCACATCGAGGGTCCCAGCGGCGCTCCAGGCGTCATCGGCCATCCTGCGAATGTCAGCAGTACTGCGCAGATCGCCCTGAACCACGACCGCCTCCCGACCCAGCGCACGCACCGCCATGGCCGTCGCCTCGGCGCCAGCGGCGGACTGGTTGTAGTGGACCACCACGTTGCCGCCCTCGGCCGCAACACGCTTGGCGATCGTGGACCCGAAGCCCGTTCCAGCCCCTGTCACCATGACCCACTTTCCAGAGAATCGCGGGAACACCACCGGCTCGGCGCGACCCCCGGCTTCGCTCATGTTTTCATCTGTCATCACACCAACGTCCTTCCACCATCGACATACACGATCTGCCCGGTCACGAAGCTTGCGAGCGGCGACGCCAGGAATAGCACTGGACCGGCCACTTCCTCGGGTGTGCCCAACCGACCGAAGGGAACCAGCGCCTCGAGCTGGGCGCGGTGGCCATCGGAGTCCAAATACTCACGCGTGAGATCCGATTCGACGTATCCGGGAGCGACGGCATTAACGGTCACGCCCGCGGGCGCCCATTCGCGTGCCATAACCCGAAGCAACTGGTTGAGTCCGCCTTTGGATGCGGCGTACGGGCCGTGGTTGGCATGCCCGAGCAGTCCCGCGACCGAGGAGATGAAGATAACGCTCCCGCCCCCGTTTGCGACCAGCGAGGCGCCCGCTGCCTGACCGAGAAAGAACGCGCTCGTGAGGTTGACTGAGAGGATGCGGTCCCAGTCGTCCTCGTCCAGTTCGAGCACGGGGCGTCGATCGTTAACACCGATTGCGTGGAGACAGATGTCCAGTCCACCGAGCGCATCGCGGGCGCGCTCGACTGCTGCTTGACAGTCGGGTCGCCGACGAAGATCGACCGAACAGCCACTTACGGGGCCACCAACTACCGCTCGCAACTCATCACAGACTGTCTCGACGCGCTCGAGGCTCTGATCGACGAGGAAGACGTGCGCGCCAGCGGCCGCGAAGGCCCGGGCACAGGCTCCACCGAGTCCGCCTGCACCCGCGACGAGCACTCGACGGCCTCGCAGTCCGAGTTGATCTACGGAGTCAACCACGAGTTATCGATCCCTCATTTCGGCTAATGAAAGTGACTTTTAGTTTAGCAGCCCGTCGACTGACGCGCGAGAACAGGGTCACGCGTCGGCACTCTCGCCCGCAACGGTCCTTCCAGCTCGGTGCACCAAATCGAGCACCTGGGCCTCGAGCTCGACAAACCGCTTGAGTTGACGCGTCGACCCCTGACTCCGCGGCCGCGGCAGATCGATCGACACGTCGGCGAGAATGCGCGACGGGCGTGCGGAGAGCACGAGCACACGGTCCGACAGATACACGGCTTCGCCCACGTCATGCGTGACGAGCAGTGACGCGAAAGAGGACCTCTCCCACAGGTCACCCACGACATCCTCCAGGAGACCACGCGTGAGAGCGTCCACGGAGGCGAACGGCTCGTCGAGCATCAAGACCTGCGGGTCAGACACGAGCGCACGCGCGAGCGCGGCGCGTTGCTGCATCCCGCCGGACAATTCCCACGGGTAGCGCGATTCGAACCCCGAGAGCGCCACAGCGTCGAGTGCGGCGCGCACGTGAGCGGCTCGTTCAGCTGACGAGAGCCGTCGAGCGCCCATCGCCACGTTCTTGAATATCGAGAGCCACGGGAAGAGGCTCTTGTTGTACTCCTGAAAGACTACGGAGATCCCGTTCTGCACGTCGCTGAGGGGCTCACCTTTGAATAGAACCTCCCCCACCGTGGGGCGACGCAGTCCCGCGGCCGTGCGCAGCAGCGTCGTCTTGCCCGCTCCAGACGGCCCCACGATGCTGACGAACTCGCGAGGTGCAAGGGAGAACGAGACGTCCGACGACACCTCGTTTACGGAACCGTCGCGACCGGTGAGCGTCACACCCACGTGACGGAACTCCAAGATCGGCTCAACCATGGCCACCTCCAACGATGCCGCGCTGCCACACGAGCAGTCGGCGCTCAACAAACAGGAACACCGAGTCGGCAATCCATCCCAACAGACACAGCACGAGGACACCCGCGTAGCTATCAGTAATTTGGAAGGACTGCTGTGCGCTCGAGATGAAGTACCCGATCCCGGAACTACCCCCGAGGATCTCGGCGACGACAAGCACCGCCAATGACACGCTGATCGCGACACGTAGCCCCGCAAAGATCTTTGGGCTCACCGCGGGGAGGATCACCTTGGCGAGAAGAAAAGGACCACGAAGTCCAAGACACCGCGCCGTGTCGACGAGCGTGGGATCGAGCGCGGCGGTCGCGTTCGAGGTATTGATGAGCACAGGCCAGATTGCGGCCGATGCGATGACGACAACAACCATGGTCCCGCCGAGACCGAAGAGGACTAGCGCCACAGGGATGAGAAGGGGTGTCGGCAACGATCGGGAGAAGTCGAATACCGCCGTAGTCCAGTCGCGCACGACTCGGTAGTAACCCGTGAAGAGTCCGACTACGACGCCGATGACGGCGCTCACCACGAAGCCAATGACCAGTCGGATCATGGACGGAACGAGCTCGCTCGGAACGAACGAACTGGCGAGCATGTGCCACAGCGCCGCCAGCGTCGACGTGAAGGTTGGGATCAACGGGCTGTGATCGACCGCCGCGGCGACCTGCCACGCGAGCAGCGCGACGCCCAGTCCGACCCAGCCAAGTGCCCAGAACCCGACCCGACGCAGTCGAGCCGCCCGTCGTGACCCGGCGATCATTGGGAGCCCTCTCGGCGATGCGCCCACGGCAGCAGCTGACGAAATAGCACGGCGAAGACCGTATTGAGCATCCACCCCACAATGCCGCCGACGACGATGCCGGCGTACATGTTTGCAACGGCGTTGGCCTGTTGAGCAGCTAAGACGTAGGAGCCGATACCACCGGTGCCGCCAACCAACTCGACCGCAACGGTTACCGAAAGCGCCAGACTCACAGCGACCTGGAAGCCGCTCGCAATGAGTGGCGCTGCGGCCGGAAGGACGACCTTGCGCACCAGGGTCACTCGGCGCATGCCCAACGTCGTGGCCGTCTCTATGAGTAGTGACTCCACTTGGTCGACGCCGTACCGCGTGTTGATGAAGATGGGCCAGAACGAGGTGAACGCAACCAGTCCGGCGGTCATCTTGAGTCCAAGGCCGGCGATCAGGATCGCGATAGGAATCAACGCGAGTGATGGAAGAGGACGCATCATCCGTACGAGCGTCTCGGTGAGCGCGTCAGCGACTCGCGATCGTCCGACAAGTGTGCCTAACAGCACGCCCGCTACGGTCGCGACCATGAGACCCACGGCCCAGGCCTCGAGCGTCTGGCCGGCCGCCGAGCTCAGCGCACCCGCGTGCGCACCGATCGCCGCCACGGTGGCGTTGACGCTCGCCAGCGCGGTGGAGGAGATCACGTTGGTGATGCTTGCGACTTCCCAGACGCCAACGGCAATGGCAACGCCACCAACCATTCGAAGGTAACGCCCCACACGGGGACCTCGTGGTACACGACGACGCGCGTTCACCACGGCTGTCACGGGTTGAGTCCCGCGGAATCCGGGAACGACGGGACGGTCGCTACCCGTACGAGGCGTGACATCACACACACGCTCCACCCTCTCACCCCCCTACTCCGGTCGTGACCATGCTCTGACACCCCGCCACGTCATCGTCGAGTGCGGGAACTGACTCCGAGCGCCGTTCGCGGGGGTGTCGAGACGACACCCCCGCGCGATTCGACGACGCGGGTGGCTCAACGGTGCGGATCCGTCCACACCAATGACGACACGGGTACCGTCTTCGAGATCCATCCGAGATGACGCATCAGGTTCTCCTGGAACTGGATGCTCGTCTTTTGGACCGCTGCTCCCCACACCGGCAACTTCAACGTGGCAACCACTGTCGCTGGAATCTGGGTGTAGGTGAGGATGATCGAGCGAACCTGTGCGGGATGAGTCTGGGCGTATGTCAGCGACTTGTTGATCGCCTTGACAAATCGCTCGACCAACTTCGGCTGAGCCTTGATGAAGTTGGTGTTGGCAAAGTACCCCGCGACGGTTGCCGACGGCTCCATGCCCTCGAACAATGGACTCAACAGCGTTCCGCCGTGCGCCTCAATCGCCGAGACGAATGGCTCGACTTCAGTCACGGCGTCCACGCTGCCCGATGCGAGCGCGGCTGGCATGTCTGGGAACCCGAGGACCACGACCTTGACCGAACTCGGTGCAACGCCGTTGGCCTGTAGGACCGCGTCAAGTGCCAGCTGATTCTCGCCGTCCAATGCATTAGACGCGATGGTCTTACCAGCCAATTGCGAAATCGACGTGATGCCACTGTTGGCACCCACGAGGATTCCTGACCACGCGTTAGCGGCCGAACTCGCGGCCTGGTCGCCGTTGGCAATGAACTGCACCGGCAAATTTTGAGACTTGGCCAAGATGATGTTGGCCATTGCGCCGAAACCGAACTCTAACGATCCC
Organism: Actinomycetes bacterium; assembly: GCA_021793515.1. Lineage (GTDB taxonomy): Bacteria > Actinomycetota > Acidimicrobiia > Acidimicrobiales > RAAP-2 > RAAP-2. The sequence continues at coordinate 2,741 of JAJYSP010000034.1, read as the reverse complement.
CCGACAACTGCACTTGCCACTGCAGCGCCGCCTTGCAGTTGGTGGGTCACCACCTTTAGATGCTGCGCTGCGAAGAATCCCTCCTTGATACCGAGATACAGAGGCGCGACATCGGCGATTGGGAGCACCCCAACGGAAACGGTACTTACGACCGGTTTCGCGTGCGCCGCCGAAGCGGGTGTGCCACTGCTCGCGAGTGTGAAACCGACAAGACCGAGCGCTGCTGCAGCGAAAAGTCGGGTAAAACGTTGCATGAGCGCCATAGCGCCCCCCCCTTCACTTTGATCAGTTTCATATTATGAAACTGACTTTTATAAATCACTGACCGTAACACGACCTCTGCATCTTGTCAAGGACAGGGACCAATGTGGTCGAGGCTGCCATCGAATCAGTACTGCACACCGATTCGAGTGAAATGAGGCGTACCTGGTGATGTTGACCATCGGGCCGCGAGAGTACGTAGCAACGCTCTAGCCGCCGAAACGTCGCGAAATCGCAAGGCACGTGCGCAGGACGGGGTCTCGAAAGGTGGCGATGATGCTGTCGCGGTCATAGCGGGTCGCTGGCACCGCGATATTGAGGGCCGCGATGACCTCACCACCGAGTTCGCGAATCGGCGCGGCGAACGAACTGAGCCCAGGGACTGCCTCCTCTTCTTGGACAACGAACCCGTCGGCGCGCGCGATAGCGAGTTGTCGACGGAGCGCCGGTAACGTTCGCACGGCATTCGGTCCCCACTCCGTGGCGAACGACTTTTTCGTGATCTGCTGGTCCAGTACGGCGGGAGGCAGGTACGCGAGTAATACCTTGCCCATCGAGCTGTACACAGCGGGGACGCATGAACCGGGGTGGATATTCGCCGCGAGCGAGGTGGGTTTTCCCTGAGCTCGGGCGAGGACTCGAACCTGATCGCCCGATAGCACGCCGAGATTCACTGACTCACCGGTTTCGTCGGCGAGCTGGTGAAGAAGGGGTTCGGCTACTTGAACGAGCTCAAGCCCCTGAAGGGCAGCGAATCCGAGAGCGACGGCACCCATCCCTGGCTGCACTGAGCCATCAGCTGTCCGCTGCAAATAGCCTTCCTCTTCCAATGTAGCTACGAGGCGGAACACGGTGGGCATCGGATACCCGACCTCGTCGACGATTTCCTTCACGTGCATGCGCGGCCGCCCGCTCGAAAAGAGCGACAAGATGCGAAGCCCTTTCGCCAATGCCTCAATCCGATAGTTCGGCGCAGGTCGCTGTTTCTCACGTCCGGGCACAGTCCCCACCTTCCTCTCACGCATTCGGCCGACAACGACGATGATCCGGACCTGCTGTGCTGTTTCTACGTCAATCTGAAAGGGCAAGTTCCGTGCTTGCCAGCAAGCCTGTTCTTAGAACCAACTTTCACAGAGTGAATATACACGCGGCGAGTGGATTCACTCGGTCGCCGTAGTGGCCTCACATTGTGTCGATGATGCTGGCGCCGCGGGGCCACGATCAGGTTCCCTATCATCGCACTCAGCACCGTTCCTCATTTAACGGGAATTCGCTTACCGCGACTGATCGGAACACTTTGGCGCCGATGAGCAAGCGCCGAGCCCAGCCATCGTCTGGCGACTCCTCGGAAGGCATCCTTCGAGACACTTCCTCCCTGATGTCGGCTAAAACGCGTCTCGTGACAACACGCACGTATTCGACTCACGGCGGCAAGGTTGCATAATCAAGCAGTGACCATCATCATTGCTGACGACCAGATTCGCTCGCACTTAAACGCCGCGGACGCGGTTCGGTGGATGGGCGAGGCGATCGACGACCACCATCGTGGCAACTTGATCGCGCCGCCGCGTACCCACGCCGAATTCGAGGGTGGACGGATCGTGTACACCGCGGGACGACTCCGCGGCTCATGGTTCGGCTATCGCTCCTACGACACCTTCCCGGCTGAGCCAGGCGAACAGGTCATCGTCTTGCACGACGAGAGCACCGGCATTGTTCGCGCGATCGCCGTGGGCAACGAGCTCGGACCGCGACGCACCGGCGCTATCGGAGCCGTGGCCACTGATACGTTGGCTTCGCCCACGGCCGACGTGGCCGCGTTCATCGGTACCGGGACCCAGGCGGCCGCCCAACTATGGGCGCTCACAGCGGTTCGGAACCTTCGCGAGGTCCGGGTCTTCTCTCGAGACCAGGTACGCCGCGACGCATTCGTGGCGTTCGCGACGACGCACACCAACGCTCGCTGCTACAGCGCGTCGACCGCCCGCGACGCCGTCAACGGCGCAGACCTCGTGATTCTCGCCACTAACAGCCCCACGCCTGTCGTCGAAGTCGACTGGCTCGAATCGGCTGTCCACGTCACTACGCTCGGTCCGAAGCAACGTGGAGGAGCGGAGTTTCCGCCGGACCTCCTCGAGATGGCCGACGTGATCGCCACCGACTCGCTCGACCAGATCGACGCGTACGATCCGCCCAACGTTCTCGTTGGCACACCCCATCGGGACCGGCTCGTCTCTCTCGGCGCCGTTCGCGCCGGTGAGGTCGCGGTGCCCGAAACGCAGCGACTCTCGCTCTTCCTGTCCGTTGGACTCGCGGGAACTGAGGTCTATCTCCTCAGTCGGTTCCTCGAGTAGGCGCTTCCGGGTTCTCCGTGGGTAATCGGGTGTAGATCGAGCGGTCTCGGGCATGATTTTGGTCATGAACGACACCGAGCTCTACCGTCAGATACTGGGTCTCGCCGCACCGTGGCAGGTGAGTCG
>JAJYSP010000010.1 GCA_021793515.1 Actinomycetes bacterium | reverse complement strand
GCGGCCGTGGACGTGTGTCCGAGTGCCGGAATGAAGCCGAAGGTCGGGTCGAGGAAGCCCGCCAGTGAGTTGTGGTGGATCCACGGCAGGTCGATGACTCCGCCGATCGTCGAGAGCACCGCCAGCACCACGAGTGGCAAGGTCATCACCCACGCCGACTCGTGCGGGTCGTGGCCGTGGGTCACCTCGCGGAAGCGCTCGGTGCCCCGGAAGGTCAGGACGAACAGGCGGGTCATGTAGTAGGCGGTCAGGATCGCCGTCAGCACCCCGAGGATCCAGAGCACCCGCGAGTAGGAGTAGACGTTGGTCAGGATGTCGCCCTTGGACCAGAACCCGGCGAAGGGCGGGATGCCCGAGATCGTCAGCCAGCCCACGAGGAAGGTGGGAAACGTGAGCGGCAGGAACTTGGCGAGCGCGCCCATCTTGCGCAGGTCCTGCTCGCCATTGAGCGAGTGGATGACCGAGCCCGAGCCGAGGAAGAGCAGGGCTTTGAAGAAGGCGTGACTGATCATGAGGAAGATCGCCGCCGAGTAGGCCCCCGCCCCGACGGCGAGCACCATGTAGCCGATCTGGGAGACCGTCGAGAAGGCGAGCACCTTCTTGATGTCCTTTTGGGACGTGGCGATGGTGGCCGCAACGAAGGCGGTGAGTCCCCCGATGATCGCGATCGTCGCACGCCCCGAGGACGAGAGTGCGAGTACCGGCGCCATGCGCACGAGCAGGTAGACGCCCGCGGTGACCATGGTGGCCGCGTGGATGAGGGCCGACACGGGGGTCGGGCCCTCCATGGCGTCCGGTAGCCAGTTGAACAGCGGGATCTGGGCGCTCTTACCGGTGGCCGCGAGCAGCAGCGCGAGCACCGTGAGCGTCGCGACCGTCGGCGACAGGGTGCCGGCGCCCGCGAAGACCCGCAGGTAGGTCAGCGTGTGCAGGTGGCTGAAGAGCAGGAACATCGCGATCAGCATCCCCATGTCGCCGATGCGGTTGTAGATGAAGGCCTTCTTGCCCGCCGAGGCGGCACTGTCGCGGTCGAAGTAGTAACTGATCAGCCAGTAGGAGCACACGCCCACGCCCTCCCAGCCGACGAAGGTCAGCACGAGGTTGTTGGCGAGCACGAGGGTCAGCATCGAGAAGACGAACAGGTTCAGGTACAAGAAGAACTTGCGGAAGTCCCGCTCGCCGTGCATGTAGCCGATCGAGTACAGGTGGATCAGGGCCGAGATCCCGGTCACGAACAGCGCCATGGTCACCGACAGCGGGTCGATGAGTAGCGCCGCGGGTACGTGCAGCGTGCCCGCGTCGATCCAGGTGAACAGGTTGACGGTGACCTCGCGCTTGGCGTCGTGCAGCAGGCTGAAGAAGGCCCACACGCTGAAGACGAAGCTGAGCCCGACCGCCGAGGTGCCGATCGTGCCCACGGCCTTCTCCGAGAGCGCCCGCCCGAAGAGCAGCACCACGAGGAAACCCGCGAGGGGCAGCAGCAGAATCAGTGTGGCGACGTGTGCCATCTCAACCCTTCATCTCGGAGAGTTCATCGACTGACGTCGAGGACCGTCGACGGAAGACCGACACGACGATGCCCAGGCCCACGGTGACCTCGGCCGCGGCGACCACCATGACGAAGAAGACCGCCGCCTGTCCCCCAATGTCACTGAGCGTGCGCGAGAAGGTGACAAAGGTCAGGTTGACCGCGTTCAGCATCAGCTCGAGGCACATGAACATGATCAGGGCGCTGCGTCGGGTCAGGACGCCGAAGGCGCCGATCCCGAAGAGCAACGCCGCAAGCACGAGGTACCACGCCGCGGGGACGTTCATGACTGGCTCCCTTCCGCGTCGACGGACCGTTCACGACGGGCGAGCAGCACCGCGCCGACCACCGCCACGATGAGCAGGGCCGCGGTCGCCTCGAAGGCGAACAGGTACGTGGTGAAGACCGCGGTGCCGAGCTGGGTGACGTTCTTTGAACCCGTCGCGAGCGGCTGGCCCGAGGACGAGACCGCGATGGCACCGGTGACCCAGTGCGAACGCGCGAAGAGGGTGATGAGCCCGGCCACGGTGATCAGCACGCCGACGCCCGCGAAGACGCGCTGGCCGACCAGCGGCTCGACGCGCACTGTCTCGCGGCGGTCGACGCCGAGGAACATGATCACGAAGAGGAAGAGCACGACGATCGCGCCGGCGTAGACGATGATCTGCACCGCGGCGAGGAAGTCGGCCGACTGGGCGATGAAAGCAACGGCCACGCCGAAGAGCGCGAGGATGAGGCTGAGTGCCGAGTGCACGGGGTTACGCGTGGCGAGCACCCCCACCGCCCCGACGAGGATGAGCAGCGCCGACGTGAGAAAGACCAACACGTCGGGGATGGCGTAAGCGGTGGCGATCACTTCGATCCCTCCTTGCGACGAGTCGCCTTGGCGCGCGTCGCGTTGAGGCGCGCCTTCAGACCACGTAGGTTGCTCGGCACGTCCTCGGGCTGCAGGTGACGGAAGAACGCGTTGCGTAGCTGCTTGGAGCCCGTGGCCTCGTCGTCGCGGTTCTCGGACTGGCCCGCCTCGGGGGCGCGCACGCCAGCACCGAGGTCGCCCGTCCACTGGACAACACCCTCGAAGTCCGCGGCACCCGCGGGTGAGGTCGCGCGCATCCAGCCACCGGTCATCGCGGCCTCGCCCTCGCGCCAGTCTTCCCACGGCAGTCGCTGGGGGAAACCCTGGTCGTCCACGAGCAGCTCGACCTTGGTGTAGATGGCGTCGGCGCGGTTGGTGAATGAGAACTCGAAGAGCTTGGACTCGGTGATCGCTTGGGTCGGGCAGGCCTCCACGCACATGTCGCAGTGGATGCAGCGTAGGTAGTTGATCTCGTAGACGTAGCCGTAGCGCTCGCCGGGGCTGACCGGGTGGTCGGGCGGGTTGTCCAGTCCGCGCACGTAGATGCAGTCGACCGGGCACACGCCAGCGCACAGCTCACAGCCGATGCACTTCTCCATGCCGTCCTCGTAGCGGTTGAGGACGTGGCGGCCGTGCTGGCGGGGCTGCTTAGCCCGCTTGGCCTGGGGGTAGCTCGTGGTCACCCGCGTGCGACCCATGTGGCGCAAGGTGAGCTTGAAGCCACCGAAGAAATCGAGGGCGCTGGCCATTAGTCCTTCTCCCTATCTGTCCAGGCACGGAGCACGCGTCCGGGCAGCGGTCGTTCGCCGACCGGCGGCAGGATCGAGTCGGCGCTCTCCTCGCGGCCCTGGCCGAGCGCGAAGGCGCGCGTCAATACCGTCCAGGCGAGGATCACGAGCGCCGCCATCAAGAAACCCCACGACGGGCGAATTAGGAAGCCCGCGACGATGAGCATCCACCCGAGGCTGAGCGGGATCAGTCGCTTCCAGCCGAGGTTCATCAACTGGTCGTAGCGCAGCCGTGGCAGCGCGGCGCGGAACCACACGTAGGCAAACGCGAACCCGATGGTCTTAACGAGGAACCACAGGATCGGGAAGACCCAGCGCACGTGCGGGATGTTCGGCACCCAGCCGGCCGGTCCCCCGAGGAAGAGCGTGACGATGATCGCCGACATGGTGATCGTGTTCATGAACTCGGCGAGGAAGAACTGGGCGAAGCGGAACGACGAGTACTCGGTGTGGAACCCACCCACGAGCTCGGTCTCGGCCTCGACGACGTCGAAGGGCGGCCGGTTGAGCTCGGCGGTGATGGCGATCAGGAAGACCACGAAGGGCACGATCCCGAGACGGATCAGGTTCCAGTGCCACACGCCGTGGGACTGGGCTGCGACGATGTCGTGGGTCGAGAGCGAACCCGTCGCGAGCACGACGGTCACGATGGTCATCCCGAGGGCCGCCTCGTAGCTGATCATCTGGGCGCTCGCGCGCACCGCGGACATGAGCGGGTACTTCGAGCCCGAGGACCAGCCGGCGAGGATGACACCGTAGACCGAGATGCCCGACATCGCGAGCATCAACAGGATCCCGATCGGTGGGTTGGCCACCTGGAGCATCACTGGGTGCCCCGCGATGTCGACCGTCCCGCCAATCGGCACGATCGAGAAGGTGATCAGCGCGGGCACCACGACGAGGTACGGCGCCAACTTAAAGACGAACCGGTCAGCCTCAGCGGGCAGCAGGTCCTCTTTGAAGAAGAGCTTGAGGCCGTCGGCGAGCGTCTGGAAGAGTCCGAACGGTCCCCAGCGCTGGGGCCCAATACGGCTCTGCATGTCCGAGATTGCCTTGCGTTCGAACCAGATCATCACGGTGACCGCGCCCATCAGCGCGGCGAAGCCGATGAAGACCTTCACGATCACGATGATGAGGACCGCCCACGTCACCCCGTGGGCGAAGAGCGGGTCCACCGTTGCCAGCCAGGAGGTCATCGCGTCTCCAATCGAATCTGCGTGATCACCGCGTGCGCGTCGAACAACGACGCCAGGGCGTCGGTGCCGTCGGCCGCGCGCGTGCCCACGGGTACGCTCGCCACGCCCCGGGCCACCTGGTCGTCCAGGGCGACCGGCAGAGCCACCGTGGCACCTTCGGTACGAACGGTCACGACGTCACCGGGTACGGCGCCCAGTCGGTCGAGGTCAAAGTGGTTGAGAGCGATCGTGGTCGACGGGACCAGGTTGTCCAACGCCGAAGAGCCGCGCACGGCGATGCCGCGGTCGTAGAGGCGCCGACCGGCGAAGACCCGCAGTGCGTAGGCGTCCGTCGGTGGCACGACGACGGGCTGGGCGACGACGTCGGCGAGCGTCGCCGCGCTCGCGGTGCCCACGCTCGCGACGTCCAGGGTGATCGTGTCGCCGCCGTGTGACGCGAGTCCCCCGGTGTCGGTCGAACGGAGTCCGGGAATCGCCATCGGGTCGAGCGGTCGACGAAGCCACCGTTGCGTGCGCCCGACGACCACGCCGTCACTCGTCGCGTCGTTCAGCACCGAGAGCGCCGGGTACCCGGTCGTCTCTTCGATGGCCTTGGCCACGAGTTCAATCGAGGCGAGCCCGAGGTCGATGCCGAACTCCTCGGCGAGCTCGGCGACGATGGTCACGTCAGACCAGGCCGAGCCAGGGGCGCCGACCTTGGCCGTCACGGCGCTCACGCGACCTTCGAGGTTCGTCACCGTGCCGCTACGTTCGTGCTGAACCGTGGCGGGCAGTACCACGTCGGCGTAGGCGAGCGTCGCGCCGCCGTGTCCGGTGACGGCGACGACCGAGGCCCGCTCGAGGGCCGACGTCGCGTGCGCGACGTCGGCGACGTTACCCAGCAGACAGCCGCCGAGCAGGAGCACCGCTCGCTGCTCACCAGCGATCATCGCGTCGAGTTGGGCGAGCGTGTCTCGTCCGCTCGCGCTCGGGTCAAAGCCCCGTCCGGGCCGCAGGCGCGGGGCGAGGCCCATGTCGAGGGCGCCCATGACGTTGCCGCGTCGCAGCGCGGGCAGGAACGTCGCCTCGGGGTAGCGCACGGCGAGGCGGCGGATCGCCGATTCGACGACGCTCGCGTGCTCGGCGAGGTTGGCGCGCCCGACGACGAAGACGACGCCGCGGCCGGTCTCGCCGAGCAAGTCGTGGGCCGTGGCGAGTTCGAACTCGTCGAGGCCGAGGCCGTGGGGCGCCGTGCCGTTGGCGAGCGCCTCGGCGACCTGGTCCACGTCCCCGGGACGCACCGGCAGCGCGACACGGGCGTGGCGGCGCAGCGCGCTGGGTCCAGCGGCGAACTCCACGAGGTTGGTCTTGCCCGACACGATCCGTGGGCGCAGGCGCAGGAACAGCACCGGCAGTTCCTCGCGCAAGTCGCCCGTGATGGTCACCACGGTCGTCGCGTTAGCGGCCTCGTCGATGGTCGCCTTGGGTAGTGCCTGGATGAGCGTCGCGTCGAGCCCGTCACCGTACTGGGCGTCGAGGTGCTCGGTCGCGAGCACGCCGCGCGCGAAGCGCTCCCAGGCGAAGGCGCCCTCGTTGGTCAACGCGGCGCCGCCGATCGCCCCGACACCGTCTGGGTTTGCGGCCGCGTCGCGCAGGATCGTGGCCGCGGCGCGCAGCGCCTCGCTCCACGAGGTCGCGACGAGCGCGCCGTCACGGCGCACCATCGGCTCGGTGACGCGGCTGCGCGGGTCGAGCGGGTCGTCGAGCTCGGGATTGCCGTCCACGCTGTCGAGGGTGAAGCGACCCTTGTCGCACAGCCAGCCCCGGTTGACCGGGTCGCTGTCCACGCCGAGCACGCGCGTGAGGCGGTTACCCGAGGACTGCACAGCGATTCGACAGCCCACGGCGCACATCGTGCAGGTGCTCTCGACCTGCTCGAGGTCCCAGGGCCGGGCGGTGAAGCGGTAGGGCTTGGCGGTGAGCGCTCCGACGGGGCAGATCTGGACCGTGTTGCCCGAGAAGACCGAGTCGAAGGGCACCGTCGGCGACGGCGCGACCTCAATCAGGTCACCGCGGCCGGCGAAGTCGATCTGGGCGTCGCCGGCGACCTCGGCGGCGAAGCGGGTGCAACGCGAGCACTGGATGCAGCGTTCGCGATCGAGCAGGACGAGCTCGCCGATCTCGATCGGCTTGACGAAGTGGCGCTTCTCCTCGACGAAGCGGGTCTCGCCGGACCCGTGGGCGAGGGACTGGTCCTGGAGGGGGCACTCGCCACCCTTGTCGCAGACCGGGCAGTCGAGGGGGTGGTTGGCGAGCAGGAACTCGAGCACGCCGTCCTGGGCCTTCTTAACCTTGTCGGACTCAGTGTTCACCGACATCCCGTCGTTCACGCGGATGTAGCAGGCCGGCTGGAGCGTGGCGCCGCGGGGGCCTTCCACCTCGACGAGGCACATGCGACAGACCCCCACCGGCTCCATGCGCGGGTGGTAGCAGAAGCGCGGGATGTAGACGCCGGCGTGCTCGGCGGCCTCGATGAGCAGCTCACCGGGCGCCGCCTCGACGGCGCGTCCGTTGAGGGTGATGGACACGGTGGTTCGCGTCTGGTCAGTCATGCGGGCAGCCCCCGTGTTGTACGTGCGCGTAGAAGTCGTCGCGGAACATCGAGATGGCCGCGTTGATCGAAGATGGCATCGACGGCCCCAGCACGCAGATCGTCGTCTGCTGGGGTGGCCAGGTCAGGCCGGGTGCGATGTTGTCACAGAGGTCGAGCAGGAGGTCAACGTCCTCGATGCGTCCGCCGCCGTGCTCGAGCCGGTAGAGGATTCGCTCGAGCCAGCCCGAGCCCTCCCGACACGGCGTGCACTGGCCGCAGGACTCACGCGAGAAGAATTTGATGATGCGCCAGGTCGCGCGCACCACGCAGGTGGTCTCGTCCATCACGACGATAGACCCCGAGCCGAGCATCGAACCCTTCTCGGCGACCTCGTCTTGGCCGAGGGGCACGTCGAGCAGCTCGGGACCGAACCACGGCGCGGAGACCCCGCCGGGGATGATGGCTTTGATCGCGCGGTCGTCGATGACCCCGCCGCCGAGTTGGGGGTCGTAGATGAGGTCGCGGAAGGTGTTCTTCACCATCTCGATCTCGAAGACCCCTGGGTTGCGCACTCGACCCGAGAGCGCGAAGAGACGCGTGCCGGCCGAGCGACCGGCGCCGAGGGCCGCAAAGGCCGCGCCACCGTTCAGCACGATCCAGGGCATGTTGGACATCGTCTCGACGTTGTTGACCACGGTCGGTTCGCCGTAGAGGCCGGTCACCGCGGGGAAGAAGGGGGGCTTGATGCGCGGGAAGCCGCGCTTGCCCTCGAGGGCCTCAATGAGTGCCGTCTCCTCGCCGCAGATGTAGGCGCCAGCGCCGGGGTGCACGACCAGGTCGAGCGAGAAGGATGAACCGAAGATCTTGCGTCCGAGCGCACCGTGCTCGTAGGCCTCGTTGATGGCCTGCTGAACGCGCTCGAGGCCGAGGGCGAACTCGCCGCGCAGGTAGATGAAGGCCTGGGTGACCTGTAGCGCGTAGGCGGCGATGATGACGCCCTCGACGAGTTGGTGCGGGTCGCGCTCGACGAGGTAGTGGTCCTTGAAGGTCGCGGGCTCGGACTCGTCACCGTTGACCACGAGGTAGGAGACCGGCGACTTGCGCAGCATCGACCACTTGCGCCCGGCCGGGAACCCGGCACCGCCGCGGCCGAGCAGGGACGCGGCGTCGACTTCGGCCGCCACCTGCTCGGGGAACATGGTGAGCGCCTTGCGCAGTCCCTCGTACCCACCGGTCTCGAGATAGCGCGACAGCGTGTGGGAGTCGGCGAACTTGGCGCGTGACGAAACGATCTTGGGTGCGTCGAGGGAGGCCACTACTTTGCCTCCGTCGCCGCACGGGCCTCGCGCGCCGCACGGGCCTCGAGGCGCTCGGCGGCGAGCTCCTCACGGTCCACGCGCAGCCCACCGGAGCGACGGATGCGGATCAACGTGCCGTGGGACGGCACGTCGTGGTCGAGACGACCGTTACGCAGATCGTCCACGAGGGCGTCGAAGAGTTCGGGGGTGGTCGTACGCACGTAGCGGTGGTTCACCTGCACGACGGGTGCGATGTTGCAGTCCGCGAGGCATTCGGTCTCTTCGAGGGTGAACAGCCCGTCAGGCGAGGTACCCCCCACCGCACAGCCGAGCGTGGCGCTCGCGTGCGCGAGCAACTCTTCGCCGCCGGCGAGCAGGCAGGCGATGTTGGTGCAGACGCCCACGACGTACTTACCAACGGGCTCGAGGTGGAACATGTCGTAGAACGCCGCGGTCCCGCGGACCTCGGCCGGCGTGGTGCCAGTGAGCTGAGCGATCTCGGCCATGGCCTCGTCGGTCACGTAGCCGTCCTGCTCCTGAGCCAGGTGCAGCAGGGGCAGCATCGCCGAGCGCGGGCGCGGGTAGAGCGACACGAGCTCCTCGGCGCGCTGGCGAAGGTCGGAACGAAAGTGGGTCATCGATCTACCTCTCCCATGATGGGGTCGACCGTCGAGACGACGGTGATGGCGTCAGACATCGAGCCGCCGCGCATCAGCAGCGGGACCGCCTGCAGGTTCACGAAGCTGGGGGCGCGCACGTGGATCCGGTAGGGCTTGGGGCCCCCGTCGGACACCAGGTAACACCCAATTTCCCCGCGCGGGGACTCGATCGCCGAGTACACCTCGCCCTCGGGGACGTGGAAGCCCTCGGTGAACAACTTGAAGTGGTGAATCAGCGCTTCCATCGATTCGCCGATGCGCGCGCGCGGCGGCGGCGTCACCTTCGGGTCCTGGCTTCGGTAGTCGCCGCGCGGCATCATCTCGACGCACTGGCGCACAATGCGGATCGACTCGCGGATCTCGTTGAGGCGGATCGCGTACCGGTCGAAGTTGTCGCCGTAGGTGCCGACGATGACGTCGAAGTCCACCTGGTCGTATGCGAGATAGGGCATCGTGCGGCGAAGGTCCCACGGCACGCCCGTCGAGCGCAGCAGCGGTCCGGTCACCGAGAGCGCGAGCGCCTCTTCGGCGGTGATTGGCGCGACGCCGACCATGCGCTCACGGAAGATGGGCTGGCCGGTGAGCAGCTGGTCGTACTCGTAGGTCCGCTCGTCGATCGTGTCACAGATCACCGTGACGTCGTCCTCCCACCCGTCGGGCAGGTCGGCGGCGACCCCGCCGGGTCGCACGTAGTTCAAGTTGAGTCGCAGCCCGGCCGTCTTCTCGAAGAAGGCGAGGATCAACTCGCGCTCGCGGAAGCCGTAGATCATCATCGAGGTGGATCCGAGGTCCATCCCGTTGGTCGCCATCCACACGAGGTGCGACGAGATGCGGTTGAGCTCGGACATCATCATGCGGATCCACGTGGCCCGCTCGGGCACCTCGATACCGAGGAGTGACTCGACGGCCATCGAGTAGGACAGTTCGTTGGTCACCGGGCTCAGGTAGTCCATGCGCGTTACGTTGGTCGCGCCCTGGACGTAACTCAACTCCTCGCCGGTCTTCTCCATGCCCGTGTGCAGGTAACCGATGACTGGCTTCGCGCGCAGCACGAACTCACCGTCGAGCTCGAGCATGATGCGCAGCACGCCGTGGGTCGACGGGTGCGACGGACCCATGTTGATGATCATCGTCTCGTCGTCGCGACGCTCGTAGTCCACCGAGTTGGGGTCGAAGGCGTGGCCGTCCACGCGAAGCACCGAACCGACCTCGCGGCTGAGCTCGCTCGCGGGCGTCGTCTCGCGCCGCTGGAGGCCCTGGGCGCCCTCGGAGGTCTCGACGACCAGTGGTTCCAGCCGCTCGGCGGCTCGTACGGTGGGTTCGCTCATCGTGGTCCCGGGGCTTCCTTGAATTGCACCGGCACGCGGCCGGCGCCGTAGTCCTTGCGCAGCGGGTGACCCTCCCAGTCCTCGGGCATCAGGATGCGCGTGAGGTCGGGGTGGCCGTTAAAGAGGATCCCGAACATGTCGAAGGCCTCGCGCTCCATCGCCTCGGTGCCGGGGTAGATCGGGAACAGTGAGTCCACGGCGGGCGACTCGGTGCCGGCCTGGACTCGGATGCGCACGCGCTGGCGCTTAGACATCGACAGCAGGTTCACCACCACCTCGAAGCGCGTCGCCTCGACCCCCTCGGGTAGGGCTCGACCGGCGTGCTCGAGGTAGTCCACGCCACACAGGTCGGCGCAGAGTTCGAAGCCGTCAGCCTTGAAGGCACTCACGAGCCCGAAGTACTGCTCACGGGTGGGAAAGCAGCCGACGTCGGACTTGAGGACGTCGGCCGTGATGACCCCAGCCGGGGCGTTGGCGGGCAGTTCGATCACTTCGGTGTCCCCAGTCGTACCGCAACGGGCACCTCGGGGGTCCAGGGGCTCTCCTGGTGCTCGAGGTGCGTGGGCTCGCCCTTCGAGCGGCGCTTCATAATCTCACCGGTGCGGATCTGCTCGTGCAGGGTCAAGATCGCGTGCATCAGCGTCTCGGGACTCGGCGGGCAACCGGGCGCGTAGACGTCCACGGGCACGATCTGGTCGACGCCCTGAACGATCGCGTAGTTGTTGAACAGCCCGCCGGTCGAGGCGCACACGCCCATCGAGATGACCCACTTGGGCTCCATCATCTGGTCGTAGACCTGACGCAGCACCGGGGCCATCTTTTGGGAGACCCGTCCCGCCACGATCATGAGGTCGGCCTGGCGTGGGGAGTTGCGAAAGACCTCCATGCCGTAGCGCGCGAGGTCGAAGTCGGCACCGCCGGCGGCCATCATCTCGATGGCACAGCACGCCAAACCGAAGGTCGCGGGCCACACCGACGCCCGACGGGCCCAGCGTGCGAGGTCCTCGATACGGCCGGTGAGGAAGTTGTGTTGTAGGTCTTCGAGGGCCACGCGCTACGCCGCCGTCTCGGACTCGGTGGTCGCGCCGATGCGCACGATGGTCGACGAGCTCGTGCGCGCCGGCATGCCCGCTGTGAGGTGCTTTACCGGGCCCCAGGAGAGGGCGCCCTCGCTGATCAAGAAGAGCAACGCGCCAAAGACGGTGACCGAGAAGGCGAGCACCTCGACCAGGCCGAAGGTACCGAGCTGGCGGAATACCACCGCGAAGGGGTACATGAAGACCACTTCGATGTCGAAGATCACGAAGATCATCGCGACGAGGTAGAAGCGAACGGGGAACCGTTGCGGCGGCTCTACTTCGGGGACGATCCCACACTCGTAGGGGGCGAGTTTCGCGTCGGTTGGCCGCTTACGAGGTGCCAGCATCGCTGACGCCACAAACGAGCCCGCCGTGAACAACACCCCGAGGAGGAGGAGTCCAAGTATTGGTAAGTACTGGTCCACGTCCATCATTTCTACCAGACCGCGCACCCCCCTCAACTCGGACTCCCCCAAGGTCCTTCGTCCTATGCTGTCGCCGTGCCTCAGCTCGCCGACCTCTCCTCGACCACGCCCCTCTTCGATGCCGTCATCATCGGCGCGGGACCGAGTGGTGCGGCGAGTGCGTACTGGCTCGCCGAGGCGGGCTGGTCGGTGTGTCTCATCGAGAAGAAGGAGTTCCCCCGCGAGAAGACGTGCGGCGACGGACTCACACCGCGCTCGGTACACCAGCTCGCCCAGATGGGCCTCGAGCCCGTCGTCGCCGCCCACGGCCATCGCTACCACGGGCTTCGCGCCTTCGGCTTCGGCGCCTCACTCGAGATGAACTGGCCCGACCACGCGGTCTTTCCCAACTACGGCTACACCATCACGCGCTTCAACCTCGACGGCCTGGTCGCGAGCGAGGCGGCCGCGCGGGGCGCGACCGTGCTCACGGGCGTCGAGGTCGTCGGCCTGCTCGAGGCCACTGACGCCCCCGATGGCCACCTGCGCGGGGCAGCCGGGGTCGTGGCCTACGAGAAGGCGACGGGCACGCGCGCCGAGGTGCGCGCGCGCTACGTCATCGTCGCCGATGGCCAGAACTCCCGACTCGGTCGCGAACTCGGCGTCACGCGTAACCGTCAGTGGCCGATGGGTATGGCGCTGCGCGGTTACTACTCGAGCGACCGGCACGCCGAGCCGTGGATCGAGTCGCACCTTGACATCCGCGACCCCAACGGCGAGGTCGTACCGGGCTACGGGTGGATCTTCCCCCTGGGCGACGGACGCGTGAACGTGGGCGTCGGCCTGCTGTCCACGGCGGGGGCCTGGAAGGGCGTCAACACGACCAAGCTCCAGGAGTACTTCGTCAGTCAGACCGCGGCCGCGTGGGGGCTGAATGAGACGACGCGACTCAGCGTGCCCACCGGCGGACGCCTGCCGATGGGCCTCGCGCGCGGTCCGCACACGGGCGCCAACACCCTCGTCGTCGGCGACGCCGGCGGCTCGATCAACCCCTTCAATGGCGAGGGCATCGCGTATGGCTACGAAACGGGCCGGCTCGCGGCGGGCGTCGTCGCCGAGGCCCTGCTCGCCGACGAGCCCGGCCACCTGGTCGTCTACGGCGAGCGCCTCGAGGCTGCCTACGGCGAGTACTACAAGGTGGCGCGAGCCTTCGTGCGACTGATCTCGGAGCCCAAGATCCTCGCCGCCTGCGTCGGTGTCGGCATGCGGATCGAGCCGGTCATGCGCGAGGTGCTCGTCGTGATGGCGAACCTCATGCGCAACGACGAGCGCGGTCCGGGCGAGCTCGCCTACCGCGCGCTGGCGCGAATCGCCGACGTCGTACCCGAGCGCGCCTATTCGTTGCTGCTCGGCGAGCACGGCACCGAGGACTAGACGGGTGTCCTTCGTCAAGACCGTGGTGCTCGGCTTCATCGCCGGCGCCACGATCGTCGCGGGGCTGCCGATTGGACGGCTACGCAAACCAGCCGAGCGCGTGCGCTCGTTCCTCAACGCCGTGGCAATCGGCGTGCTGCTCTTTCTCGTGGTGGACGTCTTCTCCAACGCCTACGCGCCGATCAAGGACCAGCTTCAGGCGCTGCACAACCACCGGGGCGGCTCGGTCGCCACGACCATCACCGACGTCGTGCTGCTGCTCGGCGGGGCGGCCGTCGGCCTGCTCAGCCTCGCGCTCTATCAGCGGTGGTCTCGACGTGGTCGCGAGGCGACCCCCTCGACGCCCGCCTCGATGAGCCTCATGATCGCCTCGGGGATCGGGTTGCACAACTTCGGTGAGGGCCTCGCCATCGGCACCGCGTCCCACCTCGGGGCGATCGGGCTCTCGACGGTGCTCGTCATCGGCTTCGCGCTGCACAACGCCACGGAGGGCTTTGGCATCGTGAGCCCGCTCGTGGGCGCGACCAACCGACCGTCGTGGGCGTTCCTCGGGCTCATGGCGTTGATCGGCGGCGGCCCGACGACCGTGGGCACGCTCGTGGGTTGGTGGTGGTCATCGCCGACGCTCGGGATCGTCTTTCTCTCCCTCGCCGGCGGTTCGATCATCTTCGTCATCAGCCAGCTGCTCTTCGTGGCCGGGCGCAGCCGACACCAGACGACGGTCTTCGTCGGGATCACCATCGGACTGCTCGCGGGTTTCCTCACCGACATCGTCGTCGCCATCGCCGGCGGCTAGGACTGCTACAGGGCGGCCCCGCCGCCCCCGTCGTCGATGCGCGTCTTGATCGTGCCGACCAGTTGGCTGAGCATGGGCCTGCTCGCGCGCCACGACGGCACGAGAGCGCTCAGGGTGACCTCGTAGTGCCCGCCGGCGACCACGACCACCACGAGCGTGTAGGCGGTCGACACGCCCGGCAGCGCGACGGGCACGACCCCACCGCGCGCCCAGCCCTTGGCGTAGGTGACGGGCGTCCAGTTCGTGCCCCGGGGACTCGCGGTCACCTGGCTCGCGTACTGGCTGAGCAGGATCGTCGCGTTGGCCGCCACGAAGCAGGCGCCAAAGCCCGTCTTGGACATCTCGGCGACGTCGCGTCGCACCATGCCGGTCGTGCGGTAGTACTGGGCGGTCGTGGCGACCTCGGTCTCGGCGGGGATGAGCACGTGGAAGATGGGTGAGCTGATCTGGACGTCGGGCGACTGGCCCGCGGCGCCAAAGATCCGGTCCGTGGTATTGGTCACCCCGAGGCAGCGCTGGAACTGGGACGTGACGACCGGGGCCACGACGTCCACCGCCGGCGCCGTCGTCGAGGTCGAGGTGATCACCCGACCCGCCGGGGGCACGAGGTAGGAGAGGTAGCCCGTCTGCAGCGTCGACCACCCCACGGGCAGGTCGCTCACGGTCAGGTTCGCCTGACGCGCGTCGGCGCTTTCGGTGTCCAGGCCCGGCCCGTTGGTGAGCAGCGCGGCGATCACGCCGCCGAGTGAGGCGACGAGCACCACGAGGGCGATGACGACCGCGCCGGCGCGTCGCCGATGGCGCGCCACGCTGCCGTCGTGGGCGAGCACCACGGCCCGCAGCTCCTCGTACTCCTCGAGGCCCTGGCGACGCCACTCGTAGCGCACGCCCCCAACGCTCGCCCCGAAGCGCAGCGTCGAACCGGTGCGAACGAGTGCGAGGTCACCGAGCTCGGACCATGGGGTCTGCCAGGCCACGGGGTAGACGCCCGCCAGCTGGGTCAGTCCGTCGTCGTCGAAGAGCAGGGTGACCGGCGCGGTCGGTCCGTGGGGCACGAAGCTCGGGCGCACTGACCAGCCCGACGAGGTGACGGGTTCCATCACGTCGCGGCGACGACCCTGGCCGCTTCGCCGGCCGCCTCGAGCGCGCGCTCCAGTTCCGCGTCACCGTGGGCCATGGAGACGAAGAGGATCTCATAAGCCCCCGGGGCGAGCGCGACGCCGCGTTCGAGCATCGCGTGGAAGAAGCCCGGATAGAGCCCGTTGTCGCCGATCGCCTTGGCCCCGGTGAAGTCGGTGGGCGCCTCGAGCGGCTCGCGCGCGAGGTAGAGGCCGAGCAGTGGTCCGACCCGCGGGGCGACTGCGTAGAGGCCCGCGGCGTTGATCGCCGCCACGAGCGCCGTGGCGAAGCCCTCGACGCGCTGGCTCAGTTGTTCGTAGTGCGCGGGCGTTACCAGCTCGAGCACCGTCGAGCCCGCCGCCGTCGCGAGCGGGTTACCCGAGAGGGTGCCCGCCTGGTAGACGGGACCCGCGGGCGCGAGTGACGCGAGCAGTGTGGCCGAGCCGCCAAAGGCCCCCACGGGCAGTCCCCCGCCGATCACCTTGCCGAAGCACCACAGGTCCGGCGTCACGCCGAAGTGACTCGACGCGCCGGCGTAGTCGAGTCGAAAGCCGGTGATCACCTCATCGAAGATGAGTAGCGCCCCCACCCGGTCACAGGCGGCGCGCAACTCAGAAAGGAAGCCGTCGCGCGGTGCGACGAGGTTCATGTTGGCCGCGACGGGCTCGACAAGCACGGCCGCGACGGTCTCGTCGAGCTCGGGCACGACGTTGTAGGGCGCGACCGTCGTGTCGGCGACCGCCCCGGCGGTCACCCCGGCCGAGCCAGGCAGTCCCAACTGGGCGACACCGCTGCCACCGGCGACGAGCAACGCGTCGGAGTGACCGTGGTAGCAGCCGTCGAACTTGACGATGCGGCTGCGCCCCGTGGCGCCGCGCGCGAGGCGCACCGCACTCATCACGGCCTCGGTGCCCGAGGAGACGAAGCGCACCTGCTCGAGGCCGGGCACGCGCGTACACAGCAGTTCGGCGAGGCGCACCTCACCGGGCGTCGGGGCCCCGAAGGTCGTGCCGAGCGCGACGGCCTCGGTGAGCGCCGAGACGACCGCGGGGTGGGCGTGACCGAGCAAGGAGGCCCCGTAGGACTGGACGAAGTCGAGGTAGCGACGCCCCTCGACGTCAACGACGTAGGCGCCCTCACCGCGAACGACGGTGTAGGGCGTTCCCCCGACCGAGCGGAAGCTGCGCACCGGTGAGTCGACGCCCCCGGGTATGACTCGCAGCGCCCGGTCGAACCAGTCCTGGTTGGTCCCGGTCATCGCTGGAGCACGCGGGCGATCTCGCCCGCGAAGTAGGTCAAGACGAAGTCCGCGCCCGCTCGGCGCACCGCGGTCAGTTGCTCGAGCGCGACGGCCGTGCCGTCGATCCAGCCGTTCGCGGCCGCGGCCTTGACCATCGCGTACTCCCCGCTCACGTGGTACGCGCACAGGGGCACGTCGAGCTCGCGGCGCAGGTCGCTCAAGACGTCGAGGTACGTCATGGCGGGCTTGACCATGACGATGTCGGCCCCCTCGGCGACGTCGGCGCGCGCCTCGCGCAGCGCCTCGCGACGGTTGCGCGAGTCCTGCTGGTAGCCGCGCCGGTCCCCGCCGTCGGCGATCGACACGTCCACCGCGTCGCGGAACGGCCCGTAGAGGCCACTCGCGTACTTCGCGGCGTAGGCGAGGACGACGGTCTCAGTGAAGCCCTCGTCGTCCAGAGCCCGGCGGATCGCGCCGACCTGGCCGTCCATCATGCCGCTCGGGGCGACGACCGCGGCCCCGGCGCGCGCCTGTTCGACGGCCGTTCGCGCGTAGAGCGGCAGGGTTGCGTCGTTGTCGACCGTGCCGTCGGTGCGCACCAGTCCGCAGTGGCCGTGCGAGGTGTACTCGTCCAGGCAGAGGTCGGCCATCACCACGAGGTCGTCACCGATCTCGTCGCGCACCGCGCGAAGTGCCACCTGGACGATCCCGTCGGGGTCGTAGGCACCGCTGCCGACCTCGTCCTTGGTCGACGGCACCCCGAAGAGGATGACCCCGCCCACGCCGAGTTCGCGAAGGGTGCGCACCTCAGCGACCAGCGACTCGACCGTGTGCTGGAACTGGCCGGCCAGTGAGGGGATGGGGACCGGCTCGTCGCGGCCCTCGGCGACGAACAGGGGTGCGACGAGGTCGTCGGGGGCGAGGGAGGTCTCGGCGACGAGCTGGCGCAGCGCGGCCGTGCGCCGGAGTCGACGGGGACGTTCAGTGGGGAACACGCGCCAAGCCTATTGCGCACCTGGTGACGAGCGTTCGCCGGCCACGAGTTCCTCGAGGCGCCGAGCGACCTCGGCGCGCCAGCCGACGAGCACCCGGTCGTGGTCGGCGCGCACGACAGCGGCGGTCGTCTCACCGGGCACGACGACCCAGGTCGCGGACGACACGAGTGTCCGCGCGACGCGCCACGCCGAAGGGGCGCCAACGACGACCGCGTCGGCGCGCGCGAGTGCGCCGCGCGCGGCCTCGTCGGGCTCGAGTGGCACCGTTTCGTAGCAGGCGACCGTCTCGACGAGGATCGCGCGCGCGCTGAGCTCGTGCGCGAGCTCGCCGCGCATCTCGCGAGCTCCGAGGGCGAGCACCGGTCCGTGGTCGAGACGACGGGCCACCTCGAGAGCGCTTGGCGCCTCGCCGGTGACGAGTAGGCCCGCGTCGGTGACGGCGCCGCTCGTCGCCGGCCCGACCGTCCAGACCTCGACGTCGCGCGCACAGACTCGTCTCGCCGCGTCGAGGTAGTTCCGCGAGCGCGCACTCGTGACGACGAGCACCGCGAAGGGTCCACGCTCGCCGGCGCGCGCGAGGTCGGCCTCGACCGCCTCGAGCGATCGGTACGTGGTCGCAGTCAGTGGCACCTCGAGGATCGTCGCCGGACCCAACCATTCACGAAGGGCGTCGTTGCGTCCCGCCTCGCGGGTCACCACGACGAGCACTCACGGCTCCCAGCCGGGCAGTTCGGCCCCGTGGCGCTCGTCGCGCAGGTGCCGGGCGAGGGCGACGCCCACGGCGCGGGGGTCGTCGCCCTCGCGCGTCGCGCGCACGCTGCTCGCCCCGTCGATACCGATCATCACCCCGGCGATCGACACCGTGTCGCCGCTCGCGTGCGCGAGGGCGCCCGCCGGGATGGCACAGCCCGCGCCCAACTCCGCGAGGAAGGCCCGCTCGGCCGTGAGCGCGACGAAGGCCTCGCGGTCGTTCAGTCGGTCTAGGCGCTCGAGGACCGCCTCGTCGCCCTCGCGCGTCTCGAGTGCGAGGGCGCCCTGGCCGACCTGGGGGACGAACCAGGACGGGTCGAGGCGCTCGGCGACGAGGTCAATGGCGCCGAGTCGCTCGAGGGCCGCCACGGCGGCGATCACCGCGTCGACCCCGTCGCGTCCGACGGCGGCGAGTCGGGTGGCCATGTTGCCGCGCAGCCCCACCACGTTGAGATCCGGTCGACGCTCGAGCAACAGGGCCCGGCGCCGTGGCGAGCCCGTCGCGACAGTCGCCCCGGGACCCAGTCCCGCGAGGGAGCGCCCGACGAGGGCGTCAGCCGGGTCGCGTCGCTCGGTCACGCACGCGAGCACGAGACCGGCCGGGGCGCTCGAGGGCAGGTCCTTCGCGCTGTGCACGGCGACGTCGGCCTCGCCGGCGAGCACCGCGCGCTGCACTTCGCCGGCGAAGACGCCCTGGCCGCCCATGGCGACGAGGGGGACGTCGAGGCGCTGGTCGCCGCTCGTCTCCAAGGTCACGAGTCGACTCGAGACGCCGAGGGCCGCGAGTCGCTCGCGCACCGACTCGGCCTGGTGCAACGCGAGCGGCGAGCGGCGCGTCGCGATGCGCAATTCGCTCATAACTCGAAGAGGGAACGCGTCGCGTCGGCCAGGCGCACGCCCTGATCGGTGCCGGCGAACTCCTTCAGGGCGATCGTCGGCCGGTGGGCGAGCTTCGCGACGACCGAGCGAACAATCGAACGAACGAGTTCGAGCTCGTCCGCGTCGAAGGTCGAGAGCTCGGGTGCCCGGCGCTCGAGTTCGGCGGCGACCACCTCGTCAAAGTGCGTGCGCAGGTCGCGCACGATACCCGCGGCGCCGCGGGCCCGACGGTCCGCGAGGAACTTCTCGACGTCGGCGTCGACGACCCGGCGGGCGTCCTCGACCGCGTCGCGCCGCTCGTCGATCACCCGCTCGATCCGCGCTTGGAGCTCACCGATGTCGAGTCGCCGCACCGTCGTGAGGTCGGCCACGTCGGCCTCGACCGCGCGCGGGATACCGAGGTCGATGACGAGCAGCGGCCCCTTCGCTGTGGCGAGGTCGTCGTGGGTAAGCAGCGGGCTCGGCGCCTCGGCGGCGACGATCGTGAGCCGCGAGTGCGCGACGAGCTCGACGAGGGACCCGTAGTCACGTGCGACGACCCGGGGATCACCGAGTGACGCGACAAGCGCATCGGCGCGCTCGCGGGTCCGGTTGACGACGCTCACCCGGTTGACCTCGGCCACGGTGTTAAGCAGCGACTTGACCACGCCGCTGGCGAGCTGGCCCGCGCCGACGACCACGACGTCGGCGTCGCGGATCGCCGGGCCGAGCTCGTCGAGCGCCATCGAGACGGCGGCGAAGGCGAAACTCGTCGTGCCGCGAGCGATCGCGGTGTCGGTGCGCACGCGACGGCCCGTCGCGATCGCGCGGTGGAAGAGCTCGCGCAGCTCCTGACCGGTGGTGTGCTCCTCCTCGGCGAGTTCGAGGGCGCGGCGCAGCTGGCCGAGGATCTCGAACTCCCCCGGGACAATCGACTGCAGACCCGCCGCTACACGCATCAGGTGGGTGACAACCCCGCGGTCGAAGTGCACGCTCAGGCGGTCGTGGAACTCGACCACGTCGATGCCGGTCGCCTCGGCGAGGGTCATCGTGACGTCCTCGATCGCGCCGTGGAAGAAGTCAATGTCGGCGATGACCTCGGTGCGCAGGCACGTGGAGAGAAAGACCGCCTCGTGGATGTTGCGGTGGCTGACGAGGGTGCGCAGGACCTTGCCCCACTCATGCTCGGGCACCGTCGCGCGTTCGAGGAAGTCGAGCGTCGCGTGCTCGTGGTTCACCCCGACTGCGATCAGTGCCACGGACCCTCCACCATGGGCGGCATCCTAGGGCCCGGGGCGTCGCCCCGGGCGAGCGCGTGGAGTAGTCCCCCGCCGAGCGGCCCGGTCCCGTTGTGCAGGTGATAGAGCAGCACCTGGAGCTCGATCGAGAGGTCGACGTCGTGTACGGCGGTGCCGAGCGGCACCGCGAGGACTTGGGGGGCGAAGTTGAGCAGCGCGTGGATCCCCGCCTCGACGCAGCGGTCGGCGACGGATTGGGCGGCGCTCGCGGGCACGCAGATCACCGCAACGCTCGCGGCGATGAGCGGTTCGTCGACCGCGCGCACGACGTGGCCGTCGATGACGGTGCCCACGACCAGCGGGTCCGCGTCGTAGAGCCCGACCAGCCGGGCGCCACGAGTGAGGAAGTTCGAGGAGTTCACGAGGGCCCGGCCGAGGTTGCCCAGCCCGATCACGACCACGTCGCAGCGCTGGTCGTGGCCGAGCGCCTCGCCGATGCAGGTGTGCAGGACCGCGACGTCGTAGCCGGCGCCGCGGGTGCCGAGCGTGCCGAGACCGGCGAGGTCGCGGCGCACGGTGGTGGCAGTCACCCCGGCGAGCTCACCGAGCTGGGCCGAGTCGATGCGGGTGCGGTTCTCGCGCATCCACTCCTCCACGATGCGCTCATAGACGGGCAGACGCGCGATCGTCGGTTCAGAGAGCTTGCGACGACGCAACCGGGAGGACGTCATCCCCCCACGCTACCGGTACGCTCAGCGACCGAGTTGACGACTGCGGTCCGCGGCGGCCGAGACGGCGTCGATCATCGCGGCGCGCACGGAGCGGTTCTCGAGGGCGCGCAGCCCCGCGGCGGTCGTCCCGCCCGGTGAGGTGACCTGGTGACGCAGCTCCTCGGGCGAGGTCCCCGTCTGCTTGAGCAGCGCCGCGGTGCCCTCGAGGCTGTCCACGACGAGCGTTTGGGCGACCGCGCGGGGCAGCCCCTGGTAGACCCCGGCCTCGATGAGAGCCTCGACGATCAGGTAGAGGTAGGCCGGCATCGGGCCCGAGAGGCCCGTGACGACGTCGATATTGCGCTCGGTGACCCGCACGACGGTGCCCACGGCCCCGAGGATCGACTCGGCCCAGACCAGGTCGTCGGCCGTGACGTGGGCGCCCCCGGCAATCGCCGAGACCCCCTTGCCCACGAGCACGGGGGTGTTGGGCATCGAGCGCACGACGGCGACGGGCTGGACCATGACCGACTCGATGCGCGCGGTGGTGAGCCCGGCCACCACCGAGAGCAGCCGGCGCACGCCGAGCGCGCCGATAGAGCGCGCGACGGACTCGGCGTAGTCCGGCTTCACACAGAGCAGGGCCCCGGTGTTCTCATCGACGTCGCCGAGCTCGAGGCTAGGCAGGACCGCCACCCCCGCGAGGCGCTGAGCAAGTGACTCGCGGGTGGACGCCGTGTGGTCAACGACCGCCAGGCGCTCGGGCGCGCACCACTGTGCGCGCAGCAGCCCCTCGGCGAGGGCCGAGCCCATCTTGCCGCCGCCGACGATCACCAGTTCATAGGACATGGACTCAGGTTACCGACGGCCCGTTCTCAACGCCGGCGACGCCGGTACCAGGGAAAGCCCAGGGTCATCATCGTCGGGTAGAGCTCGTCGACGTAGATCAGCACCGCGGCCATGATCTCGTCGAGACGCTCGAGGGTCAGCTCGGCGAGTGGCAGCGCCGTGACCAGGTAGATGGCCAACTCGGGCCCGATCGCCAGGTGCACGCTTCGCAGGTCGGCGTTGCGCACGAGCGCGTAGCGATACAGCGCCTCCTCGCCCATCTCGGGCGCGGGCACGACCTCGGTCTCGACGTGCACCGAGCGCTGGCGTAGCGAGATCCACACCGTGACGACGTCCTTCTCCTCGCCGTGCAGGCGTACGAGCCAGTGGTAGTGGCCCGTCGGGTCCGCCTCGGCGTGGTGATCGATCGTGACCGCGTGCCCCTCACCCGTCCAGGCTCGCGCCCACTCGCCGAGTCGTTCGTCGAGTCGGGTGGCGGCGTCAGCGTCGGCGATTGGAAAGCGTTCCACTAACAGTGGACGAGGCCCGACGTCGCGAGGGCGTCGGTGAGTGACGCCAACGACTCACCGGCCGAGCGCCAGGTGTAGCGCTTGGCGAGCAGCACGGCGGCGGTGGACATGGTGGTCGCGTGGTCCTCGTCAAGGACCGTCGCGACGGCGTCGGCCCACGCGCCGGGCGCCCGGCTGTTGACGAGGAGTCCGTTCACGCCGGGCTCGACCAGGTTCGCGAGTCCGCCCACCTCGCTCGCCACGACCGGCGTGCCGCAGGCCGAGGACTCGAGGGCGACGAGCCCGAAACTCTCCGATCGCGAGGGCACGAGGGTCGCGTCAGCCGCTCGCATCCACGACGAGAGCAGTTGGTGACTCTGGGGGGCGACGAAGGTGACGTGGTCGATGACCCCGGCGTCGGCCACGCGCTGGTGCAGGTAGGCGAGCGTCGCGCGGCCGTCGGGCCCCGACGGCCCCCCAACGATCGCGAGGGTGGCGTCACGTCCGCGCAGCCTCGTCTCGATCAGGGTCTCGAGGGCGAGGTCGACCCCCTTCAGCGCCTGGAGCCGACCGACGTAGAGCAGGAGGGTCCGGTCGGGTTCGAGCCCGAGGGCCCGGCGGGCCTGGGGCCGGTGGCCGGGTGCGAAGAAGGCGTGCTGGACGCCTAGGGGCACGATGTGCACCCGCGACGGCGAGGCGTCGTAGTAGCGCACGAACTGCTCGGCCTCGACCTCGCAGCTGGCGAGCACCGCGTCGGCACAGGCCACGATCGCCGCCTCCTGGGTGGAGCGGACCTCAGACTCGGCCTCGAAGGCGTCGGCCTTCACCCGTTCGAGGGTGTGGAAGGTCACCACGAGCGGCACATTCAGTTCGTGCTTCAGGCGGTGTCCGGCGATGGCGCTCAGCCAGTAGTTCGCGTGGATCGCGTCCGGCGCGCCGGTGCAGCGGAACGAGGCCGAGACCCCATCGGCGAACTCGTCGACGTAGCGCTCGAAGTCCTCGCGCGAGAGCGGCGTCGGCGGACCGGCCGTGACGTGGTGGACGCGAAAACCCGGCTCGACGAGCAGCGTGTCGCGCAGGTGCGCGTCGTCGCGGCGGGTGTAGACGTCGACCTCGTGACCGAGGCGCGCGAGCGCACTCGAGAGCTCACGCACGTAGACGTTCATGCCGCCACCGTCGCCGGTGCCCGGCTGGGCGAGCGGTGACGTGTGGTACGAGAGTACGGCGAGTCGGGCCATGGACTCAGCCTAACGGTGCCCCTGGTCGCGGCCTACGACTGGCGTCGAGGGATGAGCCAGCGCACCGAGGTCTCCTCGACCAGCCCGAAGTCGCGCGAGTCCGTGGAGGCGGCCGCGTTGTCCCCACGCAGGTCGAGTCGTCGCCCCGCGCGCGCCACGCAGCGCTTGAGCAGGGGCCGCGCCGGGTCGCGCGGATCGGGCACGACGACCACGTCGCCCACCCGCACGCGGCGCCAGCGGCGCAGCGCCGTCAGACGATCACCGTCTCGGTAGGTGGGCGCCATGGAGTCGCCCACGACGGTGAGTCGTCTCAGGAACAGCGAAACGAACCTGGTCACGGGCGAACGATAACTCAGCGAACTGACTAACCTGCGTTGCGTATCAGCGAAACGCACCCTCGCGGTGCCAGCACTCGAAAGGCTCACCATGTCGATCGTCTCTCGTCTCAACGCCCTGCTCGACGCCCGCACCACGCCACTGTCGGTCTACGCCCACTGTGACCTGCCCTGCGGCGTCTACGACCCGGCCCAGGCCCGCATCGAGGCCCAGTCCGTGAAGGCCACGATGGAGAAGTACAACGCCTCGAACGACCCGGACTTCAAGGTGCGCGCGACGATCATCAAGGAGGAGCGCTGCGAGCTCGTCAAGCATCACCTGTGGGTGCTGTGGACCGACTACTTCAAGGTCGAGCACCTCAAGCAGTTCCCGAACCTGCACGACCTGTTCTGGATGGCCACCAAGTCCGCCGGCGACGCGAAGAAGACTAACGACGTCGTCGTGGCCGACCGCTTGCTGAGCGAGATCGACGCCATCGCCGAGATCTTCTGGGCGACCAAGAAGTAGCGGGCCTAGCCGAGTTCGGGATGTTCCGAGCAGTGGCTGAGCAGGGGGTCGGCGACGAGGTCGGCCTCGTCGATGGCACGCCCACAGACCTGGCACTGACGATAGGTGCCCGCGCGTAGCCGTTCGAGCGCACGATCGACGCTGGCGAGCGTCGCTTCGATCGACGTGACGGTCTCGTTGGTGATTTCTGACACGGGGTGAATCTACTCGGCGCGGCCCGCCCGCTTCGCCACCGCCACGGACTCGGCGACCACCCGTCCGCGACCGCTCACGAGTGCCACAGCAGCGTCGCGTGACCCGACGGGTCCAGTCGCACGATGGCGCTGATGGAGGAGAAGCCGTTGTTCGCCGTGTTGTCGAGGTAGATCGCGCCGTCGCGGGCGACGGCGACGCCGTCGCCGACGGTGAAGTGGTTCCTACCCGGCAGAACCGACGCGAGGGGCCCCGCCGCGATTCTCGTGATTCGTCCGGTCGGGAGGAATCGGGCGAGTCCGCGCGCGCCGCCCGCGAGCACCACCGACCCGTCGGGCGCGCGGGCCATGGCGGCGAAGTACCCACCCTGTGCCCGGTCCCCCTGGACGAAGCGCAACGTCCCCGTCGACGTGCACTCATAGAGGCTCCAGGTGTTCCCGCCGCCCACGAGCACGTCGCCGCGCCCGTCGACCGCGAGGGTGACGGCGGGGATGAAGTCCGCTTGGCGCGCGGGGTTGCGCCCGTAGCCGCTAAAACCCCGATTGCGCGCTGGCGCGCTCGACCCGACGAGCCACGTCAACACCCCGTTGGCCAACCGGTAGACACCGTTCGCCCCCACGAGCAGCTCGCCCCGTGGACCGATGGCGAGTCCGTTCACCTGGGCGATGCCAGCGAACCGGGCTCGTGACGCCTTGATCCGCGCCACGCCCGGCACCGTCGTGCCGCCGCCCGCGACCGTCGTGATGACACCGTTCGGTGCCACCGCACGCACCCGGCCGTTGCCGGTGTCGGCGAAGTAGACGGTCCCGTTCGCGGCGACCGCGAGACCACTCTGCTCGTCGACCGCAATCGTGGCGTTGAGCGCCGGTCCCCCGTCACCGGAGAATCCGCGACGGCCCGTGCCCGCGACGACGCGGAACCTCCCGCCCGGAACGAGACGCAGGATCTGGTCGCGCACGGGGTCGAGCACGTACAGCTGCCCGTGGCTCGACACCGCGAGCGCGCCCGGCGACTTCGCCTCAACCAGCCCGCGAGCGACCTGGCTCGACGCGACCGCTCCCGGCGACGCCAGGCTGACGACGAGCACCACCGCCAGCGCGCCAGCCCCCCGAAGGTTCATCACGGGCTGACGGTACCAGCGGCCGTCGCGTGTCGATGCGGCTACGAACTACCCACCGACGTGGCGTACTCGACCGAGTTCTTCTTGATCGTGTCGTGGTACCAGGCGAAGCTCGCCTTGGTCAGTCGTCGGCCCGTCGGGAAGTCGACCCACACGATGCCGAATCGTCGCGAGTAGCCGTAGGACCACTCGAAGTTGTCGAGCAGGCTCCACACGAAGTAGCCCTGCACGTTGACCCCGGCGTCGATGGCGTCGTGCACGGCCGAGATGTGCTCTTGGAGGTACGCGATCCGGTTGAGGTCCATCACGTGGCCGTTGGGGTCCACGTAGTCGTCGAAGGCCGCGCCGTTCTCGGTGATGTAGATGGGTAGCGAGTGGTACTCGTCTCGGATCCGCACGAGCAGCGACGTGAGGCCCGACGCGTGGATCTCCCAGTCCATCGCCGTCTTGTCGCGCCCCGGCGTCTCGACCGACCGGACCTTGAGGTCGGGGAACGGGTCCTCGGGCGAGACGAAGTAGCCAGCCAGTCGCGCCTCGGTCGCCCGTGACTCGTCGATCACCGTCGAGGGGAAGTAGTAGTTCACCCCGAGGAAGTCGATGGGCTGGGCGATGAGCTCGAGGTCGCCCTCGCGCACGACCGAGAAGCCCGGCGAGACCGACGCGTAGTGCTCGAGCATGTCCGCGGGGTACTCACCGTGAAAGATCGGGTCGAGGAAGAGCCGGTTGAGGTTGCCGTCGGCGCGGCGCGCGGCCGCGACGTCGAGGGGGTGGTCCGAACCGGGTCGGTGGTCGCCGAGGTTGAGCGTGATACCCACGCGCGCGTTCTCGACGGCGGCGCGCAGGATCGGAATCGCCTTGCCGTGGGCGAGCAGGAGATGGTGGTTCGCGGCGGCGGCCATGCCGATGTCGCGGGTGCCCGGGGCGTGGTAGCCCGCGCCGTAGCCGAGCCACGACGAGCACCAGGGTTCGTTGAGCGTGATCCAGCGCTCCACGTCCCCGCCGAGGGACCGCGCGACCAGGTCCACGTAGTCAGCGAAGCGGTCGGTGGTGTCACGGTCGCACCACCCGCCGCGGTCCTGCAGCGGTTGGGGCAGGTCCCAGTGGTAGAGGGTGAGGGTCGGCTCGATGTTGCGAGCGCGCAGTCCGTCGACGAGCCGGCGGTAGAAGTCGAGGCCGCGCTGATTGGCGGGGCCGGTGCCGCTCGGTTGGATCCGCGGCCAGGCGACCGAGAACCGGTAGGCGCCGACGCCGAGCTCCTCGAGTAGGTCGAGGTCCTCGTCGAGGCGGTGGTAGTGGTCACAGGCGACGTCGCCGGTGTCGCCGTGCAGCACGGCACCCGGGCGACGGCTGAACGTGTCCCAGATCGATTCGCCGCGACCGTCTTCGGTGGTGGCACCCTCGATCTGGTAGGCCGCGGTCGCGGTTCCCCACAGGAAGCCGGGTGGGAATGGACGGGTGAGTGCGAGGGGGGATGTGCGGGTGGTCACGGTGCTCCTGGTGGTCGGATGTCGATGGTTGGGGGACCTGACGAAGGGCGCACCGGGATTGGTGCGATGCGCCCTTCGTCAGGAATCGCGTTACGCCTTCTTGAGTCGCATCAAGATCAGCGGGAGCTGCGGGTCACCCGGCGACGGGTCCGCGTAGGGGTTCTGCGGTGTCACGAAGCCCGTGAAGTGAGCCGTCGAGTACTCGTCCCAGTCCGCGCCGTACATGAGCGGGGCCACCGGTACCTGGGTGGACACGAGGTTCTCCAGGGTGGCGACCGCCGCGTGCAGGGCCTTGGTGTTGGCCGGGTTGATGGTCGACAGCGTCTTCAGCGCGGCCTGGGCCGCCGGCGAGTCGTAGCGGCCATAGTCCGCGTTGGCCGACGAGCCGATGGGCGCCGACTGGGTGTAGTCGAGCCAGTTCGCGTACTGGACGTAGGGGCTCACCCCGCCGTTACCCCAGTGGATGATCGTCTGGAAGTTCCCGCTCGCTGAGTCCGAGTACCACTGGGACGCCTGGACGCCGTTCACGGTGGCGTCGATACCCTCGGCCTGGAGCTCGTTGGAGATCAGCTGGTCGTCGGCGTAGTAGTCGGAGTAGGCGGTCGGGTCCTCAATCGAGAACTGGATCTCCTTGCCGTTCTTCGCGTAGAAGCCGTTCGAGTCCTTCGTGTAGCCGTCGGCGGTGAGGATTGAGGCCACCTTGGCCGGATCGGCGTGCGGTGACAGGTCATTCTTCAACGACGGGATCAGGTAGGACGCCTGGTTGGGCAGGATCAACGCGCTCGAGGAGGTCGCCGGCTTCTCATAGCCCGTCTCACCCTTGACCGAGAGCGCCGTACGGTCGATGCCCGCGCTAATGGCTCGACGCACGGCCGGGTCACTGAGCGGTCCGTTGCCGGTCACGTTGAACTCGAGGGTCACCGTCGAACCCGGTGCGAAGAACGTGTGGTTCGTGCGCGGGTTCTTGTTGACGAAGATCTGGTTGACGTTGGCAATGTCGTTGCCCGCCCACGTCAACTGCCCGTCAGCGAGCGCTGTCGCGGCGGCCGTGTTGGACGAGTACGACGGAACGAGGACCTCACTCGCGGCCGGCTTGCCACCCCAGTACTTGGGATTGGCGTGGTACTTGACCGCCGTCGTTGAGAAACTCGTCAACTCGTACGGCCCCGTCCCGATCGGCTTGGTCACGACCGCGGTCGCCGGGTTGTGGATCTTCGCCCAGATGTGCTGGGGGACGATCAACGCGGTGCCCGCGATGGCGGTGATGTTGAGGTACTGGGGCGTCGCGTAGTGCAGCGTCACCGAGTACGGACCGTGCACCGTCGCGTTGCTCGACATCGTCGGCACGCCG
Organism: Actinomycetes bacterium; assembly: GCA_021793515.1. Taxonomy (GTDB): domain Bacteria; phylum Actinomycetota; class Acidimicrobiia; order Acidimicrobiales; family RAAP-2; genus RAAP-2. The sequence continues at coordinate 53,337 of JAJYSP010000010.1, read as the reverse complement.
TAGACGTTGGCCGCGGGGACGCGGTTCAACAGGTCGAACGTGAAGGCGACGTCGGCTGAGGTGAACGGCTTGCCGTCGCTCCACTTGACGCCTTTGCGCAACGTGAAGGTCAAGGTCTTTCCACCATTGGCCCACTGGTACTTCGTGGCGAGCCACGGATACTGCGTGTTGGCCTTCAACAGGTCGAACTCGAAGAGCGGCTCGTTCACCAGTGAGCGAACGCTCAACTGCGCGGCGAAGGAACTCGAGTCAAACGGATTGAAGTTGTTCGTGAATGTGACCCCCGTGTTGCCCTCGAGTGAGACCACCGAACTGGTGCTGGCGTTCGCCACGCCGGAACTCAGTCCGACGATCCCGAGGGTCATGCAGGACATTGCGAGTACTGCGACTCCTGACTTTCTAAACATACGCATCCTTTATATTGGTTTCGTCCAGCCGGCTCTCGCCGACGTCTTTATGAACCGTGTGGGTCCGTACTACTGACGCGGGGCCGGTTGGACCCGCGTCCTTGCCAGCACTCACCAACAGTGGTGGGCGCTCGACTGGATGGTCGTTCACGTTGTCGTCGGTCCCCCCTTTCCTCGGCGCGTCGTCAGCACCGGGGTCGCTACTCGATTGCCCTCGTGCAGCCAACAGCGCGAGTGGTGGCCGGGGCCGATCTCGAAGACCGGCGGACTCTCGGCGAGACAGCGCGCGCTCGCGTGGGGACAGCGCGGCGCGAAGCGACAACCCGTCACCGAGCTGTCCATCGGGCCGGCCGTGGCGGCGCGCGGCGCGATCGACGTCGGGTCCGACGGGTCGGGCACCGAGGCGATGAGCAGTTGGGTGTAGGGGTGGGTCGGCTCATCGACGAGGGCGGTGCCGACCGAGCGCTCGACGACCTGACCGGCGTACATGACGATCGTCTCGTCGGCGAGGTAGCGCGCCGAGGCGATGTCGTGGGTGATGTAGAGCACGGCGAGGTTCTCGTCGTCACAGAGCCCCTTTAGCAGGTTCAAGATCCCGAGCCGCACCGAGACGTCGAGCATCGAGATCGGCTCGTCGGCGAGCAGGACCTGGGGCTTCACGCACAGGGCGCGCGCGATCGAGACCCGCTGGAGCTGGCCCCCCGAGAGCTCGTGGGGGTAGCGGTCGAGGAACCGGTCCGACGGGTCGAGGGAGACCCGTTCGAGGACCGAGCGGGCGAGTTCGCCGACGCGGGCGCGGTCGGCACCGTGGATCAACAGCGGCCGTTCGAGACTGTGACGGATCCGGTGGACCGGGTTGATCGACGCGAAGGGGTCCTGGAGCACCAGCTGGACCATGGCGGCGTAGGCGAGGTCGCGCTTGGCCTTGGGCGCGATCGGGGTGCCGCGCAGCTCGAGCTCGCCCGAGGTCGGGGTGACGATGCGTGCGAGCATTCGTGCGAGCACTGACTTGCCCGAGCCGCTCTCGCCCACCACGGCGAGCACCCGACCCGCAACGAGCTCGAGGCTGACGTCCTCGACGGCGTGGGTAACGCGCTTGGCGCGCACGAACCGCCCGGGCACACGCGTCGTGAAGTCGCGTGAGAGGTGGCTCGCGCGCAGTTGCACCGCCCCCGTGTCGAGCTCGACGTCGGTCACGGCTCCCCCACGGTCTGTCGGGCCGACGGCGCGAGGGAGAGCTCGACGGGCACGCGCGACGCACTCGCGGGGTCAAAGAGCCAGCACGCCACACTGCGGCCCTCGTCGCCGAACTCGCGCAACGTCGGACGCTCAGTGAGACAGCGCGCCATGGCGAAGGTGCACCGCGGCGCGAAGCGACAGCCCGCCGGCGGGTCCGCGAGGTCCGGCGGTGACCCGGGTATCCCGGTCAGTTCGCGACGCTCGCCGTGCAGCGGCGGGAACGAGTGGAGCAGGCCCAGCGTGTAGGGGTGGCGCGGCGCCTCGTAGAGCTCGCGCGCGCCAGCGCGTTCCACGATCGAGCCGGCGTACATGACCGCGATCTCGTCGGCCAGCTCTACGAGTAGTGAGAGGTCGTGGGTGATGAAGATCATCGCGAAACCGAAGCGCGCGCGCAGCGTGGCCAGCTCGCTGATGATCTCGCGTTGGGTGACCACGTCGAGGGCGGTCGTGGGCTCGTCCATGATCACGAGCTCGGGGTCCAGGGCGAGCGCGACGGCGATCATGACGCGCTGACGTTGGCCGCCCGAGAGCTCGTGGGGGTAGCGGTCGAGCCGGTCCTCGGTCAACCCGACCAGGCGCAGGAGTTCGACGGCGCGTGCGCGGCGCTGGGCTTTGGTCATGTCCTTGCGGTGGGTCTTCAGCACCTCGTCGAACTCACGGCCGATGCGTAGCACCGGGTTGAGGGCGCTGAGCGCACTTTGGAGCACGATGGACACGTGGGACCAGCGGACCTTGCGCAGCTCGGACTCGCTCGCCTCGACGAGGTTGACCGGGGTGACGACCCCGTCGTCATCGGTCGTGTGCAACAGGACCCGGCCGCCGCTGATGAGACCCGGCGCGCGCAGCAGCCGGGTCATGGCGTAGACGAGCGTCGACTTGCCCGAGCCGCTCTCGCCGGCGATGCCGAGCACCCGCGAGCGATCGAGACGCAGCGTCACTTCGTCGACGGCACGCACCATGCTCGCACCGGCGCCGTAGTCGACGCTGAAACCCTCGATCTCGAGCACGGGCTCGTGGCGCGCGACACCGGTCGCGACGGCGCTCGTCGCGACGTCGACGACCTCGGTGGGCTCGTGCTCGCGCGGGATGGTGGCGCTCACTTCGCCACCACGCCCGTGGGTTGACGTGAGGAGGCCGTGCGCAGCACCGGCGTGACGCCGAGCCTCGGGCGGCGCGCCAGACCCAGCTGGCGGCGCTGTCGAGCAGTTAGGCCGGCCGCGCGCAGCCGCGGATTGATGAACTCGTCGATCCCGAAGTTGACGAGTGCGAGCCCCGTGCCCACGAGCGCGATGCAGATGCCCGGCGGCACGAACCAGTACCACTCGTTTGAGAGGGGCGCGTTGTTCGCCTGGGCCCAATAGAGCATGGTGCCCCAGTTCCACGTCGCGGTGCTCGTGAGCCCGATGTAGGCGAGGGTCACGTAGGCCCCGATCGAGTAAAGCACCGTGAAGAGCAGTGAGGATGCGAGCACCGGCAGGAGGTTCGGGGCGATCTCGCTGAACATGATGCGCCGGCGCGACTCACCAATGATCCGCGCCGCCTCGACGAAGTCGCGGTTGCGCAACGACATCGTCTGGGCCCGCAGCACCCGCGCGCCCCACGCCCAGCCGGTGAGGCTGATGATGAGACCGATGACGAACTCGTTCGAGCGGCTGTTGACCGGCAGGTAGCTGTCGATGACGATGAGCAGCGGCACCCCCGGGATGGCGAGAAAGACGTTGGAGAGCAGTGTGAGCCCGTCGTCGGGCACGCCGCCCAGGTAGCCCGCCGAAATGCCGATCGTCATTGACAGCAGCGTCGCGACCAGGCCCGCCACGAGGGCGACAACCATCGTGGCGCGCGCGCCGACGAGGAGCTGAGAGAAGATGTCCTGGCCGAGGCTCGTCGTGCCGAGCCAGTGGTGCGAGGACGGCGTGAGCAGCGCCGTGAAGGCGGTCGAGCTCGGGTTGTAGGGCGCGAGCCACGGCCCGACCACGGTCAGCACGATGAAGAACCCGAGGATTCCGAGCCCGAGGATCACCTTGGGCGAACGCGGCAGCGCGAGGCCCCTCATACCGCGGCCTCACTGCGGGTGCGCGGATCCAAGACTAGGTAGACGACGTCGGCGATCAAGTTCGCCGCGAGTACCGTCAGGGTGATCACGAGGAAGATCCCCTGGATGAGCGGGTAGTCCTCGTTCAAGACCGCCTGGAGCAGTAAGTCACCGACGCCGGGGTAGTTAAAGACGAGCTCAACCAAGAGCGCCCCCGAGACCACGAGGCCGATGGCGAGCGAGAGGTTCGCGATGCTCGGCAAGACCGCGTTTCGCGCGGCGTGAGCGATGACCTTGCGCCGGGGCAGACCCTTCGCGACGGCCATGAGCACGAAGTCCTCACCGATCATCGTGATCATCATGTTGCGCATTCCGAGCATCCAGCCCGCGACCGAGCTCAGCACGATGGAGATGACGGGCAACTCGCCGTAGCGCAGCACGCTCGCGATGAAGGTCCAGTTCCAGCCCGGCGTGGCGCTCTGGCTGTAGGCGCCGAGCACCGGGAACCAGTGCAGGTTGCTACCGAAGACGAGCAGCATCACGGTGCCGAGGAAGAAGTACGGGACGGCCTGGAAGAAGGTCGCGGTCGGGATCATGCTGTCGAACCTCGAGCCGCGGGTCCAGCCGAGCAGGGCGCCGGCCAGGGTGCCGAGCGCGAAGCTGATGATCGTCGAGATCCCGATCAGACCGATGGTCCACGGCACCGACTCGCGCAGGATCGAGCTGACGGGCGAACCGAGCGTGATCGAGACGCCGAGGTTGCCGTGGAAGAGTTGGCCGAGGTACGTGAAGTACTGCGCGATGATGCCCTGCTTGAACCCCATGCCGAAGGAGAGGCGGATGGCGCGGATCTCGGCGGGGGTGACTTGACTGGTGATCTTGCCGATCAACGTCTGGACGGGGTTGCCGGGCATCAGCCGGGGCAGGATGAAGTTGGCGGTCACGGCGACCCACGCCGTGAGCAGGTAGAGCCCGAGGCGACGCGCGACGATCCTCACGACGCGACCCCCGCGATGCGCCGCTCCTGGGTGCCGAAGGACCCCGTGACCTCGGCGTCCTCGACGCAGCCACAGCTCGCGCGCACGATCAGTTCGGTCGGCAGCACGATGGTCGGCTTCTTTCCGTCGGGGTCGTCGAGCAGGGCGACGAGGGCGTCGACCGCGACCTCCCCGAGGATGCTGCCGGACTGGCGGATCGTGGTGAGTGACGGGTTGAAGTAGCGCGTGAGCGAGATGTCGTCAAAGCCCGTCACGGCCACGTCCTCGGGCACCTTGATCCCGCGTGCGCCCAGCGCGTAGATGACACCCACCGCGGTCTGGTCGTTCGCGCACGCGAAGGCCTGGGGCAGTGGTCGGTCCAGCGTGAGGCGTTCTTGCATCACGGCCTCGCCGCCCGCCGAGGTCCAGTCGGACTCGAGGATGTCGGCGGGGTCCACGGTCGCGCCGAGTTCAGTGATGGCGTCGAGGAAGGCGTGGGTACGCGCCACGCTGTCGGGGCTCTCCTTGGAGCCGGTCACGAAGCCGACGCTCTTAACGCCGTGGACCGTGACGAGGTGCGCGGCGAGGTCGCGCATGGCCTGTTCGTTGTCGACGCGCACCGTCGCCGCCGAGGGGAAGTCGCCCCGTCCCGACAAGAGCACGATCGGGATCTTCTTGGACAGGTACGCGACGTCCTCGTCCTTCAAGACTCGATCGAGCAGGATGAGCCCGTCGACCGTGCCCGTGAGGTTGAGCAGCGAGGACATGTTCGAGGGGTGGCTGTCGTCTGAGCTGCTCAACAGCAACGAGAAGCCGTGCTGGGCGGCGCGCGTCTCGGCGCCGCGAATCACGATGTCGGTGTAGAGCAGGCTCGCCTCCTCCACCCCGAGCACGCCACTGTCGACGCCAGCGCGCATGAAGACCAGTCCGAGGATCCAGCGCTTGCCACTCGAGAGACCGCGCGCGACCGAGTTGGGGACGAACTCGAGCTCCTCCATCGCGGCGAGGACCCGCTCACGGGTTTCGGGTCGCACCGAGTCAAGGGCGTTGATCGCTCGGCTCACCGTGGCGATGGAGACGCCGGCGCGGGCGGCGACGTCGTAGATCGTCGCTGGCGATTCGACCATGTCTCCCCCTGACTGCGCTAGCACCGCGAATGTAACCGCTTACAGCGATGTAACCGCTTACAACGTAGTGACCTCGAAGGGTCCTGTCAAGCCACTGCTTGGGGATTCTTTCACGAGCGCCGGCGTTCGTGCGCTCGCGGACGTCGCGGCGTCAGCCCTGACGCATCGAGCCCTCGCGGATAAAACGCGCGTGCCAGGACAGCGACTCCTCGAGCAGGTGCGGGGTGTGCTTGCCCGAGGTCGCCACGCTCGCACGGTCGAGGTAGTCCTGGAGCATCGGACGGTAATCGGGGTGGGCGCAGTGGTCGATGATCTTCTGGGCGCGACGTCGTGGCGCGAGACCACGTAGGTCGGCCACACCCTGCTCGGTGATGATCACGTGCACGTCGTGCTCGGTGTGGTCCACGTGGCTCACCATCGGCACGATCGAGGAGATCGCGCCGCCCTTCGCGGTCGAGGGCGTGAGGAACATCGCGATGTAGGCGTTGCGCGCGAAGTCCCCCGAGCCGCCGATGCCGTTCATGATGCTCGTGCCCATGACGTGGGTCGAGTTGATGTTGCCGTAGATGTCGGCCTCGATCGCGCCGTTCATCGCGAGGCAACCGAGCCGGCGGATGACCTCGGGGTGGTTGCTGATCTCCTGGGGCCGCAGGATGATCCGGTCGCGGTAGTCGGCGATGTTCTCGTGCAGGTCGGCCGCGCCCTCCTCGCTGAGCGAGAACGCGGTCGCCGAGATCGACTCCATGGTGCCCGACTGCAAGAGCGCCAGCATGCCGTCCTGGATCACCTCGGTGTATGCGGTGAGGGGACGGAACGGCCCCCCGTCGAGTCCGCGCAGCACGGCGTTGGCGATGTTGCCGACCCCGGACTGCAGTGGCAGCAACGCCGCGGGTAGGCGGTCACGCTTCACCTCGTGGGAGAGGAACTCCAACAGGTGCTGGGCGATCAATTGGGAGTTCTCGTCGACCGGCTTGAACACCGTGTTGCGGTCCGGCGCGTTGGTCTCGACGACGGCCACGATCTTCTCGGGCGGGCAGTGCAGGTAGGGGACGCCGATGCGGTCCGAGGCCGAGACGATCTGGATGGGCTTGCGATTGGGCGGCAGCGCGGTGCCGTAGTAGACGTCGTGCATCCCTTCGAACGCGGCGGGCTGCCAGGCGTTCACCTCGAGGATGACCCGATCGGCCTGGTCGATCCACGTCTTGTTGTTGCCGACCGAGGACGACGGGATGAGCTCGCCTTCAGCGGTGACGCCGGCCACTTCGACCACGGCGACGTCGAGGTGCCCGAAGGCGCCCTCCCACACCATCTGAGCCACGTGGGAGAGGTGCAGGTCCAGGTAGTCCACCAGACCGGCGTTGATCTTTGCGCGACTGACTGGGTCCGACTGATAGGGCATGCGCAGGTCGATCGCGTCGACGGCCGCGAGTGCCCCGTCGAGTTCGGGGGCCGTCGACGCGCCGGTCCACACACTCACCGCGAAGCGCTCGCCACGTGCGGCGGCGTCCTCGACGCGACGCACCAGCGCACCGGGCACCTCCTTCGGGTAACCCGCTCCCGTGAAGCCGCTCATGCCGACGTTGTCGCCTGGTTGAATGAACTCGGCCGCGTCTTCGGGCGTCATAACCCGTTGTGCGATTGCTGCGTTCTGGATACGAGACTGGTCCGCTGGGGTCACTTGGAGAGCCTAACGCCACGTAACGGACCCACTTTTCAGCTGCATTGCCGGGTCGATGAGCCAGCCAACACAAAGAAACCTCTCAATTTTCACCTGAGGAGCGTGCCTCGTTCCTCCCTATGGTGTGCATTCAGCGGGGCATGCATTCCAGTCACTAGACGAGTGGCGAGTCATGACCCGTCAAGGGGGGAAGTATGGGAGTGACGCACGAAGACGCATCGATCTTCATGGAGCTCGTACGCTGGACTACCGAGCTCGGACTGAGCGCGGCGCTGGCCGAGATCTATGCCGACGACTTCAATCCCGACGACGGCTCGGTGGAGAGTGAGGCCGTGCGCAAGGTGCTCATGTTCGGTGAGACCGCCGGCACCCTCGTCAAGCACAACGTGCTCGCCTGGGATCTGCTCAGCGACCTGTTCTGGGTCGAGGGGATGTGGGACAAGGTTGCCGCGCACGCCCGATTCATCCGTGAGCGATACGGCGATCCACGACTCTACGAGCACTTCGAGTCACTCGCCGCCCGCGCCCTCGTCTGACCGTTGGTCGGACCCGCACAGGACTTTCGAGTCGGGCACCGGCGAGTGGTCGTCGGTGCCCGGCGCGGGTACGACGCGCTGACCACGCCACGAGACCACGTGGGAGGAGATCGATGAGCCAGGTGCGCGACGAGTTGCGCTCGTCTAAGACGGCGATGGCGAACGTCTTCGCGAACCCCGCCCTGCGGCGGATCTTCCTCGCCTTTGGGGTCTCACTCATCGGTGACGGCGTCTTCTCGCTCAGCGCCGTGGTCTACGTCTACCGCAGCGGTGGCGCGACCGCCGTTGGCGTGCTCGCGGTCGTGCGATACATCGCCATCGCGTCCGTGGCGCCCTTCACCTCGACGTTGGCCGACCAGTACGACCGGCGACTCATCATGGTCGCCTCGGACCTGGTGCGACTCGTGCTCGTGGCGATCGCCGCCACACTCGTCGCCCTGCACGGCTCGAAGTGGTACATCTACGCCCTCGTCGTGCTCGTGGGCATCGCGGGCACCGCCTTTCGCCCCTCACAGGCCTCGATCCTGCCCAAGCTCGCGCGCAACCACGACGAGATCGCGGGCGCGAACGTGGTCTCGAGCACCATCGAGAGCGTCGGCTTCTTCGCCGGTCCCGCACTGGCGGGCTTCATGCTCGCCGTGGCGAACGTGGCCATCGCCTTCACTTTCGACGCGGCCACCTTCGTCTGGTCGGCGCTGCTCGTCTTCTCGATGCGGGCCCCGACCGACGCCGAGCGTTCACCCGAGGTCATCGCCCTACTCAGCCAACCACCCGACACCGAGTCGCGCGCCCAGAGCTTCCTCGCCCGCGCGATCCAGGGGTTCCGGTTGATCGGACACGACCGCAACGTGCTCACCCTCGTCGTGCTCTACGTCTTGCAGTGCGTGGTCGCCGGTGCGTCAGCCGTCTTCACCGTGGCAATCGCCCTCAAGTTGCTGCACATCGGCAGCTCGGGGCTCGGCTATATGGAGTCGCTCCTCGGCATCGGTGGTCTGGTCGGTGGCTTCGTCGCGCTCATGCTCATGGAACGGGCTCGACTCGCGACGGACTTCGCCATCGGTGTGATCGTGTGGGCAGCACCGCTCGTCATCATCGCCGTCGTACCCACGCTCGGCGCCGCGCTGCTGTCGATGTGGCTCATCGGCGCGGCCAACTCGGTCGTCGACGTGAACGCCATCACCATTCTCCAGCACATCGTGCCCAACGACAAACTCGGTCGCGTGCTCGGAGCGCTCGAGGGTGGCGAGGTCGCGGGCATGGCCCTCGGGTCGTTGCTCATGACCGTGCTCATCCACTTGACGGGGCTTCGCACGGGTCTCGCGCTCATCGGGGTGACGGTGACCTTGGCGGTACTGCCGGGACTGCCCACCATGCGCCGGATCGACGAGACCGTGTTCGCCGCCGGCGTCGTGCACCCGCCGCCCGCCACTCGACACCTGCACCACCTGCGCTGGCGCCACTCGCATTGAGCGGTGACGCTCGACAGCGCGCATCCCTCGACCGCGCGGGTCTCGGTCTCGGTGTCATTGGACGCGAGGACGAGCGCGAACCGCTTCGCCACCGAGCCACGGTTGCGCCGCCCTTGACGGGGCCTCGTCGCACCCCTAGACCGGGCACGAGGATTCCAATGGCGCGGCCACGCCGCCGAGCCCGACGGAGAGGAGGTCCGATCATTCGACGCCCCGCCACCGTGCCGCCGCTTCGCCGAGACGCCGGAGAAGAGGACTGGTCGGCACCATGCCCGCGCGAAAGCACGGTCCTGATGACGAGCGATCCCCCGCGCGTCGCCCATGAGGCGAGCCGATGAAGCGCGACGTGACGAACGCCGCGCCCAATACGTTCGCTCAGGCGCTCTTCGCCCGGCTACCCGCGCGATACGACGCGTTGGCCGCCGTGCTGTCGATAGGTCAGGACCGACGGTGGCGGTCGGCCATGGTCGAACCAGTCGTCGCGTCCAACCCAGCGCTGGTCTTGGACGTCGCGTGCGGGCCGTGCGGGGTCACCACGCGTCTCGCGCGGGCAACGACGGCCCACGTCATCGGACTGGACCTGAGCGAGGCGATGATCCGCAAGGGCGAGCGCAACGTCGAGCTCGCCGGGCTCAGCGAGCGGATCGCCCTCGTGCTCGGCCGCGGCGAACAGTTGCCCTTCGGCGACGCGACCTTCGACGCGCTCACCTTCACGTACCTGCTGCGCTACGTTCGCGACCCCGCCGCGACACTGCGCGAGCTCGCCCGCGTCGTCAAACCCGGTGGCGCCATCGCGAGCCTCGAGTTCGCCGTTCCGAACGCGAGAGGTTGGCACGTCGCTTGGTGGCTCTACACGAGGGGCGTACTGCCGGTCGCGGGTTTCGTCACCGGCGGTAGGCCGTGGTGGGTCGTCGGACGGTTTCTCGGCCCGAGCATCTCGCGGCACTACCGCTCGTACTCGGTCCCCTGGACCGTGAAGGCGTGGGAAGCGGCGGGGATCGAGCGTGTCGAGTGTCGCTCGATGAGTCTGGGTGGCGGCCTCGTGATGTCGGGCTACCGGGTCGGTGGGGCGTGAGCGAGCCCGCATCGACCCCACCCGAGGACGGTCCCGCCTTCTACGCCCAGCCAGGTTTCCTCCACAGCACCCGTGTACGCCAGTGGTGGACGGTCCTGCACCCGCCCTATACGGCGCTGCACCTCTCACTCGTCACAATCGGCGCCTGCCTGAGCGGGCCGGTGAACGCGGTGAAGCTAGTGGCGACACTCGGCGCCTTCTTTCTCGCCGTCGGCGTCGGCGCGCACGCCCTCGACGAGGTCCACGGCCGACCACTCGGCACGACGATCCCCACCACGCAGCTGGTCGCTGCGGCCCTTGTCGGCCTGGGCGGGGCTGTGACGTTGGGGGTCGTCGGCATGTTCGTCGTGAGCCCGTACCTCGGGGTCTTCATCGTCGTCGGGGTGGTCCTCGCCCTCGGGTACAACTTGGAGCTCTTCGGCGGGCGCCTGCACACGCCCCTGGTGCTGATCCTCGCGTGGGGGGGGTTCCCGATACTCACGGCGTACTTCGCCCAGCACGACGCGCTCACGATTGCCGCCTTCGTCGCGGCGGTCTTCGGCGCGCTCATCACGAAGATCCAGCAGATCCTCTCAACGCCCGCTCGCGACCTGCGACGACGGGTCCGTTCGGTTGAAGGCGTGCTCGTACGCCACGACGGCACGTCCTCGCCGATCACGCGTGATTCGCTCCTCCGGCCGCTCGAGCACGGGTTGAAAATCCTCTGCTGGTCGGGCGTCGCGATCGCACTCAGTTTGGCCCTCCTGCGATTCCACCGGTGAACCGGTATCCGATGACGACTCGTCTCACGTTGAACAGACCAGCCGCTGGGACGACACGACGTCCAAGCGTCGAGCGCGATGGCGATCCGCGCTCGACGCGCAACCCCTAGATTTTGACTCGTGCCAGCGAACCAGTGGAGCGAGACGGATCTTCCCGACCTTCGGGGTCGACACGTCGTCGTCACCGGAGCCAACAGCGGGATCGGCCGACGGGCCGCCGAGGCGCTCGCCGAGGTCGGGGCGTCACTGACCCTGGCGGTGCGCGACATCGGAAAGGGTGAGGCGGCCGCGTCAGCGATGAATGGCGACGTGCGCGTTCGCGAACTCGACCTCGCGAACCTGGAGTCGGTTCGGAACTTCGCCGAGCGCACGACCGAGTCCATCGACATCTTCATCGCGAACGCCGGCGTGATGGCGATTCCCCTGCGGCGAACGACCGACGGGTTCGAGATGCAGGTCGGAACGAACCACCTCGGCCACTTCGCCTTGGTGAACCTGTTACTCCCCCGCATTCGAGAGCGAATTGTCGTCGTCTCCTCCGAGGCGCACCGGCAGGGCCGGATCGATCTCGACGACCTCAACTGGGAGCATCGCCCGTACAAGCGCTGGGGTGCGTACGCGCAATCGAAGTTGGCCAATCTCCTCTTCGTCACCGAACTCCAACGCCGCCTACGAGAAAGCGGTTCGCCAGTGAAGGCGATTGCCGTCCACCCCGGCTACGCGGCGACCAATCTCCAACGGCACACGGGCAGTGCGGCGCTCGCCACCGTCATGACCATCGCGAACCAGTTCGTTGCCCAGAGTGATCGCATGGGTGCCCTCCCTACGCTCTACGGTGCGACGATGGACGTGCCCGGAGGCTCCTACGTCGGCCCCGACCGCTGGCCACACTTGCGTGGGTATCCCGCACTCGGCCGCCCGGCCAAGCGAGCACGTGACGCCGACGTCGCTCGTCAACTCTGGGATCTCTCCGCACGGCTCACGGACGTCTCCTGAGCACCGTCGCGCAGTTCCCCGACATCACCTCCCAATGAACTCGTCACTCAATGACCAGACGTCACTCACGTTGGGTAAGCCGTCGTTGGACCCCGCCCAAAACGGTGGCGGGACCGGCGTGTTTGCCATCTTCATAAGAAGTGCGGGTAAGTCGCATGGGCTAACCTGAGGGGTCCGGGGGTCGAGCATTTCTCAATGCAAATCTCCATCCACTGGGCCGCTAGCTCATCGGGAAGAGCAGGGGACTTTTAATCCCAAGGTGCCGGGATCGAGACCCGGGCGGCCCACCAGTAAAACAAAGGGTTGTGGAGTGATTTGGTTCTCCAAGCCCAATGGCATCCCTAAACAATCCCTAACTTTTCCGAAAATTGAATAGCATGTGATCTGTGAGCGGAACCCTGCGAGAAAAGGAGCCTGGCGTCTGGGAGGTCAGGTTCATGGCCGGCCGCGATCCAGTCACCGGTAAGAATCGCCAGTTGAGTAAGACGGTTCGCGGCAGTAAGACCCAAGCTCGCCAGAGGCTCAATGCCCTGGTTGCCGAGGCCCAGTCCGGTCGTTACGACGGCACGTCGGCGACCTTCGAGCAACTCGCCAACAAGTGGCTTGACCTCGTCAAAGACGATCTTAGCCCGACGACTCTTCGTGGTTATCGGAACAAACTGAAGGTGAGGATCTTCCCAGCCATCGGAGATCGCCCGGTCAATAAGATCACCACCGACGACCTGGATCAGCTCTATCGAGGACTCGTCAATCAGATCGGGCTGTCGCCCACAACGGTGCGCCAAATCAACGCCATCATTAGACGGGCGCTCCGTCAGGCCGTCATCTTGGGCTGGATAGCGACCAACCCCGCTGCCAACGTCACCCCGCCTCGGATGACCAAGCCAAAACTCTCGCCGCCTAATGCGGCTCAGGTTGATGAGTTGCTCAATTACACACGGCGACAGAACCCCGAACTGGGCCACTTCTTGCACATCGCCGCGTCGACCGGAGCGCGCCGAGGAGAGATGTGCGCGCTTCGTTGGAGCAACCTTGATCCGAAGCGCATGACCCTCACCATTGAGCGCTCGATTGCCGAAGTGCCGGGCGGGATCAGAGAAAAGAGCACTAAGACCCACGCAGAGCGTCGTATCTCGCTCGACCCCGACACGCTCGCGGTATTCGAGGCACAGAAAGCCATCGTCACAGATCGGGCGAAACAGGTTGGCATGAAGATCGTGGCCGATGCGTACGTGTTCTCCCGTGAGCCAGACTGCCTCATTGCGATGACCCCAGGGGCCATCACCAAGCAGTTCCAAGCAGTGCGGGACGCTCTCGGTTTTGACAACATGCGTCTGCACGATTTGCGCCACTTCGCCGCGACTCGAATGATGACCGCGGGCATACCGGTGCGCACAGTCGCCGGTCGACTGGGGCACGCGAACCCGTCAACTACGTTGTCGGTCTACACGCATTTCGTCGAGGCGAGCGACCAGGACGCCGCTGCGGTGATGGGCAACATACGGACAGAGAGAGAATCGCCCCCGATAGACAAATCCGCGGCGGTCGTCAAGGCTAAGAAGGTCGCGAAAACGATCAAGCCCGTCAAGAAGATGGGCCGCGGTTTAACCAGCGTTTGAATCTCGGGCCGCTGGCTCGAATGCGACAGGAGAAGCGATGGCAGACTCAAAGGTGACGGGCTCTCCGGTCTCCAAGAACTGTTGGATATGAACCTTCACGACACGAATGCGTGTCCCTATCCTGATCACTGGCAACGGAAAAGTACCCTGCGAGTACATCGTCCACGCGGTGCTCTTGGCGATGCCGAGAATCAAGGCAGCCTCGGCAAGACCAATCGTCGCGGGCACGGCTGTTGGGGTATGAGCCCGCTCGGACTGTTTTACGAGGTCGATGAACTCAACTGGCTCGCTGACTGTCATTGCAACTCCTTACTGTAGATAGCGGAAACGTCTCTCATTCGAAAGTGGGACCTTCATCAATGACGAGGCCAAGGACATCGAAGTCGTGATAGGCGCTCGGAGTCAAAGGCACCGATTGGTCCATTGGAGGGAGCGGAATTGGAGTATTCGCCCGTTGCCCAATCGTGAACGAACTGAACGACCAACCCGAAGGCACCCTCATTTTCCCATTTGGTAATCGGATGCCTCCCAACGAATCTGCCTGCTGTGTCGCTTACCTTCAGCGTCTCTTTCGCATCCCACTCGAAATCGGGATCAAGGATGTTCAACGCCAGCTCAATGAATTTCGTCGAGATCGCCATTGGTTCCTTCGCACCGGGTGCAGGCGGTGGTGCGGGTTGGCCCAATTGAACGGCCAACCGCTGCACAACGTCATCGACAAAGAGGGGCTCGTCCGTCCAAGGCTCTGTCTCGTCGTCCCAGCACGGCCCTTCAGGAAAGCACACCTCCGTGGTGTCACCGTCGACGATGAACTTCCCAGATTCCGTGTCGTATGTCAAAACTATCGAAATTCGCTTGGCCATTTCCCTCTTCCTTTCAAACGCCGAGTTCGCGCCACATGTCAGTGGGGCACTCCAGCACGTCGAGTTCCCCTGCACTGAGCGGTTGGTAGTTACTGGCGGGGGCGCCCTGTGGTGGAAGATCGACTGAGATCACCTGGATTCGTCCATCGGACGCGTCGGTGAACTCCTGGATGCGCTCAAGGTCGACCAGTTCGTCCATCCGACGCTCGCCAGTGCGGAGCGCTACGTCCACGTCAACCGATTGCTCTGCGGCCACTTCTATGCTGACGACATTCGTAGCGTCGACTGCTAGCTCTTGCGCCTCGAAGTTTCTGAGCACCGCCGTCGCGGCCTTCTGTATGCGACTCGTCGAATCCTTGATGCCTTGAATGGCTTCCGGGGCCCCGCCAGCCCATCCAGCCACGTACCCGAAGGAGTAGTCGCCGCTGTCCATGCCAAGAGCCGTGCAGATGACGTAGGCAGTGGACTCTGCTTCGAGTTCCATAAGTCCTCGCGATAACTCCTTGGTCACTGGAATCTCAGGATCGTGCAAGAGGGCGTGACCGATCTCGTGCGCGAGGGTCTTCACCTGTTGCGCCTCGGAGTTGCTCGCTACTACCCGAATTCTCCCGAGCGCGTGCGTGGTGTCCCCATTCGCCCCGCTCTCCAGTGACTGCGGTCGCTCGACGTGAAAGCCAAGACTCTGCGCAAACTCGGTGAGGGAGGCGAAGACGCCCACGGGTGCAAGGCCTTCGAGCCTGCTCACGACATCGGTGAGCTCGCGCCCCTCGGTCTGGCTGATGTCAAAGACTGGCACCAACTTGAAGCCCCGAATCTCACTGGTCTTCTCACCCTCGGGGATGTCTTCCTTCTTGTACTTCATCGGCGCCAGTATCCGCAGGGCTGACTCCTTGGCTACCACCTGACGACCCAGTTCTTGCCAGGCGTGATAGCCCGCCACCCGCGTGGCGTAGGGATTCTGGAGCATGATCAACATGACGTTGTTGGGGCTGTAGGCGTAGAACTTGCTCTGCGCGTCGAGGTACCGCGTCCACTTCTCACTCGAGTGGAGTTCGGCAATGCCGGCGCTGAGTCCTTCGAGCAGCCCCGAGTGATCACGCATACCGACGCCTCGTCGTTGGCTGGGTTGGGAGTGAAATGTGCGCCTCGGAGCCGTCACGAACTGCGTGTCCTGCTTCCTCGATGAACCCGTTACTCCGCTGTCGGAATCCCGCGAGCCGTGGTAACGAAGAAGCAGTTCGCGGCGCAGTCACCAGCGGCGCAACCCACGTGTGGGCCACACTCAACGTCACTTCAACGGCCATCGCGCTCTCCTTCTTTAGTTAGGTAGCGGACTCGCTACTTTCACTGACTCAACGCAACGGTCGCGGCTCGACGGCGACGTCGCGCAATATCGTTTCCGACGAACTGCTCGAAGAGTTCGCCATCGGCGTACTCGGGTCCGTGTCCGCACCGCAGGTCGGCCGTGAACTGGCGAAGCATCGCCGTGACGTCGCGATACGCGCGATGCCAGTCGGTGCCCGACGAACCGGGCGACGTCTTGTCGTAGGCGACGCGTTCGTGATCGCGCAGCGCCTGGAGGGCGACGACGAGCGACTCGTGTTCGAACCAGCACGCCGGCACGACGTAACTGTCGAGACCCCGGTAACGCTCTCGCATCTCGTCCACCCACGCACGTAGCTGGGGCCACTCACGCTGGGCGTCAAAGGGCCCGAGGCTCGGCCAGTGGATGGGCGGGCGGGCTTCGCTGCCCGCGGTGGGACTACTCGCGGTGGCACTCGCGACCGCTCGAGGCGCGGGGACACGAGCTCGAACATCAACCGAGCGAACACCGCTCTCTACACGCAGATCACTCATCGGGACCCCGTACGTCCGCATCGCCGTACGGCGCGTGCGAGAGGGCGCCCGCGCGTAGCGACGCTTCGACGGCGCGGCGTTCGTCTCTGATCCGGCGGGCGTCGCGGCGCGCGGTCCAGGGCCGAAGCCGCAGCATGATGGGTTTGGCGGCGCGCAACATGAGGAGAGCGTGGCCGACCCGCAGCAGTCGGATCGTGCTCGGGTCCAACACCGAGCGCCGGCGCGTGGATTCTGAGACGGCACGCCCGCCACCGGCCTGGTGAGTCGTCGAGATCTCGGGGGTATCACGCTCGCCCATGAGTTGGGCGATGTCGCGTAGGTCACTCGCGTTACTCGATCCACCGAGAATCACCTTCGTGGTCGCTGAGTCCCAGATGGCCTGGGCCTGTTCGTGGCCCCAGCGACTGCGGGCTTGGGCGAGTGACTGTAAGACCGCGACCGTCGTGACTCCCGTCCCTCCCCCTTCGCTCATCAGGGCCCCGAGTGACGGCAACGGATAGTTCGCCGCCTCGTCGAGAACGAGCGCGAGTGGCGGATCGAGTCGCGCGCCGCTCGAGGCGCTCGCGATCACGCGGGCCGTCTCGACCACGTCCTCGATCAGCGCCGAGACGAAGTTGGCGGTCGCGAACGCGCCCGAGCTGGTACCGAGGAGATAGAGCGTGCCGTGATCTTTTAGAAACGTGGTGGGGTCAAACTGCGCACCCCGCGCCGGGCTCAGTTGCTCGATGACCTTCGGGCTCGCCAGCGGGGCAAAGACGCTACTCACGACGGACCAGATGTTCGCGCGGGGTCGCGGCTCTAACCCCACGATTCCTCCGAGCGCACTCCCCCACTGGGGGGTCGCGGTGCTACTGGTCTTTAGTATCTCGACGGCCTCCTTCGCTTCGTCGGGCGACAGGCTCCAGCGATAGAGATCAATGACGGAGCGCTCCGTCAACGCGGCCGCCTGGAGGAGACAGCGCACCACCACCTCGGTCTGTTGTTGCCAGAAGTTCGCGTCCTTCACGCCCCCGGCCGCACCCGCACAGAGGGCGCCCGCGCGCATCATCGCCGTCTGGGGATTCTCACAGCCCCGAATTGGCGACCAGCGCAGTCCGCCCTCCACGCCGAGCGCCAGCCCCTGGGGATCAAAGACCCCGACGGGACCGAGTTTCATTCGCGCGCTCATTGTGGCGGCGAGATTGTCCGGGCGAGTGCTCGTCGTGACGACGGCCCCCGGTGCGTCGAGGATGAAGGGGATGACGAGGTGGTAGCCCTTGCCACTGCGCGGGGGGCCGAGAACGACCATCGAGTCTTCGACACTGGCGTAGCACGCCACTCGGCGACTCGTCCCTAAGAAGAGCCCGAGGTCAGATGGTTGGGGTTTAACGACCGACGGCCGCAGAATCGCCCCTCGAGCCACGAGGTGGCGGGCGCCGACTGCCGCCACCACCTCGTGACGCTCCGCCAAACCGGCGATGCGCGTGGGATCATCGGACTGCTCGCGCGCACTTCGTCGCACGAGGCGAGCTACCAACGCGCTCGCTACTACGCCGAGGAAGACCACCGTCGAGGTCATCGTCCAATAGAGCCACGCCGGCCCAACGGGAACCTTCCACGCTTTCGAGGGATTGCCCACGTGCGCGAAGGCCGTCAGTGATCCGCTTACGTGCTTCGTTGGCAGTCCGTGGCCCGAGAGCACCGCGGCGAGTAGTCCCCCCGCAGCGAGAAGGAGAAACCCGACGACAAGTACCGCAATCGCCCCGAGGGCCAGGTCGTCGGGTCCGTAGCGCGCGTTCGTTACCATTGTCAACCGACCATTCGCTGGTTCGTGTCGAACAGAGACAATTCATTCGGCGTGCAGATATGGCGTACGACGAAGGATCGTTCGCCAATGCGCCAGAGGCCCTCGCCGCGCGCCAGGCTCGCGAGTTGGTCGGTTTCAGTCGAGGAGAGACCGAGGGCCGCGCCAGTCTTCGCGTCCTCGCCCGATTCCTGGGCGTAGATGATCTTGGTGGAACAGTCCGCGAGCAGCCCGAGCGCGAGGTTGCGCGCCTCGGAGTCTCGTTCACCAACGGCGTCGAGGTCACTCAGTCGGTGGATCACCAACAGGTTCGCGAGTCCGAGGGCTCGAGAGAGCTTCCACTGACTCTGCATGCGTGCGAGCAGGGCGGGCTGCTTCAAGACCCGCCACGCTTCGTCGTAGATGACCCAGCGCGGGCCACCCGAGGGATCCTGGAGAGCACTCTCCATCCACGAACTCGCACAGGCCATGACCATGGCGATCTTCGCGTCCGAGCCCGAAATGCGACTGAGGTCGAGACTCACCATGGGCAGATCCGGGTCGAAGTGCACCGTGGAGGGCCCATCGAAGAGGCCTCCCAAGTCCCCCGCGACCAACCGATTGACCGCGTGGGCGACTTCGCGTCCGTCCTCGAGGAGCTGGGCGCGACTGGAACCAACGACATCGCGCGGGGGATCGAACATGGCTGCGACGACTTGGGGCAGGGTCGCGACGCTATTGGTGGCGACCGCTTCGTCGAGGGCGGCGAAGAGTGCGGTCGCTTCGACCGGCGCCATGGCCCGACCGAGCGCCGCTACGCTGAGCGATCGCAGCAGATCACGGCGGCGCTGGCGCACGACGTCGGCCCAGGCTTGGTCGGACAGCGTCGATTGACCGCCGTCAGCGCTCGCGAGGAACGCTGGCCTCGGACCCTCATCCAAGGGGTTGAGGCGCGCCGACGTCCCGCCGAGCTCGATCGCCTGACCCCCGACGCTTCGCGCGACGGTGCTCCACTCGCCCTTGGGGTCACCGGGCACGTAGCACTTGCGCCCAAAGGCAATGCTGCGAGTGGCGATTGACTTGGCGAGGGTGGACTTGCCCCGACCGACGACGCCAGCCAGTAGGCAGTTCGGGTTCGTGAGCACGCCCAACTGGTAGAGCACCCAGGGGTCATAGACGAAGCCCGCGCCACTCCACGCGTCCTGGCCAATCAAGATGCCCCGGCTCCCGAGTCCGCTCTCGGCGAGGAACGGGTAGGCACCCGCGACCACTTCACTCGTCGCGCGATGCGGCTCCACTTTCAAGGCTCGGTAGGTGCGCAGTGCGTCCTCGCCCGCTTCGCCGTGCTTGGGTAGGTACGCCGCGTTCCTCGCTTCGTCGCGGTGCAGCTCTCGAGCCCGCTTCGCTCCCGCTCGCGCCGCCACCTGATCGGCCACCGATAGGGTCGCCGCGGCGCGCGCGAGGGCTCGACGCTCGCGTCGCGCGGTCCCCTTCGCGCTATAGAGGGCACCGGCGAGCGATTTCCCACCGTCGAGAATGGGCTGGACGGGTGACGGCACCACCGGAACCGGCGCGGGTCCTCGAACGGGAACTGACTCGTCGCTCGGGCCACGCAGCGTCGCCACCAACGCAGTGAGTCGTTCGATCTCGGCCTGTTGCGCCGAGGTGTCGCTACGACGTGACATGAAGACCACCTTCCTAGAAGACGCCGCGGGCGAGCGGCAGTGCGGCGACAACGAAGCCCTGGGACTGGCGCCCGTAGAGGATGCGGGTGTCGCACCCCGACTGGCCGGCCGATCGTTCAATCAGCGCGACCGCCGTGGTGAGTCCCTCTTCGCTGTCGGCGGTCACGGTGATGAAGCCCGCGAACTCCACGTCGGCGTGACCGTTCAGCAGCGCCTGTTCTCGCGCCAAGAGGTCGCTGTACTCCTGAACGTCGGCGAGGTCTTGGACCTGGCCGACCTTGGCCTTGTGCTGCGCGTCGGTGATCGCCTCGGTCTTTTCCTTGCGCAGTGCCCGTAATGCTTCGCTTGTGCCCAAGGGTCGGCTCAGCAGCGAGAGGGACTTGCGGATATCGGGCGCGAAGATGAGCGCGTGCAAGAAGTGCGGGGCCACCTCCACCCGGGGCCAGTCACTTATCCAGAGCACGCACGAGTAGCCCGAGTCGTGGCGCAGGTACGACCAGTGTTCCGAGAGCGCCACCGGGCCCGCGGAGCGAAGCGTCGCGCCCGGACCATTCTGTGCGAAGTCGGACGCGGGGTCATACGCCTGGCGGATCGTGGATGCGAGTTGGGCCTCGCTCAACCAGCCCTCGAGTCGCAGGTCAGCGTCGCGCAGCCCGTGTTCCAAGACGCTCATGTCAACGCGCAGCACCGACGCCGCTCCCTTCACGCCCCGTCCGGCGCTGCGAATCGCCGCCGCGGCCTTTTTCATGTCGAGTGCGATGGTGATCGTCGTTCGGTGCGTCGAAGATCCCAGCGACGTTTGGGCAAGCAGCTCTTGATACTCCTCGTTGGGCCAGTCGTGTTCGCCCGTGCCGTGCTCCTCGTACCACTGGGCGACCTTCGTGCCGGGGTCGGGCACGGTGGACTCGAGCACCTGAATCAGCGCACAGGTGCCGGTCTGGGCGAGTGAGGCGATAACGCGCCCCCACGTCGCCACCCGGTCGCGCTGGGAAGCGGGGGCTAACAACACGTAGGCGGGGTGGGATACCGCGAGGGTCGCCGAGAGCGTCTGGCGGTGCGGGTCGTGCACCAGACACGCGCCACTGTCGGGGTCGTTATAGAAGCGCAGTGGTGCCGCGTCACCCGGCAGGGCCATCGTGCCCGCGGGTCGCGGCGGCGACACGCGCACGCGATAGGTGGTCTGGTCCGTGGACAGGCGCAGCGACCAGTGCAGGACCGTCGGTAGCCACTCGACGAGTGCTTGGCCCTTCACCGGGACGAACGCTGATCCGAGTAGCGCGGCCCACATCGGCGCCGTCACCAGCAGTCCCACTCCCCCGGCGCCGAGAAGTCCGATCAGGAGGACCACCGCGGCGGCACCGATCGCGCTCGCGCGCAGTCCCGAGAACCCCAACAGAAAGCCGCGCGTCGAGCGCCGGGCAAATCGAACCGTCGGTGGGCCGACGTTGGTGGCGGTCACGAGATCTCCTTCGGTCGTGGCTCTGGACTGGTGAATCGACGCGGCGGCACCGACGAGGCGAGCGATGGTTTGGTGGGTGCTGGCTCGATCGTCGATGTGCGCGGTGGCGGCGCGACCTCACTCGACGGGCTCGGGTGGCTCCGGGTCGGCGCTGCGACGTGACTCGGTGCCGCGGGTGATGACACTGAATCTCCCGTTGTCGGTACTGGCTCAGCGCGTGGCGCGCGGCGCTCACCGCTCGCTTCGGGTGACGTTGACGGTGGCGACATTGCTCCGTCCACGACGGGACTCGCGACATCTGAACGATGATCGACGGACCGCGTGACGGGCTCGCCGGCCCTCCGTCCAGCGCGCGTCGCCGCACCCGCCACGAGCGCCGCTCCCGAGACGATGCCGGCGCCGGCGCCAGGCGCATCGGTGGCACCCGGCCCAGCGCCCGTGGCGCCACTCGGTCCGGTCGATGCTTCTGACGTCGCACCGAGTGGCGCGCCCACGCCCATCGGGGCGGCGATGCGGTGCGGGGCACCACCGAGGCTCTGGGCCGCCCACTTCATCGACGCGACTTTCTGGGGAGCGCCAATGACCGTGGCGGCGCCCGAGGTGGCGTGGGCGGCCGAGCCGGCGAGGTTCGCCATGTGCTCACCGGTGAAGTGCACGAGTTTGAGCGCCATCCACGGCGACAGTCCCGCGACCAGCAGGATGAGTAGCCCCGTGATGTCACTCGTTATCCCGGACATCCCGCCCGCGCTCGAGCTCGTTCCCATGCCCCCCAACACCCCGAGCCCGATGACGAAGATGATGATGAGAATGAGCTTGGCGAACACCAGGGCCGCCATGGCTTCGAGCCACTTACGCACCCAACCCCGCGACAGGTCCGCGACGCCCCCGACGAAGGCGAGCGGCGCGAAAATCGCGGTGATGATGATGAGCATCTTTCGAATCACCAGGGCGAACCAGACGACCGCCACCGCGAGAATCGCGAGCAACGACAAGATGAGAATCGCCGCGGGACCGGCCACCAGTCCGGTGAACAGTGCGGGATCGATGATCTTGGACCCGAGTGTCGCGATCGAGTCGCCGGTCGCCACGCGCACGACGCCCGCACAGAGTTGATCGACCGCCGCGAGCAACACGTCAAGACTCGCGAGCGTGATCGCGACGCCCACCGTGGCAATCACCAGTCCGCGAAGCGCCCGTCCGATCCCGGACCCGTCGTGGCGCAACGCCGAGATTGCGAGTTGACCAACGAAGAGACCGACGCAGACGACCGCCGCGATCGCACTCACGATCCCGAGGTCGAGCTCGAAGGTGGGCCCGCCCAGCGAGATCGCCGTCGCCGAGGACATCTGGGACCACAGCCAATTGATCGCGGAGTCCGCGGTATTACCAAAGGCTGTCGCCATACTCGCGAACACCGAGTTAGTGACCGACGAGCCCAGTTTGCCAATCGACCCGACGACCGCGCAGACCGGGTCCATGACCTGGAGGCCGGAACACGACATCTAGTTCACCGTCCAGTAGTCGAGCGCCACGGCGCCGTAGCCGGGGTGAAGGGACGCCCCACCCAGCGTGAGCGCGAAGGCGATGGACTCAAGGACCGGCGCGCGGCCCGGGGTCATGACCGTGAGCGTCCCCGAGACGTCGTAGATCGCCATCAGCGGGTCGACCGGCACCCAGCCCGCGCTGAGGGCCTGGGTCCAGGCGGGGTTGACCGACACGACGAGCCCGCTCACACGCCACCGGGTCCGCGCCCTCGCGAATGCCACCCACTGGCTGGACGTCGGCAGCGGTGAGGGGCGTTCACCGAGTGAGATCACGAGCACCTTCGTCGAGAGCGCCTCGGGTAGGTCACCCAGGGAGAAGGGCGCGTTGTTGTAGTTCGCCCACGCCACGAGTTCGCCCCTGCTGGACGATGCAAAGTTGAGGTCCAGTAGTTCTTGCGTGAAGGCGACGGCGTAGAGCGAAGCCGTCTCGGAGTCCGCCGCGTCAATCCCGGGAAAGGTCGCGCTCGTCGCCGGCGTGGGTAGCGTCGCGGCGAGGAGCGCCGTGACGCCAGGTTGCTCGGTGTTGCGGGCCAGCGCCTCATTGACCGTGCGCTCGACGGCGGTCTCGGGTGGCGTGACCCGCAGTGGGTGGTACGCGGGACCGGAGACGTGGGGCGTTCGCTTCGTAAACGTCTTTCCCGTCATCGGAGCCACACGCGCCGACCGGGATCTGGCGCCGGGTGGCGTCACGCTCGGTGACGCGCTCGTTCCGAGGAACGTGGTCACGACGATCACCACCAGCGCGACGTCAAAGAGCGCCACCAGCGTCGCACCGAGCGCTCTCGCTCGTTTCGTTGCGCGAACGCCGACCATCAACTGAGGTGCGAGCCGAGGTGAAAGAACGTATTGACCAAGAGGTTGGCGCCACCGATGAGGAGAGCCGCGACGAGGCTCCAGAGCAGGCCCGACTTGCCCCGACTGGAGAACTGCGGATTGCCACTGTGGTGGCCAATCGCCATGGCGATGGCCGAGCCCACGAACCCGCCGAAGGTGAGCACGAGACCGAAGGTCATGACCGTGCCCATGAGTGTGGAAAGGGTCTTGATGCCCGGGATGGCGGTTGAGTTGGGTGAAATGCTGACGTCGGCCTCTAACAACTTGGCCGTAATGAATTGGGTGATCATGTCTCTCCTTGGGTCGTTGATTGGTCTTGGTTGCTCGCTTGATCTCGCCTAACCGACATGGCGAATCCCCGACAGCCCGCCGCTCACAAAGGTCGCGTAGGGCTGGACGATGATCCCGTACTGGACGTCGACTGCCGACTCCACGAGACCGTCGCCGAGGTAGAGCCCCACGTGACCGGGGTTCGCCAGGGTGCCGTCACTGCCGGGTACGAGAATGAGGTCGCCCGGTGAGACGTCGTCGAAGGAGGAGACGGCGATTCCTTCGTGGATCTGGTCCCCCGTGTAGTGGAGCAAACGCACGCCGACCTGCGCCCAGGCCATCATGGTGAGGCCCGAACAGTCATACGCGGCGGGGCCCGTGCCACCCCAGCGGTAGGGCTTGCCGAGTTGTGCGAGGGCGTAGGTAATCACCACCGTCTCAACAGTCGTGGCACCGGCGGGAATGACGTAATTCGTGGGTAGGCCGTTATTTGCGACCGGTGAACTGGGCAGGGTCACGAGCGCCGCAGCGCCGCAGTCCGCGTTGGCAACCGGCGAAGGGGTGGTCGTCGTGACGGAGCCCGCTCCGCCCAGTGTCGCAAACTTCGATACCACGCAGGCGGCGGCTCGCGTCGTCCCACCCACCGAACTGACGAGAACGACCAGTCCCCCCAGCGCCAACGCGAAGGCAACGAACGGTGCGCCAATGAGAAGAACGAACCTATTCACGACGCTGACCAACCAGCGAGCGGACTCCTTGGCCGCAGTCCGGACCGAGGAGTTCGAAGGACCCGTGCTGCGCGAGGGATCTCGCCAAATCGTTTGCCGAAGTTGCAGACTTCGCTTCTAGGTGTACGCCTTGGCATGGCAACGCCGACGGAATATTCGCCATCGTGGTGAGTCTGCGCCGAGGCGTGACCGGCACCAGCGTTGAAAGGGAGTCGACGTGACCCGCCAGCAACTCGCGACCAGCAATGTCGAAATCGAGTGTGTTTGGCGTTGTGAATGCGGAAAGTGCTTGCTCTCCGAATTTGTCGGTGGTGGCCAACTGATGCCTCCAGTATTTGGCGTGCACCCCAACGGTCGCGCGAACTAAAGACCTTTCGGTAATACACTGACACTCTGGTCATAACGAAAGACCGCAGTGCTTGAGGAATGAGAAGCACAGGCGGGTGTCCTCGCCAATACGCAGGAGCCCGTCATCGGCGAACACGGCCGCCTCTTCGACGGAGTCAGGACAGAGATTGGCCAGTTCGCGGTTCTTCAGGTTGCCCCAGACTTGTTCAACCGGGTTGAGGTCGTGCCCGTAGGGCGGGAGTCGCTCGGTGACGAGCCAATGTCGTTGGGTCTTCAGATACGCCTTCATCTTCTTGCTGCGATGAGAGGTGAGTCCGTCCCAGATCAACGTCACCTTCTCACTCTTCATCAGATCGTGCAGCTCACCGAGGAACTCGATCAGTGCCTCGTCGTTGAACGAGCCAGCTCGCATGGAGAAGACGAGGGATGCATCGGACCCATCGGGGGCGAAGGCCAGCGCACTCGCCATCGAGAGTCGCTTCCAATTGAAATGGTGGGTGAGCACGGGGGTCTGTCCCCGCGGCGCCCAGGTGGCCCTCACCGAGGGGAGGAGCGAGAAGCCCGACTCGTCTTCGAAGACGATCCACGCCCGGCGCCGTCGGGCGTTTTTTTTACCACGGGCCAGCGGTCTTTGGCCCAGGCGGCGATGGCGTCCTGGTCTGCCTCTAAGGCTCGGCGCGCGGGTCGCTGACGGCTCCAGCCCAGGCGGGTGCGCAGGATCGACCACGTTTGGGTCGTCGAATAACTCACCCCGGTCACCTTCTCGATCACCGTCGCCACTCGAGCGAGCGTCCAGAGTTCGCTGGGATAGCCGTTCGCGGTTGGTCCCTTCGCGAGGGCTCTTTCAACCTTGGCGAGCTGCTCGTCGCTGAGCCGGGGCAGGCGCCCAGCGCGCTGGGCTCCCCGAAGACCGTCGACGCCGTGCTCGCGCCACGTGGCGTGCCACTGCGAGGCCGTCTCACGCGACACGCCCAACTCGCGAGCGACGTCGGCTTGGGACGAACCCTTCTGAAACATCGTGCCCGCGCGAAGTCGACGTTGGGTCATGGCCTCGAAGTCCCGGCGGGGTCGCACGCGCTTGCTCGTCGGTGTCGGCACGGAGGTTTTGGAGCGAGTGGAAGATGTCATGAGAACAGTTTCCCATGCCTACCACCAATATCAGGGTATTACCGAAACATCTTTAGTTGACGGGGACCTCCCAGAGGGCCATCCAGCGAGACAGGTCCTTCTCGATGGGTAGGTCCTTGTCGAGAAAGGATCGGACTCGGAGTTCGAGTTCGTTGTCGCGTTGTTCGGGGCCGGTTGGCGCAAAGGGGTAGAAGGTACCCTGCTTCAAGAGATAGACGAGTCGCACGGGCCCGTCGCCCGGCGGTGTCTTGGGCACGAAACCGAACACGGCGCAGAGCAGCCGGGCGCCGAGGCCGTTCTCGACCATGGAGGTGTCCGCGCCGTGGATCCGGGTGACCAGGGTGGAGATGTCGGTGTCGTGGATCACGATCCAGCGGAACCCGAAACGGTCGGTGGTGAACGTGACGTCACTCGCCGTCTCATCGAAGTTGAGCAGCTGCTTGATGTCCTCATCGGTGGCGGTGGAGGTCTCGCCGCTGCCGGCCTTGAAGCAGAGGCCCGCCTGGCCCGAGGTGACCAGCTCGAGCTCGCTCTCGAGGGTGAGGGCCGCCGTGGGCAGCGCGAAGAGGTTGTCGAGCTTCGGTGCGACCTGTTTGGTGCGCCCGAAGAGCGTGTCGCGCAGTCCCACTAGCCGTTCAACTGGCGCTCGAGCTTGTTCAGCTGGTCGAGACGCACCTCGAGCGACGGGTGGGTCGAGAACAGCGAGGCCGCCGTCCCGCTCGCCAAGGCCGGCGCGAAGAAGAAGGCGTTCATCCCCTCCGCCTGGCGCAGGTCGGTCCGGGGGATCCGGCCGATGTCGCCGGTGATGTGCACGAGCGCGCTCGCGAGCACGCTGGGCTTGCCGATGAGGATCGCCCCGGAGCGGTCGGCCGCGAGTTCGCGGTACCGCGAGAGCGCCATCGTCAGGAGATAGGCGATCACGTAGACGAGGAGCGAGACGAGCCAGGTGATCATCTCGAGCAACACGAGGTTCTCACCGTCGCGGCTTCGCCCGCCACCTGAGAACATCGCACCCCACATGGCGATACGGCTGATCAGCCCGGCCAGCATGCCTACGCCCGAGGCGATCGTCATGACCGCGACGTCGCGGTGGGCCACGTGGCTCAACTCGTGGGCGAGCACGGCCTCGAGTTCCTCGTCACTGAGTCGTCGCATAAGCCCGCGCGTCGCGCAGATCACGGCGTGGTTCGGGTTGCGACCCGTGGCGAAGGCGTTGGGCATGTCCATCTCGGCGACGCCGACTCGGGGCTTGGGCATGTTCGCGAGCAGGCAAAGCCGATCGACGATCTCGTGCAGGTGCGGCTCTTGGGCGGGGGTGACCTCGTGGGCGTGCATCGAGAACATCGCGATCTTGTCCGAGAAGTAGTACTGGGACACGAGTGCGACGCCGGCGATGACGACGACGAGCAGGGTTGAGACGCCGAGGCGCAACAGCACCGTGACGATGATCCCGTACAGCAGCACCAGGGCGAACCCGGTGATGAACATGCGCCAGTTCAGCCCGCGATCCGATTCAATCTTGGAGCTCACTGGTCGCCTCCGGGGGGCAGGCTCGCAGCGTCACTCGAGCCCAGTTGAGCCTTGAGGGCGGCGAGCTGAGCGTCGACGTTGGACGTCGCACTGGCCTGATCGAGCTGGGCCTGGATGTCGTCGCGCGAACTCGTGAGGTCGGTGAGCGCCCCCGAGGCCAGCAACTCGTCCAGCGCGCCGCTTCGAGCCTGCATCTCAGCGACCTTGTCCTGGGCCCGCTGGAGAGCCGCACCGGCATCGCCCATCGAGGCTGAGATCCCACTCACGGCCTCTGAGACGTGCGCCGACGCTTCGGCGGCGGTGTAGGTGGCCTTGATCGTCTCCTTCTTGGTGCGGAAGGCCTCGACCTCGGTCTGGAGCTTCTGGGCCGTCTCGGTCAGCTTCTCCTCTTGCTCGACGATGGTCGCGTGCTGGGTGTCGAGGTCCTTTAACTGCGCGGCGATGGCTTCGCGCCGCGAGAGCGCCTCGCGGGCCAGGGCCTCGTTGTTCTGTCCGAGCGCGGCTTTGGCCTGTTCGGCGAGCTTGTCGCCCTGGCTCTTCAGTTGTTCGGCCTGGATCTCAACGCGCTTGCGTGCCGTCGCCACGTCCGCGACAGCCCGACGGACCTTGGTCAGGTTCTCGAGCTGCTCCTCGTAGGAGAGGTCCAACGTCTGGCGCGGATCCTCCATCTTGTTCAACGCGGCGTTCGACTTGGCCTTGAAGATGGTCGCGAGACGCTTCCCTACACCCATGGGACCTCCTTGGTCACTTGCCCAGAATAGGGGCCCCGCGGCACCGAGAGGCTCCAGTCGGACTAAGAATCCCGTTGGCGTCCGAGTCCGAGGTCTTGAGCTCGGGCCTCGTCGGCGAGTGCGCGGCGGTGCTCGTCGAGTCGGGCGCTCAGCACCTCGTCGCCCACCGCGAGTATTCGAAGCGCCAGCAGGGCGGCGTTGGCCGCCCCATTGACCGCGACGGTCGCTACGGGCACGCCACGGGGCATCTGGACGATACTGAGCAGCGAGTCGAGTCCGTCGAGGCGTGCGAGGGCGACCGGTACACCGATCACGGGCAGCGACGTGGTCGCGGCGAGCATCCCGGGCAGGTGCGCCGCACCGCCCGCTCCGGCGATGATGACGCGAAGTCCCCGGTCCCGGGCGTCTCGACCGTAGGCGAGCATGTCGTCGGGTGTGCGGTGCGCCGAGACGACTCGAACCTCGTGCTCGATCCCGAAGTCCTCCAGCACAGCCGCGGCCCCGGCCATGACGTCGAGGTCTGAGGAGCTGCCCATCACCACTCCCACGATCGCGCTCACGTCGCCTCCCTCGTCCGGGTCCCGTAGGCCAGGGCCCCCGCCCATGCTGTCACGCGGGCGCGTTCGGCGTCGTCATCGACGGCCGTCACGTGGCCGAGCTTGCGTCCCGGCCGCCACGTCTTGCCATAGTCGTGGACGAACGCGCCGCTGATCGCCCGACCGGCGGCCGGCATCGCCGCCTCGTCTGCGCCGACGACGTTGACCATGACGGCGTGGGCGACGACCGGCTCGGTCGAGCCCAGCCGCTGACCGCTGACCGCGCGCAGGTGGTTGGAAAACTGGTCGGTCGCGGCCCCCTCGATGGTCCAGTGGCCGGTGTTGTGTGGGCGAAGGGCGACCTCGTTGATCACGAGACCCGACTCGGTCACGAAGAGTTCGATCGCGATGATCCCGATCGCGCCCACAAGGTCGGCAACCGTGTGGCCGAGCACGGCGGCCTCGGCCGCGAGTTCGGGAAACTGACTCGGGAATCGGACCTCGACGCACATCCCGTCGGACTGAACGGTCGTGACCAAGGGGTAGTGGGCGACCTCGCCGTCACAAGCGCGCACGAGCAGTTGGGCAACCTCGCCGATCAACTCGAGCCGTTCCTCGACCACGACAACGGTGTCGAGGGATTCGACGAGCGCGGCGACATCACCGACCTGGTCGGGGAAAAAGACGCCGCGCCCGTCGTAGCCACCGCGGGCCACCTTGACGACGGGTGGGACCGCCACGGAGTCCAAGAATGCGTGCAGCGCGGGGTCGTTGCGAGAGTCCACGACGATGAATCGAGGCACGGGCAGGCCGTGTTCGGCGAACTGGACGCGCTGGTAGGCCTTGTCGACGGCGTAGCGTAGTGACGCGGGACCGGGTCGCAGTATGACCCCCTCGCGGGCGAGGACGTCGAGGAGCTCGAGGTCCACGAGCTCGTGGTCGAAGGTGACCACGTCGACGTCGCGCGCGAGTTCAACGAACGCCGCTCGATCACTCGGATCGCCGATGACCACGTGGTCGGCCGTGGCGACGGCCGAGTCGTCCTCGTTCAGTGCGAGGACACTGACGGTGACGCCCACGTCGTGGGCGACCTCGCCCATCATCCTCGCGAGTTGGCCGGCCCCGACCACGCCGACGCGCGACGAGATAAGTTGAGGGTCGCCCGGCACGGGCACGACGATAGTGGGCGAACGGGGGCGGTCATGCGTATCGGGGTTGGCCTTGACCTGGACGGGATGATCGATGAATCGGTCGAACGGGCGCGCCGGTTGCGCGACCGGGGGTTCGGTTCGATGTGGTCCTCACAGATATTTGGACCCGACACCCTGACGGCGCTCGCGGTGGTCGGCCGTGAGCTGCCCGACGTTGACTTCGGCACGGCCGTCGTGCCGGTCCAGCCCCGCCACCCGTCGATGCTGGCGGCCCAGGCTCGAACGGTCCAAGACGCCATCGGCGGTCGACTGACCCTGGGCGTTGGGCTCTCGCACCAGGTCATCGTGGAGGGACTCTGGGGGATCGCCTTCGATCGGCCGGGGTCGTACTTGCGCGAGTACCTGGCCGCCCTCGCCCCAATGCTGCGCGGTGAGCCAGTCGATGTCCACGGCGACATGGTCAGTGCGACCGCGACCGGTGCCGTAGGGCCCAAGGACGTCGTCGCGCCCCGACTCGTCGTGGCGGCGTTGGGCCCCAAGATGCTCGCCCTCGCCGGAACGGTCGCCGACGGCACCGTGCTATGGATGACCGGACGTCGCACCATCGCCGAGCACATCCGGCCCTCAATCGATGCCGCCGCGTCCGCGGCGAGTCGGCCGTCGCCGAGCGTGAACTGCTCGTTGCCGGTCGTGGTGAGCGATGACCCAAAGGGCGCGCGCGACATGATCAACGAGACCTTCGCGGTCTACGCGACGCTGCCGAGCTACCGGGCGATGCTCGAGCGCGAGGGGGTGAGCGACCCCGCGGGTGTGGCGCTGATCGGCACGCACGACGCCGTGGTCGACCAGCTGCACGGACTCGCCGACGCCGGAGTCACCGAGTTCTCGGCGGTGGCCGTCGGCACCGCCGACCAACGACACACCGCCCTGGACGCGATACTCGACTACGAGCGCCAGACGAAGGGGCCCGCCTCGGCCGGTTAGAGTCGATGGGTCAAAGGAGTGGTAATGGCCGCGGTAGCCAGTGTCGTGTCAATCGTCTTGTTCCTCGCCTTTCTTACCGCGGGTCTCCAGAAGGTCCTCTTCTCGCCAGCGATGAGCCACGCGGCCGAGCACCTCGGACTCACCAAGCGGCTCTACCAGCGCATCGGCATCCTCGAGATCGTCGCCGGTGTGGCGGTCATGGTGGGACTCGTGGGCAAGGGCGCGTCGTTCCTCGCCATCCTCAACGAGGTCGCAGCCGCCGGACTCGTCCTGCTCATGATCGGAGCGGTGGTGGTTCACCGACGCAGTAGTGACGCGTTCGCCGCGTATGGTCCGGCCCTCGGTCTCGGCGTACTGGCGCTCGTCGAGCTGGTGACGCGACTGTTCCAGTAGTTCAAGCGGGCAGGCGCGTGTGCTTGAACTCGTTTAACTGGGGCTGGTGGGCTATCAAAGTGAGCAGTGAGTCGATGAGCCGGATCGATGCGTCGGCGTCGGCCGTTGGCGGGTCCATGTAGCGAACGAACGTAGCGTCGGACCCCACGACGAACGTCGGCACACCGAAGGCCTCGACCGTGGCGAAACGCTCGTAGCTGGCCTTGATCTCCCGATACGGTCGCCGCGACGCGATGTCCTCGCGTACCATCGCGATGTCCACGCCGAGGGGTTCGAGCACCGTGGCGACCTCGTCGAAGGTCGCGAGGCGAATGAACTGCTCGTGTCGTGCTCGAAACAGTGCCTCGTGGGCGGCGAGGAAGTGTTCAGGTTGCTGATCGCGCACCGACACGCCCGCGGCGAGCGCGATGAGGTCCGCCTCGCGGGTGGGGTCGTCCCACACGTCAGGTTCGCCCTCGTGTCGATGGCCCTGGCTGAGGGTCCAGGGCACGAAGGTGACGTCGAAGTCCGCGCCGGCGCGCAGGGCCGTGAGGACGTGGAGATGGATGTTCTTCGCGAAGGGGCAGCGATAGTCGAAGGAGAGCTCGAAGGCGGTCACGCGACCAGCCTAAAGTCCGTGTCTAGGACCTCGTCCGCACCGGTACGGCGACACCGCTCGCGCGACAGCGGTTCGCGTACGCACAGAATCGACAGGTGTTCACCGACGGCGTCGCGGGGAACGCACCCTCGTCGTGGAACCGCTCGATGGTCGCCCAGGCGTCGGCGGCGGACTGGGCACGCGCGCGCACGACAACGTCGGTCACGTGTCGCTCAATGGTCTCGCCCTGGGCGACGTAGAGCAACTCGATGGTCCTCGGGAGTTCGCCCATGCTCGCTTCGCACAGCGCGGCGTAGAGCTCGGCGTTGGCGAAGGTCTGGGTGTCGTAGTTTCGGTTGGGCAGCGACCCCGTCTTGTAGTCCACGATCACGAGGGCGCCGTCGTCGCGCCGGTCGAGCCGGTCGAGGATCCCGAGCATCGGGACGCCGTCGAGTTCGACGTTGACGCGCAACTCGACGCCGACGTGGCTGACGAGTCGAGGGTCCTCCATCGTGAAGTAGACGTCGATGATGCGGTGGACCTCGTGGCGTAGTCGCGCGAGCAGCGCATCGTCAACGGCCAGGTCGTCGCGAACCGACGCGGTGAGTATCTCGGCCTCGGCCGGCTCGACGAAGCCCCGCGCCGCCTCCTCGGTACGCTCGTCGGCATCCAATCGGTACAACTGCTCGAGCACCCAGTGAACGAGGCGACCCTTGGTGGTGGCGTAGGTCGCGGGCTGGGGGATCCGCTCGACTGCCGAGTACTGGAACCGACGGGGGCAGGCGCGAAAGTCCTGCAGCCTGGAGGGGGAGAGGGCGGTGGGCAGGGACTGGTCGAAACTCATAGGGTCACCGTAGGCCGTGGTCGTGACATCGTGGGGCCGGCGCCACCGTTGCTCGACTTTCGCGTTCGCCGTCGCCGACGCGTCGCAGCGACACCCGTTCGCCGTCCGGTAGAAATGGTTGGTGGAACGTGAGAGCGCACAGCGCAGCGCGAGGATCGTTCGGGTTCGGACTTGGGCCGGTCTCGTCGAGGGCGACCCGGTGGTCGTCAATTCGCCCAAGGAGCTACGCCAGCAGTGGGTGTTCGTCGCCCACGGTCGCAATGAAGAGACCGGTGATGAGTGGATCGAGGTCCGAGGCGGACGCCCGGGGGAGGGGCGAGGACGGTCATTCCGACCCGAACTCATCTACCCGCTCACCGCGAAGCACGGCTCGCACGTCACTGGCCGCTCGCTGCACGACGCTCCCCAGCTCTTGCTCAACGTCCGGCGTCGACCGCGTTGATGCGCTTGGAGGCCAAGATGATGAGACCGGGCACCGTCGAGACGATGGCAGCCCCGACGAAGTAGGTCCGAACGCCGACGAGGGAGCTCAGGTAGCCGGCGAATACGAGTCCCACGGGTGCGAGGCCGAGCGAGACGAACCAGTCGACCGATGACACCCGGCCGAGCAGCTCGCGCGGCACCACCGCTTGGAGCATCGACTCCCAGACCACGTTGCCGTAGAGAATCCCTGGCGCGGTGACCAGTGGCACCAAGAAGACCTCCCAACTCTGTGTCACGAGACCGAAGATAAGCAGCACACCATTGGCGGCTGTCCAGGCAATCCACATCGCGCGGATGCGCCGTCGCGGGATCGCCACACTCCCCGATACGAGCGCCCCGATGCCACCGGCGAGGCCGTAGGCCGCGAAGAAGTAGCCGACCGTCACCTTGGCCGCGTGCAGGTCGTGACGCAAGAAGAAGGGGATCAGCACGTTCATCGGCGTGAAGAGCAGAGCGTTGCCCAGCGTCACCGCGGTGAGCGTCGTCCAGATCCAGTTCGTCGAACGGACGTAGCCGATACCCTCTTTGATCTCGTGGATCATGGTGCTCGCCGCGACACGAGTCGGTGTGGGGGTCGGTCGCATGAGCACGAGGGCCGCCGCACTCGCGGCGAATGTCGCGGTATCGATGGCCATGGCGGCGGTGGTGCTCCACGCGGCGACGAGGCCGCCGACGGCCGGTCCGATCATGCCACCGACCACATTGTTCGAGAGCGGCCGCACGGCATTCATCGCACCGAGCAGGTGCTCGGGAACGATCTCGGGGGTCAGGGCGCTCATGGCGGGCGTGAAGATCGCGTCGAAGGAGCCGAAGAGGACGGCGAAGACGAGTAGTTGCCAGAAACGTAGCGTTCCGGTGGCAAGCAATACCACGAGCCCGCCGGTCAGCGCGCCGCGGGCCAGGTCGGAGATCAAGAGCAGGGTGCGTCGGGCGTGTCGGTCAACGATTACCCCGCCGACCAGGAGAAGCAGCACGAGTGGGGTCATTCGCGCCGTCGCGAACCAGGCGAGCTTGGCGACCGAATGGGTGGTGTCCAGGACCAGCAGGGTGAGCGCGACGTTGGCGACGCCGTCTCCGAACATCGAGATGGTCTGACCGGTCACGAGGAGGCGTGGCTCGCGGTGGCCGAAGAGCTGGAGCATGGCCAGGCGGCGTGACATTCCACACACGCTACGTGGCAGGTAAGTTGCGCGCGTGGCTCACGTGACGTATCTGGTCTACGACGGCGACTGCGGATTCTGCGAGCGCTGCGCTTCGTGGTGTGTCGAGCGGTGGGGCACCGACGTCATCGCGGTGCGTGGCACCGACTTCCTCGCTCAGTGCGACCGCCTGAGCCTGGACGAAGTCGTATCGAGCGTGTGGTGGGTCGAGCCACGCGCTCGGTACCGCGGGGCCGCGGCGGTCGCGCGTGCCCTCGCCGCGACTACGTCGCCCTGGCGAGTGATCGGGCTCATCGCGATGCGTCGGCCGCTGCCGTGGCTCGCCGAGCCACTGTATCGGCTGGTCGCCCGGTATCGACACCGTTTGCCCGGCGCGTTGGCCTGTCGATCTTCGTCACGATGACGCATTGAAACGCTGACCGGTAGGGTGCGGACATGGACTACGTCAACCTCGGACCCACCGGCCTCAAAGTCTCGCGCCTCTGCCTCGGCTTGATGAGTTACGGCGAACCATCGCGGGGCAACCAGCCCTGGTCGCTCGGGCGCGACGCCGCCGAACCCTTCTTTCGTCAGGCACTTGACGCCGGCATCAACTTCTTCGACACCGCCAACGTCTACTCGGCGGGTAGCAGCGAGGAGATCACCGGATCGGTGCTGCTCTCGATGGTGCCGCGCGACGAGATCGTGCTCGCCACCAAGGTCAACGGTCGGATGCACGACGACCCCAATGGTCTGGGCCTCTCGCGCAAAGCAATCATGCGCGAGATCGACAACAGCCTGCGTCGGCTCGGCACGGACTACGTGGATCTCTACCAGATTCACCGTTGGGACTACGAGACGCCGATCGAGGAGACGCTTGAGGCATTGCACGACGTCGTCAAAGCCGGCAAGGCCCGCTACATCGGCGCCTCCTCGATGTACTCGTGGCAGTTTGCCCAAGCGCTCTACGTGGCCGATCTCAACGGCTGGACCCGTTTCGTGAGCATGCAGAACTACTACAACCTCCTGTATCGCGAGGAGGAGCGAGAGATGATGCCACTCTTGGACGACCAGGGTATTGGATCCATTCCCTGGAGCCCGCTGGCCCGGGGGCGTCTCGCGCGTCCGTGGGGTGAGACGACGAAGCGATCTGAGAGCGATCCGTTCGGTCAGAGTCTCTACTCTGAACAAGACCGGCCGATCGTCGACGTCGTAAACGCCATCGCGGCGCGACGTGCGGTCGCGCCATCCCAAGTGGCACTGGCGTGGGTACTCGCGAATCCTGTCGTCGCGAGTCCGATCATCGGCGCGACCAAGCCGCACCACTTGGACGACGCGATCGCTGCACTCAGTCTCACCCTCGACGACGACGAAATCGCCGCCCTCGAAGAGCCCTACCAGCCCCATCGTGTCCAAGGCTTCGTTTGATCAGTGCTGCACGTAGGTAACCCGTGCCGGTAGTTGTCCGGGTTCGGCGATGGTGAGGATGTGGCGCCCGGGGAGATGGACGCTGGCGCGTAGTCGAATCACCAGTCTGGTCGGGGACAGCGAGACGAGTTGCGCGCTGGCCCCGGGTTCGACGACTTTGAGCGTGAGACCCGCGGAGAATCCAGAGCCGATCACGACGAGCATGGCCGCACCCGTGGCCGGCACGCTGCCGCGAAGCACCGTGACCTGAAGCGGTGGTGCTACGGCGGTGAACCCGGTCGATACGAATGCCTGGTAGTGGCTCGCGGCATCGGTGAAACGACCACCGGCGACGCACTCGCCCGGCGCCGCACAGCTGAGCGAGAGCACGGTGGCGTCGTGACCGACATTCTGGCCCGGCGCGATGGGCTGGGCGATGCCCCAGCCGGCGGGTTGTTCGACCGCGACGAAAGCCTGATCACCCGTCGGTCCAGTGGAGACCTGTCCACCGATCTCGCAGTACCCGGCGGCCGGACACGCGAGGGACTGCACCGCTGAGCCCGTGACCGCTACGTAGGCGCCGGCGGGTGAGCGCAACTCCGCGACGACCGGCAACTCGGGCCCCCAGGATGTGGCGGTCTGCGTGGCGACGAAGCTCAACGTGGCACCAGCGGACGTGGTGTAGTTGCCGGTGGCACTGCAGAAACCCACCCCGGCACAACTCAGCGCGGTGATGTCCGCGTTCACGCTTCCGCGGATGTGCGAGGTCAACGCGACCGGCGTCCCCCAGTGGCCACCAGTCTGCGTGACCACGAAGGGTTGGGTGGTGTGCGCGGACGTCTCAAATGATCCGCCCACCGCACAGTTACCGGCGGCGGGACAGGCGACCTCGCCGATGGTGGCGTCGAATCCCACGTTCAGCGCTCCCGCTACCTCCTGGGGTTTGCTCCAGACGCCGTTGGCCTCAGCCATGACGAACGCTTGGGCCTGTTGGGCGCGTGGTGCGTACTGACCCGCGAGCGCGCACGCACCGACCGCCACGCAGTTCACGGAGGTTACGAGCCCGCCGCCGCCCGCGTCGAGCCCACCGGCAATCTCAACGGCGTTGCGCCACGTTCCACTGGTCTCTTCGACGATGAAAGCGTGTCGTGCCAGGGATGAATCTTCGAAACGTCCGCCCACCACACAGCTTCCCGCGGCAGCGCAACTCACTGTGGTCGCGACCGCGTCACCACCTACGTTGAGCGCGGTGGCGACACTCTGGGTGGCGCCCCAGGTACCGTTGGTCTCCTCAACGATGAAGGCCTGGTGGTGCTGTGCGGCGTCGGTGTAGAAACCGACGGCCACACAGCTGTTCACCGCTGCGCAACTGATCGAATTCACCGATGCGTCACCACCGAGGTTGTAGGCGGTAGCGGCCTCTTGTGGGGCACCCCACACCCCGTCAGTCTGGCTCACGATGAAGGCCTCATGATTGTGGGTTGCGTCCGTGTAGAACCCACCCGCCGCGCACGCTCCTTGCGCGGGACAACTCACCGCGGTCGTCATCGCCGCGCCACCGGTGTTGAGCGCGGTAGCGATACGTACGAGTGACGGGCTGGTGCTGGCCGCCGCACTGGCGGGCCACGCGAGGAGCAGGGCGCCGCTCAGCGCGAGCCGACGTACCACCGATCGGTTCGCAGCGCCACCCCGGATTCTCACAACCGTCCCTCTCATCAGTAGTGGTCCCGAAGAACAGGTCACCGTCACCGTATCGCTGATGCGACGAGCCGTGGCATCACCAGGAACGGGCCGCTAGGATGAATTCCAGACCTCATGGGTCATATTTCGATCGCGGTGATCGCCGCGGGAAAGTGCGGGTCACGATGCGCATCGCGAAGGACATCACAGCATTGATTGGGAACACGCCCCTCGTCCGACTGAATCGGCTGGTGCCCGAAGGTGGCGTCACCGTGCTCGCCAAGCTCGAGTATTTCAATCCCAGTGGGAGCGTGAAGGATCGAGCCGCCGTCGCCATGGTCGACGCGGCGGAGGCGGCGGGACTGCTGCGAAGCGGCGACACGATCGTGGAGCCCACCAGCGGCAATACGGGGATCGCCTTGGCGATGATCGCCGCGGCTCGGGGCTATAAATGCATTCTCACGATGCCCGAGACCATGAGCGTGGAACGGCGGATGCTGCTTCGTGGCTACGGCGCGCAACTGGTGCTCACGCCCGGGCCCCAGGGAATGAACGGCGCCATCGAGGCTGCCAAGGGCCTTGCCGACGAACACGGTTACTTCATGCCCCAGCAGTTCGAGAACCCCGCGAATCCCGCAATCCACCGCTCCGCGACCGCCGAGGAGATCTGGTCGGACACTGACGGCACGGTCGACGTGGTCGTTGCCGGGGTCGGCACCGGTGGGACGATCACGGGGATCGGCGCCGGACTCAAGGCGAAGAAGCCGACCGTGCGTATTGTCGCCGTGGAGCCGGCGGCGTCGCCGGTGCTCTCGGGCGGTGAGAAGGGCCCCCACCCGCTCCAGGGGATCGGTGCCGGTTTCGTCCCCGTGAACTACGACCCCTCGGTGGTCGACGAGGTCATCACGGTTGAGAACGCCGACGCGTTCGCCACGTCACGGGCGATGGCCTCTCAGGAGGGCTTGCTCGTTGGTATTTCGTCTGGCGCGGCGATCAAGGCCGCCCTCGAGGTAGCGGCCCGGCCGACGAGCGCCGGGCAAACGATTGTGGTCATCGTCCCCTCGTTTGGCGAACGGTATCTCTCCACGGCGCTCTACGAAGGGCTCGGGGACTGACGTGTGGCGTGAGCTGCGCGGTGAGTGTCGTGACGACCTGCGCGCTGTCATGGATCAAGATCCGGCGGCGCGTACCGTCTGGGACGTCGCGCTGACGTATCCGGGACTGCACGCGATCTGGGGTCACCGGGTCGCCAATGCCCTCTGGCGTCGTCATTTCTATCTCGTCGCACGGATCCTGAGCGCCGCGGTACGTGTTCTCACAGCGGTCGATATCCATCCGGGAGCCACTATTGGCCACCGTCTTTTCATCGACCACGCGGTCGGGGTCGTAATTGGCGAGACGGCGCAGATCGGGGATGACGTGGTCATGTTTCATGGCGTCACCCTGGGCGGTGTCTCGATGAGTCATGGGAAGCGTCACCCGACGATCGGTGACCGCGTTCTGCTCGGCGCTGGTTGCGTCGTGCTCGGTCCGGTAACCATCGGTGACGACAGTGCGATCGGCGCTCAGGCGGTGGTGACCAAGGATGTTCCCGCGAACAGCGTCGTGGTTGGCATTCCCGGTCGGGTCATCAGTACGAGCCGGCCGGAGGACATTCGATCTCGGCGTCGCCCGTCGAGCGGATCATCGGGGTCAAACGTCGCTTGATAGGTCACGCACGGGTAGTTGCGTGCGAGTGCCTTATCCAGCGTGGCTAGGACCGGACCTGGCGAGGCGCAGTCATCGAGACGAACGTGGAGAACACAACGATGTTCGACTCATAACTCCCGGTCGCGTGGTCGAAAGTACCTCCGCAGGTGACGAGTTGGAGTGACCGCGTGCCGTGCGAGCCGTAGACGAGGCGGTCTGGAAACGCGGTCTTGGAGTACTGCTCGACGCGATTCACACGAAACGTGACCACCGAGCCGTTGGCGAGCGTAACTTTTATGGGATCACCGGCGATGAGGTTTCGTAGGTAGAAGAACACGCCTGGTCCAAGGTACGAGTCGACGTGCCCGAGGATCACCGCAGATCCGATTTGGCCCGGCGTGGGGCCGTGTACGTACCAGCCAACCGTGTGCGCGGTGGCGGGGACCATCACCTGCCCGTTCTTGTTAAGCCCCAAGCGGCCAACAGCGATATTGATGCCGATATTGGGCACGCTGAGCCGCATCGGCACGGACCACGCGGGTGTGGGCGCGCGCCGTGAGGCAGGTGCGCTCGACGGGTGTGTCGTCGAAGGAGTTGGCGTGCTCGAGAGAACCACGGACGCGGGGTCGGCCGTTGGCCACGCGATGTACAACGCCACCAATGCGACAACGAGGAGTGCGGCCGAAACCGCCCACCACATTCGTTCCCGACTGGAACTGGTGTGGTGGGCGGCTCGGTGTTTCATAGTTGTGAGGCGTTGACGACTACGAGCGTCGTCGAGCCCGGATGGCGGTCGCTCCAGCGAAGGCGGCGAGTAGCAAGGCGCCGACGCCTAGAAGCAGCGGCGGTGCCGAACCCGATCCCGCGGTTCCGCCCTGACCGGTCTTCGGCGCGCCATTCGGAATGATGGTTCGCACGGTGGTCGTCGTCGTGGGTGACGTCGTGGTGGTCACGGGCACGGTGGTCGTCGTCGTCGTGGGTGACGTCGTGGTGGTCACGGGCACGGTGGTCGTCGTCGTGGGTGACGTGGTCGTCGTCGTTGTGGGTGACGTCGTGGTCGTTGTCACCGTCGTGGCGGCACACGTCGGCACGGTGATGGTGTTCCCGTCAAGGGTGACAGCACCGGTCTGTGCGAGTACACGCCCGTTCACTTGCGCCCCGGAGTTCAAGGTGGCCGAGGTCAGCGCCAGAATCGTTCCCGCGAACGAGGTGGTCGTCCCCAGTGTCGCCGACGAACCAACCTGCCAGAACACGTTGCACGCCTGTGCACCACCTTCTAGCGTGACGACGCTGCCACTCGCGGTGGTCAACGTTGACGCGCTCTGGAGAATGAACACCGCGGCCGAGTTGCCACCGGCGTTGAGCGTGAGCGTACCCGTCAGCGATAGTGCACTGGCGTAGCTGTACACGCCGGGGTTTAGGGTCAGCCCGCCAAGTACGCCACCCGCGATACTGGTGGCCGGGGTGGCGCTAGCCGCCGCCAAGTAGGCGGCGGTCGCCGACGTCTGTGCAGCCAGCGACTGTGCGTTCGCGACCTGGGTCGTGCCGGAAACGGTCCCCGGTGGGAAACCCGTGATCGCCGTGCCCGGTGAAAGTCCGACGTCTCCGGTGATGGTGGTCGGGCCGGTGTTCGTGATTGTCGACCCCGCGAGCACGGCGAAGGACGACGCCGAACCCAGATCAATCGTGGTGGCTCCTGAGGCCGGCAGCGTGAATGCGCTCGTGATCAGTACCGTTCCGAGCGCGCCTAAGCCCATCGTTCGCAACGCGTGCGACCCGGTCATCGCTCGCCGCAGGCGACCGACGGCCACCCGATCATGAATGGTGCGAATGCCATGCAATCGTCGAAACAAATCGTGAGAGGAAGTTTTCATGGGCGTAGCCCCTTACCGGGTGTGATGTTGGAAATCTCGGACGAGATTTCAATTCAATAACCCATCATCGACCATAGCAGTCACATTCATAAATAAGCCGCGAAAAGGGAAAAGTCACAAGAATGTTGAGTTTAAACATGAAAGGCTATGCATGATCATGTATTCATCAGATTAACCATAATGAAATTGTTACAATATTGAGATAATCCTGTGAATGTGTGCACATGAATTTCGCCAGGTCGTCGGCAGGATATTCGAGTGGTGACGTTCAAGGTGCCTTGGCGGGCTATATCGGACGCCGATATAGTTGACGGTGATGGTTGAAGCAACGGCAGGCCATACGAATCGTCCCTCTCGGGTCGCGTATCTGATTCTCGCGAGCCTGGCCGGAGGGTCGAAGCACGGCTACGCACTGACCAAGGACGTCGAGTCGTTCGCGGGCGTCCGGATTGCACCGGGGAGCCTCTATGAGGCACTGGCCCGTCTCGAGGACCAGGGTCTGATCGAGCCGCTTGACTCGGCGGATCGGCGTCGTCCCTATCGGTTGACGGCCAACGGTGCGGCCGTGCTCGATGATCACCTCCGTGCACAGGAGGCGATCCTCACCGAGGGGCGTCGTCGGCTACGCCAGTCGTGGAATCTCGCGTGAGGGTAGATCAACTTGAGTCGGGTTCGCTGACGAAGCGAGCGCGAGGTTACTTGCGCTGGTACCCCAGGGAGTGGCGAGATCGTTACGGCGAGGAATTCGTCGCCCATCTCGAGGCGGAACTGACTGAAAGGCCACGATCACTGACTCGCGGTGTTGACATCGCACTACACGGACTCACGACACGACTGTTAACGCAGCGTGGCTTACGAAGCGTCATGCGCGTGGCGGTGGTCGTCATGCTCGTCGTCGTGCTGAGCGTCACGGCGCTCGTGCTGGTGCGGTCGTGGTCACCGGTTGTCGTGACCACGGGGGCCGATAGCACGGGCAGCGCACTGGCTGCGACGCCATCCCAGGTAACGGCCTTCTCTTTCAACTTCTCTAGTCCTGCGCCCAAGTCCATTCGTATCACCAGCGTCAGGTTGATTCCGCTCACAGACTTCGGGGTCCCTCGAATCGTAGGCGTCGAGTTCGCGGCTCGGGCTGATCAGATCGGCATGGTCGAAGGTTGGCCCGTCCGTCTCGATTCGTCTCAAGTCAGACGGGATGGGCGCGTAGCTGTGGTCCCCGCCTACGACACCACCGTGAACCTCGCTCGTTCGAATACGATCTGGGTCGGGCTCGGCGCACCGTTGACGCACCACGCCTACGCCGTCGAGGGTCTCGTCGTGACCTACAAACGGGGCGCGTTGACCCACACCTTTACGATCGGCAAGGGCGCGACGCCGGACGTCATCTGTGGCGTCTCTCATCCCAAGATGCAGGCGCGCGCCATCGCGAAGTGGTGCAATCCGGAAATCGACGCGGCGAATCTGATCGCTACCGATCTAAAGGGTCCAAAGAATTCACCAACCTGGATCTCAGGCGAAGCCACGGTCGTCGCACAACTCGCCGTCGACCAGACCTACGCGCTTCACCGCGTCCCGACGCTGCGCGAGCTTCGTTATTGGGCGAGTCGGTTGTTTCCCGCACGGGCCAGCGACGGTGTCCGGCGAGTAACGAGCGTCGTGGTCAATCAGATACCTGAATGGCGCTTTTCGATCGCGCGGGGATCGACGAGAGGGCTCGTCACCGTGTGTACCAGCCGTCCTCGACTACTGCGAAATGGATTCGAAGGAGTGGAAGTCCGAAGTTGTTAGTTGGAGCGACTCGTGCGCCAACGGATCAGCGCGGCAACCCTCGCCGTCGCTCGTGCGACGGCGAACACTCATCCCCAATCCCGGAAGTCGAGTGGGTCGACCCCGGTGGTGCAGCCACCACGCTCGAGTCGTGAGCCGCGACTCTCACCGTCGTTTCAAAGCGCGAGCCCTTCAGTGGTGCTCGGCGAAGGGAATCGACGCGAAGGAGAAGTCGCGGCTGTGGGAATATGCATGAGTGAGGTCCGACCAGGACGAGCCAGACGACGCCATGTCGCGCTTTGACTGGTTCCGTGATCGCCTCCGGCCACCGTGGGACTGTGTGGCGTCCTCGTGGGTGCCGACCGGTTTCGATGCGTACGCGCGCATCCTTCATCCCGTGCGCGACGAGAACGGTCAGCCATTGATCCGTTGGGCGGACGTCTCGCGCTGGAGCGGCGTGGCACTCGAGCCCTCGGTCCAGTGGCATCACGTGGCACTCCCAGCGGTGACGCCGTCGGTCGAGCCTCCGTGGAACGGCCACGGACCGCGCGTCGGTTCGCTGTCGCGATCTGACACCGTCGAGCTGGTGAGGAGACTAGATCCCTGGACGTCGGGCGGTTGTTCCTTTGGCGTTTGGGAAGGCTACGGCAGTGATCTGACCGTTGATGGACCCATCTTCGAGGACGTGCCACGCCGATCTGACGAGATGACCGTCCTCGAGTTGCCGTGGCGTTCCTATGCGATGTTCGATGGTCCCGTGACGGGTGCGACGTGTTTTATGACTTCCCGGTTCCAGTCGCC
Organism: Actinomycetes bacterium; assembly: GCA_021793515.1. Classification (GTDB taxonomy): domain Bacteria; phylum Actinomycetota; class Acidimicrobiia; order Acidimicrobiales; family RAAP-2; genus RAAP-2. The sequence goes on along the minus strand of JAJYSP010000010.1, from coordinate 9,360 downwards.
CAACTTGTGGTGGTCGGAGGATCGGTCGTGGTTCATCGCGAGCGAGATCGATCTACCCTGGACCTATGTGGCGGGCCCGAGACGTCTTATCGACGAACTCCTCGCCGACTCCGAAATTGAGGCGCTCGAGTCGTCACCCGACGAACGGCTCGACCTGACGTTGCCGGAATGGCTCGAGGATCGTGTGCGGGGTGCCGTTGACGACGTGATCGAATCAGGATCAACGAGCATCGAGTTCGCGCTCGGAACGGCCTCGGTCACGTTGATGCCGTTAGGCCGGAAGAACTCAGTGCTCTTTGTGCGATCTGATCGTCGAAGCGGTTGGGGGGGAACCAACATTCCGGTAACTGACCAGGGGGACACTGCGCTTCGGCGAGAGATCAAGGATGCGGTCCTGCGTGCGATCCTTGGTCTTGTTGAGTGATTCGTGAACGCAGTTGCCGCCAATCTCAATTGACGCCATCGGTCCGATTACCCGTGCGACGCCGCTGCACTTCGTAATAACTCGGCACCGCTGATATCTGCTATCGGCTACACATTGCATCGATCGAGATTCGGTCGTTGTGAGGTCATCGTTAGTACTGGTGCGATTACGGACGTGGCTGGGAGCGGGTGACGGGAATCGAACCCGTATGGACAACTTGGAAGGTTGGAATCCGTGCAAAGTGCAGCGACACAAAAGTACTTATTAAAAGCCATGTTAACTCGTCGTGCCCCGAATCAGTCGAAATGTTGGGCACACCACTCCACGGGCACCAGCGGCAGCGTTTCCTTATACGAAGAATTGCGGCGCGGCCAAAGTGACGACTGGTGTGGAGGCGAGCTGAACGGTCTCGTTCGCCCAGTTCGTACCTCGGTAGATGACGCGACCGGCGAGGTTCACCATGCAGAGCCGACATTCTCGGTGGATTCGTGGACTTCGTTTGGAATGAATCCTAGGTCAACGGACTTACTGCCTAAAGTCGAATGAGCCACTGGCCCTGAAGCGGTATTTGACAGTAGCGAAGAGTTGTGATTGGGTGGCCATTGAGTGATGGGGTGACCGATGCAGCTACGAGCTACTGTCGCGGTCTTAGTCGCGGCGATTGCCCTCGGCGGGTGTGGCTCCACGTCAGCGGCCCAGAACGCTCCAAGAAACCAGCGACAACTCGAAGCGGCCGCGTGCAGACAGATTCGTGCCGTTTCGATACCGCCCCCGAACTCAGGCAGTTTCGTAATAGTTGGCGTGCGGTCCTCAACCTTGCTCGATTTACAAAGGACGGATAACGCGTCTCTCAAGGCCGTAGTTCGTGCCTACAAGAGAGCCGCCAACGCCCAGGACAACGTCGCGATGATTCGTGCACTCAATCACGGGGTGAAGGTGTGCCACGCTCTTGGACTGAAGACAGCATCGTAGGAGTTCCTTGCGTGATGGCGCGTGGGAAGACGCACCTTACATGGGGTCTTGGACGCCTACCCGACCGGCGCGCAGGGTCCATTCGGGCCGGGTGGCACTGCCTGGTTGTCGGACAGCACCAGCAGTACCGCATGGGTGAAGAATCCGAACCGGTAGCGTACCCGCACCTCGACTGGCCCCGCAAGTGACCCGTCACCTCCGGCGTACGGCAGGCAACTGTATGAATACCGCCAGATCACAGGAATCGACTTGCCACCAGTAAGGACAAAAGGACGGAACGTATTGCCCGTGGGATACCCGTTCTTGTCCTGGGGACACCAGGGTTGGCCCTTGAAGTACTCGAAACACGGCTGAAGTGGCGCGACCGTGAGCGGCGGGTCGGCGTACACCGTGGGATCAAACGCCATGACGTCCACGCTGAAGGGGCCACTGTTCGACAGGGTGGTACTCAGACCTACGGTCGCCTCGGTCGAGTTGCTCCGGTCACTCCACGTCGCCAAACCGGGTCTAATCGAGAGTGGCTGATATCGGCTGGCCGCAACGAACAACACGACTATGAGAGCCGCTCCGCCGACGAGTAGCCAACGCCTGAACCGACGGAACCAACTCGACCCGTCGACCTCGCCCGTGTCTTCGTGGGCCACGAATTCAGGGGAACTTTCTGCCGCCGTTGATCTCACCACGCTTTTGAACGTACTGCGCTAACCGTGCGTGTGAAGAGTAATTATGGACATGCGCGCTTTAACGTAATTCAGCTTGGAGTAAAAATTCTGAGGTTGAGTCAATATTGGGTTGCCATCTGTCAATGGCTGGCTGCCACCAGCATCGAACTCAGTCGAAGTTCGGTGGTTGATGTGCGATGATGGCCTCTAGTTGCCCGAAAAGGAGCAGATGAGTGGATAAAGACCACACGACGCGAGACTTTGAGACTGCTTACCTGGATAGCCGCAGGAGCCGCTGGCTCGACGGCGTCGGATTCGGTGGGACCCTCCTAGTTGCTCTTGTTGCAACTCTCTGGTCGCTCGTCAACGTGTGGGCGACAGGATGGTCGCCGAGTGGAGCAATCGGTGTTGTCTTGGTCACGATTTTGTTGACTGCGCTGGGTTTTCGACACCGTGTGAAGTGGCACGCGCAGAAGTTGGACAGGCAACGCGTTGGGGCACTATCCGGCGGGCAAAGGGAACGTAGGTAAGAGCAGGTAAGTGAAGATCAAGCGCACTACCTCGGTGACTGTGCGGGACCCATAGGTGGCGCGACGTATTCTTCGGATTAAACGGGCTATTTATGACTTCGCTAAGTCGGTAAGGTAGTTCCCATCGAACCGGCTTAGGCACCCGAATCCCGAACCTTCGGTCGTCGGCAATGGTGTGCCACGAGTGCAAGACGATCGATTGCAGTCTGTGGCGATGAGGTACGGAACGTCGAGGGAAGCGTGGGTCGTTAGGAGGGCGGGATGAGGATCATCGCAGGTGCGATCAAGTTCTGGCTGACACTCATCTCCATCGTGCTACTTACTTTGGTTGTCGGCAAGTTTGCCGGCGCGGTTTGTGCCTACGCCGTTCTCGGCCTACTCGTCATTGTTGAGGTTGCGTGGATCTGGAGTACCATCCAGCGTCACCCGTCGTAAGCCACCCTCACCGTGGGGAAGCGGGCAGGCTTATTACGCACCCCAAATGAGGCGCACTCCGCTCCGGCTAAATGGAAGCCCTCAACGATCAGTCTTTATTGGATACCTACGGGAGCATGAGTAGTTCGGATGAAAAGTTTTTCTCTCAATGAGTTACTTGATCTGCTCGCATCACCGGATCCACACCTTCGTGATGACATTGCCTACAGCCAACTGGCGAGCCGCATAGAGTCTGGCACCGAAGACCGGCACCTCCGAGAACTCGGTGATCGACTAATCCTGCAATTGAACGACGAGGCAATCCAGACTCGATCATTTTCAGCCCTGGTGCTGGGATGCGTTGTTGAACGCTCAGTGCACATCGACCAACTCGACCGTGAAACGTTACGCCAGTGGTTGGAGTTGTTTGCTGCTTGGTATCGAACTGAAACAGATTTACGTGGCTGGGATGAGGAGTTCGGTTGGCTCCACGCAGTTGCCCACGGTGCTGACGTGATTGCCACGTTCGCACAGGTGCCGGAACTAGAAGAGGAAAACCTTGTGACGCTTCTTTCCCTCGTCGCGGCGAGGTTACTCACGCCAACGATGTGGGTCTTTAAGGAGCAAGAGGAAGAGCGTTTGGGCCGCGCCGCAGGAATCGTTCTCCTGCGATCCGAATTAACACGCTCTGCTGCTACTTCCTGGCTCGAACCCATTGCACTGGCCTTTTCCAAAAGTGAACCAGGACCCACACCTCCATGGGCGTCAAATACGATGCGCACGCTGCGCGTCATCTACATGATTGTTGACAGAGGGCTTCGAGACGGGAACGCCTCTGAGTTCCGCAAGACGCCTCTGCGCAAAGACGTCGAGTCAGCAATCGCCGATGTGCTGCAGCTGGCATCTCCCTACACGACACAACTTTGAACCGTTTAGGGACTCCTTCGAAGTTGTCGATGCGCACGCTGGCAGTCATTTTAAGTCCCGTGGCCAGACGTACACGACTTCCGACTGTCGGTTCCAAGATTCTTGACGTCATGAGATGGACTGTGAGCGGTACACATGCGGCCACGGAGCGCCTGTTGAGTGGCTGCTCGCAGTTGATCGATGGACTGTCGTTCCCGGGTCCCTTTCGAATGCGACACAACGCACTAGAACTGCTCCAGAAGCCAGGTTTGCGACTCGACCAAGTGGTTGATGAAGACGCTGAGATGTCCTTCACCCCTTGCCGAATGTAACTCCGAAGTAGGGATTCTGCCGTCGAGCCAGAGGCTGTGCTGCATCGGAACGACGTCATCGGACATTCCGTGCCAGAGACGGACGGGAACTCTTATGGCTTCAAGGTCTATCTCCCACGGCGACAGGTATGCGCAGCCGTCTTCCCACTTTCCTTCGATGCCAGGCGCGAAGGCGTCCTTAAAGTTCGTCGCGAGCAACCATCGCCGGAAGTAGGAGATTGCGGCCATGTCCGCCGTAGGGAGTTTCTGAGCTCGCAGTTCGATCTGTTCAGACGAGAGATCAAGCAAGTCGACGCGAAACTTCTTCCAGGCCTCGCGGGCAGCCTCGGGGCTGTCTAGCAAGAGCTGTGCGTCGGCAACGAGGTCACAGCCCATGTCATCGAACCAGTCGAGTCCGTGCTCCTCAAATGGCGCCAGTGAGGAGAACACAACGCAACCGCAAACCAGCCCGTCGAGCAGTGCTGCGCACGCGAGGGCGTGGGGTGCTCCACCTGAAACTCCCCAAACGGCGAGACGCTGCACACCCAGCGCCGAGGCAATGGCACGGACATCGCTTGCGCAATCTCGGACAGTTCGGCTTGGGTTGCTCGTCGAGTCACCGTAGCCCGGTCGGTCATAGCTGATGAGAAGGACGCCATCCATCCGAGCGCCATCGAGCCACTCATCCATCATTCGTCGGCCAGAGGGCGATCCCTGGAATCCGAGTATCGCGCGACCGTCGGGGTCGCCACCGAGTTCAACGCACAGCTCACGTCCATCGGGCGTGACCACCATGGTCGTTGTTCTGTCCATTTCGTAACCGTATTCCTCTTGTTATCTGTAAAGAGAATTTCAACGCACGATGTCTCCCTTCGTCTGATGAACGACCATGCAGCCGGCCGCGAGCGCGCGGCCGGCGGCCAAAGTCGACGTCCGCCAATAGCCAAAATTGTCCGTCAGTGACCATTGCTTCCGCTGATGGCAAAACTCGCTGTCAATACTCCTACGTCAATGCTGATCAAGTCCTGGATCTGCATACGCGCGACCGTTGTGAAGTGATGGCGACACGAAACCTTTCAATTATCGAATCCGGGGTGATGAAATGACGGCGAGGCGGCATTTCGGATCTGTGCGCAAGCGATCGTCGGGTCGATGGCAGGCTGTCTATCGAGTCGAAGGACGAATGCATTCCGCGGGGGTACATCGATCGAAGGCAGACGCTCTCGCACACTTGTCGACGATCGAAGTTGACTTACGACGAGGGGTGTGGATTGATCCCCGAAGCGGGCAGCGCAGACTTCACGACTACGCAGATCAATGGCTTAACCAGCGACAGGATCTGGCATTCCGTACGAAAGAGCTCTACCGCCATCTACTCGACCGGCACATCTTCCCGTCACTGGGTCAGGTGACACTCACCGGTCTCACGCCTTCAGCGATTCGCTCCTGGCACGCCAACTTGGCAACAGCCCACCCGTCGACTGCGGCGAAGGCGTACCGTTTGCTCTCCGCAATCTTGCGCACGGCAGTCGCCGACGGCTTGTTAGTCTCTTCGCCTTGTCGAACCAAGGGGGCTGGCGTCGAGCGGCCCGCAGAACGTCCTACGGCGTCCATTGCGGAGGTCACAGCTCTCGAGGCGGCGATGCCGGAGCATCTTCGCCTCATCGTTGCGCTGGCGACGTGGTGTCAACTCCGCCGGGCGGAGCTCCTTGGTCTACGTCGCCAGGACGTGGACCTTGATCATCGAATGCTCCGGATTGAGCAGAGTCGTACGTACACCATGCACGGGGCCTCCTTGGTGAAAGGTCCGAAGACGGCGGCCGGTCGGCGCGTCATTGCCCTGCCGACGTTCCTCGTAAAGCAGATTGCAGAACACCTCGACCGCTTTGCCGGACCCGAGCCCGAAGACTTCGTCTTTCGAGGCAAGACTGGGATTCCCCTCACGGCCAACGTGCTCCAAATGTCGTGGCAGCGGGCGCGCGCACGCGTCGGACGAACTGATCTTCGATTGCATGATCTTCGCCATACGGGGCTGACCCTGGCTACCGCCTCGGGCGCCACCACGGTTGAGCTGATGCACCGAGCAGGGCATTCGTCGTCGGTCGCAGCCATGCGCTACCAGCACGCGACGAGAGACCGAGACAGGATTCTTGCTGACGCTATAGAAGTACTGGTGTCGCCATTTCGAACGGACGACGTGGGCTGATCATCAATCTCCCACTCTGAATCAGTCAAACTTGGCCACGATGGTCAGGCAAGCGGAGATCGAACTGAGACTCGCCCCATTGCACGTGAAGTACATGGGCCTCAGCTGGTGGAGCCGGGCGGTACTCAGATCGGCCGACTCTCTCTAATCGACCGCCGCTGTTTCCGGCGAAAAAACTGTAAACGGTTCCCACGTTGTCTGTAAGGAGCATCCTGTTTGAGTCTTGGCCGCCCCCAGACATTTCGGCGTGGGGGTCGAATCCTTGATTGATAGCGTCCGACAGCGGTACAAGACGCCAGTCGATAGCCAACTTGGTGTCATAGATCTCGATGCCAAGGATCTGCACGCTGCGCACTCCCAGAATGATCTGGGCAGGTTCGTGGACGGGGATCATTGCTTCGAATCGTGCGAACGTCGGTCTCGTGGCGCCAATCACTCCCGGCGGAGAGTCCTCCGGAGGACCGCGAAACGTCGCCCTCGACTTGTCGAGTGACGCGAGAATCGTTGTCTTCCACGTTTGGGCGTCCGAAGGTGTTAGCGCTCCTGACTCGACGAGTGCCTCCAAGGCTCCTTCGACGAAGTCCCTAGTCCTGTTAGGACCCAATCGCTGCCAACGCTCGGAATCCTCGGATAGCGACCTTAGATAGTCGTCTGGCGCGCCCACAGGCGCACCCTAGTACTGGTCATCTCGATGCTCCTCGACCACCGCACGCTCACTCCGTGCCACATATTGCTCGCGCGGAGTGGACACAGGTTTTGGGCACCTCGTGGGCACCTCAGAAGTTCGTTTGGGCACCTTTGGGCACTTCATGAGGGACGCTCATGGACACGCCCGCGTAATGACGTGTGCTCGAGAACCCTTGCGGTTGGATGGCTTTCGACGAAAATGCGTGGAGCGGGTGACGGGAATCGAACCCGCATGGCCAGCTTGGAAGGCTGGAGCTCTACCATTGAGCTACACCCGCGCGCTCCGCGGAGCCGATTCAGTCTAGAGCACGTGACTTAACGTGGGTGCGTGGACGAGTCGCTCTTTCAGGCTGTCGGTGGGGAAGCGTTCTTTCGTGATTTGGTCGACGCCTTTTATGTCGGTGTCGAGGCTGAGCCCCTCTTGCGCGAGATGTATCCGCAAGACCTGACTGAGTCAAAAGACCATCTAGCCCTGTTCCTGATGCAGTACTGGGGCGGCCCCACGCGATACGGGGAGCAGCGGGGTCACCCGCGGCTTCGCATGCGTCATGAACCGTTCCACATCAACCGGGCCGCGCGCGATGCGTGGTTGGCGGCAATGCGGGCGGCGCTCGACAGCCTGGAGGGCCGCATGACCTCGGATCAACGTGAGACGCTCTGGTCGTACTTTGAGACGGCGGCCAATCAGCTTCGCAACGTCTGAACCGACACGAGATTGGCTCACGGGGGCGCCCACACGGCGGTCGCCGTTGTCGGACTCGAAAGGGTCATGCTTTCAGCGCCCGTCATTCGATGGCGTGTCGACGTATAGCTGCTGGCGTATCGGGTGGTCATGAGGGCCGGCGACCGCCGAGTCGGGAGGTTACGCACAGCCAGGGAAGTCGCCATACGTCACAGAGACCTCGTACGCTGTGACTGTGCAGCGACGACTCGTATTGCGAGACGGGGAACAGCGGGTGATCTCCGTAACTCCCGTGTCTCACGGCGTTCTTCGTCCCACCATCTTGGCCCTCGCGTTGGCGACGTCGATTCGATACGCCGTCGACTCCGTGCACGGTCTCGAACGGTATCAAGGCCTGCTCTACGTCATTCTCGTTGGGCCAGTCTTGGTGCTCGTGGCGACGCGCGCGTGGCGGTGGCGGTCCCACAAGATTCACGTCACCTCACAGCGCTTGGTCGTCGAATACGGCGCGATCAGGCGAGTGCGCACGAGCGTGGAACTCCGTGATGTCGTACTAGTTCGCACGCAGCAGGGGTTGGGCGGGCGGCTCGCCGCCCGAGGTGACGTCGTTGTTGAGACCGTCGCGGGGCCGTGGCTGGTCGGGACGATTCGTCACCCCGCGGCGCTCGTTCGACTGATTGAGGCCGAGCGTTCTCGACGACCCGAGTCGCCGTGGGGGTACGACGACGTCGTGGATCCGCCGTTCCCGTGGCAGAGTACCGACGCACCCGGGTACGGCTGGGAGCGGGCGTGACGCGGTTGCGTCGCGAACCGATACCGTAGAGATGTGCCTACTCGCTATCGCTGCACTGCGTGCGGCAATCTGACCCGGTTTGACGTCGTGGAGACGACGTCAGTCCGTTCCTTCCATCACTACACGGTGGGCGGTGAGTTGACGATCGAGGAACCCGAAGTCATCGCCACGACGGTCGAGTCCGTCACGTGTCGGTGGTGTGGCCACGGTCGAGGAGTCGAGGCGTTCGACGGCGCCTCGACCTGAGACGCGTTGGGATTGCACTCTTTCGATAGACCGGCGCAACGGCCGGTACCGTTATCGCTGACGGGTGTCGACTCGCGGGGGGTGCGCGTCACCGTGACGTTCACTCAACGAACGATCGTGCTCGCGGTCAAACCGAACTGCGATGGTTGTCGCGACTTCTTGAGCGGCCCGCTGGCTGCGTTCGATGGCCTCGACGTCGTGCTCGTCAGCGCGACGCCGTTCGTGGAGGACGTCGTTTCGGCAGGTCGTGTCCTGGTGGCTCCGGAATGGATGGCGCAGGCACGAATCGTGGCTGCGCCGTCGTATACCGTGATCGACCCCTCAGAGGGTCGGGTCGTGACAGAAGGTGTTGCCTTCGCACCATCCCAGGTTGCCAGGGAGATCGCCACCCACCTCGGCTGATGAAGCTCCTATGTTTGTCAAGCCGCCAAATGTTCGTTGAGCCACGCCCGGTAGAGCTCCACGAATTCACCGTCGTGGTCGAGTCCACGCTCAATCCGTGAGATCTTGGTGGGCCAGACGCCGAG
>JAJYSP010000009.1 GCA_021793515.1 Actinomycetes bacterium | reverse complement strand
TCGGTGGTGCGGCCTATCTGTTCTTGATGTTGCTCAACATTGTGTGGCCGAGCTCGATCACGAGTGGTCGCGGCTTACTCTTCAACTACGGCTGGGTGACCCTGTTGGTGATGGTCGTGATCGTGGCCGCGGGTGCGCTGTACGAGGGCCTGGCGCGTCCCGACCGTTCCGTGTCGGAGCACCGAATCGAGGAGTAATCGGGCACTTCGGACTTCAGTGGGTGAGCCGCTTGCGAAAGTTAGCTCTCGATAGAAGCTGGACCGGAATGTGCCTCACTGATCCGGCCATCTGGGGCACTCCGGTATGGCGATGGGTTGTGTCAGTTTAGGTTGACACATTGGTAGTGTCAGTCTATACTGACAGGCGTGGACACCGAGAACTTCAGCGTGAATCTCTCGTCGGATGACCCGGCAATTGGGCTTCGCGCCTCGTTGGCGCTCCATCGGCTGGCTGAGAGGGTCGAAGCGAACCACGTCGCGTTGGCCCGGGAAAAGGGCTGGTCGTGGCAGCAGATCGGAGACGCCTTGGGTGTCACGCGGCAATCCGTGCACACCAAATACAACAAGGAGTCATCATGACCACCGAGCCCGTTGCGCCAGAGACGCTTCACGCCTGGGCAATCTATCTGCAGGCCAGCGAGGAGGCTCGCCGCCGAGGTGATCGACGAACTGGCACCGACCAGATTTTGCTTGCCTTGTTTGAAGATCCCTCGATCGAAGCTGTGCTGGGCGTCAACCTGCAACAAGCTCGCGAGGCTCTTGAGTCGCTCGATCGCGAAGCCCTGGGCGCCCTGGGCCTGGGGTCCGGCGTCGATGCTCCCGCACTGCCGATGCACACCGTGCCCAAGAAGCCGAGGATCAGAGACGTCGCAAAAAAAGATCGCTTACGCATGACGCCCGCGGCAAAGAAAGTGCTGGAGGAAGCGTACAAGCCCAAGGGTCATCGGAAGTTCCAGGTCACCGGCCCCGAGGTGCTGGCCCAGATCCTCGCTCTCCAACCACCCGATCCTGCGGCGGTGCTGCTGGGTGCTCTCGGCGTGAACACGTCAGAGGTTCTGGGCCGATTGGATGCGGTCACGCCCGACAGCTGAAACCAGCGACATTTACGACTTCGGGCGAAGGTTCCCTAATTGGGTCGATCCCCGGCGGGCAACAGTCGCGAGCACGGACGTGGTCAGGTGACCAGACCTCGCTGAAACCTGAAGAGCCAGTAAAAGAGAGCCCGGGACGCCGGATATCGGCGTCCCGGGCTCGTTGATGGTCTTCAAACAGGAATTGACTCGTTCGTTGGCCCTTTACCAACGAGGCTCGTCGATCAGGGGAACAGGCCCCGGACCTCTGTCGCCTCGGCGATGCGCTCTACTCCGACGGCGATCGCCGTCTCGCGCAGGGTCACGTTCAGTTCTTGGTGGCGCTTCCAGATGTGGTTGAAGGCGTCGCTCATGGTCTTCTCGAGGCGCTGCTGGAAGAGTTCCGGCTCCCACATGAACCCCTGGAGATCCTGGGCCCACTCGAAGTAGGAGGCCACGACGCCACCGGCGTTCGCGAGGACGTCGGGGATAACCGGGACGTTGCGGCTGGCGAGGATCGCCGCGCCCTCGCCGGTCGTGGGACCGTTGGCGGCCTCGACCATGATTGAAGCGCTCATCGTCTCGGCGACCTGCTCGGTGATGACACCGCCGAGTGCCGCGGGGATCGCGATGTCACTGGGCAGCGTGAACAGGTCCTCGGCGGGGATCGTCTCACTGCCGGGGTAGCCGACTACCGTGCCGGCCTCGGCGAAGTGTGCCGCCAGGGTCGAGGGGTTGATCCCGTCGGGTACGTGGATCGCGCCGCGCACGTCAGCGATGCCGACGACCTTCATGCCGCGGTCGCTCAGCAACTTGACCAGCGGGGCACCGACTTTGCCGTAGCCCTGGATGACGACGCGCTGTTCGTTGGCCATGCGGCCCATGCGCTGGAGCAACGCCGTCGTGACGATGGTTACGCCGAGTGACGTGGCCCCGGCGTGGCCGAGGCTGCCGCCGATCGAGAGTGGCTTGCCGGTGACGACGCCGGGCGTGTTGTGGCCGCGCAGCATCGAGACCGTGTCCATGATCCAACTCATCACCTGGAAGTCGGTGTTGATGTCGGGGGCTGGGATGTCGCGGTCGGGTCCGATCATCGGCGCGATCGAGAAGGCGTAGCGGCGGGTGAGCCGCTCGAGCTCGCCGCGCGAGAGCGTCGCCGGGTCGACGCGCACGCCGCCCTTGGCTCCGCCGTAGGGGATGTTGACCACTGCGCACTTGATCGACATGTCCGCACTCAGTGCGGCGATCTCATCGGCGTTCACGCTCGGGTGGAAGCGGATGCCGCCCTTGCCCGGGCCCCGTGAGGTGTCGTGTTGGATGCGCCAGCCCGTGAACATCCGCACGTCACCGCCGTCCATTCGCACGGGTACGGCGACCTCGAGTATCCGTTCGGGTGTGACGATCCTTGTGATCATGTCATCGTGCAGCCCGAGCAGATGCCCGGCCTCCTCGATCAGCGATACCACGCGCAACCACGGATTGAATTCGTGCGGGGGTGCTTCATTGGGACGTGTGACCACGTTGTCACCAGCCTTTGCTCTCGGTGAGAGCCTTGGCGCCCTCACTACCAGCGTAGGACACGCAACCCGGACGAGTGCGTCACGGTCCGGTACGCTGACAATTCGGGTGAAGGGACAGGCGTGAAGATCTCTACGACGCTCAGTTACGCGGGCGGGTTCAAGCAGGCGGCCGCGGACGTGGCCGAGATGGAGCGGGCGGGCCTCGACCTCGTCTGGGTGGCCGAGGCCTACGGGTTCGACAGCCCGTCGCTGATGGGCTACCTCGCGGCACTCACCGAACGGGTCGAGATCGGCGCGGCGATCTTGCCGATCTACACGCGCACGCCGACCCTGATCGCGATGACGGCGGCGGGCGTCGACGCGCTCTCAGACGGGCGGTTCCACCTCGGTCTCGGCGCCTCGGGCCCTCAGGTCATTGAGGGCTTCCACGGTGTGCCCTACGTCGACCCGCTCGGGCGTACCCGCGAGATCGTGGCGATCTGTCGTGACGTGTGGCGCCGCGAGGCGCCCCTCGAACATCACGGCAAGCACTTCACCTTGCCCCTGCCGCCAGAGCAGGGGACGGGACTCGGCAAGCCGCTCAAGATCATCGCCCACCCGGTGCGACCGGCGATACCGGTGTGGATCGCGTCACTGGGCGAGAAGAACGTGTCGCTCACCGCCGAGATCGCCGACGGGTGGATCCCCATCCTGTTCATCCCCGAACGCGCGAAGGACGTCTGGGGCGGTGCGCTGGCCGCGGGTCGGGCCAAGCGCGACCCGGCGCTCGGCGAGCTGATGATCACGGCGGGCGGGTTGCTCGCCATCGGTGAGGGCGAGGAGATCGTCGCGCTGCGCGAACTGCAGCGCTCGATGGTGGCGCTCTACGTGGGCGGGATGGGCGCCAAGGGCAAGAACTTTTACAACGAGCTCGCCATCCGCTACGGCTTCGAACGCGAGGCGGCCGAGATCCAGGACCTCTACCTGGCGGGCAAGAAGCGTGAGGCCGAGGCGGCGGTGCCGGCCGAGTTCCTCGAACTGACCACGCTGTGCGGTCCTGCGAGCTACATCGCCGAACGGGTGGCGGCCTTCGCCGAAGCGGGGGTCACCCATTTGCAGGTCCACCCCCTCGCCCAGCCTGGCCAGAGTGCGGCGTCCTTGATCGAGGCCGTGCGAGCGATGGTCGACTAGGAGGCGCCGCGGCTGGCGTCACGGCCACCCGAGGCGAGCCACGCGGCGAACATCGTCGCGTAGGCGCCCCCGGCGGTGAGCAGTTCGCTCGGCGTGCCCGACTCGACGACGCCGCCGTGATCGACGACCACGATACGGTCCGCCCGCTGGGCCGTGGTGAGTCGGTGGGCGATGAGGATCGCGGAACGACCTTCGAGAATCCGGTCCAGCGCCCGTTCAACGATGGTCTCACTCTGCAAGTCGAGGGAGGACGTCGCCTCGTCGAGGATGAGGATACGTGGTCCCGCGAGGAAGGCGCGCGCGAGCGCAAGGAGCTGTCGCTCGCCGGCCGAGAGCGTCTGGCCGCGCTCGTGGACCTCAGTGCCGATACCGTCGGGCAGCCGGTCGACCAGGTCGCGTAGTCCCACGACGTCGATCGCCCGTTCGATCTCCTCGTCGGTCGCCTCGGGGCGGCCGAAAGCGAGGTTGGTCCGGATCGATCCCGCGAACAGGAAGGGCTCTTGGGGCACCACACCGACCTGGGAGCGCAGCGAGTGCAGCGTCACGCCTCGCACGTCGACGCCGTCGATGAGCACCCGACCCGAGGTCGGGTCATAGAAGCGGTTCGCAAGCTTCGCGATCGTTGATTTGCCCGCGCCGGTCGGACCGACGAAGGCCACGGACTCCCCGGGGGCGATCTCCAAATCGACGTCGGTGAGCACCGGGCGGTCGGGGTCGTAACCGAAGCTCACGTGGTCGAAGGTGATCCGGCCCTCGACGAGACCGAGGTCCGTCGCGTCCTCGTCCTCGTCCACGCTCGGGTGGGTCTCGAGCAGTTCGCGCAACCTCGTGATCGAGGAGCGGCCCTGCTGGAGTGCGTTGTACTGCTGGACGAGCAGCTGGATGGGCGAGAAGAACCGGTTGAGGTAGAGGAAGAAGGCGATCAGGGCACCAATGGTGAGTTTGTGCTCGAGCACGAGTCGGCCGCCGATGGCGAGCAGGAGACCCTGACCGAGGATGCCGATCATGACCGTGGACGGGCCGTAGATGCTGCTGACGCGCCCCGTGTAGAGGTTGGCGTCGCGGTAGGCGCCCACGACGTGGCGGTGGTTGCGGATGTTGCGACGCTGGCGGTTGTTCGCCGTCACGACGCGGATGCCGTAGAGCGACTCGGACAGGTCGGCGAGTACGTTCGCGATCCGGTCACGGGTGCGCAGGTAGCCGAGTTCGCTCGCGCGGTGGAACCAGATGGAGAAGACGAAGAGCAGCGGCACGACGAGCAGGACCGTCCAAGATGCGAGAGTCACGTTGGTCGTGAACAGGATCACGGTGATGACCACCATGGTGAGTCCCTGGATCGCGAACTGGCTGATGCCGTCCTGGACGAGCTGTTGGAGGTTCTCGATGTCACTGGTCATCCGGCTCATGAGGACGCCGGCCTTCTCGTCGGTGAAAAAGCCCAGGCTGAGTCGCTGGAGGTGGGTGAAGACCCGGATGCGCAGGTCGTGCATGACTCGCGACGCCAGTCGACCGGTGACGTCGACCTGGGCGCGCTGGAGGTAGACGCTCGCGAGCGCCAAAACGAGGTAGAGCGCGCCGCAGATGGCGATGACTCCGAGCGAATGGTGGCCGGGGACCATGCCGTGGTTGATCGCGTACTCGGTGAGCTTCGGGCCGGCCTGGAGGACCAAGCTGATGGCGATGACGAGCAATGAGCCGCCGTAGAGGTAGCCCGGGTAGCGTCCGACGAGGCGCGCGAGGCTGAGGCGTTGGCGTTCCTTCGCCGAGGGGCGCTGGGTGAAGGCGAGGTTCGCGGGCTCGTGGTGTGGCTCGGTGGCGAGCAGCTTGGTCGCCTCGCCCATCAACTCACTGGGGATCCCCCCAAAGGGCAGCCCGTTGTCAGTGGCGCTGCGGTGACCGCCGCCACCGAACCCGCCGAATCCGCCGCCCCAGGCCATCACGCACCGTCCGTCGTGGCCTGGGCGAGGATTTGGGCGTAGAGCGGCTCAGTGGCGAGCAGGGCTTCGTGGGTTCCCGATGCGATGACGCGACCGCCGTCCAGGACGAGTACGCGCTGGGCCAGGGCGATCGTGGAGATGCGGTGGGCGATCACGATCGTCGTGCGCTGTTCCAAGAGGTTCGCCAACGCCTCGTGGATCCCCGCCTCGACGTGGACGTCGATCGCGCTCGTGGCGTCATCGAGGATCAGCACCGGCGGGTTGACGAGCAGCGTGCGCGCGATGGCGATCCGTTGGCGCTGGCCGCCCGAGAGTGTGTAACCCCGTTCGCCCACCACCGTGTCGTAGCCGTGGGGGAGTCGCTCGATGAACTCGGCCGCATTCGCCGCTCGAGCCGCCGCAATCACTTCGTCCATCGTCGCCTCGGGACGGCCGTAGGCGATGTTGTCGCGGATCGAGATCGAAAAGAGGAACGGCTCGTCCATGACTACGCCGACCGCGGTGCGCAGGGAGTGAAGCGTGAGGTCGGTCACGTCGTGGCCGTCGATACGGACCACACCTTCGGTTGCGTCGTAGAACCGCGTGAGCAGGCGCGCCACGGTGGACTTGCCCGACCCGGTTCGTCCGACAATCGCCACGGTCTCGCCGGGTTCGATGACGGCGTCGAAGTCGGCCAGGATGTCGGGCCCGTCGCCGTAGGCGAAGCTCACGTGGTCGAACTCGATGCGTCCGGCGACATCCAGGAGGTCATAGGCCCCGGGCCGTTCGGTGACGGTCGGGTTCTCGTCGAGGATCTCGAAGATCCGCTCGGCGCTCGCCTTGGCGCGCTGGCCCATCATCACGAGCTGGCCGAGCATCATGAACGGTGCCTGGAGCATGAGGAGGTACGCGTTGAAGGCGAGGATGGCGCCGATGCCGAGACGCCCGTCGATGACCATCCAGCCACCGAAGAACAGTACGAGCGCGAGTCCGAGCTGGGGCAGGTTCTGGACCCACGGCGACCAGATGGCGCGCAGTTGGGCGTCCTTGATATAGGCCCACGCGACTCGTTCGGCCGCGTCGGCGAGCCGATTGACCTCGGCCTCCTCCTGGGCGAAGGACTTGACGACGCGCACGCCGTTCACGTTCTCATCGACGATGGTCGCGACCTCGGCGAGTCGGGCCTGGGTGATCCAGGAGATCGGGAACATGACCCGGCGCATCTTGATCCCCACGAAGTAGAGAATCGGCATCACGATCATCGCCACGAGCGCCAAGACCACGTTGATCGAGAGCATGAAGCCGAAGGCGATCACGCCGATGAAGCTCTGCACGACGATGAGCGGCGCGAAGGTGGAGTACATCTGGACGCTGCGGATGTCGCTGTTGGCCCGACTGATCAGCTGTCCCGACTGGACGCGGTCATAGAAGCTGAACGAGAGCCAAGCGAGGTGCTCGTAGATCAGCGAGCGCAGGTCGGCCTCGACGTTGTAGGCGGTCTTGAAGACGTACTGGCGCGACACGATGCCGGTGATGCCGGCGATGACGCCCACGACCAGGATTTCGACGACTGCGGTGTGCAGGCTGGCGACGTGTTTGACGAGGGAGCGGTCGATCGCGCCGTTCAGCAGCTTGGGCACCAGGGTCTGGAAGACGAGGCTGACGAACGAGAGGCTGATCGCGACCGTGAAAGTGACCCGGTGCGACGAGATGACGGGCAGTATCCGGCGCCACCAGGGCAGCGAGTGGTCACGAGAGATCTGCGCGCGTGGACCGCGGTACGAGGAGTAGACCCCGCCGAGAGGGTCACTGTCGGTCCGATCGACGTCGATCGATCCGTTCGCCTGCAAAGTCACTGATGCAGCGTACC
Organism: Actinomycetes bacterium; assembly: GCA_021793515.1. Classification (GTDB taxonomy): domain Bacteria; phylum Actinomycetota; class Acidimicrobiia; order Acidimicrobiales; family RAAP-2; genus RAAP-2. The sequence goes on along the minus strand of JAJYSP010000009.1, from coordinate 74,415 downwards.
GGGTGCCACCTGCACCTCAGACCGTGGAAGCGACGCACGATCACGTCGCGACGTAGTGTGACGACGTGCCCACGCCACTCGTCGTCAATCACCCCATCGTCGCCGACAAGGTCCGTCAGTTACGCGACCGCGCGACGTCTAACGCCGACTTCTTGCGACTTGCGCGCGAGATTTCCCGCTTCGTTGCCTATGAGGCGTTCCGGGACACGCCGACCACGTCGACCACTGTTGACACACCCGTCGCCTCGGGCGCGCCCGCCGTGAAGGTGGACACCGAGTACGTCATCGTGCCGATCCTGCGAGCGGGGCTCGGCATGAGCCCCGCGGTCCAAGAGGTGCTGCCCCACACGCGGGTCTGTCTGGTGGGATTGCGACGTAACGAGACGACGTTGCTGCCCGACGTCTACCTCGACGGTCTGCCCGAGTCGCTCGTCGACGCTCACGTGGTGATCTGTGACCCGATGCTCGCCACCGGTGGATCACTTGACATGGTGCTGTCCATGCTGCGAACTCGGGGCGCGACGGACGCCACCGTGTTATGCCTGATCGCGGCACGACCCGGCGTCGACTTCGTGCTCTCACGTCACCCCGACGTGACCATCGTGGCCGCTGCCCTCGACGAGGAGCTCACCGACTCGGGCTACATCACGCCCGGGCTGGGTGACGCCGGTGACCGACTCTTCGGTCCGCCGGTTCGCTGATCACTCGCCGATGTCCTCGTTCCAGAGTTCGGCGTGGTCGTGGATGAAGGTGCCGAGCAACTGAACACAGGTCGGGTCGTCCAAGACGACCACTTCGACGCCGAGGTCGGCCAGCCACTCATGACCGCCAACGAAGTTTGCCGCCTCGCCGATGACGACCGCGCCAATGTTGAACTGGCGCACCAGACCCGAGCAGTACCAGCACGGTGAGAGGGTGGTGACCATCACGGTGTCGTGGTAATCGCGTCGTCGACCCGCGCGTCGGAAGGCGTCGGTCTCGGCGTGCACCGACGCGTCATCCTCCTGGACGCGACGGTTATGGCCGGCGCCGAGAAGTTCGCCGCTTCGCGTGAAGAGCGCGGCGCCAATGGGGATGCCACCTTCGTCGAGGCCGCGCTTGGCCTCGTCGATCGCTGTCGCGAGCATGCGTCGCGCGAGGTCGTGGTCCAGTGGTGTCGGAGCAACAGTCATGGGCTCAGTATGCTCGACCACCGTGGAACGGCGCACGTACGAGGTGGAAATCGGCTCACAGCGGGTGTCGTTGCCGGTGGTGCCGCTCAGTGATGACCTGTCCCTCGCGCTACTCATCACCGTTGACATGGGGGTGCAGTTCATGTCGCGAGCCGGCGAGGAGCTGGCTCGCTTGCTCGAACCCCACGACGTCGACATCGTCGCCACTGTCGCGACGATGGGCATACCGCTCGCCGTCGAGGTGACACGGCACCTCGGACTCGATCAATACGTGATCTTGCACAAGACGCCCAAGATCCACCTCGCCGACGCCGTCACCGAGTCTGTGCGGTCAATCACCACCGACGCCGACCAGCGACTCCTCTTTGACCGGGCGAGGATCGGTGATGTGGCCGGTAAGCGGGTGGCGATCGTCGACGATGTCATCTCAACGGGGGCTTCAACAGGTGCGGCGCTTCGACTGCTTCGCCGGATCAACGCGAACGTGGTGGCGATCGGCACCCTGGTCACCGAGGCATCGGTGTGGCGCACATCATTGGGTGAAGACGCCGCGATGGTCCAGTCTCTCGGCGCGATCCCGGTCTTTCACCCTGATGAGAACGGTGGACTGCGCGAGGATTGGCTGGGCTAGACAGCGATTGTCTGGGGACGCTCACTTCCTGCGTGAACCGTTTCCTTGGATTTTCAGTGGTTGCTCACGCTGTGCACAGAGAGTTCTAAAGGTGAGCCGCGACAATGGTGATGGTTACAACGTGTCAACCAAAGGAAGGGTTTTATGAACCGGATCACTCGAATGAAGGCGGTACGCCGCGGCACCGTCGCCGCCGCCACAATCGCCGCACTGGTAGCCAGTGGCGCAGCCATCGCAGGGGCATCAGGGACTGGAGCTGCGATTAACGCACGGGGTGCACTTGAGCTCACCCACGCGCATCACGCGAACCACGACCATGGGCATCATGGCATCCGCAACATCGAAGGTGTGATCAGTTCACTGACTGGACCATCGGGCAGCCCACTATCAATGGTCGTGACCACACGTCAGAACACATTGGTCACAGTGGACTTGTCGACGAGCACCGCGGTCACGATGGAGCACGCGTCGGGGCCACTGACGCTGGCCAATCTCGCAGCCGGTGAGCGCGTGAGCGTGACTCCCGTTTCGGGCTCGTCGCTCGCGCCCTTCATGGCCACATCGGTGAAGATCCAGGTGCCTGAGATCCACCACATCGAAGGCGTGGTGTTCTCGGTCAATGGCATCTTGTCGATGGTCGTGACGACCCCCGACAGCGGGCAAGTGACCGTCAACTTCACACCGAATACCGCAGTCACGATGGAGGGCGCGTCGGGTCCCTTGACGCTGACCAACCTCCAAGCCGGTGAGCGCGTCAGCGTCACCCCGTCGTCGTCCTCGACGCCGGGTGACTTTGTGGCCGCCGCGATCCAGATCCAGGTGCCAGAAGTTCACCACGTTGAAGGGACGATCGCCTCGTTCGGGACGACGAACAGCGTCGTCACATCGATGGTGGTCAACACTGGCCACAGTGGGACGGTCACCGTCGACTTCGCGCCGACCACCGTCATCACGATGGAGCACGCGTCGGGACCGATGACGCCAGCGAACCTCGTCGTCGGTGAGCGTGTGAACGTGACCCCGTCATCGACCTCGACGCCGGGTAACTTCGTCGCCGCCTCGGTTCGGGTTCAGGCGACCGAGATCCACCCGATTGAGGGTGTGGTGTACTCCGTCAACGGTATTACGTCGATGGTGGTGACCAACCGTGACCGCGGATCGATCACGGTGTTCTTCACGCCGACGACTTCGGTGATGATGAATCACACGTCGACACTGATCACCTCGACCAGTGTGACCAAGGGTGAGCGCGTGAACGTGACCCCGGCGTCGACCTCGACGCCCACGTCCTTTGTCGCCGCCTCGGTGAGGATTCAGGTACAGGACAAGTAGTCGCGCCACGGCGCACGCGTTGAAAGAGCCCCGGGCCATGTGGCCCGGGGCTCTTTCGTGGCCAGTGCCGGTTAGCGGTTCGGCTCAAGCTCCTTCTGGCGCGCGACCTGCATGCCGACGTAGCCGGTGACCTTCTCAAAGATGAAGTAGAGGATCGCGGCGACGAGGATCCCGAAGGGGATGGAAAAGTCGGCCCCGCCGAACCAGCCGGCCGGCCCGCAGTTTGCGCTTGTCGTCCCCGCGCAATAGAAGGCACCGAAGTGGTTGGAGACGGGCGTCATCCAGTGGAAGGGGAAGTTCACCGGCGGCGGCGCCTTCGAGTAGGCGATGGTCGAGGCGACGAGCCCGACGACGAAGGCGACGATCGCGTTCCAGTTGACTCCGGTCTTACCCCCGAAGTAGAGCCCGTCGCGGTCGGTGCGTTGTAGCTCGGCGGGGTTGTAGCGGAACCCGCGAAGGATCCAGTCCATGATGTAGACCCCGAACCACGGCGCGATCCACACGATGATGACCCCGACGAACTCCTTCATGTACAGCGAGAAGGTCGATTGGAACATCGCGTAGATGGTGAGCAGGCCCGCGATGATGCTGTCCATCACGACCGCCTGGTAGCGCTTGAGGTGGATTCCCATCGCCTGGACCGAGACGCCGGAGCTGTAGAGGTCCAGGGAGTTGATCCCAAAGAGTTGGACGATCGCGAAGACGAGGAAGACCGCGATGACCCAGGTGGGGATGAAGTGCTGGCCGTAGAGCGCCTGCAGCGGGTTGGAGCTGTTCCAGGCCTGGACCTGTGCGCTCGAGGAGATGAAGGTGTACGTGAGCGCCCCGAGGGTCATCAGCACGATCTCGGGCAACGCGGTACCGAGAAAGACCCACCCGACCACGGCGCCCTTCTTGGTGTCACGGGGTAGGTAGCGGGTGTAGTCGTTGCCACACTCGGTCCAGCCGAGCCCCGATAGGGCGATGGTGAAGGCGAGGCCGGCGGTGTAGAGCTCCCATCCACCGAGGAACCCCTTGAAGTGCACCGAGCCGTGCTTCACGTCAAAGATCGCGAACAGGACGAAGATCGCCACGAAGGGGATAATCAGTGCGCGCAGGATCTTCACCATCGTCGCGTGGCCCAGGTAGGGCATGACCGCCTGGATGGCTGCGGCGAGGATGATCAGGATCACCTTGAACGGGCTACTCACGTGGATGCCGGCCATCTGGAAGAGGACCATGGCCGCGCCAACGATGAGGATGAGTCCCTCGGTCTCGAAGCCCAGCTGGGTGATCCAGTTGAAGAAGCTCACGACGCGCGAGCCGCGCAGTCCGAAGGGGGCGCGACTGATCGCGAACGCCGTGGTGCCCGTTTCGGGACCCTGCAGCGACGCGACCCCGAGCAGCAAGAAGGACAGGTTGCCGAGGACGATCAGGCTGAGTGCGGTCCAGAAGCTGAACCCGAAACCCATGAGGATCGCGCCGTAGATGAAGTACTCGACGTTGACCGCCGATCCCGTCCACATGGCACCGATGTTGCGGGCGGTCGCCCATCGTTCCTGTTCGGGTATGAAGTCAATCCCGTGCTGCTCTATGTGAAACGGCTGGTCTTCTACCGAGCCGTCGTGTGATTCCAACGTCGACGCCACGTTCGTGGTCCTCCCTAATAGATGTGTCTCACCTGTACGGCTCCGTGAGGGGCTAGTCGCACGGAGCCAGTCTGCCCGATGGCGGCTCCCGAAGGGTGCTTTGCCGTGGCGACCTCCGTCAGCCGAGATTTAGCGAGGTCTTAACGCGAGCACACGGAGTCCTCAGACAGCGTCAGCAGGATGGTCAGGTCTCGCCCTCCCTCTCGAGACAGAAAGCAGGCAACCATGTCCGCCAAGAAGAATCACCGGATCGGCCGACGCGCCGGCGTCTCGACCGTGGTCGCGATCAGTGCGCTGGCGACCGGCATAAGCGTCGCCGGTGCCGCATCCAATGCCGGGTCGACGGCGACCAAGGCCCCGACGTCGATGTCCGGGGTGGCCCACGCGGGCGACCGTGGTCCATTCGGCGACCTCGGCGTCGTCGGCTCGGTCACAGCCGTCAGCTCGACCTCGATCACGGTGCAAGACCCCGGTGGCGCCACCACCACTTATGCCCTTACGGGATCGACCGTCGTTCGTAAGGACGGGGCCGCCGCCACCGCCGCCAGTCTGGCCGTCGGCGAGAACGTCGCCGTGATGGTCGCCTCGGCGGGGTCCAAGACCGCCGCAACCATCGTTATCGTTCCGGCCGCAGCACCCGTGAGCGACGCGCCGGGTGGCGTCGTGACCAACGTGAGCTCGAACTCGATCACAGTGCGCCACTTCGACGGCACCTCATCGACCTACGCGATCGAACCGTCGACCACGGTGAACGAAGGGCGCACGCGCGCCGCGGCGTCCGCCCTCGCGGTGGGCGAGCGAGTCCAGGTCCGTCCCTCGATGACGAGCGTGACGACCGCAGCGGCCATCGAGATCGACCTCGCGCACGTCGCGGGGACGGTCGTATCGGTCGCGGGTGACACCATCACCATCAGTGATCGCCAAGGCTTCTATCGAACCATTCAGGTGAGCGGCACAACGACCTACGTGAAGGCGGGCGTGAGTGCCGCCTTGAGTGACGTGACGACCGGCACCGTGATCGGCGCCGACGGGACGGTCGGCGCTGACCACACCACCCTGGACGCCGTCACCGTCGACGTCGGGCCCGCGCCAGCAATGGGTATTGCACCAGGTGCGCCGGGCTGGACACCGGGTGCACCGGACGCCGTCGGGCCCTTTCGACCTGGCGGGGACATGATGGCCCACTGACGGCCATCGTCACATTCGTCAGGGTCCAGGTGGTTCCTCCCGCCACCTGGACCCTGATATTTCGTCGACGAGGGCGTGACCCCTGAGAGTGGTCACAGTCAAAGAAGCACGGTTCCGCCACCGTTTTGTCGGTCGGGATTGCTAGGTTCACCGGCAGGGGGGACTCGGCAGACCGCTGGATCCTGGTGCGAGAGGATGTCGACAATGACTTCAAGGATGGATCGGCGGACGTTTCTTACTCATTCGGCGGCGACGGTGGGCGGTATCGCGATGGCGGGAACGGTTGTCGACGACTTGCTCGCCACCGCGGCTGGCGCGGCGGCCGGGATCAATCTCGGTAAGCCAAAACTGGGCGGGACCCTGCGGGTGGGTCTGGTCTCGGACGTGCCGAACTACCACATCTTCAACGGCGCGCAGGGCAAGATGGACTCCTCGGGGTTCTGCGTGGCCAACGCGCTCTATGACGCGCTCTTCGTCTCGTCGGCGAACGGTCGCACCTGGCTGCCCATGCTCGCGCTCTCGGCGACGCCGAGCAACGGTTACAAGACCTGGACCGTCGTACTGCGCCGGGGCGTGACGTTCTCCAACGGCGACCCGTTCAACGCGGACATCGTGGTGGCTAACTTCAACGCCGCGGCCGCCGACCCGACGGTCGGGCTCGCGATCCGTCCCATCATCGCCTCGGTCACCAAGGTGAATGACTACGCCGTCAAGTTCGACTTGGTCATCGCCTACTCGACATTTCCCTATGGCGCGCTCTGTGAGCAGCAGACCGCGTACATGGCCCACCCGAGCACCTTCTCGCCCAGCTACACCGGCAAGCCCATCGGTACAGGTCCGTTCATGGTGGAGTCGTGGCAGATCAACTACGAGTCCAAGTTTGTACGCAATCCTCGCTACTGGCGCAAGGACGCCCACCACCGCCGGTTGCCGTACCTCGACGGGGTCACGTTCCGCACGATTCCTGACGACCCGACCCGTAACCTCGCCCTGCAGTCGGGCCAGGTTGACATGATCCTGACCCAGGACGGGGCGAGCGTGGCGAATCTCGAGACGATGAAGGGCATCACCTATCGCACCGACATCAACGACCCGACGAACCCCGACTCGCTGTGCCTCATCGTCAACACCACGGGCACGATGAACCAGTACTTCGCGTGGGCCGGTGAGTTCGCCACCGCCGGCGTCCCCGGCGCGCTGTCGTACATCGAGAAGGGCCAGGCCGTGCCCACGCAGGTCCAACTCGCCGACTACGAAGGGACGATGGGCGCCGTTGATCCGTCCACGCTCACCTGGAACACGAAGTTGAAGCCGGTGTTGAACGACGTCACGATCCGTCAGGCCTGCGCGATGGCAATCAACCGCAAGACCTTCCACAAGGTCGTCGCGGGTGGCGTCCAGCCGGTCTCCGATGGCATCTACAAGTCCTCGTCGCCCTACTACCGTAACCCGCACTACCCGTCCTATGACCCGAAGCGGGCCAAGTCGCTGGTCGACGCGTACAAGAGCAAGCACAACGTCTCGACGGTGGGCTTCGTCCTCGACTACATCGCCGGGAGCGCGTCGTCTGAGAAGGGTTTCGCGTTCCTGTCCCAGCAGCTCCAGGCGGTCGGCATCACGGTCACCCCACGACCGCTCACGCAGTCAACGTTGATCCAGAACGTCATTGTTGGCCAGTTCGACTGTGCGGACTGGATCCAGTTCGGCGGGGTCGACCCGGCGCTCAACTACGTCTGGTTCGTCTCGCAGCCGGCGACGACGTCGCCGGCCCAGGGGGGACTCGGACTGACGGCGTTGCCGGCAAACACCTTCATCGCTGGTGCGGTCAACTTCGCCCACCTGGGCGACCCCTTGGTCGAGGGCGCCATGCTGAACGCGCTCGCCTCACCGGCTAACTCGTACCAGTTGCGCACGCTATGGGCGTCCGTGAACCAGCAGTTTGCCAAGGACATCCCGTACCTGTTCCTCACCTTCATCGTTACGGGATGGGCCGCACGGGACAACATCGAGAACTGGGCCTACGCCACTGCAGGCGATGGGACGACGCGTTGCTTGAACCCCGACCTCGGTTCGGCGCGATGGGACCAGATCTGGATCAAGTGACGTTAGTTAGCCGTCGCTGCGCGCACGTGGCCGCGCACATTACGCCACCACACGAGCGTCGTCAGCGTGAGTAGCGCCGACACGAGGGCCATCACCGTGAAGGGCAGCGCCTCGTTCAACGTGAAGAGGTAGCCCGACACGCTCGCGGCGATCGCGAGCGAGGCGGTGTTGGCCGTCGCGTAGAGGCCCTGGCGTCGCCCGAGTTCGCGTGACTCAGCGCCCTGGGTGAGGAGCGACGAGATTGACGGCATCGACAGCGACGTGCCGATGGACTCGAGCGAGCCGAGCAGCAGGAGCGCGACATTGTTGTGGATGTGGGGATAGAGCGAGAGGAAGAACGCGACGTTGAGCAGCCCGAGGAAGGAAATCACGCGTCGGTTCGCGTGATCGGCGAGCCAGCCCCCGGCCCGACTCAGCGCGACCCAGGGGATGCTGAAGAGCGTCCAACTCAGGCGGATCTGCAGGGTCGACGCGTGGTGGGCGTGCATCAAGAGGCTCCAGCACGCTTCGTAGACGCCGATCGCGATGCCCGTCGCACTCGCTGCGGTCAGCGCACCGAGCACCTGGGGCGTCCACTGGAGCCTCGGCAAGGGCAGCGTCGAGTCGACGACATCGCCCAGTGAGATCCGACTCGTCTGTAACGCGGCGAGGAGGCTGACGACCCCGGTGACGAAGAAGGCCCACCCCAGGGTCCGTACCGACGCGACGACGCCGACCACGGGTCCAATCGCGATCCCGAGCAATTGCGCGGCCATGATTCGTGACACGGCGCGTCCCCGCTCGGACTCAGCGAACAGCGCCGATACCGCCGAGAGCGAGGCGACCTCGATGGCGCCCGCGGCGGCTCCCTGGAAGCCGCGAGTCAGGGCGAACCACGGCGCCGCCACCGGTAGCAGGTAGGTCATGCTCGCCAGGCCGTAGACGATGAGACTCGCGATCAGGATCGGACGGCGCCCGAAACGGTCGGCGAGATGGCCGAGCGCGAACTGGGTGGCTACGCCCGCGACGAAGAAGGCCGCCATGATGAAGCCGATGACGGTGGGCGTTCCACCGCGGTGCTCGAGGAACAAGGGGAGCAACGGCAGGCCGAGCGTGGCGCCCATCCACTGCAGCGCGACGATGACCGTCAACCGGTTGAGCGTCTGGTTGGCGGTCGTCGTTGACACGGTCCGACGCTAGCGGTCGGCCCCGGTCGCCGCGGCTAGAGCAGTCCGCTCTCGACGAGGATGAGTACCCCCAGGGCGACATAGATCCACGGAATGAGCCGCCGCGCCGTGGTCTCACCGAAGGCGCTCACGCGCGGGTGTCGGGTCAGGGCCCGCGCACTGAGTAGGAACACCACCTCGAAGAGCGCGAACACGACGACGGTGACGATCGCGTCGGCGACGCCATCAGTGCGCAGCAGGGGGATCCACACGCCGAGGTTGTCACCGCCCAGTGCGATCGTCACCGCGGCGGTGGTGATCGCGCCACGTCGATACGACGTGGAGGCGCGCTCGCCTCGGTGGCGCCACCGGAACCACGCCATCGACCACGGTGCGAGGCAGAACAGACCGGTCCACTCGACTGGCACCACGGTCAGAACCGAGCCGACCGCCGCAGCCACGATGACCAGGGCCGTGACCCCGACGGCCTGGGCGATTGATACCCGGCGGTAACGCGTGGGCTCGGTGACGAGGAGCTGTGCGACGAAGGCGAAGTAGTTGTCGAACATGGTGCCGACGTAGGCGACTGATGACAGGACGACGACGTCGAGTACCGAGTGCACGGGCCGACCTTACCCGTGGGGAACTGAACTGGGCGAGGCCTCCCAACTAAGGTGAACGCGGAGGTTCCCCCATGATTCGACACGTCGCGGCGCCGACACCCGATCAGCTGGAGACCGCTCGCGCGGTCATTGCTCGCTACCTCGACCCCACTCCGGCCGTGACGTTGAACATGCGTGACCGCTTGGTCACTGCGAAGCTGGAGGGGCTACAGGTCACCGGTTCGTTCAAGGTGCGCGGGGCGCTCAGCGCGATCGATTCGGCGCACCGCGAGGACCCGTCGGGTGCGGTCATCACGTCCTCGGCCGGCAATCACGGACTCGGCATCGCCCACGCGTCCATGCTGCTCGGCGTGCCCGCCACGGTCGTCGTACCGGCGAACGCCTCGATCGCGAAGGTCCAGAAGTTGCGTCGCTACGACATCGAGTTGATCCAAGTGGGTTCGAGCTACGACGAAGCCCAGGCCCACGCGCTCGAGTTAGCCGACCATCGGGGCATCCGGTATATTTCGCCATTCAATGACACGAGCGTCATTGCGGGACAGGCGACGGTCTTTGACGAGCTCATCAAACAGGTCCCCGACCTCGAGCACCTTGTCGTACCGGTCGGTGGTGGCGGATTGATCTCGGGCATCCTCTTGTCGCGCGAGGCCCACGGCCGTGGCGACGTGCGCATCACCGGCGTCCAGCCCGAGGAGAGTGCCGCGATGTACCACGTCCTGCGAGGTACACCAATGGAGGAGGTCGTGCACCACGAGACAATCGCGGACGGACTGGCCGGTGGTGGCGACGATGGCGCCGTGACCAATGAGCTCATCGCTCGCTACGGCGTGCCCCTTGTACTGGTCCCCGAGGTCGCGATCCGCCACGGGGTCCGTGAGGTCGCCGAGAACTCGGGACTCGTGATGGAGGGCTCAGCCACAACGGCCTACGCCGCGATCACGTCGGACGTCGTCGGTGACGCGACCTCGCGCATCGGCTTCATCGCGAGCGGGCGTAATATCGCCCACGAGCTCTTCATCGAGCTGCTTGGCACGGCGTGAGCGCTGACGCCCTACGCGTGGCTCACTAGGGTGGACGCATGGCACTATCGAAGCGCTCGGGCGCTATCGCGCTGGTCGTAGTCGCATTTGCGCTGACGGTGACGGGTATCGTCGTCGCCGCCACCGACACGAATCCTGGCTCGACTAACACCGACGCACTCGCACTCAACGGGTACCCACCCAAATCGGCCGACCTCGCCGTGGTGATCACTACCGGGCAGGCCTATTCGGTGAACGCCAACGTGAACGTCAATTTCGTGACCAACAGCGTCGACGCCACGGTACAGGTGCCATTCGCCTTCTCCTCGATCAACGCTGACCTTCGACTCGTGGATCATCACCTCTACGCGGGCCTCTCGAACCTCCAGTCGATCATCGGACGCTCGTGGGTATCCACGCCGATGAAGACGCCGTCGCTCTACGGGTACTCCCTGGAGATGACCAAACCCGACATCGCCTTGATCTCGGGGTACACCCGTAAAACCGTCACCACGTCGGGCTCGGTGACGACGTACAACTTCTACCGCGATCACACGACGATCCACGCGCCGGCGGGCCTGCCCGTGACGCTGCCCACGCTCGCGACCGTCGACTTCAGTATCTCGGTGGGCAGTCAGGGTGAGTTGACGGGGCTCGGACTCACGGTCTCCTCGAAGCGCTCCACTGCGGCAATCACCGTGACGGTGCTCTCCTACAACCGGCCGGCCGTGATCGTCGCGCCATCGGCCAAGGACGTACTGCCGGTCACGAAGTCGATCCTGAAGAAGATGTTCGGCTCGTCGTCGTCGATACCGTCACTGCTCGCACCGAGGAACGTCGCCGCACTGGGTCAGATCCGGCTCAGTTAGTCTTCGGGCGTGAGCGACGTCCACCCCGAACCACGTTGGCCGGCGTCCCTGGCGCTCGTCGTGTGCGTCGTCCTCTACGTGATTCTGCCGAGTCGGTTAGTCATCGGTCCTCGGTGGCTCGTCCCGACGCTGATTGTCTTGCCGCTCATCCCGCTCTCACTGCGACACCACCGGCACCCCAACGAGTCCCCGGTCGTGCGTCACCTGACGATCGTCCTCATCGCGCTCATCAGCGTGGCCAACGTGGTGTCGATGGCCCTGCTCGTGCACCATCTGCTCACGAGTGCCGTCACCCAAGGTCGCGAACTGGTGTATTCAGCTGTCGCTATCTGGATCACCAACGTCGTCATCTACGGGCTGTGGTTCTGGGAGATCGACCGTGGTGGCCCGCACCGTCGGGCGGGCAACACGACCGCGTGGCCTGACATCCAGTTCCCCCAGATGGAGAACCCCGACCTCGCGCCCCCCGACTGGTACCCGCGCTTTACGGACTATCTCTACACGTCCTTCGCCAACGGCACCAGCTTCGCCCCCGCGGACGCGATGCCCCTCAGCGCGCGCGCCAAGGCGCTCTTCGCGTCTGAATCGATCGTGTCACTGGTCACCATCGCGGTGGTCGCCGCTCGCGCGGTGAACATCCTGCACTGACTCAGCCCATCAAGCGCTCGACCCACCGGCTCGCGCGGCTGGGCGTGTCGTGTCGGCGCTCGTGGTGGTCGGCCCAGGTCGCGGCGCCGAGCCCCGCGTTGATGCCCACCCAGCGCAGCGGCTCGTACTCCCAGGGTCGGGACCGGTGCTGGACGAAGGGTAGGCGCGTGAACTCGGTGTCGGCCTCGGGGTCCACGATCAAGTCCGCCATGGCGCTCGCCGCGACGCGGCTGAGTACGACCCCGTCGCCCGTGTAGCCCCCAACGCTCGCGAGTCCCGAGTGGCGGTCGAGTCGCACCGCGGGCTCGTGGTCGCGCGGCATCGCGAGGGGACCACCCCAGCGGTGAGAGATCGACCCGGACAGTGACGGGAACAGATCCCGCAACGTCGCCTCGAGCAGGGTAAAGACCTTCGAGCTCTGATCGAAACGGGCTTCGACCGTCGAGCCGAAGTGATACGGCGCGCCACGACCACCGAAGGCGATTCGGTCATCGGCGGTTCGCTGGCCGTAAATGACGAGGTGTCGGCCGTCCGCGAAGGTCTCGAAGTTGCGCAGGCCGACCTCGTCCCAGAACGAGCGGGGTAGGGGTTCGGTGGCGATCATCAACGAATAGAGCGGTACGACCGTGCGGCGCTCACCGGGCAGGGTCGGCGTGTAGCCCTCGGTGGCGCGCACCACGTAGGTGGCGTGGACTGAGCCATTCGTCGTGACAACGGTGGCGCGACGTTGACCGTCCCCCCCCACGATCCGGGCAACCGCCGTCTCCTCGACGATGGTCGCGCCGGCACGTTCCACGGCGCGGGCGAGCCCCCGGACGAGTTTCGCGGGGTGCAGTCGCGCGCAGTGGGGGGTGAACAGCGCACCGCAAGCGTGCGCCACGGCACCACGTTCGCGCGCCTCGGCCTCGTCGAGCCACTGCACATCGGTCACGCCGTTGGCGTGTAGCTCGTCGACCTCGGCGTGCAGGCGCGCGGCTTGGACCTCGCCGCGCGCGAACACCAGGGTGCCGCCGCGAACGAAGTCGGCGTCGATGCCGTCGGCCGCCGCCGCCGACCCGAGGTCCTCCACCGCCCGCTCCAGCGTTCGTCGCAGGTGCGTCGCCGCGTCGGCGCCGTAGGCGTCGCGCACGGCGGCCGCGCTCTGGGGGTAGAGGGCCGAGGCCCATCCGCCGTTGCGTCCCGACGCCCCGAAACCGCACACCGACTTCTCAATGACGAGTACGCGCAGGCTCGGATCGCGGCGAAGGATCTCCCGGGCCGTCCAGAGTCCCGTGAAGCCGCCGCCGACGATCGCGACATCCACGTCTGCGTGTGCGTTCAACGATGGTCGAGCGACGACCTCCTCGGGCAATGTGGACCACCAGAGCGATGCTGGCGGTCGCATCAGTGATTCCGCTTGGCCGCTCCAGTGAAGACTTCGCGAAGCACGCCGACCATGAAGTCGATGTCCTCGCGCGTGGAGATGAGCGGCGGCGCGAGCTGCACGACCGGGTCGCCACGGTCGTCGGACCGGCAGATCAACCCGCGGCGGAACATCTCGGGCGAGACGTAGCCGCGCAGCAAACGCTCGGCCTCTTCACCCGACCAACCCAACTTGGTCTCTTGGTCCTTCACGAGCTCGACGCCCCAGAAGTAGCCGGTCCCGCGCACGTCGCCGACGATCGGGATGTCACGCAGCGCGAGCAGGCTCTCGTGGAAGTACTCCTGGTTCGCTTGAACGTTCTCGATGACGTGTTCGTTCTCGATGATCGAGATGGTCTTGAGCGCTACGGCGCACGAGAGCGGGTGGCCGGCCCAGGTGAAGCCGTGTTGGAAAGCCGTGTCGTCGTGTTGGAAGGGCTCGGCGATCCGATCGGACACGATCATCGCGCCGAGTGGCGCGTAGCCCGCGGTGATGCCCTTGGCCGCGGTGATGATGTCGGGCACGTAGTCGTACTTCTGACCGCCGAACCACGTTCCGATCCGTCCGAAGGCGCAGATCACTTCGTCAGAGACGAGTAGGACGCCGTACTTGTCGCAGATCTCTCGAACCTTCTGCCAGTACCCCGGGGGTGGTGTGAAGCAGCCGCCGGCGTTCTGGACCGGCTCGAGGAAGACGGCCGCGATCGTCTCGGGCCCCTCGCGCAAGATGGCTTCCTCGATCTGCTCGGCCGACCACAGGCCGAAGGCCACGAGGTCGTCGGCGTGCTCGGTCGCCCGGTAGAAGTTCGTCGGCGGGACCTTGACGGCGCCGGGGACCAACGGCTCGAAGGGCGTGCGATAGCTCTCGAGGGACGTGATGGTCAGTGCGCCCATGGTGGTGCCGTGGTAGGCGATGTCGCGGCTGATCACCTTGTAGCGGTCGGTCTCGCCGCGCAAGCGGTGGTACTGACGGGCCAGCTTCCAGGCGCTCTCGACCGCTTCGCCTCCACCGGTGGTGAAGAAGACTCGATTGAGGTCGCCGGGGGCCAGGCTCGCCAGCTTCTCAGCCAATTGGATGGCCGCGGGGTGCGCGTACGTCCACAGCGGGAAGAAGGTCAACTCCTTCATCTGCGCGGCAGCCGCGTCGGCGACGTCAGCGCGACCGTGGCCGAGCGCATTGGTAAAGAGGCCCGACAGGCCATCGAAGTACTCGACACCGTTGGCGTCATAGACGCGAGTTCCCTCGCCGCGCACGATGATCGGTACTTCATTGGACTCCGAGTACGCACCCATCCGCGACATCTGCAACCACAGATTGCGCCGGGCACGCTCGGAGTACGCATGGCTCTCGTGTTTCGGATCGTTGACGGCTATGCCGTCAGAGATGATTTCGTGCAACGTCACTTCGTCCCCCATGTGTAGGTCTGCTTTGATAGTTTCAAATACAGAAATGTCTCGACTTCGGTCACCCCAGGGATGCTCCGAATGGCGTCGTTGAGCAGATGCACCAAGGCCGCGTCATCAACAGCGATGACCTCGGCGATGATGTCGAAACTGCCCGCGGTCATAACCACGTAGTTGGCCTCGTCAATCGCGGCGACCCGATCAGCGACCAGTCGCACGTCACCGTGCACCCTGATGCCCACCAGAGCCTCGCGACCGTAACCAAGCTGCAACGGGTCGGTGATGGCCACGATCTGCATGACGCCCATATCGCGCAGTCGCTGAACCCGTCGGCGCACGCCGGCTTCGGAGAGTCCGACCTCGCTGGCGATCGTGCCGTAGGCGCGTCGTCCGTCCTCCTGCAGATGGCTGATGATCTGACGATCGATGTCGTCCAGACCATTCGCCGTCGAGACCACCTCAAGGCGCGCGTGGTCGGCGACTGATGCCTTCCTCACGTTCTTGGCGGTCTGTCGCTTTGGAGAAGTTGCTGGCATTGGTTGCTCCCCATCCACCCCACCGAATCGGTAGTTGGACTGCGGATACGTACAGTATATGCACACATTCCGACGGAATGCGTCGTGAAAGTGCTAAGTCGTGACTTATTTCTTACAAATGACCTTGCGCGTGGCCGCACAATCTGGCAGAGTGTCTCTTGTGTTGCGAGGTAGGCAACCGATTTAGGAGGGGTGGGAATGCGACGTCTGGCAAATTTCATCGGGGGCGACTACGTTGCGCCGAAGAGCGCGAAGTACGCCGAGGTCTTCAATCCCGCGACGGGACAGCCCTTCGCGGAGATGCCGGTTTCGAGCGCCGAGGACGTCGACCTCGCGGTCACGGTCGCGGCCAAGGCCTTCGAGTCGTGGCGTCGCACCACGCCAAGCCAGCGCAGCCTGGCGTTGCTCAAGATCGCTGATGTGCTCGAGCAACACGCCGACGAGCTCGTGGCCATCGAGTCGGAGAACACCGGCAAGATCCTCTCGCTGACCCACAGCGAAGAGGTGCCGCCCATGCTGGATCAGATCCGCTTCTTTGCGGGGGCGGCTCGCCTGCTCGAGGGTCGGGGCGCCACCGAGTACATGGAGGGCATGACGAGCTACATCCGTCGTGAGCCCATCGGCGTGTGCGGAGCGGTGACGCCGTGGAACTACCCGATGATGATGGCGGTGTGGAAGTGGGCGCCGGCGATCGCCGCGGGCAACACGATGGTGTTGAAGCCGGGCGACTCGACACCGGCGTCGACGCTGTACATGGCCCAGTTGATGGCCGAGGTCTTGCCCGAGGGCGTCTTCAACGTGGTTTGCGGTGACCGCGACACTGGTCGTGCACTCGTCGAGCACCGGACGCCGGCGATGGTGTCGGTGACCGGCTCAGTGCGCGCGGGCATGGAGGTCGCCTCGACCGCGTCTAAGACGCTCAAGCGTGTGCACCTCGAGCTCGGTGGCAAGGCACCGGTGATCGTCTTTGACGATGTGGACCTGGCCGCGGCGGTCGAGGGCATCGCCATCGCGGGCTACTTCAACGCCGGTCAGGACTGCACGGCGGCCACCCGCGTGCTCGTCGCCTCCAAGGTCTACGGCGACTTCGTTGACGCGCTGGCCGAGCAGGCCAAGCACACCGTGATCGGCAATCCTGACAACGCCGACGCGCTCTTCGGGCCGGTGAACAACGTCAATCAACTGGCGCGGGTCACGGGCTTTCTCGAGCGGGTGCCGAGTCACGCCTCGGTCGCGGCCGGTGGCTCCCAGGTCGGCGACGAAGGGTTCTTCGTCGCCCCGACCGTGGTGGCTGGTCTGCTCCAGGACGACGAGATGATCCAGAACGAGATCTTCGGACCAGTTATCACCGTGCAGAAGTTCAACGACGACGCCGAAGCCCTGGCCTACGCGAACGGGGTCGACTACGGTCTCGCGTCCTCGGTGTGGACCTCGAACCACGGTCGCGCGATGCGTTTCACACGCGACCTCGACTTCGGCTGCGTGTGGGTCAACACGCACATCCCGCTCGTCGCGGAGATGCCCCACGGCGGCTTCAAGAGCTCGGGCTACGGCAAGGACTTGTCGGTCTACGGCTTCGAGGACTACACGCGCGTCAAGCACGTGATGCACAACATCGAGATGTAACCGTCAGTTCACGATGCTGAACTGACGGCGTGGCAACGGGGTGATAGGCCTGCTCCATGACAAAGCGGTCGTGGCGAGGGGGGAAGTGGCTTCGGCCACGTGGAGTGCAGATGGGGGGCAGTACATGAGCATTGGGGCGACGAAGGACACCGAGTCGAAGGCACCGCGAGGCGTGCGCTCGTTGGGCCGATCGGCCAAGATCGCCAACCTGGAGTCGGCCGACGTCGAGTTCATCAACGTCACCAAGACCTTCAATGACGCGAACGCCGTGGACGACCTCAACCTTCGCGTCGAGGCGGGGGAGTTCTTCAGCCTGCTCGGACCGTCGGGGTGTGGCAAGACGACGTCGCTGCGAATGCTCGGCGGGTTCGAGGATCCCACCAAAGGCCGGATCCTGCTCGGTGGCCAGGACGTCACCAACTTGCCGCCGTATCGACGTGACGTGAACACCGTCTTTCAGTCCTACGCCCTGTTTCCGCACCTCAACGTCTTTGAGAACGTCGCCTTTGGGCTCCGACGCCAAAAGATCGAGAAGCACGAGATCAAGCGGCGCGTGGGCGAGATGCTCGACATCGTCGACCTGCCGAACTACGAGAAGCGTCAGTCCTCCCAACTCTCGGGTGGTCAACAGCAGCGCGTTGCCCTAGCCCGCGCACTCGTGAACCAGCCCAAACTGCTCCTGCTCGACGAACCGATGTCGGCGCTCGATGCGAAGTTGCGCCGCCAGATGCAGATCGAGTTGAAGCGCATTCAGACCCAAGTCGGCATCACCTTCCTCTACGTCACCCACGACCAGGAAGAAGCGATGACCATGTCGGACCGTCTCGCGGTCATGTGGCACGGTCGGATCGAGGGGATGGGCTCGCCGAAGGACGTCTACGACAGTCCCACGACCGAGTTCGTGGCATCGTTCCTCGGAGCGTCCAACCTGCTCGCAGGCTCGATCGTCTCGACGTCGGGCGCGCGCACCACGATCGCCATCGACGGCGGAGGGACCATCGTCGTGCCCACGGACCACGTGCCCGACCTCGGTGGGAGCACGGCGGTCAAAGTTGGTGTTCGACCCGAGAAGATCGGGATATTTCCGGCCGGCACGGTCGTCCAGCCGGGCCACAACGCGATCGGGGGGCGGGTGCGCGTCTCCACGTTCACCGGGGTGGGTAACCAGTACATCGTCGAGACGACCCTCGGGGTCGAGGTGACCGTTTACGCCCAGAACATTGGCAACCAGCTGGCGCCGCGTAGCGGCGACGAGGTCATCCTCAACTGGCCCGAGGAGCACACCTTTACCGTCAAACCACTACCTACAACCGTAGAAATCAATGAAACAGAGGGGGACTAACCATGTCAGAGGAATTCAATGTGTTTAGCCAGGATGGCGGGATCGACCCGTCGTTCTGGCGTGGCATGACCGAGCAGCGCATATCGCGCCGTGGCCTGATGAAGGCCGCCGGAGCTGGCGCGGGGGCGTCGTTGTTGCTCTCGAGCGGTGCGGGTGCGACGGCGCTGCCGAACAAGAACGTAGGGACCGCCAAGTGGTGGTCGAAGCAGAAGTTGCATCACACCGTCAACTTCGCGAACTGGCCGCTCTACATTGACGTCCTGAACGGCAAGCACCTGTCACTCCAACACTTCACCCAGATGACCAAGATCAAGGTGAAC
This sequence comes from Actinomycetes bacterium, assembly GCA_021793515.1. Lineage (GTDB taxonomy): Bacteria > Actinomycetota > Acidimicrobiia > Acidimicrobiales > RAAP-2 > RAAP-2. Next base: position 55,428 of record JAJYSP010000009.1, on the reverse strand, counting down.
TACTACGAGGTCATCCAGGACAACGCGTCGTTCTACGCCAAGATTCGCCCATCGCTCGCCGCGGGCCAGTCGACCGGCTACGACATCGTCGTGATGACCAACAACAACCCCGAACTCGGCTATCTCATGCAGAACGGCTGGCTCATTCCGCTCGATCACAAGTTGATGACGAACTTCAACAAGTACGCCGGACCGCTCGTGAAGAGCCCCTCGTGGGACCCGGGCAACAAGTACACCATGGCGTGGCAGTCGGGTTGGACCTCGGTCGCCTACAACGCCAAGCACGTGAAGGATCCGGGTGACAGCATCCAGATCCTGTTCGACAAGAAGTACGCGGGCAAGATCGGCATGTTGTCCGACCCCTTCGAGTTGGGCAGCGCGGGCCTGCTCGCGATCGGTGTCGAGCCGTTCAGCTCGACCGAGAAGGACTGGGCCAAGGCCGCCAAGAAGCTTCAGCAGCAGCGCAGTGACGGCCTGGTGGCCGCCTACTACGACCAGAGCTACATCCAACACCTGAAGAACGGCGACACCGTCGTCTCCCAGTGCTACTCCGGCGACATCTTCCAGGCCAACCTGAACAGCAAGTACAAGGACCTGGTGCTGATGGCGCCCAAGGAGGGGCTGATGCTCTGGACGGACAACATGGCGATCCCGCTCTACGCCCAGAACCCGCTCGACGCCATGGAGTTGATGGACTTTTACTACAGCCCGATGACCCAGGCCGTCGTGGAGTACTACAACGACTACATCTGCCCGGTTCCCTCGGCCAAGCAGCAACTGCTACACCCGACGGGCTGGGACGCGGCCGCGCTGAAGGCGATGAAGCCGTCGATCGGACTGGCGACGTCGGTCACGGCCGACTCACCGTCCGTCTTCCCGACGCCCGAGCGCGTCAAGCTGTCCAAGAACTACTACCCGTTTAAGAATCAAGAGGAGATCAACGCGTGGAACAACTTGTTCCTCCCGATCATCCAGGGGGCGTAGCACCACGACGCAAGCGGCGAGTAGGTAGGGCGCTAGCGCCCTACCTACTCAGCCTGCCGTCGGGCCTGTGGCTCCTGTTGTTGTTCCTCGTGCCGCTGCTGTTGATGCTCTCGCTGTCGCTCAAGACCTGCAGCCCCTCGACGGGGGCGTGCGTGATGGCCTGGCACTGGGGCGAGTTCTCGAGCGAGGTCAGCCTGTACCACCAGGAGTTCATCACCAGTCTCTACTTCGCCGCCGCGGCCACCATCGTGGACTTGATCATCTCGTTCCCGATCGCGTACTGGATCGCCTTCTACGGCGGGCGTCGCAAGAACTTCTTCCTGCTGATGCTGCTCGTGCCCTTCTTCGTCTCCTTCGTCATCCGTACCATCGTTTGGGAGTTCGTACTCGCCAACAATGGCGTGGTCCTCGGAGCGCTGAAGCACATCCACCTGTTACCCCAGGGCTTCCACATCCTGGGCACGAGCTACGCGGTCATGGCGGGGCTGGCCTACAACTACCTGCCTTTTACGGCGTTGCCGCTCTACGTGGCATTGGAACGGATCGACCGACGGGTGCTCGAGGCCGCCTACGACCTGTACGCGACCAAGCGCGTGGGTTTCATGAAGGTCATCATGCCCCTCACCGTGCCCGGCATCTTCGCGGCCTTCCTCCTCACGTTCATCCCGATGTTCGGTGACTACGTCAATCAGGAGATCCTCGGTGGAACGTCCAACACCATGATCGGGACGGTCATCCAGAACCAGTTCCTCGTGACGTTGGACTACGCCGGTGGGGCGTCACTGTCGGCGATCCTGCTCGTGGTGGCCCTGCTCGGTATCTTCCTCTACGCCCGCCTCCTGGGCTCGCGAACGATCGAGCAGTACCTATGACGTTGCTCGCCCAACCATCCACCTCGACGCCCGAGGCGTCGGCCACCAAGCGGCGGCGATGGACCAAGTTCGTACTGCCGACCTACTCGTGGCTCGTCATCGCGTACCTGGTATTCCCGATCATCGTCATGATCTTCTACAGCTTCAACAAGACGATCGGCAGCATGCAGTTGGTCAGCTTCTCCTGGAATGGGTTCACCTCGCAGTGGTACCACCAGTGGAGCAACGTGCCCGGCCTCACCGCCTCGTTCTGGCTCTCGATTCGTCTCGCACTCGTGAGTACGCTCATCGCCACGGTGCTCGGCACGATGCTTGCCATCGCGCTCGTGCGTTACCGTCCACCCCGGTTCCGGGGCAAGGGTGCCTTCGAGCAGGTGATCTTCTTGAACATCGCCGCCCCCGAGATCGTCATGGGTGCGTCACTGCTTGGGCTGTTCGTCACGTTCAACATCGGTCGTGGTTTCCTCACCCTCGTGCTCGCCCACGTGATGTTCTCGATCGCCTACGTCACGGTCACCGTGCGCGCCCGGCTCGCGGGGTTCGACACCGCGCTCGAGGAGGCCGCGTACGACCTCGGCGCAACCCCCGCGGTGACCTTCACGCGCGTGACGCTGCCATTGATCATGCCCGGTGTGCTCGCCGGAGCACTGATGGCCTTCGCGATCTCGATCGACGACTTCGTGACGTCGAACTTCCTCAGTGGCACGAGCGTGCCGTTCCCCGTCTGGGTGTACGGTGCGACCCGCGTAGGTATCCCGCCACAAGTGTTCGTCTTTGGAACCGCGATCTTCACGGTCGGGATCGGTTTTGCGATCCTGAGCATCGTGCTCGCGCGTAAGAAGGCGTAGTCGGAGCCAACGAGGGCACCGCAATCGGCAAATTAGGATGAAGTTCATGAAAATAGGCGTACCGAAGGAAATCAAGACCGACGAGAACCGCGTGGCACTCACCCCGGCGGGTGCTCGTGAGCTCACTGGCGCGGGTCATCAGGTGCTCATCGAGCGCGGCGCGGGCGTAGGTTCGTCGATCAGCGACGCGGACTACGTCGCGAACGGCGCCACCATCGTCGACGACGTCGACGATGTCTGGGCCGACAGCGACATGATCATGAAGGTCAAGGAGCCGATCGCGGCGGAGTACCCGCGGCTAGCCGCCCACAAGAACCAGGTCCTCTTCACCTACCTGCACCTGGCCGCCTCACGTGAGTGCACCGACGCCCTCGTGGCGGCGAACAACGTCGCCATCGCCTACGAGACAGTTCGGCTTCGCGACAACTCGCTGCCTCTGCTCACGCCGATGAGCGAGGTCGCCGGGCGGATGGCGCCGCTGATGGGTGCCCACCACCTCATGCGACCCGGCGGCGGCCACGGCTCACTGATCAGTGGTGTCCCCGGCGTCGCGCCGGTGAACGTCGTCGTGATCGGTGCCGGTGTCGCGGGGCTCGCGGCCGCGACGCTCGCGGTCGGCCTGCACGCGAACGTCAAAATCCTCGACCGTAACCTCGACCGGTTGCGTCAGATCGACCATCACTTCGACGGACGCCTCGAGACGATCGCTTCGTCGACGTTGAGCCTGGAAGAGGCGTGCATCGGCGCGGACATCGTCATTGGTGCGGTACTCGTCGTGGGCGCCAAGGCGCCCAAGTTGGTGAGCAACGACCTGGTGGCGAGGATGCGCGAGGGTTCGGTCCTCGTGGACATCTCGGTGGACCAGGGCGGCTGCTTCGAGGCGACCCACCCGACCACCCACTCTGACCCGGTCTTCGAGGTGAACGGCTCGATCTTCTACTGCGTGGCGAACATGCCCGGTGCGGTGCCCAACACCTCCACCGCCGCGCTCGCGAACGCGACCTTGCCCTACGCGATGGAACTGGCCCACCACGGGTGGCGCGAGGCGGTCCTGGCCGATGACGCGCTGGCCGAAGGCGTCAACACCGTGAACGGTGCGGTCACCTATGGCCCCGTGGCCGAAGCCCACGGCATCGACTACACGCCGCTGCGCGACCTGCTGTAGGTCGAAGCTACGGTTCGAGCCGCCACTACCCGCCTCGCGGGTAGTGGCGGCTCGCTCCGTTACGACGTGGACTCGAGGTAGGGGCAGTGTCGACAGCCGCTGTCACAGCACTGTCCCCGACGCGCCAGCGTCACCACGGTGAGCACGATGAAGCCCGTCGCTGGGTCGAGGTATGTCGGCGCCTCTGTCCTCACCGCGTGCTCGTGGGCGGCGATGATCGCTGTGTAGTCGGATCGATTGGGGTCGCATCGCGAGGGGTGGGGCCGGGGAACCGGCTCCCCGACTCGCCACGTGGTCACGAGATGCGCACCAGGACCTTGCCGAACTTCCCGGGCTCGGCGAAGTAGTCGTAGGCCTCGGCGATATCGGCGAAGTCGACGACGCGTGCGACCGGGACCTGGAGCCGCCCGCTCGCCCAGTCGTCGAGCAGGTCGGCACTCGCGCGTTGGATCACGAGGGCTTTCTCGTCGCGGCTACGGGAACGCAACGTCGATCCGGTGATCGTGGCGCGGCGGTTCATCACGCTGAGCAGGTCCAATTCGACGTGTCCGCCGCCTCCCACGCCGATGACGACCACGCGGGCCCTCGCGGCGAGCACGTCCAGCGCCTGTTGCAGGTGCGCTGCGCCCACGAGTTCGATGATGACATTGACCGGGTCGAGGGTTGCCACCTGATCGATAGTGATGGTTTCAGACGCGCCGAGTTCGCGGAGTCGGTCGTGGAACTGGGTCGTGCGGGTCACGGCGATGACGTGGGCACCGCGTCGCGCCGCGATCTGGACGGCGGCCGAGCCGACCCCGCCCGAGGCACCAGAGATGAGGACCCGGTCGCCGGCGCCCACGACGCCCTGGGTGACCAGGGCGTCGTGGGCGGTCACGAACGCCTCCGGGAAACCGCCCGCAACGGTGAGGTCTATCGAGTCCGCGACGGCGACCAGGTGTTCGCTCGGCACGACGCAGTGCGTCGCCTGTGCACCGCCGCCCACGATCGCACAGACGCGACGTCCGATGAGCTCGACGTCGACGCCGTCACCGACCGCGGTGACCACACCAGCGAGTTCGAGACCCGGGATATCGGCGGGCCAGCCCGGTGGCGCGGGGTAGTGACCACGTCGTTGCATCAGGTCGGCTGCGTTGACGCCGGCGCCGGTGACGGCGACCACGACGTCGCCGGGTCCGGGCTCGGGCGTCGGTCGTTGCTGGACCTCGAGGCGTCCATCGATGAGTACGGCGGCGTGCATACGGGGAGCCTAGACACCCGGGGTGAATGACGATCGGTACGGCCCCGGTATGGTCGCGTGCATGAGTGTGTACGACATCCCTGTTCGGACCCTGGCCGGCGACGACGCGTCGCTCGCCCCCTATCGCGGTAAGACCGTACTGGTGGTGAACGTGGCCTCCAAGTGCGGCTTGACCCCTCAGTACGAGGGGCTCGAGGCGTTGCACGAGCGATACGCCGAGCGCGGGTTCAGCGTCGTTGGATTCCCGTGCAACCAGTTCATGGGCCAAGAGCCCGGAACGGCCGAGGAGATCCAATCCTTCTGCTCGACCACCTACGGCGTGACGTTCCCGCTCTTTGAGAAGATCGACGTGAACGGCGAGGGTCGCCACCCGATCTACGAGACCTTGACGTCGGTCGCCGACGCGGACGGTCACGTGGGCGACATCCGCTGGAACTTTGAGAAGTTCCTCCTGTCACCGGACGGCTCCATCCAGCGCTTCGCGCCGACGGTGACCCCGGAGGACCCAGTGCTGGTCGCCGCGATCGAGGCGTCACTGGCCTAACGGTTCGGACTCATTTGGCTAACCGAGTGACTCCAGTTCCTTGGCCACGAGCACGTGTTGGTTACGTGGCGTCCTCGCCCAGTCGTCGCTGCAGGCGGACGTAGGTCGCGGTGACGCCGTAGGCGCGCCAGAACGCGGCCGCCGCGAGGTTCGCCGTGCGCCACGTGACGTCGGCGTACTGAAAGCCTCGTCGGCGAGCCTCGTCGGCGAGATCGTCGAGCATGGCCGTCGCCACGCCACGACCCCGGTGTGCTGGTTCGACCACGACCGCGCTGAGGTGCACGGTTCGCTCGTGGGCGCCGCGCACGGGTAGCAGGGGAAAGACGATGGCCTGGGCTACCGGTACTCCCCGGTGCTCGACCACTGCGTGGACCGTATCGGGGTCATCGAGCGTCTCGTCGAGTCCGTCCCGGTCGAAGGGTTCGGGCCGCGCGAAACTTGGCCCCGCGGCGTCTTCGTGGTCGAGCAGGTCGTTGAAGTGCAGTGCCAGATCGAGGTCGTCACGGGTGCCGTGTCGCAGCCGGTAGCCCGGCGGCCAGTTCGGCTCACCTCGCGAGGCCAGCTCGAGACAGCCACGACGGAATCGCTGGGCGAATCCGAGCTCGAGCCAGGGGTCGCGGGTGTCGGGACGGTCGTACGTCCACACCTCGTGGTCCTTAACGCCGTCGGCGAGCCACCGCGCACCGGCGAAGGCGTAGAGCGCGCCGAGCGTCGCCACGTCGTCAAAGGAGGTGGCGTCGGGGCTGATCCAGGCGCTCACCCGACCCGATGGCCGTTGCAGCGTGGTCGCGGTGAGGTGGCCCACGAGGCGCGTCCCGTCGAGCGCGATCCAGGTCGGCGTCTGTCGACGTCGGTAGGAATCACTGAGTTCCTCTCGGTCGAGGGCGGTGTCGATGAAGTGGTTCAACTCGCTCGCACGGTGCTGGTCGCGCGCGACGGCCTCGACGACGTCGTCCACGTCCGAGGACACGAGGAGGCGTATGGCGGACACGGAACCACGTTACGGCTGTGTCAGAGTGTCGAGGTGACGATGCGCGCGACGCTGTTTGATATGGACGGGCTCCTCATCGACTCCGAGGTGCTGTGGCATCGGGCCGAGGTCGAGATCTTCGGGTCTTTGGGTGTGCCGATCACCGAGGATGAGGATCGTAGGACCAAGGGTATGTTCGTCGCCGAAGTCGTCGCGTACTGGTACCAGCGTTACCCCTGGAGTGGTCCCAGCGCCGAGACGATCGTCGCGCGACTGCTGGACCGCGTGGGGGAGTTGGTCGAGTCCGAGGGACGGCTGCTCCCGGGGGCCCTTCGAGCGCTCGACCTCGCGGCCGAGCGCGGGCCGGTGGCGCTCGCGAGTTCGACGCCCTACGTGCTCATCGAGCGATGTCTCGCCCACTTCGAACTGCGTGATCGCTTCGCCTCGGTCAACTCAGCCGAGACCGAGCCCTTCGGCAAGCCCCACCCCGGCGTCTTTCTCAGCGCCGCGGCGAACCTGGCGGTTGTCCCGACGAGCTGTCTCGTCTTTGAGGACTCGTCGGCCGGTGTGCTCGCCGCCAAGGCCGGACGGATGTCGGTCGTGGCGGTGCCCACGCCCCTGGACCGTGAGCTGCCGGCCTTCGGACTCGCCGACCTCGTGCTCGACTCACTGGCCGACCTCTCGGCGCAGTGGCTGGACCGCGCTTTCGGCCGTTAGAGCGCGAGCGTGAACCGCGACGCGCCGGGGTGGGTGTAGGCGCCCGACGGGAACGTGTCGACCGGTTCCCACCCAATCCGCGGGTAGAGCGCGAGCGCCTCGGGTTGCGCCGGACCGGTCTCGAGGTAAAGCCGACGGTAACCCAGTTCGCGCGCCCGGATCACGACGGCATCCATCAGCGCTCTGGCCAGGCCGTGGCGGCGCAGGTCGGGACGGACCCAGAGCCGTTTCACCTCGCCCACCGCGGCTAATGGGTCACCGATCGGACGAAGGCCGACGCCGCCGGCCAGGTCGCCGCCGTCGCGCGCCACGAGGAAGCACCCCCGTGGCGGGGCCAGCTCGTCGTAGTCGAGGTGCGGGGCGTCCTCGGCGCTGCCGTAGCGACGCTCCAACTCGTCGACCGCGGCGTAGATGAGGCTGCGCGATCCGCTGGCCCCGGCGGGTTCGTCGGTAATGGTGAATGGCACCAGCCCACGATACGGGTCATTGTCGCTGGGAGGGTCGTTAGTACGATGAGGGGACCCGATGAAGGAGCACCGTGTTTCAACCCGTCAGCGCCGACCTCGATTTCGTGAACCTCGAAGAGGCTGAACTCGCGCGTTGGAAGGCCAATGACGTCTTCACCCGTTCGATGAACCATCGCCTGGGCAACGAACCGTGGGTGTTCTACGAGGGACCACCGACGGCCAACGGCAAGCCGGGGCTACACCACGTCTGGGCGCGCATCTACAAGGACCTGTTCTGTCGGTACCAGACAATGCGGGGCCGCTTCGTCGCGCGCCGGGCCGGGTGGGACACCCACGGGCTCCCCGTCGAAGTCCAAGTCGAGAAGCAGCTCGGGATCTCGGGCAAACGCGCGATCGTCGAGGAGGTCGGCATCACCGAATTCACACGGCTGTGCCGCGAGTCGGTGATGACCTACGTCGGGGAGTTCGAACGGCTCACCGAGCGAATCGGTTACTGGACCGACATGGAGAACGCGTACTTCACGTTCAATCCCTCCTACGTCGAATCGGTGTGGTGGCAGCTCCAGCAGCTCTTCACGCGCGGTCTGCTCTATGAGGACCTCAAGGTCATTCCGTACTGTCCCCGGTGTGGCACCGCCCTCTCGAGTCACGAGCTCGGACAACCCGAGGTGTACACCGACGAGGTCGACGAGAGTGCCTACGTGCGTCTGGCCGTGACCGACGCAGCAGCGCATGGGCTCGACGGGGTCACCCACCTCGCCGTCTGGACCACGACGCCCTGGACGCTGCTCTCCAATGTCGCGGTGGCGGTCAATCCCTTGATCACGTACGCCGTGGTCGAGGGCACCGTCGTCGCCGCCGATCTCGTCGAGTCGGTTTTTGGTTCCGACGCCCGTGTCTCGTCGACGATGGCGGGTACCACGTTGGTGGGTCTGCACTACGAACGCCCCTTCACCGACGTCCCACTGCCCGCCGACGTCGACGCCTGCTACGTAGTCGCCGCCGACTACGTCACGACCGATGAGGGCACCGGCCTCGTCCACCAAGCACCAGCCTTCGGTGAGATTGACCGCCAGGTCGCCCGCGCGCACGGTCTGCCGACGGTGAATCCCGTGGGCCCCGACGGTACGTTCACCGCCGCGGTTGGGTGGCTGGAGGGCCGCGACGTGCGCGAGGCGAACCACGCGATCAACGACGAACTCGAGCGGCGTGGCCTGCTCATCACGCGCATGGACTACACCCACGCGCTCCCGCACTGCTGGCGCTGCGGCACGGTGTTGATCTACTGGGGCAAGCCCAGCTGGTATATCGCCACGAGCCAGTTCAAAGAGGCGATGATGGCCGAGAACTCGACCATCGACTGGCACCCGGCCCACATCCGAGACGGTCGTTTTGGTGAGTGGCTCGCCAACAACGTCGACTGGGCGCTGTCGCGTGACCGCTTCTGGGGGACTCCGCTGCCAATCTGGCGCTGCGACGACGGTCACCTGACCTGCATCGGCTCACGCGCTGAACTCGGTGCGTTGGCCGGGCGCGACCTCACCGAGCTCGACCCGCATCGCCCCGCCATCGATGAGATCGTCTTTGACTGTCCGACCTGTGGTCTCGTTGCTCGACGGGTGGAGCCGGTGATCGACGCCTGGTTCGACTCCGGTGCGATGCCCGCCGCCCAGGTCGGTTACCCGCACGTGACCGGTTCGTCCGAGGCGATGCAGTTTCCCGCGCAACTGGTGGCCGAGGCCATCGACCAGACCCGCGGCTGGTTCTACTCGCTGCTCGCCGTCAACACCCTTGTCTTTGGCGACACGCCGTACCAACACGTGCTCTGCTTGGGTCACATTGTTGACGAGCGGGGTCGCAAGATGAGCAAGTCCGTCGGCAACGTGATCGACCCGTGGGAGGTCCTGACGACCCGCGGGGCCGACCCACTGCGCTGGTGGATGTTCTCCCAGGGCTCGCCGTGGACCTCGACGAGGGCGAGCCTCGGCGCAATCGACTCGTCGTTGCGCGAAACCCTCGCGACACTCTGGAACACGTTCAGCTTCTTCACGACGTACGCGGCACTCAACAACTTCGATCCGGCCGACCCCGGAGTTCCACCGGTGGCGGCGCGTAGCGACATGGACCGGTGGATTCTCTCGCGGCTCGAGTCGACGACGAGTGAGGTGACGACAGCACTCGACGGGTACGAGCCACTCGGGGGCACCGACGCGTTGGCGGCCCTCATCGACGACCTGTCGAACTGGTACGTCCGGCGCAGTCGTCGGCGGTTCTGGCGCACGGACCCGGACGCGCCCGCGTCGGATTCCCTGGCGGCGCACGCGACGCTCCTGACCGTGCTGCAACGGATCACACTGCTCATGGCTCCCTTCACCCCCTTCGTCGCCGAGCGGCTCTATCGTGCGCTGAACGAGGTCGACGACGTGGCGTCCGTGCACCTGGAGGACTGGCCCGAGGCCGATGTCGGGCTGATCGACGCGGACCTCGAGCGCTCGATGGCGGTGGCGCGACGCCTGACCTCACTGGGGCGCGCCGCGCGTGCCGAGGCGGGCGTGAAGGTCCGCCAGCCGCTCGCGCGAGCACTGGTATTCCTGCCCAACGACGCCCCGCGCCCGCCGGCGGACGTGGTGGAGGACGAGTTGAACGTGGACGTGCTCGAATACGGCACGGAACTGGCCGAGGTGTTGCGTTTCGAACTGGTGCCCAACTTTCGGTCCGTCGGGCCACGCCTCGGCGAGGCGGTCAAGGAGCTTCGTCCGGCGCTCGCCGCGGTGGACCCCGTCGCGGCCGCGGCCGCGCTCGACGCCGGTGAGACCGTGCGCGTCGAACTCTCCACTGGCGCCTTCGATCTCGGCGTCGAGGACCTCGAGTTGCGCGTGCGTAGCCAGGGCGGGTTCGCCGTCTCGCGCGACGGCGCCGAGGTGATCGCGCTCGACCTCTCGCTGGATGACGGACTTCGCCGTCGGGGCTACCTGCGCGACGTCGTGCGTCAGATCCAGGATCTGCGCAAGTCCTCGGGACTCGACGTCGCCGATCACATCCAAGTCACGCTGAGCGGACTCGACGACCTGAGCGACGGCTTCGGGGTCCTCGCACGCGAGGTCCTCGCGACCGCGATCGAGACGGGGCGTCGAGATGAGCCGGCCCACGCCCTCGAGCTCGACGACGGCCGTGAGGCGTCGGTGTGGATCGAGCGGGTCTAGACGCTCGCGTTGAGCTTGCCGAGCAGCCGAGACAGTGACTGACGCTCGGTCTCACTGAGTCGACCGGCGAGCCGTTCGTCCAGGTAGGCGAGGTGGACGGCGAGCGCGTCATCGAGCTTGGCGTTGCCGGCGTCGGTGATGGCGACGTGGATCGCGCGGCGATCCGAGGGGCACGACGTCCGCTCGACGAGCCCGGCCTCCTCGAGTCGGTCGATCAAGCGGGTGGTACCACCTGTCGAGTGGACGATGGCGTCGGCGATCTGATTCATCTTCAAGCGACCGTCGGATGACTTGCGCAACTGCAGCAGCACCTCGAACCAAGCGAGGGGCAGTTCACACGTCGCTTCGAGCTCGACGCCCAGACCACGGGCCAGTCGGGCGTTGGTCTCCAGCAACAGGCCGAACAACGTGACCTTCTCGTCGCCCGATGGGCAGGCAGTGGGGTCGACCAACATACGCCAAGTATAGCAGATTCTTAGGTTTGCAACTACTGCTTGACAAATAGTTGTAGGCGCAACTATACTGGTATCAACACAAACCAGTGTTCGTATCTAGGAGAGAAAACAAACTATGAGCAACCTTCCCGCTCCCGGTGTTTACACCATCGACGCCACCCACTCGAACGTCGGCTTCGTCGCGCGTCACCTCATCGCCGCCAAGGTCCGTGGCCACTTCACCGACTTCGCTGGCACCATCACCATTGGTGACTCGATTGCCACCTCGAAGGTCGAGGCGACGGTCCAGGCCGCGAGCATCACGACCGACAACGAGATGCGTGACGGTCACCTCAAGAGCGCGGACTTCCTCGACCTCGAGAACCACCCGACCCTGACGCTGACCTCCACGAAGCTCACCGACAAGGGCCACGACAAGATCGAGATGGTCGCCGACCTCACCGTCCGTGGCGTGACCAAGTCCATCACGTTCGACGTCGAGTTCCTGGGCTCGGGTGCCGGCATGGCGCCGGGTGTCACGGTCGCGGGCTTTGAGGCCACGGCCGAGATCGACCGTCGCGACTTCAACGTCAACTTTGACGGCGCACTTGAGAACGGTGCCCTCGTCGTTGGCAACAAGGTCGTCTTGGAGCTCACCGTCGAAGCGAGCAAGCAGGATTAAGTCCTTCCACTGACCACCGTTGTGACGAGGCCGGGGGCGTACGCCCCCGGCCTCGTCGGTACGATGGGTCCATGCATGAGCACAACGCGAAGGGGGCACGGTCGACGGTCGGGGTCCTCGGCGTCGTGGCGACCGTGCTGTCGATCTGGTGGTTCGCGCTGCGTCCACGGCGTCGTCGGCGCGGCTGAATCGTCGTCGTCGGCCGGTAGCGTGGACGTCCATGTCGTCCGCGTCCCTCGCACCGCTGCGACACCCGAGTTTCTCGATCGCCCTCGCGGCTTCCTTCGTATCCTCGACGGGTACCTGGATGCAGTCGGTCGCACTCGGGATCTATCTGACCCAGACGACCCACAACACCCTGTGGCTGGGGCTGGTGACGGCCGCCGCGTGGGTGCCGAGTCTCGTGGGTTCACCCCTTGGGGGGCTCGTCGCCGACCGATGGAACCGCCAGCGATGGATACAACTCAACAACGTGGTGATGACCCTCGCCGCTGCGGCGTTGGCCGCGGCCGAGCTCACGGGTCACCTCGCGCCCGCCACGGCCTGTTACCTCGCGATCATCGAAGGACTCGCGAGCGCGGCGGCCTGGCCGGCGTGGCAGTCGCTCCTGCCCGATCTGGTGGATCGCCACGAAGTCCTCGCCGCGGTGTCGTTGTCCTCGGCCCAGTTCAACCTCGGGCGCGTCATCGGCCCGGTGCTGGCGGCGCTCGTGCTCGCGTTTGGCTCACCGGGGTGGTGCTTCGCGATTAACGCTGCGACCTTCCTCTTCGTCGCGGTCGCCTTCCTCTTCGTCCGTAGTACACCGCGGCCGCGGATCGACGCGCCGGTTCGGCTGTGGGGCGAGACCGTCGACGGCGCGAGGCGGGCGTGGTCGATCAACGGCTGCAAGTACCCGATCATCGCCGTCGCCGTGGTGGCGGTCACGGTCAGCCCCTTCATCGCCCTCGTGCCCGCGATGGCCATCGAGGTCCTGCGCGCGGGCAAGGTCGGCACGTCGTGGCTGGTCACCGCCCAGGGGATCGGGGCGGTGGTGGGGGCAATGACCCTTCCGGGCCTCGCGCGACGGACGTCGAGGGTGTTCGTGTTACGCCTCTCGATCGCGGCGGCCGTCGTGAGTGAGATCCTCTACGCGCTCTCGCCGACGCTCGCGTGGGCGATGGCGTCACTCGTCGTGCTCGGTGCGGCCTACGTCGGCACGCTGACGGGCCTTATCACCTCGGTGCAGCTGCACGCACCCGAGCGCGAGCGATCGCGGATCTTGTCGCTGTACACGCTTTCGCTTTCGGCCGCGTACCCACTCGGCGCCGTCGCGCAGGCGACCCTCGCGAGATGGTGGGGTGTCCGCGCCGTGACCGGGATTGGCGCAGTGGTGATGGCCCTCGTCGTAGTGGGCGTCTCGGCGACCCGGCCGTCCTTCTGGGCGCAGTTCGCCTCGGCCTCGAAGAGCGAGGCGCGATTGCTGGCAGACTAGTCCCATGCCATTCATTGCCACGAACCCCGCCACGGGCGAACGCATCGCCGAGTACCCCGCCCACACGTCCGAGCAGGTGGAGGCCCGTCTGACCCTCGCCGCGGAGTCTTTTCGTCGTTGGCGCGAGACGCCGATCGCCCAGCGTGCGGCTCTGATGCGCACCGCCGCCGAACTGATCGAGGGTGAGATCCCGGTCATCGCGGCGCTGATGACCGCTGAGATGGGAAAGACTTTCGCCGCCGCGAAAGGTGAGGCGTTCAAGTGCGCCTCAACGATGCGCCACTTCGCCGAGAATGCCGAGACCTACCTCGCGACCGAGATGGTCGCCACCAGCGCACGGCGTAGCGGTGTTCGCTTCGACCCGGTCGGGCCGATCCTTGCGATCATGCCCTGGAACTTCCCGCTCTGGCAGGTGATCCGCTTCGGCGTGCCGACGATCATGGCCGGCAACGTCGTGCTGCTCAAGCACGCGCCGAATGTGCCCGGTAGCGCCTTGTACATCGAGGAGCTGTTCACCCGCGCGGGCTTCCCCACCGGGATCATGACGAACCTCTTCGTCGAGGTCGACGCGATTGAAGGCATCATCGCCGATCCCCGGGTCGCCGGTGTCACTCTCACGGGTTCTGAGCGGGCCGGACGGTCGGTGGCGGCGTTGGCCGGCGCCCACCTGAAGAAGTGCGTGCTCGAACTCGGCGGTTCGGACCCGTTCATCGTCGGGGTCCACGCCGACCTGGACGCCACCGTACCCAATGCCGTCACCGCCCGCGTGCAGAACAATGGTCAGGCGTGCATCGCCTCCAAGCGTTTCATCGTGGTGCGCGAGCGCGCCGACGAGTTCATCAGTCGATTCAGCGACGCGATGGGCGCGGTGCCCACCGGCGACCCGATGGACCCCGCCACCGTGCTCGGCCCGATCGTGTCGGCGTCGCAGTTCAACCAGTTGGCCGACCAGGTCTCCTCGTCGGTGGAAGCTGGCGCGGTCGTGCACACGGGCGGTGCGCCCATGGAACGCGAGGGGTTCTTCTATCCCGCCACCGTCTTGAGCGACGTGCCCAGTGGCTCACGCGCCGCGAACGAAGAGCTCTTCGGCCCGGTGGCCGTGGTGCACGTCGCACAAGACCTTGAGGCCGCGATCGCCTACGCGAACGCCACCCCGTGGGGGCTGGGCGGTTCAATCTGGTCGACTGACGACGACGAGATCGACGCGGTAATCGCCGGCTTAGACGCCGGTGTGGTCTTTGCCAACTCGGTCGTCGCTTCGATGCCCGAGCTGCCCTTCGGCGGCACCAAGAACTCCGGCTTTGGGCGCGAGCTCTCGGCCTACGGCATCAAGGAGTTCACCAATATCAAGTCCTTCTACGTGGTCTGATGACGACCTACTACTTCGACCACGCCGCGTCCGCGCCGCGCCGAGATGAGGTTGCCGCGGCGATGGAACCGTGGGAGCACGGCGTCGTCGGCAACCCCTCGGGTAGCCACCGCGCGGCGCGCGTGGCCCGTCGGGCCGTCGAGGAGGCTCGTGACGTGGTCGCCGAGTTCGTGGGCGCCGAGGCGGGAGGCGTTGTCTTCACCGCCGGTGGCACCGAATCGTGCCAGCTGGCGGTCGCGGGGGTGGCGAACTTCCATCGCCGCCACCACGACTCAACCTCCATCGTCGTCTCGCGGGTCGAACACCACGCCGTACTCGACGCCGCGGCGATGATGGCGCGGGACTTCCCGAGCGTCTCGGTGCGTTATGTCGAAGTCGACGCCGACGGCGTCGTGGACCTCGAGTCGCTGCGTGAGGCAGTCGGTCCCGACACCGCCGTCGTCAGTGTGATGGCGGCCAACAACGAGATCGGCGTGCGCCAACCGCTCGACGGCGTCTCGGCGATCGCCCACGGTGCCTTCGATGGCGGATCCGTGGTGCACACCGACGCGGTCGCCGCTGCGCCCTGGCTGTATCTCCCGACGGTGACCGCGTCGGTCGATATGGTCTCGTTGTGCGCGCACAAACTCGGCGGGCCGGTGAACGCGGGCGCCCTCGTCGTGCGAGGGGACGTCGCCTTTGACGCACTGGTCCCCGGCGGCGGACAGGAACAGGGTCACCGCGGGGGGACCGTGGACGTCGCGGCGGCCGTCGGCCTCGCCGCCGCGGTGCGCGCGACCGCTCGCGAGCTCGACGAGGTCACCGAGCGCGTCGAGGCGCTGCAGGCGACGATGGTCTACGCCCTGTCACTACTGCCGGGTTGCACGGTCACGAGCGTCGGGGCGTTGCGTGTCGCGGGGACGGTGCACGCGACGTTCGAGGGTCTCGCGAGTGACGAGCTGCTCTTCCTGCTCGATCAGGCGGGTGTCTACGCGTCGGCGGCGGCCAGCTGCTCGAGCGGCGCGAGCCAGGCGAGCCACGTGCTCGAGGCCATGGGCGTCAGCGCGGACCGGGCCCGGGGATCGCTGCGGTTCTCCATGGGGGCCGAGACGACCGCTAACGACGTGGACGCGGTCATCGCGATCCTGGCGCGGATCGTGCACCAACTCCGCTGAACGATCTCGGGGGTCGGGCTGGCAGACTGGTCCCGTGAAGGTTCTGGTGGCGATGAGTGGCGGGGTCGATTCGTCGGTCGCCGCCGGACTGCTACGCGACGCCGGCCACGACGTGGTCGGCGCGACCTTGAAGCTGTGGGGTGGCGCCTCGGATTCAGGTTGCTGCTCGGTGGCCGACGTCGATGACGCGCGACGCGTCGCGCAGGTCCTGGACATCGACCACCACGTCTTTAACTACACCGAGGAGTTCGAGCGCCACGTCGTCGCGCCCTTCGTCGCGGGTCACGCCGCGGGGCTGACGCCAAACCCCTGCATCGAGTGCAACCGGCACATCAAGTTCGACCTGTTGATCGAGCGAGCGAACCGGCTGGGCTTTGACGCGGTGGCGACAGGCCACCACGCCCGGGTCGTCGAACGAGCCGGGCGGCCCGCCCTCGCGCGCGGTGCCGACCCGGCCAAGGATCAGAGTTACGTCCTGGGCTATCTGGGTGCCGCGCAGCTCGCCCGACTGCAGTTACCGATCGGCACGATGACCAAGGACGCGGTGCGTCACGAAGCCGAGCGATTGGGGCTTCGCACGTGGAACAAGCCCGACAGCCAGGATGTCTGTTTCATCGAGGCGTCACGCGGTCGCGAGGTGTTCCTGCGCAGTCGCATCCCCGTGACCGCGGCCACGGTCGTCGATCGTTCGACCGGTGACGTCCTCGGACGCGTGGACGTGGCCGAGCTGGTCACGGTCGGGCAGCGCCGCGGCGTCGCCCCGGGCCGAGACGGCGAGCGTCGGTACGTGACCAACGTGGACCTAGCGGCGGGGCGTGTCGAGGTGGACCGCCTCGAGGAGGTCATGGTCACCACGGCGCCACTGGACGCGCAGTCGATGAGTACGACGGACACGGCGCTGGTCGACGGCGAGCGCGTCTGGGTCCAGACGAGCGCGCACGGTGTGGCGCGCCGGGCCGTGCTTCACGGACCGGATTATTGGTCGGTCGAGTTCGACGAGCCGATCCGTCCGGTCGCGCCGGGCCAGTCGGTCGTCTTCTACGCGTTCGACGACCCCGACGTCGTTCGTGGCGCCGCGGTCGTGGCCCGGTCGTGAGCGACTCGGCCGAGCGTGCGGCGTGGTTACGCTCGCAGATCGCGGCGCACAACGAGGCCTACTTCGTGCGCGATACACCGCTCATCCCCGACGCCGACTACGACGAGCTCGTGCGTGAACTGCGGGACCTGGAACAACAGGATCCGTCCCTCGTCGAGCCAACCTCGCCGAGCCAGACCGTCGGCGCGGCGCCCGACAGCGCGTTCCGGTCCATTACGCACAGCGAGGCGATGCTCAGCCTGGACAACGTCTTTGACGAGTCCGAGTTGCGGGCGTGGGCCGAACGAGTGTCGCGCGCCCTGGACCTGGATCCCGCGGACATCGCCTTCGCGGTCGAGCCCAAGATCGACGGCCTGGCGCTCTCAATCCACTATGAAAGCGGTCAGCTCGCCTGGGCGGCGACCCGCGGCGATGGGCGCACCGGCGAGGACGTGAGCGCGAACGTGCGCACGGTGGCGAGTGTCCCCGCCTCGATCGGTGCACTGTCGGGGGCGTTGGACGTTCGCGGCGAGGTCTTTCTCACCAAGGCGGCGTTCCTCGAGCTCAACCGCGTGCAGCGTGAACGCGCCGAGCGCGAGTTCGCCAATCCTCGCAACGCCGCCGCCGGCAGCCTGCGCCAGAAGAACGCGGCGGTCACGGCCGAGCGGGCCCTGTCGTTCCTCGCCTACCAGGTCGTCGACCGTTCGAACGCGCTCGGCGTGATGAGTCAGGGGGCGCTGTTGGCGGCCCTGGCGGAGCGGGGATTCCTCGTTGCCGAGGACGCACGGGTCGTCGTGGGTGTGGACGCGATGGTTGAGCGGTCGTCGTGGTTCGAGGTGCACCGTCACGACCTCGCCTTTGACGTGGACGGGGCCGTGATCAAGGTCGACGACTTCGCGCTTCGGTCCCGGCTGGGCTCGACGTCTCGCGCGCCGCGATGGGCCATCGCGCGAAAGTTCCCCCCCGAAGAGCGCACGACACGACTCCTCGCAATCGAGGTCTCGATCGGCCGTACCGGTCGGGCGACCCCCTTCGCGGTCCTCGAACCGGTCGTCGTCGCGGGATCGACGGTGTCGCTCGCGACGCTGCACAACGCTGACCAGGTGGCGCTAAAGGACGTCCGCCCGGGTGACGTCGTGGTGGTGCGCAAAGCGGGCGACGTCATTCCCGAGGTGGTGGGTGCGGTGATCGACCCGACCGTCGAGCGCGGCGAGCCATGGACGTTCCCGAGCGTGTGTCCTGAGTGCGGCGGCCCACTCGTGCGACTCGGCGACGAGCGCGACAGTTACTGCGTGAATCCGACGTGTCCAGCCCAACTCCTCCAGCAGATCGCTCACTTCGCGTCGCGCGGCGCGCTCGACATCGAGGGCCTCGGTGAGCAGCGCGCTGCTCAGTTGATCGAAGCGGGGCTCGTAGCCGACGTGGCCGACCTGTTCGACCTCGACGTGGCGGCGCTCGAGCAACTCGAGGGAATGGGTGCGGTGTCGGCGGCGGCGCTCGTGGGCGCTATCAAGCGGGCCAAGGTCCAACCACTTAGTCGACTGCTCGTCGCCATCGGAATCCGCCACGTCGGGCCGGTCGCGGCGCGCGCTCTCGCCACCTGGTTCACGTCGTACGCGGCGTTGGTCGAGGCGCCACTGTCTGAACTGGAGGCGATCGACGGTGTCGGGCCGGTCATCGCGGCGTCGGTGTTCCAGTTCGTGCGCTCACCCGAAGTGATCGAGCGGATGGCGCGATTGGCCGATGCTGGGCTGACCCTCATCGAGCCCTCGATCGGTTCGCTGGACCAAACGTTGGCCGGTCGCGCCGTCGTGGTCACCGGGTCGGTGCCGGGGTTCACTCGTGAAGCGGCCGAGGCCGCCATCGTCGCGCGCGGTGGCACGTCGCCGGGCACAGTGTCGGCCAAGACCTACTGCGTGGTGGTGGGGGACGCACCGGGGACGAGCAAGCTCACCAAGGCTCGGACCCTCGGTGTGCCGCTCGTCAGTGGCGACGAGTTCGAGGCGTTGCTCGTCTCTGGTACCTGGCGTACGACCATTGCCCGAGACGAAGAGACAGTGCTCTAGGGTTGGGTCTGCCCATGTCTACCTACACGTTCGCACCCGGTCATGACGTCGTCGGTCGCTACCGCATCACCGATACCGTGGGCGTCGGGTCGACGGCTGAGGTCTACGTCGCCGAGGATCGCACCCTGCACCGTACGGTGATCTTGAAGGTCCTGCTCCCGCAGTTGGCCGAGCACGAAGACGTACGCCGAACATTCCGCGACCAGATCATCCGCTCGGCGACGTTGAGCCATCCGCACCTCGCACGGGTCTTCGACGGCGGTCAGGAATCGGGCTCGATCTTCGTGGTGAGCGAGTACATGAGCGGTGGCTCGCTCGAGGACGTGTTGGCCGCGGGCCGTCGGCTCGACGTCGGCGACACCGCCAAGTTGGGCAGCGACGTGGCCTCGGCCCTTGCGTACCTGCACGCCAACGGGATCGTTCACGGATCGCTGTCGCCGAGCAAGTTATTGATCGGTGACGATGGTGGTGTGCGCGTCAGCGACGTCGCCATGTCGGGGCTGCGCACGATGCACCCGGGTCACTACTCGATCAACGACGTGCGCTACCTGAGCCCCGAGCAGGCCCAGGGCGCACCGGGGGACGCGAAGTCCGACGTGTACGCCCTCGCGTTGATTCTGTTCGAGGCCGCGACGGGCGAAGCCCCCTTCGATGCGGTGTCGGCCGACGCCATGCTGCGGGCTCGGATCAATACGCCGCTGCCGATCCGCCCCGAGCTCGGGACCCTCGACATGATCCTGGCCCAGGCGGCGGTCCCCGATCCGCTGCTTCGCCTCTCGGCGGAGCAGTTCGCGAACCGACTCACCGCGAGTGTCACCGATCCCTCCCCGTTGGCCATCACGCCCGTGAACCGGATGATGCCGCTGCTCGCGCACTATCAACCCTCCGAGCCGCGGACCTCGATCGGGTTCCGCGCGCCGTCGGCCGAACAGATAGCGGGCTCCGATCACGACGAGTCACCGGCGACACGTTTCCCGCGTCCCCAACCGGCCCGCCAGGTCCCCCCGGGGGTGTCGGCCGCCGACGCGCGGGCCCGCGCCCGCGCCTCCGAGCCGTACCCGATCGTGCCGGCGCCGCGCCGTCGGCGCGCCGCGCTCGTGCTCGCCGCGATCGTGCTGATCGCGGCCGTCGCGGGTGCCGCGGTGTGGAAGTCCGGACTGTTGACGCAGAGCCACACCGTGCCATCGCTGGTGGGTCTCACTACGAGCCAGGCGGCGAGCCAGTTGAGCGCCGAGGGGCTCACCGTGCGCGTCGCCGGTCACCAGCGCTCGACGACCATCGCCGCCCACGAGATCATCTCCCAGTCGCCCGCGGCGGGCAGCTCCGCCAAGGCCGGCGCCGTGGTGACCGTCACCGTCTCAGACGGCGCCGCTCGCGTCACACTGCCGACTGTGGTCGGTGAGACCTGTGCCGTGGCAACAGCGGCGCTCAAGAAGGCGGGGATCACCGCGACGTGTCCGAGCACGGCCTACGTCGTGAGTTCTCGCGCTGCGGGTCAGGTCGTCTCGGTGATCTACCACGGGTTCTCAAACCCCGCGAGCGTGCCCCCAGGGGCGACGGTTGTGCTTGCGTTGAGCAAGGGTCCCACACCGACCACGACGTCGACTACGACGTCGTCCACGACCACTGCGCCCGCGCCGACCACGACGACGCCCACGACGACGCCCGCACCCGCGACCACGACGGTCGCCGGTACCGGACCGCGGCCGGTACCCAACGTGATCGGCATGGATCAGTCCCAGACGTTCGCGGCCTTCAAGAAAGCCGTCCTCTTCTTCCACACCAAGGGGCCGGGATCGGCCAACGGGACTTGGACCAAGGTGGTATCGACGATTCCGGCGCCGGGCACGATGGTGCCGTACCGGTCCACGATCATCGTCAACGTCAAGTGAACGACGACTGTGAACTCTGCCAAGCGGCGGTGATCACGACGCGTTACGTCGAGGACGAGCTGTGTTGGATCGCGGACTGCGAGATCTGTCTCGTGCCCATGGTGGTGTGGCGTAACCACGACGCCGCGCCGCCCGAGGATCTCAAACGACAGCTCCACGAACGACTCGCGGCGGTGGCCGACCGTGAACTCGGCGTCGGCCAGTGGACGATCGATGACCACATGCGTAACATCCCCGACCACTACCACGCCCACGCGCGGCCACCGGCGTTCTGGCGACGGTAGGGCCACCGACACCTCACTACAATCGGGCGAGGACGAGTGAGGGAGTTGTGATGGGCGCGTTGGACGGTCGAGTAGCGATTATCACCGGTGCCGGCCGCGGAATCGGTCGCGAGCACGCGTTGCTGTTCGCCGCCGAGGGCGCGAAGGTCGTCGTGAACGACTTGGGCGGGGCCCTGGACGGTTCGGCGAGTGCGGCCACACCCGCCGAGGAGGTCGTCGCCGAGATTCGTGCCTTCGGGGGCGAGGCCGTCGCCAACCACGACAACGTGGCCGAGTGGGACGGTGGTGCCCGGCTGATCCAGACGGCCCTTGACACCTACGGCGAGTTGGATGTCCTGGTCAACAACGCCGGGATCCTGCGTGATCGGGTGCTCGTGAACCTTTCGGAGTCGGATTGGGACGCGGTCATCAACGTCCACTTGAAGGGCCATTTCGTTCCCACGCGCCACGCGGCGACGTACTGGCGTGAGCGGGCCAAGGCCGGCCACCCGGTCAACGCCTCGATCATCAACACGTCATCGACCTCGGGGTTGCTCGGCAACATCGGCCAGTCCAACTACGGCGCCGCGAAGGCGGGCATCGCCGCTTTCACGGTAATCATCGCCGAGGAGCTGGGCCGCTACGGCGTGCGGGCGAACGCCATCGCACCGGCCGCGCGAACCCGGATGACCGAGTCGACCCCGGGCCTCGCGGACTACGTCGTCAAGCCGAGCGATGAAGCAGCCTTTGACGTGTGGGACCCCGCCAACATCTCGCCATTGGTCGCGACGTTGGCGATGGCCGACTGCACCGCCACCGGACGTGTCTTCTTCGTCCAGGGCGGAACGGTGCGACTCTTCCAGAATTGGACGATGACTGAGACCCTCGAACGCGACGACCGGTGGGCGGTGGCGGACCTCGCCGCTCAGTTGCCGACCCTGCTCGGCTGATCGAGCCCGTTAGCCACCGACCGGCCGCGGCGCGGCCGGTAGTCTGTGAGCCATGACGACTGCCATACTCCCCGGCTGCGAGCCCTACGAGGCGACCGGTGGCGACATCGGGGTGCTCGTGCTGCACGGGTTCACCGGCAATCCCTCCTCGGTGCGGCCACTGGCCGAGTTCCTCGCCGCTGACGGCTTCACTATCTCGTTGCCACGCCTGCCGGGCCACGGCACATCGGTGGCCGACATGATGACGACGAGCTGGGCTGACTGGACGGGTGCCGCCCTTGATGCCTACGACGACCTCGCTGCACGGACCGCACGGGTCGCGGTCGTGGGCTTGTCGATGGGTGGCGGATTGAGCGCCTACATCGCCCAGCGCCGCGACGTCGGTGCCGTCGTCTTCATCAACCCGCTCGTCAAGCCCCCCGTCCCCGAGATGATCGACGGCCTCAACCAACTCATCGAAGCCGGACTCACGACGATTGACGCCATCGGATCGGACGTGAAGCGCGAGGGCGTGAGTGAACTCGCCTACGACGCGACGCCCCTCGCGTGCGCGAAGAGTCTCTTTGACGGCATCGGCGAGGTCTATGACGCGCTGGGGTCGATCGTGGCCCCGAGCCTCCTGCTCTCGAGCCGTGAAGACCACGTCGTGACCGCGGACAACGGTGACGACCTCGTCGCACGCGTCCGCGGTCCCATCGAACGGGTTTGGCTGGAGAACTCATTCCACGTCGCCACGATCGACAACGATCAGCCCGTCGTGGAGTCCCTGACGCGTGACTTCATCCACAAGACGGTCGCCCCGTGAGCGGGCTCACCCGCACCGAGGTCGCCCACGTCGCCAAGCTCGCGCGGTTGCGTCTGAGTGACGAGGAGCTCGACCTGTTCACCGTGCAGTTGGCTCGCATCCTCGACCACGCAGCCGACATGCAGTCACTCGACCTCGCCGACGTCATCGCGACGGCGCACCCGTACGACCTGATCAATGTGGTCCGTGAAGACGTCGTACGTCCGAGCCTCGCCCGCGACGCCGTGCTCGCGGCCGCTCCTGACGCTGAAGACGGTTGTTTCGCCGTGCCGCGGATCATGGGGGAGGCGCCGTGAACGCAATCACCATGGCCGAAGGCGTGCGCGCCGGCGAACTGAGCGCGACAACGCTCGCCCAGGAATCGCTCGAGGCGATCCGGGCCCGTAACGACGAACTAAACGTCTTTTTGCACATTGACGAGGACGGAGCGATGGCGGCGGCGGCGCGCGTCGACGACGCGGTCGCCCGCGGCGCCGACCCGGGACGGCTCGCCGGGGTGCCGATCGCACTCAAGGACAACCTGTGTCAGGTCGGAGTCCCAACGACCTGCTCGTCGCGGATCCTCGAAGGGTGGCGTCCGCCCTACAGCGCGACGGTCGTCGACCGGCTCCTCGGGGCTGGTGCCGTGCCGATGGGTAAGACCAACCTCGACGAATTCGCGATGGGCTCGTCGACCGAGACCTCCGCGTTCGGACCCACCCGTAACCCGCTCGACCCCACCCGGGTGCCTGGTGGATCCTCGGGCGGTTCCGCGGCCGCCGTCGCCGCGGCCATGACCCCCCTCGCACTCGGCAGTGACACCGGCGGGTCGATCAGACAGCCCGCCGCCCTCTGTGGCATCGTCGGCGTCAAGCCAACCTACGGGTTGGTCTCACGATACGGTCTGATCGCCTTTGCGAGCTCGCTCGACCAGATCGGTCCCTTCGCGGCGAACGTCGCGGACGCGGCGTTACTGCTCGAAGTCATCGCGGGCCACGACCCGATGGATTCGACGTCTTTGCCCGAACCGTCACCGAACCTCGTCTCGCACCTCGACGACGGTGTGGCGGGACAGCGGATCGGGTTGGTTCGTGAGCTGATTGACGGCGCTGACGCCGAGATCGTGGACGCCGTCGAACGGGCCGCGGCGGTACTCGCGGCCGCCGGGGCCACGATCGTCGAGTTGTCGATCCCCGAGTTGCGGCTCGGACTCAGCGCTTACTACCTCATCGCACCGGCCGAGGCGTCGAGCAACCTCGCGCGTTACGACGGCGTGCGTTACGGGCTCCGCGTAGACGCCGACGATGTTGCGGCGATGAATGAGGCGACCCGTACGGCGGGTTTCGGGGCCGAGGTGAAGCGACGGATCATGCTCGGGACCTACGCGCTGTCGGCGGGGTACTACGACGCCTACTACGGCCAGGCGCTGAAGGTCCGCACGCAGATGCGCGACGCGTTCCGCCGCGCGTACGAGGACGTCGACCTGCTGCTTGGGGCTACGACTCCCTCGGTCGCCTTCACCTTTGGATCCAAGACGAACGACCCGATGGCCATGTACCTGTCGGACGTCTTCACGATTCCGACGAACCTGGCCGGCGAGGCTGCGCTCTCGGTCCCCTTCGGTCGAGGCGAGGCGGACCTGCCGATCGGCGTCCAGCTGCTCGGACCGGGTCGTAGCGAAGCGCGGCTCTTCGCCGCGGCCACCGTGCTCGAAGACGCGGAGCGAGGATCATGACGTTGCCAGCGGGCTGGGAGATGGTTGTCGGACTCGAGGTCCACACCGAACTGCGCACGGCCACCAAGATGTTCTGTGGATGTGCCAACGCCTTTGGCGCCGAGGCGAACACGAACGTCTGCCCGGTGTGCCTGGGCCTGCCCGGCTCGCTGCCGGTGCTGAACAAGCAGGCGGTCTCGATGGCGATGGCGATCGGCATGGCGTTGCACGCCACGATCGCGCCCTCGACGTTCCACCGCAAGAACTACTTCTACCCCGACATGCCCAAGGACTTCCAGATCTCCCAGTACGACCTGCCGATCAACTCGGGCGGGTACCTCGACCTGCCCGACGGGTCTCGGGTGAGCATCGAGCGCGCGCACCTGGAGGAGGACACGGGCAAGTCGACGCACCTCGGCGTCAGCGGACGCATTCACGGCGCGGAACGCTCGCTCGTGGACTACAACCGCTCCGGCGTGCCACTCGTTGAGATCGTCTCGGGTCCCGATATCCGTTCAGCCGCCCAGGCGCGACTCTACGCGAGCGAGTTGCGAGCGGTGCTGATCGCGACTGGCGCCTCAGATGGCCGGATGGAGGAGGGGTCGATGCGCATCGACGCCAACGTCTCGGTTCGCCGTAGTGGTGACCCCTTCGGGACCCGCTGTGAGATCAAGAACCTCAATTCGCTGCGTAGCCTGCACCGGGCGATCGAGTTCGAGGCCGAGCGACAGGTGGCCCTCATCGAGGGGGGCGGCGTCGTTCGACAAGAGACCCGGCACTGGGACGAGACCGTGGGGGCGACTTCGACGATGCGCGTGAAGGAGGAGGCCGAGGACTACCGCTACTTCCGCGAGCCCGATCTGGTCGACCTGGCACCGGACGCCGACTGGCAGCGTAGCGTGGCTGAGTCCTTGGGCCCGATGCCAGCCGAGCGACGCGCCGCGATGGTGGCACTCCTCGGTCAGGCGAGCGACGCCCAGCGTGACGCGATCGACGTGGTCATCGACCTCGGTCTCGAGCGCTACGTCCACGCGACGGCCGCCGCCGGGGGTGACGTGGCCATTGCCGTGGCGCGCGTCGCCAACGAGCTCGCCGCCGCCGGGGACGTCTCGAAGCTCATGGAGGACGCCTTCGTGGCCACGGTCGCGATGGAGTCCCGTGGCCAGCTCTCGGCCACCCAGTCCAAGGCCGTGCTGGCCGACCTGCTCGCCACGGGCGGCGATCCCGTCGCCGTCGCCGCGGCGAAGGGATTCGAACAGCTCTCGGACGATTCGCTCGGCGACATCGTCGCGACCTTGATCGCGGCCCACCCTGACGAGTGGGCGCGCTTCTGTGCGGGCGACGACAAACTCGCCCAGTTCTTCATCGGACTCGTCATGCGCGAGACGCGTGGTCGGGCGAACGGCAAGGCCGTGATCGCCGAACTGCACGCGCGACGCTAGTCATGGGCACGCCGCGAACGATGCGCGCCCGTCGGATCGCCCTCGTGCTCGCGGCGTCGTTGATCGTCGCGCCAGCCGCGGTCGCTGCTTCGGCGCGACGGGGCACCCCGACCGCGACGCTGACCGCTCGCGCCCGTCATCGACGGGTGGCGCCGTTGACGGGGCTGCCCGACCCGACGGCGGTCTCGATGCGTCGCTCGGCCCTGACCGTCAAGATCGACAACACGCCGATGGCTCATCCCCAGTTCGGGATCAACGAGGCGGACGTCGTCTACGAGGAGATCGTCGAGGGCGGCATCACGCGGCTCGCCGCGGTCTTCAATTCGCACCTGCCCCCAGTCATCGGACCGGTCCGGTCCGTGCGACGGACCGACCGCGAGATCGTCTTTCCGCTGAAGGGGGTCTTCGCCTTTTCCGGCGGCGCGGCCTACGCGCTGGCGAGTATCGCGACGGCACCGGTCAAACGCTTCGACGAGGCGACCGCGGGTTCGGCGATGTTCCGTGATCCCGCTCGGTACGCCCCCCACAACCTGCTGTTGAACCCGGTGAAGCTGCTCGCCATGGCCGGTCCGCCGACGCCGCCGCGTCCGATCTTCACGTACGTGGCGAAGGACGCCCCGCCGCGCGGGGCTCCTGTCGGCGCGTTCACGGTCAACTTCCCGGCGGGCTACGCCGTGCACTACGCGTGGGACGCGAAGACCGCCTCGTGGGACCGCTCGATCTTCGGCGCACCGGACGTCACCGCGAGCGGCGCGCGCGTCTCGCCGGTCAACGTGATCGTGATGGAGGTCAACTACATCGGCGGCGTGGGCGCCATGGGGGCCGAGGCCGACCTGGTTGGGCACGGTCCAGCGATGGTGTTGAGCGACGGTCATCTGGTGCGCGGCTCGTGGTTCCGCTCCGGTGTCGCCAAGGCGACGGCCTACCGGACTTCGAACGGCACCGTGATCGCGCTGCGTCCGGGGCAGACGTGGGTGGAGTTGCTCGGGCCGGGCGAGACGGTGAACCTCTACGCCCCGGTTGGGTGAGCGGTCAACGCATTTCGTAGACTGCTGCCATGGCGACCCACCCCACACCCCGTAGCACCGACGTCACCCTCGGCAAGGGCCGCGCGCCCGCGCGCGCGATGCTGCGCGCCATGGGCATGGGCGACGACGACATGGTCAAGGCCCAGATCGGCGTGGCGTCGAGCTGGAACGAGGTGACGCCGTGCAACCTGCCGCTCGACCGATTGGCCAAGCGCGCCAAGGTCGCAGTGCGTGACGCAGGGGCCGTGCCCTTCGAGTTCGTCACCATCGCCGTCTCCGACGGCATCTCGATGGGCCACGAGGGGATGCGCGCCTCGCTCGTCTCGCGCGAGGTCATCGCCGACTCGGTCGAGACTGTGATGCACGCGGAGCGATTCGACGCGCTGGTGACCTTCGCGGGCTGTGACAAGTCGCTGCCGGGCATGTTGATGGCGGCCGCTCGCCTGGACGTGCCCTCGGTCTTCCTCTACGGCGGCACCATCATGCCCGGCCACCTCCACGGCAAGTCCCTCGACATCACGTCGGTGTTCGAGGCGGTCGGCGCCAACGCCGTGGGCTCGATGAGCGACGACGAGCTGCGCGAGGTCGAGCTCGCGGCCTGCCCCGGCGAGGGGAGTTGCGCGGGCATGTTCACCGCCAACACGATGGCGAGCGTCGGCGAGGCACTCGGCATGTCGCTGCTCGGCAGTGCGAGTGTCCCGTCGATCGACCCCCGACGCGACCAGTACGCCTACGACTCGGGGCTGGCCGTGGTGAACCTGCTCGACCGCGGGATCACGGCCCGCCAGATCATGACCCGCGAGGCGTTCGAGAACGCCATCGCGGTGGTGATGGCCCTCGGTGGTTCGACGAACGCGGTACTGCACCTGCTCGCTATTGCCCACGAGGCGCGGGTTCCGCTGGCGCTTGACGACTTCAACACGATCGCCGCGCGCGTGCCCCACATCGCCGACACTAAGCCCCACGGCAAGTACCACATGAGCGACATCGACGAGATCGGTGGCGTGCCGGTCGTACTCGCGCACCTGCTCGAACGCGGTCTGCTCCACGGTGACGTGATGACCGTGTCGGGCCAGACGATGGCGGCGAGCCTCGAGGCATTCGCGGCGCGCCGACCCGATGGCGAGGTTATCCACGACGTCGACCACCCGATCCACGACCGGGGCGGCATTGCGGTGCTGCGTGGGACGCTCGCGCCCAAGGGCGCCGTCGTGAAGGTCGCGGGCATCGACCACCTCCACTTCCGTGGGACGGCGCGAGTCTTTGACGGCGAGGACGCGGCGATGACCGCCATCCTCGCGGGAGAGATCCAGCCCGAGACGGTGGTCGTCATCCGCTACGAGGGACCCAAGTCGGGGCCGGGCATGCGCGAGATGCTCGCGATCACCGGCGCGATGAAGGGCGTGGGGCGCGGCAGTGACTCCGCGTTGGTCACCGACGGACGTTTCAGCGGCGGCACACACGGTTTCTGCGTCGGCCACGTGGCACCTGAGGCGCTGGACGGCGGGCCGATCGGACTCGTCGAGGACGGCGACATCATCGAGATCGACGTCACGACCAACACCATCGACCTGCTCGTCGACGACGTGGTGCTCGCCGAGCGCGCCACGCGGCGCGCGCCGTTCGTGCCGCGGTACACGACCGGGGTCCTCGAGAAGTTCGCGCGTCTCGTCCAGGGCGCCGAGACCGGCGCGGTCACGTCGCGCTAGCGCCGGGACCCGACACACGCCGCGGGCGCGCCTTGTGCCGGTGGCGTCGGTGTGCTTAGATGGGTCCGTGACAACGGGCCGCCTGATTCTGGTAGTAGTAGGGGACAGGCACCGGTAGTCACGTATACGCGTTCACCGGAAGCCTCCCAATCGGGAGGCTTTTTTCTTTATACCGACGGAAGTAGGAATCGTGGAACTCACTGGCGCGCAAGCCCTCATCAAGAGCCTCGAACAGCAGGGCGTCGACACCATCTTCGGCCTGCCCGGCGGCGCCATCCTGCCGGTGTATGACCCCTTGCTGGACTCGTCGATCCGCCACATCCTCGTACGTCATGAACAAGGGGCCGGTCACATGGCCGAAGGCTACGCGATGGCGACCGGTCGCGCGGGGGTGGCGATGGTCACTAGCGGTCCGGGCGCGACCAACATCGTCACGCCAATCACCAACGCCCACATGGACTCGACGCCCCTCGTCGTGATCACCGGCCAGGTGGCGACCAGCTCGATCGGTCTGGACGCGTTCCAAGAGTGCGACATCACCGGCATCACGATGGGGGTGACCAAGCACAATTTCCTCGTCCAGTCGGCCCACGAGCTGCCGCGCGCGGTGGCCGCGGCCTTCCACCTCGCGACCACGGGACGACCCGGACCGGTGTTGATCGACGTGCCCAAGGACGTCGCCCAGTCGACGATGGAGTGGTGGTACCCGTCCGGGGTCGATGAGTACGACCTGCCAGGCTACCGTCCGACGGTCGAGCTCGACGAGGCGGCCGTGGCGCGCTGCGTCGCGTTGATCGAGCAGTCTGAACGGCCAGTGCTCTACGTCGGCGGCGGGACACTCAAGTCCCACGCTTCAGCCGAGCTGCTCGCCTTCGCGGAGCGCACGCGCATCCCCGTGGTGACGACCCTCATGGCACGCGGTGCCTTCCCAGACTCCCACGAGCAGCACTTGGGCATGCCGGGCATGCACGGCGTCTACGCCGCGGTCATGGCGATCCAGCGAAGCGACCTGCTGATCACGCTCGGCGCCCGCTTCGACGACCGGGTCACCGGCAAGATCGCCTCCTTCGCCCCCGACGCACAGGTGATCCACGTGGACATCGACCGGGCCGAGTTCGGCAAGATCCGTCGTCCCGACGTCGCCCTTCAGACCGACATCGCCACGGCGCTGCGCAGCTTTGACGCCGCGGGCGCGCACCCGAAGAACCTCGATGGTTGGTGGCGCGAGATCCGCACGTGGCAAGCGAACTACCCCCTCGTCTACGACGAGCCCGAGGTCGACGGGCCGCTGCGCCCCCAGCACGTCATCGAGTCGATCGCCCGAACGGCTCCCGCCGGGACGATCGTCGCCTCGGGCGTGGGTCAGCACCAGATGTGGACCGCCCAACACTGGCCATTCGAAGAGCCCAACACCTGGGTCAACTCGGGTGGTGCGGGGACCATGGGGTTCGGTGTGCCGGCCGCGATCGGGGCCAAGGCCGGTCGCCCGGATCGCACCGTGTGGTGCATCGACGGCGACGGGTGCTTCCAGATGACGGCTCAGGAACTGGTCACGGCCCGATCCGAGGGGATCCCGATCAAGGTGGCGATCTTGAACAACGCCTACCTGGGCATGGTGCGTCAGTGGCAGGAGATGTTCTACGACGAGCGATATAGCGAGGTCTACCTCTCGCCGGACCTACCCGACTACGTCAAGTGGGCCGAGGCGATGGGCTGCGTGGGCCTGCGCGCGACCAACGTGAAGGAGATGAACGACGTGATCGACGAGGCAAACAAGATCAACGACGTGCCGGTGGTGATCGATTTTCGCACCGACAGCACCGAGAAGGTCTTTCCGATGGTGCCCGCGGGCGTCAGCAACGATGACATCATGGTCCACCCCTCCCAGCGCGGCGGTGCGCGATGAACGCCCCCGAGCCCTTCGCCGGCGAGCAAGTCCACTCACCGGTGCGCCACCACATCCTCTCGGTGCTGGTGGAGAACAAGTCGGGCGTGCTCGCACGCATCGCCGGGCTGTTCGCCCGGCGCGGCTTCAACATCTACTCACTGGCCGTCGCCCCATCCGAGAGTCACGCCCGGTTCTCGCGGGTCACGATCGTCGTCGACGCCGAGTCCGCACCCCTCGAGCAGATCGTCGGGCAGTTGGACAAGTTGGTGAACGTGGTCGCCATCTCCGACATCGCCCCTCGTGAAGCCGTCGAACGCGAGCTGCTGCTCGCGACGATCAAGACCGACGTGGCGAACCGCACCCCGCTGCTCGATACGCTCGGCAACGCCGGTGCCGCCATCGTCGACGTCGATCCGGGTGCGGTCACGGTTATGCTCGCGGGTACGCCGAGCGCGTGCGACGACCTCGAACGGGCCCTGGAGGCCTTCGCCGAGGTCGAACTGCATCGGACGGGCCGCGTTGCACTCCCTAGACTTGGCCGGAACACGCAGGCCACCGTCGAGCACTAGAAGGATAGGACCATGACCACCATGTACTACGAGGGCGACGCCCACCCCGAAATCCTCGAGGGCAAGAAAATCGCGATCCTGGGCTACGGCTCACAGGGCCACGCGCACGCGCTCAACCTGCACGATTCGGGACTTGATGTGCGCGTGGGGCTTCGCCCTGAGTCGTCCTCGGTCTTTAAGGCTGAAGAAGCGGGCCTGCGCGTGCTCGGCATCGCCGACGCCGCTGCCGAGGCCGACATCATCATGATGCTGCTGCCCGACACCGAGCAGAAGCGTATCTATGACCTCGAGGTCGCCCCGCACCTGACGGCGGGCAAGTGCCTGCTTTTCGCCCACGGTTTCAACATCCGTTTCAACCTCATCAACCCGCCCGCCGACGTGGACGTCGCCATGGTGGCGCCCAAGGGTCCCGGCCACCTGGTGCGCCGCACCTACGTTGAGGGCGGCGGCGTCCCCTCGCTCATCGCGGTCCACCAGGATGCAACCGGCCAGGCGCACGCGATTGCGCTCGCCTACGCCCACGGCATCGGGGCGACCCGGGCTGGGGTGCTCGAGACGACCTTCACCGAGGAGACAGAGACGGACCTCTTCGGTGAGCAGGCCGTGCTCTGTGGCGGCGTGAGCGCCCTCGTGACCGCGGGCTACGAGACCCTCGTCGAGGCGGGGTACCAGCCCGAGAGTGCCTACTTCGAGTGCCTGCACGAACTCAAGCTCATCGTGGACCTGATGTACGAAGAGGGGATCACGGGGATGCGTTTCTCGGTGTCAGACACCGCCGAGTACGGCGACCTGACCCGCGGTCCACGGATCATCACGAGCCAGGTGAAGGCCGAGATGAAGAAGGTGCTCACCGAGATCCAAGACGGGACCTTCGCCGCCGAATGGATCAAGGAGAATGAGATCGGCCGGCCGCGCTACCGTGAGTTGCGCGAGGTCGGCAAGAAGCACCCGATCGAGGACATCGGCAAGAAGCTGCGCGCCATGATGCCCTTCGTCTCGGCGGGCAAGCAGAAGGTCTCCGAGGCCTCGGGCGGCGCGGTCGACTGACCGCTAGGGGGATGGCGCGTCAGCGACGATGCTGCGGATTATCCCCGGGAAGACCAGTGCGTGGAATGGGGCGGCGCCGTACCAGTAGAGGCGACCCCAGAGCCCGCGCGGCTTGAAGCGGGCGCGCTGGGTCACGTGCGTGCCCGTCGGCGTCGGCTCAAATCGCCACTCAAGCCACGCCTCACCGGGCAGGATCATCTCGGCGCGCAGGCGCAACACCGTGGGCGCCTCGAGTTCCTCGACGCGCCAGAAGTCGACGTGGTCGCCAACGCGTAGCTCGGTCGGGTGGCGTCGTCCGCGCTGAAGTCCTGGTCCGCCCAGCAGTCGGTCGAGGAAGCCGCGCACGCGCCACAGCCACTCGACGCGATACCAGCCGCGGTCGCCACCGATGGCGATGACGTTGCGGAAGCAGGCCTCGGCCGAGGCCGTGGTATCGAGCACCCGCACGTCGCTGAGCTCCGTGCCGCCAGCCCACGCGGGGTCCGTGGCGTAGCTGCGGAACGGTTGGAAGTCCGCGTCGGTGAACGTCGTGGGCGCCTCGCCGCGATCGGTCACGCCGAGCGCGAGGGTGATCGCGTCGCGAAGGGACCGCCTCGGCGCGCCGAGCAACGCGAGCGTTACCGGGTCGTCGGCGACGACTTCGTTCACCAGGCTGTCGACCAATGGGCGGGCGAGCGATGCGGGCACGGGCGTCACGAGACCGACCCAGTGGCTCGACAGCCGCGGCGTCAAGACCGGCACCGGGATCAGGCGGCGGCGCCGCAGGCCCGCGACGTCGGCGTAGAGCGCCATCAGTTCTGCGTAGGAGACGACGTCGGGGCCGCCGATCTCGAAGACCCCGGCGAGGGGCTGGGGGACGTCGATCACCTTGACGAGGTAGTCGAGGACGTCGGAGATGGCGATCGGCTGGGACCGCGTGGTCACCCACTTTGGCGTGACCATGACGGGTAAGACCTCGACGAGGTACCGCAGCATCTCGAAGCTCGCCGAACCCGAGCCGATGACCACCGCGGCCCGCAGCTCGGTGACTGGAATCGGACCGTCGGCGAGTGTACGCCCCACTTGCTGTCGACTGGCGAGGTGGACACTGAGCTCGGCGTCGTCGCGGCCCATGCCGCCCAAGTACACGATTCGCGAGACGCCAGCGGCGATCGCGGCGTCTCGGAAGTTGGCGGCGTCGGACACCTCGCGTCGCACCCAGTCGAGGCCGTCGCCGATGCCGTGTACGAGGTAGACCGCGACGTCGATGCCCGCGAGGACGCCGTCGAGATCACCGCCGACGGATCCCTCGACGATTTCAACGTCATCGCGCCAGGGCGCGGTGGTGAGCTTGGCCGGCGTTCGCACGAGACAGCGCACCGGGTGGCCGCCCTCGAGCAGACGCGGCACGAGGCGCCCTCCGACGTAGCCGGTGGCCCCCGTGACCAGAACGCGACTCGGTGCGGTCGAGGGCGCCGGTTCGGGGCTGTGGGTGATTAGAGGTTCCCCACCACGTAGTTAATGCTCGCGCAGAGCGACGCGACGTCCTCGGGGTCGACGCTCGGGAACATCGCCACGCGCAGCTGGTTTCGACCGAGCTTGCGGTAGGGCTCGGTGTCCACCACGCCATTCGCCCGCAGGACCTTGGCCACGACCGTTGCGTCCACCGCGTCGGTGAAGTCGATGGTCCCCACGACGTGGCTGCGCTGGGCGGGATCGGTCACGAAGGGTGTGGCGAACTCCGAGGCTTCGGCCCACGAGTAGAGGATCTCGGCCGAGCGGCTCGAACGGCCCGCGGCGAAGGTGAGTCCACCGTTCTCATTCATCCAGCGGATCTGGGAGGCGAGGAGGTGAATCGTCGCGAGCGCGGGCGTGTTGTAGGTCTGGTTCAGGCGTGAGTTGTCCAGGGCGATCTTCAGGTCAAAGAAGGCCGGCGTCCACCGGTCAGAGGCCGCCAGTTGCTCGATGCGCGCGACGGCCGCGGGCGAGCACAGCGCGACCCAGAGTCCGCCGTCCGAGGCGAAGGACTTCTGGGGGGCGAAGTAGTAGCAGTCGAACTGGGCGGGGTCGACGGTGAGCCCGCCGGCCGCCGAAGTGGCGTCAACGGCAACGAGCCCGGTCGCACCCTCGGGACGCGCGATCGGCATCATGACGCCCGTCGAGGTCTCATTGTGGGTGAGCGCGTAGAGGTCGATCGAGTCGTCCACGACGGGGCTCGGGTGCGTGCCGGGCTCGCTCACGATGATCTGGGGGGCCTCCACGTGCGGGGCCGACTTCGCGGCCGAGGCGAACTTGGAGGAGAACTCGCCGAAGCTGAGGTGCTGGCTACGACGCTCGATGAGGTGGAAGGTGGCCGCGTCCCAGAAGCAGGTCGTGCCCCCGTTGCCGAGTAGCACCTCGTAGCCGTCGGGCAGGTTGAAGAGGGCCGCGAGACCGTCACGAACTTCGCCGACCTTGTTGCGCACGGTCGCCTGTCGGTGCGAGGTACCGAGGTAGTTCGGCGCGTCGGCGACGAGTGCGTCGAGCTGGGCGGCTCGGACCTTGGACGGTCCAGAACCGAAGCGCCCATCGCGTGGCAGGAAGTCGGAGGGGATTCGGATGCTGTCGGGGGAGGTCATAGACTTACAATCTTACGGACTACGGAATGGAGTCGTGATGAGCGCCCGAGTCAGTGACCTACTAGGGGGATTGGCGCCGAGCGCGACCCTGGCCGTTGACGCCAAGGCCAAGGCGCTCAAGGCCGCCGGCGAGCCGATCATCGTCTACGGCGCCGGGGAACCGGACTTCCCGACGCCGGCGCATATCGTCGAGGCCGCCGCGAAGGCCTGCTACGAGCCGGTGAACTACAAGTACACCCCGACCGCCGGTCTGCCCGAGTTGCGTGAGGCGATCGTGGCCAAGACCAGGCGCGATTCAGGCCTCGAGATCACGGCGTCTCAGGTGTTGGTGACCAACGGGGGTAAGCACGCGGTCGCCACGGCGTTCATGACGATGCTGAACCCCGGTGACGAGGTGCTGATCCCCGCGCCGTACTGGACGACCTACCCCGAGGCGGTCTACCTCGCCGGTGGAGTACCGGTCCCGGTACCCACGAGCGAGGCCAACGGTTTTCGCGTCAGTGTGGAGGAACTCGAGCGCTACCGCACCGCCAAGACCAAGCTCCTCGTCTTCGTGTCGCCGTCGAACCCGACGGGTGCGGTCGTGACCCCCGACGAAGTCGCAGCGATCGGCCGATGGGCCGCTGAGCACGAC
Organism: Actinomycetes bacterium; assembly: GCA_021793515.1. Classification (GTDB taxonomy): domain Bacteria; phylum Actinomycetota; class Acidimicrobiia; order Acidimicrobiales; family RAAP-2; genus RAAP-2. Next base: position 19,650 of record JAJYSP010000009.1, on the reverse strand, counting down.
GTCTGGGTCCTCTGTGACGAGATCTACGAGCACCTGGTTTACGGCGACGCGACCACTGTCTCGATGCCCGTGGTGGCGCCCGAACTCGGTGACCGCTGGGTCGTCGTGAACGGCGTGGCCAAGACCTACGCCATGACCGGCTGGCGAATCGGTTGGATGGTCGGACCACCCGACGTGATGGGCGCCGCGGTGAACTACCAGAGTCAGACGACGTCGAACATCTCGAACATCTCCCAGCGAGCCGCTGTGGCGGCCCTCACCGGTGACCTCTCGGCGGTCGCCGCGATGCGATCGGCCTTTGACCGTCGTCGGCGGATCATGACCACGATGCTCAACGAGATCGACGGCGTGTCCTGTGCGGTGCCCGAGGGGGCGTTCTACTGCTACCCGAACGTGACCGACCTGCTTGGTCGTTCGTTGGCCGGGCGGGTCGCCACCACCTCGGCCGAACTGGCCGAGAACCTGCTCGAAACGGCGAAGATCGCCGTGGTTCCCGGCGAGGCATTCGGCACGCCGGGCTACTTCCGACTCAGTTACGCACTCGGAGACGACGACCTGGTCGAGGGGCTCACCCGGCTGAAGGAACTCGTCAACGGCTGACGCTTACTAGCGTGGGTGCGATCAAAGAAAGGTGAACAGTGGCTCGTGTACTGGTAACGGAGGAAATCGCGCAGTCGGGGCTCCAGGAGCTCCGTAACGCCGGCCACGAGGTCGACGTACGACTCGGACTCTCCCCGGCGGAGCTGCTCGACGCGGTGGTCGGTGCGAATGCCCTGATCATCCGTTCGGCCACGCAGGTGGACGCGGCGACGCTCGAGGCGGCGAGGGACCTGGTCGTGGTCGGACGCGCCGGCATCGGCCTGGACAACGTCGACGTCGCCAAGGCGACCGAGCTCGGCGTCATGGTGGTTAACGCTCCCCAGTCCAACATCCTCTCGGCGGCCGAGCAGGCGATGGCACTGTTGCTCGCGCAGGCCCGCAACATTCCCCAGGCCCACGCGGCGTTAAAGGCCGGCAAGTGGGAGCGGTCCAAGTGGGAGGGCGTTGAACTGTACGGCAAGACCCTCGGCGTCGTCGGTCTCGGCAAGATCGGGGCGCTCGTCGCCCAGCGCGCACTCGCCTTCGGTATGCGGATCGTGGCCTTTGACCCCTACATCTCCGAGGAGCGGGCCAAGCACATGGGTGTCCAGTTGATGACGCTGGACGCGCTGCTCGCCCAGAGCGACTTCATCACCATCCACCTACCGAAGAACAAGGAGACCACCAACCTCCTCGACGCGGCCGCACTGGCCAAGACCAAGGTCGGGGTTCGGATCGTGAACGCGGCGCGCGGGGGCATCGTCAACGAGGACGACCTGGCCGAGGCGATCCGCATCGGTCACGTCCACGGCGCAGCCCTGGACGTCTTCGCAAAGGAGCCCACCACCGAGTCCCCCCTCTTCGACCTGGCCTCGGTCGTGGTGGTTCCCCACCTCGGCGCCTCAACCGCCGAAGCCCAGGACAAGGCCGGTGTCACGATCGCTGAACAGGTGCAGTTGGCCCTCGCGGGGGACTTCGTACCATTTGCGGTGAACGTCGCGGCCGGCGAGGTCTCCAACGTCGTTCGGCCCTTCATGGGCCTCGCCGAGGTGCTCGGTCGCTTCATCGGTGGTCTGCTCGACGGCAACCCCGCCGACCTCGAGGTGATCTATCAGGGCGAGCTAGCCGGTGCCGGCACCAAGATTCTCACACTCTGTGCGCTGAAGGGCCTGCTCGGCGCCACTGGTCACGACGGCGTGTCGTTCGTCAATGCACCCCAAATGGCGGCGGAGCACGGCCTCACGTGGGGTGAGGTCGCCACGGTCGAGTCACCGGAATACGTCAACCTGATCACAGTGCGCTCGGGCGACCACGCGGTGTCGGGCACGTTGATGACGATCGGGACCCGACTCGAGACTCGAATCGTTACCGTCGACGGTCACAGCGTCGAGATCCCGCCCGCGGCCACGATGCTGGTCGTGCGCAACGACGACCGGCCGGGCATGATCGGTCACGTCGGTCTCGCCCTCGGCGAGGCGCACGTGTCGATCTCGTCCATGGCGGTCGGTCCGGATCCGACGACCAAGACGGCGCTCATGGTGATCTCGACGACCACCCCGACGCCCGAGTCGGTGATCGAGCGGCTTCGCGCGACCGAGGGAATCCAGGACATCCACCTGATCACGCTGCGCTAGGGGCTCGGGGCTCCTAGAACAGGCTGATCAGGTCGATCCGCTCCATGACCTCGTCGGTGAGCAAGTCGATCGCATCGAGTGCGGTCATGTTCTCGCGGACCTGTGCGGCCGATGACGCACCGGTGATCACTGTCGAGACGTTAGGGTTCTTCGCGCACCAGGCGAGGGATAGTTGGGTGAGCGAGACGCCGAGCTCGTCGGCGATGACCTTGAGGTCGGCGACTTTCTTGTTGCGGGCCGGGTCGGTGAGCATGCCGCGGAGCCACTCGTAACCGGGCAGGGTCGCGCGCGACCCTTCGGGGACGCCGTTGAGGTACTTACCGGTCAAGAGGCCCGAGGAGAGCGGTGACCAGATCGTGGTGCCGAGGCCGATGTCCTCGTACAGGCGTCGGTACTCCTTCTCGACGCGGTCGCGCCACAGGATGTTGTACTGGGGCTGTTCGACGACCGGCTTGTGCAGGTGGTGGCGGTCGGCGATGTCGTAGGCGGCGCGAATGTCGTCGGCGTTCCACTCCGAGGTGCCCCAGTAGAGCGCCTTGCCCTGGGAGATCATGTCGCTCATCGCCCAGACCGTCTCCTCGATGGGCGTCTTGGGGTCGGGGCGGTGACAGAACACGAGGTCGACGAAGTCGAGCCCGAAGCGTTCGAGGGACCCGTCGATCGCCTGGGCCAGGTACTTGCGATTCAGGGTGTTCTTCATGTTGGGCACGTCGTGCAGACCCCAGAAGAGCTTGGTGGAGACCACGTACTCGTGGCGTTGCCAGCCCAGTTCGCGGAAGGCCGCACCCATGACTCGCTCGGACTCACCCGCCGCGTAGGCCTCGGCGTTGTCGAAGAAGTTGACCCCAGCGTCCTTGGCGGCGCTGAGGCACTCGGCCGCTTGCTGGGCGGTCTCGATCTGGTTCTGGTTGGCGAACGTGACCCAACTCCCGAAGGACAGGACACTGACCTTGAGGCCCGAACGGCCGAGACGGCGATATTGCATGGTTGCCATGGTGCTCCTTTGCGTTGTTGATCAGGCTACGGGCTTGCGCGGGACCGTCGGCCACTCGTCATAGGAGACGGGTTGGGCGCTACGGCCGCGTGAGACCACCGCAATGACGGCGGCGACGAGTCCCAAGAGGACGACGAGCGCCGCGAGTTTGATGAATGCCCGTATCACGCTCACGGCCCGAGGTTAGCCCAGGCGGACCGCTGGACACGGGGGACCGAACCGGTAGACTGGGCAGGTGAGCGCATCTATCAACGTCGAGCTGCTGCTGCAATAGGGCGAGTACATACTCGCCCGACGCCCCCGCATCCGCGGGGGTTTTTTGTTTCTGGCCACGAGTGAGGAGACCACAATGGGTTCGTACCCCAATCCACAGCAGCCGAGCGCCATGGCGTTTGAGAAGTATCGCCCGACGGTGCCCGTGGAGCTCGCGGACCGCACGTGGCCCGATCGACGACTGGACAAAGCGCCGCGTTGGTGCAGCGTCGACCTGCGCGACGGTAACCAGGCGTTGATCGACCCGATGGACCTCGAACGCAAGGGCGCGATGTTCGACCAGCTCGTGGCGATGGGCTTCAAGGAGATCGAAGTGGGGTTCCCCGCCGCCTCCCAGCCCGACTTCGACTTCGTTCGTCACATCATCGAGGATGGGCTGATTCCCGAGGACGTGACGATCCAGGTGCTGACCCAGTGCCGTGAAGACCTGATCACGCGGACCTACGAGGCGCTGCGTGGGGCGCACCGGGCCATCGTGCACTTCTACAACTCGACATCGACGCTGCAGCGGCGCGTGGTCTTCAACCTTGACATGGCCGGCATCACCGCGATCGCCCTCGAGGCCGCCCGGCTCTGCCGCTCCCTCGAGGCTGTCTCGCCCGAGACCGAGTTCCTCTACGAGTACTCGCCCGAGAGCTTCACGGGCACCGAGCTGCCCTACGCGTTGGACATCGTCAACGAGGTGATCGGGGTGATCGATCCGACCCCAGAGCGACCGCTCATCGTCAACTTGCCCGCGACCGTGGAGGCTTACACCCCGAACCTCTACGCCGACGCGATCGAGTGGTTCTCGCGTCACGTCGATCGGCGCGACTCGGTCGTGCTGTCGCTGCACCCCCACAACGACCGGGGCACCGCGGTGGCCGCCGCGGAGCTCGGCGTACTCGCGGGGGCCGACCGGGTCGAGGGGACGCTCTTTGGCAACGGCGAGCGCACTGGCAACGTCGACGTCGTGACCCTGGCGTTGAACCTCTTCTCCCAGGGCGTGGACCCCGAACTCGACCTGCGCGACATCGACGCCATCCGTCACGTGGCCGAGTACGCGAACCGGCTGCCGGTCCATCCCCGGCACCCCTACGTCGGCGAACTCGTCTACACGGCGTTCTCCGGTTCGCACCAGGACGCGATCAAGAAGGGTATGACCGCCATCGGGGACCCCTACGAACGCTGGGAGGTCCCCTACCTGCCGATCGACCCCAAGCACACGGGGCGAACCTACGAGGCGATCATCCGGGTCAACTCCCAGTCCGGCAAGGGCGGTGTCGCCTACGTGCTCAGCACCGAGCACGGCTTGGACTTGCCGCGCGCGATGCAGGTCGAATTCTCTAAGCGGGTCCAAACGCTCACCGAGGCCTCGGGCACCGAGATCTCGCCCGCCGAGATCTGGGAAGTGTTCACCACGACCTACCTGCCCGAGAGCCCGGCGATCCAGCTGCTTTCGAGCGAGGTCAGCACCGATCGCCATCGCACGACGATTTTCGCTCAGATCGTGGTGGACGCCAAGCACGTCACCGTCAAGGGCGAGGGCAACGGTCCGATCGACGCGATGATGAACGCGCTGCGCGACGAGCTCGGTGTGGGCTTCAAGGTCCGCGACTACCACGAGCACGCATTGACCTCGGGTGCCGAGGCGTCCGCGGTGGCCTACGTCGAGGCCGAGGGGGATGATGGTGCGACGTGGTGGGGCGTGGGTATGAGTTCATCGATCCTCGATGCCTCGCTCGAGGCGATCGTTTCGGCGGCGAATCGACGACGGTGAGGTCGTGGGCCGTTACCCTGGGTAGGTGCATTCCCACGCGTTGACAGCCGCCATCGGCTGGCTGGCCGTCGTCGTGGGTCTCGTGGGCGCCGCGGCACAGTGGCGACGCGTGAGCGTCGAGGGTGTCGAGGGTGTCTCGCTCGCGACGTGGTCGCTCTTCACCATGATGGGTGGATTCTGGATCGCCTACGGTCTGGCCGCGGGGTCGTGGCCGGTCGTCCTCGGCAGCCTCATCGTGCTGCCCCTGCAGGTGGCGATCCTCTTCCGCTTATCCCCGTGGCGCGCCTGGCGAACGGTGGGGTGGTCCCTGGCGCTGTTCGCGGTGACGTGCCTGATGCCAGCGGTGATCGGTGGCTGGTCGGCCGGCGTCTACGGCATCGGCGTGTCCATGTCACTGACCCGCGGTCCCCAGTTGGTCGAGCTCGTGCGCGAGGTCGACGCATCGGGGGTTTCCACGACGTCCTGGACGCTCGGCGCAGTGGGGTCGATCCTGTGGGTCGCGTACTACGACGGCGACCACCTCTGGGCGGCCCTCGTCGCGACGAGCGCCGCGGGTCTGGCGAACCTCACAATCGCGACCTTGGCCGCGTGGCGTCACCGTCAAGCGCGTCGCACGGTCGTGCGCGACGAGGTCTTCGCCTACTAGCTGAAGAGGCTCGCGTAACCGTTGATTGCCGGTTGCCCGCCGAGGTGGGCGAAGAGGACGTTGGCGTCGGGTTCGAGCTCGTGGCGCTGAACGAGGTCGATGAGTCCGGCGAGTGATTTGCCCTCGTAGACCGGATCGGTGATCATGGCCTCGAGTGAGGCGCCCAACTTGATCGCGTGGACTGTGCGCTCGTCGGGGATCCCGTAGGTGCCGGCGTGGTAGCGGTCGTCCAGGATGATCTCCTCGTCGAGGATCGGGCGCTCGACACCGATCAGGGTGGCCGTCGCGCGCGCGATCCGCGCGACTTGGTCCCACGTCTCCTCGGGCTTGGCCGAGGCGTCGATGCCGATCACCTTGCGGGGCAGGTCGTTGACCGCGAAGCCAGCGATCATGCCCGCCTGGGTCGATCCGGTCACGGAACACACGACCACGTAGTCAAAGGCGACCCCGAGTTCGCGCTCTTGCTGCTCGACCTCGAGCGCCCAGCCCGCGAAGCCGAGTCCGCCGAGACGGTGGTCGGAGGCACCGGCGGGGATGGCGTAGGGGCGGTGGCCCGCGGCCTCGAGTTCGGCGATGGCCCGCTCCCAACTGGTCTTGAAGCCGATGCCGAAGTTCGCGTCGACCAGCCGCACGTCGGCGCCCATGAGTCGGCTGAGCAGGATGTTGCCGACCCGGTCGTAGGTGATGTCGGGCCAGTCGACCCAGCTCTCTTGGATGAGGACGCACTTCATGCCGACGGCCGCGGCTGCGGCGGCCACCTGGCGAGTGTGATTGGACTGGACCCCGCCGATCGAGACCAGGGTGTCACAGCCCTGGGCGAGGGCATCGGCGACGAGGTACTCCAACTTTCGGACCTTGTTCCCGCCGAAGGCGAGACCCGAGTTCACGTCCTCGCGTTTGGCCCAAACGGTGGCTCCACCCAGATACTCACTGAGTCGGTCGAGTCGATGAATCGGCGACGGGCCGAAACGGAGCGGGTACCGGGGGAACTGATCGAGGGACATGGTCCTCCTCTCGCATACGACGTTGACCCGACCATATCCGAGACCGATCATCGAGACGAGCGACGCCACCGGCGTTCGAGTGCAAAGCGTCGTGGCAGGTCCCGGGCGACCTCGTCGTAGGTCGTGCGGTCGTTGGGATCGGGTTCGAAGACCCGGCCCGGGCGGGTTTGGGGTACCTCGGCGAGTGTCGCGTCGCCGACGGCGCTCGCCGCAACGTGGGCGACGCCGCGAAGTTGAGCGGTCAGCGGATCGGCCACCTGGATGACCGGGCGCTTGAGCGTGGAGGCGTAGATCTGGCACCATAGGGTCGACTGGGCGCCGCCGCCGACGAGGCGCACTGGCTCGAGGCGACGGCCGGTGAATCGCTCGACCGCGGCGAAGAGCCACGCGCTGTTGGCGGCGACCCCTTCGAGCACGGCGCGCACGAGGTCGGCTGTCGTGGTCGTGACCGAGAGGTTCGAGAATCCGCCGCGCGCCCCCTTGTCATCGACGGGTGAGCGCTCGCCGGCGAGCCACGGCGTGAAGCGCGCGCCGTTGGCCCCGGCCGGCGAGGTCGCGGCGAGGGCCGTCAGCTCTTCGATGGTCGCCGGCTTACCCGGGCCGGTCAGCGCGTCGCGCAGCCACGCGAGGGCCCGCGCACCGGTCTCTTGATTGTTGATCACGAGGTAGTGGTCGTTGTCGAGACCCGGTACCGAGGCGATCGAATGAAGGATGTCGGTCTTCTTCATCGGCACCGGACAGCTGATCCACGACGTCGTCGACAGCGCTAGGTGCGTGTCGTAGAGGCCCGAGGCGCCTGAACCGATCGTCGCGGCGTGCAGGTCGGGGACGCCGGTGGCGACGGCGGTTTCCGGCGCGAGGCCGAGTTGCGCGGCGACGTCGGGTCTGACGGTCCCGACGCACGAACCGAAGGGTACGAGGGGGGCGAGGCGTGTGTCGTTCAGGCCCACGAGGTCGAGCAGTACGGGGTCGTAGCGGTACCGGGTCAGGTGTCGGTTGTCGGTCATCCACATGGCGAGACGCGACGCGTGCGTCGCGGACGCGACGCCGGTGAGACGCATGGTGAGGTAGTCCACGGGCTCGAGATACCAGCGAGTCTTCGCCACGACCCCCGGCTGCTCGTGCTCGAGGTAGAGGATCTGGCCGACGGGGTCGGCACCTGCCGTCGAGGGTGCACCGCCGCTGCGGCGGATGAAGGCGAGCGCGACGCGGGGGTTGTAACCCTGAAGCGGTCCGCCCACGGCGCGCTTGCTCCAGGGACCGCCGCGAGTGTCCATCCAGGTGAGACAGGGTCCGGTCGGTAGCCCGTTCTCGTCGACCGGCACGGTGGACCCGTACTGGCCCGTCACCCCGATGGCGCGTACGCGGCGGGCGCGGCCGGGTTCATCCAATAGTCGTCCCGCGTCGCGCAGTATGAGGGCCCACCACTCGTTCGCGTCCTGAGTGGCCGCACCATCACCCGCGTACGTCGTGGTCACTGGGGAGACGACGTGGTCCACGAGCGTTCCGCTCGAGTCCACGAGACCCACCTTGGGCCCGCCGGTGCCGAGGTCGACGACGAGGTAGAGGTCGAGGTCCACGACTAGTCGGGGATCGATTGCTGTTGGTCCATCATGTCGGCCATGAAGAACCGGATGAGGTCGTCGGACTCGGCCGACGGACCTCCGGCGACTCCGCCGTAGATCGCCCCGGACTGCGCGGGGGCGTCGGCGTGGGCCTCGGCGTAGGCGACGGCGTCGGCGAGGTCGACTTCCCAGCGCTCGAGCACGCCGACCTGGGTCTGGGGCCGGGTGACGGCCATGTGGAGAGCGTTGGGGTACTGCTGGCCGTTGAGGCGCCAGCCCCGCAGGCGCAGGAAATCGTTGACGTGGTAGACGTCGTAGTCGGTCGCGGTGAAGGAGAAGAGGAAGCTCGGTGATCCGATGATCGAGAGGCTGTCGTGGGAGCGAACGGCCGCCTGCATCGCTGCGGATGTCTCGAAGATGCGACGCGCATACTCGCGGTAGCCCGAGCGCCCGAGCTGGACCATCGCGGCCCAGGTCGCGGCGAGCAGACCGCCCGACCTTGACCCGTCCATTCCCGGGGAGCAGTACTTGCCGCCCGACCAGTCGGGTTGGTAGAAGTACTGGCTGTTACGCAGCGTCCGGTCGGCGAAACACAGCACGCTCGTGCCTTTGAGGGCGTAGCCATACTTGTGCGTGTCGGCTGACATCGTCGTGACCCCCGGCACCGAGAGGTCAAAGGGCACGTCGACGTAGCCCAGTTCGCGACCGAAGGGCAGAATGAAGCCGCCCAGGCAGCCGTCGACGTGGAGCCCAATCGCTCGTTCGAGGGCGAGCTGGCCGAGTTCGACGATCGGGTCAATGGTGCCGTAGCCGTAGTTACACGCGGATCCGACGAGCGCGATGGTGTTCGCATCGACGTGGTCGCGCACCCAGTCGACATCGACTTGCGCGCTCGCGGGGTCGACCGGCGCGACGCGCATCTCGACGCCGAAGAGGTGACCGGCCTTGTCGAAGGCGGGGTGAGCCGTCTCGGGCTTGATTATGTTGGGTCGCTCGAGCGTCTTCGCATTCGCCTCGCGATAGGCGAGCACGGCGTGGGCGATGGACGCCGATCCACCCGAGGTCACCAGACCGGCCGCGTCGCCGTGACCACCCGCCCCGAGTAGGTCGAGGGTCATCGCGATGATTTCGGCCTCGAACTTCGTGGCGCTCGGACACATGTCGCGTTGCAGGGTGTTCACGTGTGAGAAGTACGAGAACGCCCGGTTCAAGAAGTCGTAGTGCTCATGGTCACCGCAGTACATCGTGCCCGAGCACTGGCCCGTCTCCCAGGTCCGGTCCTCGCGCGTCGCGAGGTCCTCGAGGACGGCGAGGACCTCGGTGCGGCGCGTACCCTCCTCGGGGAGAGCCCGATGGATCGGGTACTGCTCGGCGTACGGGAATGGAACCATGTTGCTCCTCGTCAGTGCTACGCAGAGCGTAGGACCACGAGCAGCGTTACGCGAGTTCCGTCGCCGAACGGTGCAAGCGCGCGAATGCCGTCACGACCTGGTCCGTCGTGGCCCCGGTCGCGAGCAGCAGGCTGAGTAGCACGCGAGCCTTGGGGCCGTCGAGGAAGCCCGCACTGATCAAGCCACGCCCCAACAGGTCACGTTCGGACCCTACGTAGCCGTAGGTCGACGCGAGGACGTCACCGGCGCCGGTGCGTGAGGCGAGCACGACGGGCATCGTCGCGGCGAGGGTCGTCAAGGGTTCAACGAGCCGGGCCGGCACGTGTCCGCCGCCAAAGCCCTCGACGACGAGGCCGGCGTAGCCGAGGTCAACGAGATGCTCGACCAGGCGAGCGTCGACGCCGAGGGCGCAGGTCGCGAGGGCCACCGCGGGCACCACAGTGCCGGGCCGGACGGGCTCGAGCACGCGGGCGAGGGGAGGCGGACTGACGTAGCGCCGGGTGCGACCCTCGAGGATTCGAGCGATGGGGCCCGTCGCCCACGACGCGAACGCGGCGAGGCTCGCCGAATCGGACTTGCGTACGAATCGAGCCGCGTGGACCTCGTCGTTCATGACCACGAGGACCCCGAGTCCGCGCATCGACGGATCGCTCGCGACGCGGATCGCAGCGGCGAGGTTGGCCGGTCCGTCGGCGCTGAGCTCGCCGGGATGGCGCATGGCCCCGGTGACCACGATCGGCGACGCACTCGTGCTCAGCAGGTCCAAGGCGAAAGCGAACTCCTCGATCGTGTCCGTGCCTTGGGTGACGACGGCGCCGTCGAATCCACGCTCGAGGTCGTGGGTGATCCGGTGGCTGAGCTCGACGGCGTCCTCGATCGTGAGTTCGCCTGACGGCACTTGTCGCACACCGACCACCTCGACCTCGAGGTCACCCAGCGCGCCGGACGCGAGTCCGAGCAACGCCGCACCATCGAGGCTCGGTCGCACCCCACCCGTGCCGTCAACGTCAGAGGAGGCGATGGTGCCACCGAGGGTGTAGAGCACCACGCGGGCTCGGCCGTGTTCGGCGGGTCTGTGCGACTGCGGCGACACGGCGAGTCTCGTATCAGGCCACGATGTGGCCATCGCGGTCGAATCGACCAGCCAGTGTCGGGGCGGTGGTCTCTGTTTCGTAGCGGTCGATGTCAGCGACGTGGCGCAGGGTGAGCCCGATGTCGTCCCAACCGTTAAGGAGTCGTTCGCGGGTCATCGGGTCGAGCACGAAGGTGCGGTGCCAGCCCTGGGCGGGGACTTCGACGTGCAGCTTTTCGACGTCGACGATCAGCAGGAGTGATGGGTCACGCGTGACCATCGCCGCGAGCTCCTCGACGTCCTCGACGCCGAGCTGGACGATAACCAGTCCCTGCTTACTCGAGTTGTTGCGGAAGATGTCGCCGAAGGATGGTGCGATGACGGCCTGGAAGCCGTAGTCCATGAGCGCCCAGACGGCGTGTTCGCGCGACGACCCCGTGCCGAATCTCGGTCCCGCGAGCAGGATCGTGGCACCCTGGTAGGTCGACTGATTGAGCACGAACTGGGGGTCGTCACGCCACTCGCTGAATAGTCCGCGTCCGAAGCCTGTGCGTTCAACACGCTTCAACCAGCCCGAGGGAATGATCTGGTCGGTGTCGACGTCGGAGCGTCCGAGCGGGACCCCGCGGCCCTCGATGAGTCGGACGGCCTTCATCGCACCACCGCCGGTGCGGCGAAGTGGCCAGCGAGTGCGGTCGCCGCGGCGACGGACGGCGACACCAGGTGGGTCCGTCCACCCCGGCCCTGACGGCCCTCGAAGTTTCGATTCGACGTCGACGCGCTGCGCTGGCCGGGTGCCAGCTGGTCGGGGTTCATGCCGAGGCACATCGAGCACCCTGGTTCGCGCCACTCGAAACCGGCTTGGAGGAAGACGCGGTCGAGTCCCTCGGCCTCCGCCTGCGTCTTGATGCGGTGCGAGCCCGGTACCACGAGGGCCCGCACACCCGTGGCGACGTGATGACCCTCGGCGACGCGTGCCGCGGCGCGTAGGTCTTCGATGCGTGAGTTTGTGCAGGAACCGATGAAGACGACGTCCACGGCGACGTCACGCATTAACGTGCCCGGGGTGAGGCCCATGTAGGCGAGCGACCGTGCGGTGGCCTCACGCTGGTCCGGGTCCTCGAAGTCGTCGGGTGACGGCACGGCACCGTCGAGGGCGACGACCTGGGCGGGGTTGGTGCCCCAGGTCACGTAGGGCACGAGCTGGCTGGCGTCAAGCCTGATCTCGGCGTCGAACACGGCGTCGGGATCGCTCGTGAACTGACGCCACCGGTCCGCTAGGACCTCGAAGGCCTCGCCGGTTGCGACGGTCGGCCGGTGGCGCAGGTACTCGATCGTGGTCTCGTCGACGCCGACGAGCCCGGCGCGGGCGCCGGCCTCGATGCTCATGTTGCACACCGTCATGCGACCCTCCATCGAGAGCGCGGCGATGGCGCTGCCGCGGTACTCGATGACGTGGCCGGCGCCGCCGCCGGTACCGAGTCGCGCGACGATCGCGAGGACGAGGTCCTTCGAGCTCACGCCCTCGGGCAGGGCGCCGTCGACGGTCACCGCCATCGTTTTGGGCCGCTGCTGGGGGAGGGTTTGGGTGGCGAGGACGTGCTCGACCTCACTCGTGCCGATGCCGAAGGCGAGGGCGCCGAAGGCACCGTGCGTGGAAGTGTGTGAATCACCGCAGACGATGGTCATGCCGGGCTGGGTGACACCTAATTCGGGGCCGATGACGTGGACGATGCCCTGGTTCTCGTGACCTCGCGGAAAGAGGGTAACGCCGAACTCGCGGCAGTTCTCGTCGAGCGCCTCGAGCTGACGTCTTGAGATGGGGTCCTCCACCGGTGTTGAGAGTGGGTCAGTCGGGACGTTGTGGTCGGCGGTGGCGAGGGTTCGGTCGGGTCGGCGAACCGGGCGGTGGTTGAGGCGCAGCCCATCGAAGGCCTGCGGGCTGGTGACCTCGTGGATCAGGTGCAGGTCGATGTAGAGCAGTGTTGGCTCGCCGGCTGGACTGGCTACGACGTGCTCGTCCCAGATTTTCTCGAAGAGGGTCCGTCCGGCCACGTCAGCGCAACCCGATGATTCGTACGCGCAACGTGCCCGACGGCGCCTCGTACTCCACCTCGTCACCCACGGCGTGACCAAGCAGAGCCGAGCCGAGCGGCGAGGTCGGTGACGCGACGAGGGCCCCATCGGGCTTTTCCTCGATAGAGCCGATGAAGAATTCTTGGGCGTCGTCGTCGGTCTCGCCGTCGTAGACGACGCTCACGATCGTGGCGTGCTGGACGACGCCAGTGGTCGAATCGCGCTCGACCAACTCATGATTCCTGATCACCGCGTCGATTTGGCGAATGCGCGCCTCCATCTTGCCCTGCTCGTCCTTCGCGGCGTGGTAGTCGCCGTTCTCCGAGAGGTCGCCGAGCAATCGAGCGGCCTCGATGACGCGCGCGATCTCGGTGCGCCCGACGGTGGTCAGGTGGTGGTATTCGTCACGCAGCTTGTCCAGTGTCTCTTTGGTTATGCGGTGGATCTCGCCAGCCATGAGGTGTCATCTCCTGGGTAGGACATTGACTCTAGTGGTCGCGTTCTTCAATCATTGATCGAGTTTGCCCCGTCGAGGGTGGGCCAAGCAGACTGGGGAGATCAGGGAGGTGGACGTGGCGACGAACGAGCCATATCGGGTGGCGGTCATCGGGGGAGACGGTATCGGGCCCGAGGTGACCCGAGCCGCTTTGAGGGTCGTCGAGGCGGCGGGCATCGCTCTGGCCACGACGGACTTCGACCTCGGCGCGGCGCGGTACCTGCGTGACGGTTTCGTCCTCGACGACGAGACACTCGAGGCACTGCGCGGCCACGACGCCATCTTGCTCGGTGCGGTCGGTCCGGCAATCGGTGACACCCGCATCCCCGGCGGCGTCTTGGAGCGTGGTCTCTTGCTTCGCATGCGCTTCGGGCTTGACCTCTACGTCAACTACCGTCCCTTTCACGGTGTGCCCGGTTCCCTCGCCGCGGGTCTCGACTTCGCGATCGTGCGCGAGAACACCGAGGGCCCCTACGCCGGTGAGGGCGGCGTCTTGCGTTACGGCACTGCACACGAGGTAGCGACCCAGGGCTCGGTGAACACCCGCTTCGGGGTCGAACGCTGCGTGCGCTACGCCTTTGAGCGCGCGGCCGCGCTCGAGCGCCCGCGCCTGACCCTTGTGCACAAGACCAACGTGCTCACCTTCGCCGGGAATCTGTGGTCGAGGGTCGTCGACGAGGTGAGGGCTGAGTTTCCCTCGGTCAGTGTCGACTACAACCACGTCGACGCCGCGTGCATCTATTTGGTGGAGAACCCCGCTCGGTACGGCGTGATTGTCACCGACAACCTGTTCGGTGACATCCTCTCGGATCTGGCGGGGGCGGTGAGCGGTGGCATCGGCTACGCCGCGAGCGCCAACTTGAACCCGGCACGTTCTGGTGCGTCGCTCTTCGAACCGGTGCACGGCGCCGCCCACGACATCGTCGGGACTGACACCGCGAATCCGCTGGCGGCGGTATCCTCGGCCGTTTTGATGCTCGAGCACCTCGGTGAACTCGACGCTGCACGGCGTATCGCTCGCGCGGTGGCAGACTTTGAACGCGACGGTGTCGCCGGAGGTACGGCGGCCGTTACGCAACGACTGATAGAGAGGTTGTAATGCCCATAACGCCGACGGAGAAGATTTGGATGGACGGCACGCTCGTCGACTGGCAGGACGCGACGACGCACGTCCTGAGCCACGGGCTGCACTACGGAACCGGCGCGTTCGAGGGGATCCGCGCCTACAAGACGCCCCGCGGCGTCGCGGTCTTCCGGCTGCGCGAGCACATGGCGCGACTCCTTCGAAGCTGCAAGATCCTGATGATCGACGTGCCGTTCTCCCTGGACGAGCTCTGCGATGCAGTCGTGGAGACCGTTCGCGTGAATGACCTCGCCAATGGGTGCTACATCCGACCATTGGTCTACCTGGGCTACGGGGAAATGGGCGTGAACCCGCTGCCGGCTCCCGTCAAGGTGGCGATTGCCGCCTGGCCGTGGGGCGCCTATCTCGGCGACGATGGTCTCGCCAACGGCGTGCGCATGAAGATTTCGTCGTGGCAGCGCCACAACCCCAACGCCATGCCCACGGCGGCCAAGGGGACGGGGATGTACCTCAATTCCGGACTCGCCAAGATCGAGGCGATCAAGGCTGGCTACGACGAGGCGATCATGCTCGGGCCGGACGGACGCATCTCCGAGTGCACGGGCGAGAACCTGTTCGTCGTGCGTGATGGCGTCGTGCTGACGCCGCCGCCCTCTGAGGCTGGCGCGCTGCCCGGCATTACCCAAGAGACGGTGGTGCGCATCGCGACTGACCTCGGCATCACGGTTCGCTTCGAGACGCTGATCCGAACGGACCTCTACCTCGCCGACGAGGCGTTCCTCACCGGAACGGCGGCCGAGGTCGTGCCGATCGCGTCGGTGGACGACCGTGTGGTCGGCGAGGGCAAGCCCGGCCCGATCACGACGACACTGCAGTCGACCTACTTCCAGGCGGTGCGGGGCGAACTCGAGCGTTACAACGGGTGGCTCACCGAGGTGTAATGACGTTCGGCGGTAGTCTCGTGAGGTGACTCAACCGACGTTTGTTCCAGTTCCCGCCGCCGGCGAGGTGCGTCCGACGATGCCGACGCCGACGCCCGAATTTGCTCGCAGGCCTAAGGCCGGCCTCCAGCGCTCGCCGCACCTGTTCGCTGGTAGCGGTGCGGGTACGCCCGCGCCTGGTGGGGGCTATGCGCACACCATCGCCGAGCGAGAGGTCGCGAAGCTCGCCTTCGAGCACGAGCACGATCGTCATGACGTGGTGGTTGGCATCGCGGTCGTCGCCGAGAAGCGGGCGAGCCTGATTGGGCGTGGTCCGACAATCGGTGACGTCCGGGTCGCGCTGGACCATTTCGGGTTGCTCAGCGCCACGTCGGTCGATCATCACCTCGCCCATCCTTTCGCCGGCCTTGCGCACAGTTACGTAGCCCAGCGCGCCTTCGCTGACGCGGTCAACGTCGATGAACTGGTCGCCGCGGGCGATCGTTGAAGTTGAGAGGACCAGTATGAGTTACACGCTGAATGACGAACAACGGGCGTTTCGCGACGTGATGCGCGGCTTCGTGGACGAGCGCATCGCGCCGTTCGCCGCCGAGTACGACCGCGACCAGGTGTTCCCCCAGAAGAGTTTCGACGCGTGCGTCGAGATGGAGCTGCCCTCGCTCGGTGTTCCGGCCGCGTACGGCGGCGCGGGCGCGGATATGGTGACCCAGGCGATCATGGCCGAGGAGATCGCACGGGCCTGCGCGTCGACATCGGTGACGATGTTGATCTCGAAGTTGGGCATGCTGCCGGTAATCAACTTCGCATCCGAGGAGATCAAGCAGGCGTACCTGCCGCGCATCGCGACCGGGGAAATTCAGGCGAGCTACTGCCTGTCAGAGGCTGACGCGGGTTCGGACGTGGCGGCCATGCGCACGCGCGCGGTCCGTGACGGCGATGACTACATCATCAACGGTTCGAAGTACTGGATCACCAACGCGGGCGTCTCGGAGACCTACACGGTCTTTGCGAGCACCGATCCCGACGCGAAGGGACACGGCATCACGTGTTTCCTCGTGGAGAAGGGTTGGGGCGTTGAGTTTCCCAAGCACGAGGACAAGATGGGCTTGCGCGCGTCGCCGACCGGCGAAGTCGTCTTCAATGATGTCCGTGTGCCGGCGTCGCACCGGATCGGCGCTGAGGGCGACGGCTTCAAGATCGCGATGCACACGCTGGACCGTTCGCGTCCGACCATCGGCGCCCAGGCCGTGGGAATCGCCCAGGGGGCGATCGACTACGCCGCCCAGTACATGACCCAGCGTCGTGCGTTTGGCTCGCCGATCAGCGATCTGCAGGGGTTGCGCTTCATGCTGGCCGACATGGCCATTCGCACCGAGGCGGCCCGCGCGTTGGTGTATCGCGCTTGTGCCGCGATCGACGACGGTGACCCCGATCACAACCTCAGTTACCTGACTGCGGCCGCCAAGTCGTTCGCGTCAGACACGGCGATGAGCGTCACCGTCGACGCGGTGCAGTTGCTCGGCGGCTACGGGTTCACCAAGGACTTTCCGGTGGAGCGGTTCATGCGCGACGCCAAGATCACCCAGATCTACGAGGGAACCAACCAGGTTCAACGCGTCGTCGTGGCCAAGCACCTGCTGAAGTAGGTCAACATCTGAAACGAGCGGCGAAACCGCCGTCTTGGGCGATCGCACCTCCGTCGCATCGACTGGCTCGGACACGCCGGCCGGAACCACTCGTGGAAATGAGCGCGATCATGGTCTCGCACGGGATCCGTCGTTGTTTGGCGTACCGCTTTTGTCCGTCGCATGGCGCGCGCGCTTTCGGCACAGAGTGACTAAATGCGCTGTGGCAAGTGAGTGCGAATTCACGTCGGCCCGCGCGTAGTGTTCGACGAGTGGGACCACCAGACGACATCAGGCTCTCTTTCAACGAAGTCGCTGCGATATATGACCAGGTGCGGCCCTCCTATCCCCCAGAGATGTTCGATGCGCTCTTTCAGATGATGCCGTCACAGCCGCGAATCGTGGAGGTTGGCCCGGGGACAGGTCAAGCCACGAAGGATCTTCTCGACCGAGGAGCTTCGGTAGTGGCCATCGAAATCGGTCCGGCGATGGCTGCAACGTTGCGTTCGCACTTCCCGACGGATCGGCTACGCATCATTGTTGCCGACTTCGAGGTGGTTGACATCGAAGCCGGTCAGGCCGACGCCGTGTTCTCCGCGAGCGCCTATCACTGGATCTCTCCGGCCGCGCAAACTGATCGACCCGCAGTAATCTTGCGACCGGGCGGCATAGTGGCCATTGTGGAGTTAATCCAGGTCGATTCGGACGAGGATGCGGGTTTCTTCGCCGCTGCCGAGCCGATTTACCAACGCTATGGGCAGGGTGACTCGGGACCTCCGGATCCGACTCGTGAATCAGTTGTTCCGGCCATCTACGCCGTGCTGAGCGCAGACAGTCGTTTCGACTGCGTCGAGGTCCGCCGATACGACTGGAACCAGACTTACAGCGCCTCAGACTACAGAAACCTCATGATCTCGTATTCCGGTACCCAGATGATGCAAGAATCCGCCCGAGCTGGCCTTCTCGACGACATGGAGTCATTCATCCGAAACGAATTCGGCGGCACCGTTACAAGACCACTCGTCGTCGCTCTGACGACCGCCACCCTCCACTGAAGCTGATCTGTTACATCGGACCTGCGACCTTCGGGGGCTGCGGCTTTTACGGCCAAGACCTGATTCTTCAGTCGGATCGTTAACGTCGGCCCTCCGACTTGCTCAATCACTGGGTCGATTCCTGGCGACGATGGCACGATCACTGAAGTTAACGTCTCCAAAGAACTTGAACCCGGCGCCGACTGGTCCAGTCGACGCCGGGTTCAAGTCGGTGTCCGTGTGTCGCCCTACGACGCGATCATGACGCGGTGACGACGAAATTGTCGGTTGACGTATTCACGTCTAAAGCGTCCGAACACGTTGGGTACGTGCCGTTGATGCTCGGATAACTCGCCGTACCGAATGCGGAACCACTTCCACACGACGGAAGTTGTACTACACCCGATGCCGAAGTGAAGCCCTTCCATGACACGACGCTCCAGCCAACGGTCCCCGGCGCGGCATTGATCACACCGGACGGTTCCTGCACCGTGACTGAGCAGTTCGAGTATCCCGTGACAGCCAGGGTCACGGTGCCGCCCGGCCAGTATTGGAGTCCCGCGAAGGCTCCTGACGGCGACCCCGTGACAGTGAAGGTGAGTTGGCTGTTCGCAGGACATGTCGGAGCGGGGGGTGTCGGTGCTGCGCAAACGATGTCGCCACTTGAGGTAAATCCAGTCACGAATTGGCCCGTCGCGCACGTCTCACCGGCGGCGGCGTTGGTGCCAGCGGGCCCGGTAGCACCTTGTGGCCCCTGCGGCCCCTGCGGCCCCTGCGGCCCCTGTGGCCCAGTCGGGCCCTGCGGCCCCTGCGGTCCAATCGCGCCCTGTGGTCCGGTCGCATTCCAACTGATCGGTGTCATCCCATTCGGACATGTCGCATGCGTCGTCGTCAACACCTTCAACTGTCCGCCGGGCGAATAGCAGCCGTTGATGGTATTCCCGTCGCCAGAGAAGGGAAGGGTCACCACACCCGCGGCGGCGGCGATTCCGGTTCCAGCAACGATGGTGAAGAGGGCGACGATTACGGCGAACAGTCGTCTTCCCTTGGTGGTGAACTTACTGATGCGTAACATTGCTAGCCTCATTTCTCGGCAAAATGCCGACTGATGTTTTTTAGTTAGCCGAGCATGGCAATCGCTTCCGTGTCGTTCCCAAAGCGAAATAGTGCTGGGTTGTGGCGAGAGTATTAAGGAGCATGTCTAAGAACAAGAAGACGAATTTCAGGTAAAATACTTCACAACACAGTAACAATAATTGAATCTATGGTGTTGTTCCGGTGTTGTCGTTTTATTCGTAGTTCTCGAAGTTGTAGGTCAATTGGGGGTTTCGGGTTGCCGTAGTCGGTCACCTAGCGCGAGTTTCGGGGCTGTCTCCTGAGCGCGCTCCATTCGTTCGGAGAGATTCCCTTCAAAGATTCGCGTGACCAGCGCGATTAGTGGTCGAGGGTGCTTGCATTGATTGTCACGAGGGTGTAT
>JAJYSP010000008.1 GCA_021793515.1 Actinomycetes bacterium | reverse complement strand
CGGTCCCGGGCGCCCCAAAGGCACTCAAAAACCACCAAGAACTCGCTATCCGGTGATCAAGAAAGCAGCCTGACGAAGTCCGAAGGGTTTAATCGCAAGCTTAGTGCGCGGGGCCGAACGGATCCGACAGGTTGAGTCGGCGGACTACTCGGACTACGACGTGCAGACCGTGGTCGCGTCCACGTACGGGGTTCACGCGCGGACCGATCGCACCGGTTCGTTTCTCTCGGTGGAGGCAATCGCGGCGGACGGGTCGGGCGATCAGACCGGCTGGGGACTCCAGGCCGGTCGAGGTCCCGCGGCGCTCGAGGCGCAGCGGGTGGCGACCGATGCCATCAGTCGAGCTACCCGCCTGCTCGGCGCCGTCAAACCAACGTCGGTGCGAACGACGGCGGTCTTTATTCCTCGGAGTACAGCCACCCTGCTCGCCATCATCGGATCAGCGCTGAGCGGAGACGCGGTCGTGCGAGGGCGCTCGATCTTCGCCGGGCGACTCGACACCGAAGTCGCGTCACGAGTGGTGAGCGTCATAGACGACCCGACCGACCCGAGACAGTTCGCGGCGAGTCGCTACGACGGCGAGGGACTGGCATGTCGGCGTAACGTCCTCATCGACCATGGCCGTCTGGCTGGCTTCGTGTACGACACCGTGGCGGCGCGTCGGGCTGGGGTGTCCTCGACGGGCAGCGCGGTGCGCGGCGGGCTCGCGGGTCCGCCGTCGGCCGGATGCCGAGCGCTCGGCTTCGTCGCCGGTCCTCAGAGCGCCGACGAGATCGTCCAGCTGGTGGGCGACGGCGTGTACGTCGATTCACTGAGCGGCGTACATTCGGGGGTGAACCCAATATCGGGGGATTTCTCCGTGGGGTTCACAGGGTTCATGATCCGAAGTGGCCATCTTGCCGAACCACTCCGTGAGGCGACGGTCGCGTCGACGCTGCAACGAATGCTGCTCGACGTGATTGCGGTGGGCTCAGACGTTGAGTGGCTGCCGGGCAACGCCGCGGGGCAGACGATCGCCGTCACCGGCGTGTCGGTCGGGGGTCGTTAATCCGAGCTGGCCGCGGGCGCCGGCTTCGACGTGCTCGACCGACTGTCGTTCTTGTAGAAGCCGCTTCCCTTGAAGACGATGCCGACGGCCGAGAACACCTTGCGCAGTTCTCCGCCGCACAGTTCACACGTGGTGAGGGCTGGATCGGAGAAGTGCTGGACGGCTTCGACCCGCTCGTGACACGCTTGACACTCGTATTCGTAGGTTGGCATACGTCGGTACTCCCGCAGACGAGATAACCGAGCCAGTGTACCGGTCACGTCACGGCTCCCTGTCGCGGCTCAGTAGCATTGCGCCGTGGACGACTTCCACCAGCTCCGACGAACGCCGCACGACGGGACCTTTCCGCGCGAGATCGGACCCACCGAAGTCATGGCGAGGCGGGCACTCGCGCGGTGCCGAATCAACATGCTGGCGACAACGACCTCGGCGGTGGCCTCGAACACTGTCAATAAGGGCGACGTGCTGGCCACGGCCCGGGTCGCGGGCATCCAGGCCGCCAAGCAGGCCGCGTCCCTACTACCCATGTCCCATCCAGTCCTGGTGGGCAACGTCTACATCAATTTCACCATCGCTGACGCCCACATCGACGTCGAGGCCAGCGTCGATACCATCGACCGGACCGGCGTCGAGATGGAGGCGCTCACCGCGGTGACGATGGCGGCGTTGACCGTCTACGACATGTGCAAGTCGATTGATCGGACGATGACCATCGAGGCGGTGGCGTTGTGGGAGAAGTCCGGCGGCCGTTCGGGCGTCTGGCGTCGCGACGACGAACCGTCCCCGCTGTGACGGACTCGTTCGACGGGTGTCCGGCACTGGGAAGGGGTCATCGATGATCCGCGACGCCCTCGAAGAGAGCCGCGAGCGGCTCGTCGCTCTCACGTTGCTGCTGCAGAGCGCCGCCCGGCAGCGACCGCTCACGCAAGAGACGATCGTGTCGGAGCTGTTGATCGACGAGTACCCCGTGAGGGCGAGCGGCCCGCGCAAGGTGCGCGCCTATCAGGGCGGTGAGTCGGCGATCCGACAGAAGTTTGAGCGCGATAAGGCCAAGATCCGCGAATTAGGCATGCAGATCGAGACGGTCGTCCAGGACGATGGCGCCGTCGGCTACTGGATTGAACCCGACGCGGTGTACGCCGAGCCCCTGGCCTTCACCGAGGCCGAGCAGCGCATCGTGCGGCTCGCGCTGCGACTCTGTGGCTTCGGTCGCTCCGGGGCGTTCAGCCTCTTCGACGAGGGGCCGGCGCCCGACGGCGGGCTCGAGTTCTCCCATTACTTCAATCCCGTGCTACGCGCGCTGCGACTGCGTCGTGTGCTCGCCTTCGACTACCAGTCCTCGGCCAACAAACTCCGTCTCGTTGAGCCTCTCGCGATCCGAGTGATCGACGGCGCCACCTACGTGGTGGCCCGGGTCCACGGCACGAATGAGGTGAAGGGCTACCGGATGACCCGCATCACCTCGATGCCGGTGGTGCGCGCCGAGACGTTCGAGGTCGACGAGATGATGCGTGAGCTCGCGACCGCGTGGCGCCCCGAGTTCGCCCGGACGCCCAAACCGGTGGACGTGGTCGTGGTGACCTCGTCGAACTACGCGACCCTGTTGAAGCGCGAGTACCCCAAAGCGGTCGCGGCGGCAAAAAAGGACGGGTCGCTGGAGGTAGGGCTGTCCTTCGACAATCTGCGCGAGGCGCTGCGCTTCGTCGTGAACGCTGGGGCGAGGGTCCGTCTCGTGAGCCCGAAGCTCCTGAAGAGCGAGCTGACCTCGTGGTTGCGCGGGGTGAATCGGGGCGTCGTTCCGGACATGAGTGCGGTGCGCTTCGATCCCGTCACGACGACCGATGCGCTCGGCCAGGCCCTGCAGTTGCTCCACGCCGTTCACCTCAGTGGCGACGGTCTGCGCATCAGCGACTTAGCCCGCCGCTTCGACCTATCGGCAGACATCGTTCGTCACGTGATGGATCGTCTGGTCTCCTTCGAGCCCTTGCACGGTCGCTACGGGTTCCCCGCGCACGTGATCAAAGAGTGCGATGACTGGGAGCATGAGGCCGAGGACGACTCGCTCTATCGGGCCGAGTACGGCGGTGACGTCGACGCGACCGACCTGGCGACGTTGACCTGGCGAGAACTCTTCGAGCTCAACATCGCTCTTCGCGAGGCCTCGCGGATCTATGACGAGCCCGAGTTACGTACTGCGATCGACAAGATCGAGTCCACGATCGGCTCACAGGTGCAGATCGAGACCGCCGTTCCCGAGTCGATGCTCGAGGCCGTGCGTTCAGCCATTGAGCACGGCGAACGCATCAAGATCCACTACACCCCGGCGACGGCCGACGAGTCCCAGGAACGGACCATCGAGCCGCGCGAGATCAGGGTGCTCAATGGCCACTCGTACGTTCGGGCGTACTGTTTGACGCGCGACGCGTGGCGGACGTTTCGCGTCGACCGGATCAACGACGTCGTGGCGAAGTCACCGGCCGACGAGACACGTCCCGCCGACCCGGTCTCGAACTGGCTCACGACCGTGGGTGAATCCGGCAGCGATGTCGTGGTCGTGGTCGAGGCACCACAACGATGGATCTTCGAGCCCCTGCCGAGTGCGCAATGGCGGGCCCTTGACGACGGACGCCACGCGGTGCGCTTTCGCGTAGCGGACCGGTCGTTCCTCGACCACCTGATGGTCCAGGCCGGACCGGGGGCGGTCGTGGCGACGCCCGAGTTCGCCGACGCCGGCCGAGAACTGGCGCGCCGGATCCGAAGCGCCCTGTAACGGCAACCGTTGGGCTCCGGAGGTCCACGGTGATCCATGTATTCGTTCGGCGGTCAAGCGACGTTGAGTATCTGACGAGTGATCGTGCCGAGGAGTTAGCCGACGCGCGCCCCGGCGCACCGGGTTGGTGGCTGCGTGGTACCGGTGACACTCGTTCGAGCGCCGACGTCGCCGGGGTGCTCCAAACGACCGCGCGCGCCAGCGTCGTCGGCTACGACGTCGTCGTGGCCGCACCGCGGCCGTTGTCGATCCTCATCGCCCTGGACGCACAGGCCGCTCCTGGCGTGGTCGCCGCCCATCGAGCGGGCGTTCTCGCCGCCATCGACTACCTGGAGGATCGAGCCCTGGTCGTACGACAACGAGTCGAAGGCGGCGAATACCTACGCCAAGCGAGCTGGAGCCGGGTCGTGGGTTTCACCCACGGGATCAACCGGTCGGGCGAGCCGCACCTGCACGACCACGTGCTCGTGGGTGCTCGACCCGACCACGAGTCAACGGTGGCCGACTCGCGATCGCTCTTCACGCACCTGCCCGCGGCCGACGCCTTATACCGCTCGACTTTGCGCCTCGGGGTGAATCAATATACGGCGCGCACGGCGTGGCGCAGCTTCTCGGGTGTCGAGGGCGTGACCGGTCTCGACGAAGGGTATCGGGCGATCTGGGGTGGCCACGCCGACGAGCGTGGCGACAAACCTTCGTGGACCCGCGAGCAGGTCGTGGAACGATGGCGTCGGGACCTTGGTCGCTTCGAGCCGATCGGGGAGACGCCCGAACCGCCCCGACGACTCTTTGACGCACACCTGTTCGCCGCGGCCTTCGAGGGGGCCACCCGCATTACACGTCGAGATCTGGTCCGAGCATTCGCCAATGCGTCACCCTTCGGGATCGAGGCGTCGGCGGTGGGCGCCGCGATCGACGGACTGCACCCGCACCTGCGGACGGCGTACGGGCTCGACGAGCGCCCCGTACTGCTCGCCGAGGCACGACGGCTGACACCAGAGATTGCCCGCGATCGTTCATACGAGCGGTCGAGCGCGATTGATAACGGTCGCTACCTCGAGCGCGTTGGGGCGTCACGACTTCGCGAGTCTCGGAATCGCTCCGAACGGTGAGCCGGGGTGAGGGCGATCCAGCGCATCGAATTGTCGCTGTCGATTCCGAGTGCCCAACCGGGTCGGCCCGTGGCTAGGTCGCCGACGGTTGCGCGGTCGCGTTCCACCCAGCTTGTGGCGTAGGTCGCTCGATGCCCACGCCCCCGATGGATCGACGTCGTTGGAACGAGGGTTCGCCCCGCCATTCGCTGCAAGAGTTCGAGTGTCTGACGATCAGCGATGCCGGGCAGCACGACGGTGGTGGGGAAGAGCGAGAGGAAACCGTCGGCGATGGCGCCCCAACGAGCACGAGCTTGGCTGAGGTCTTGGAGACAGGCGAGCGTCAGGACGCCCTGGCCGCCGCCTTCAGAGACGATGCTCGCGAGTCGAGGTAGTGGCGCGACGTTCGCCAACTCATCGAGGGCTAAGAGCAGGTTTGCGCCGTCGGCGTGGCGATCGTACGTTGCGTGAACGATCTCTTCGATGAGACCAACGATGAGCGGTGTGGACACCGCTTGGTATCGACTCGGCGCGACGATGTGCAGTTGATGAGGTCCGCGTAGGAACTCATCAACGTCGAGAGGAGCACCGCGCGATGCGGCACGAGCCGCGTCAGTGCGAAGCCCGGCGAAGAGTCCAGACGCGGTGGACCAGATTCCCGATCGTTCGCGCTCGTCGGTCTCCATGATCCCTTGTAGCAATGCCACGGAGGGATGGTTGTCGCCGTAACGGGTGCGCAACGTGGAAAGGGCGTCATCACCGTGACGTTGGTCGATGACGGTAGCCAGGTGGCCGAGGGTTTCGCCACGTAACGCGGTGGCATGGATCAAGGGAGCGACCAGGGATGATGCACGTTCGGTCCAGTGGTCGTCGCTTCGCTCGACCTGCGAGCGTCTCGCGACGTCCACGAGTGATCGCGTCGCGAGCAACGCACCGTCCCACCCGTGCGATTGGTTCACCGGTGAGTACCCGATGCGGGTCACGCCTCGCGGTGTTAGCACGGTACCCGAGGGATCGAAGAGCAACGTCGCGCCATCGGTTCGTCGGCCAGCCATCGCACTCACCACGTCGGGCTTGGTCGACGTGACAACAACGGAACGTGTCGAGAGCAAGAGGTTCGGAATGATGATCGACGATGTCTTGCCACTGCGACTTGGACCGATCACTAACGTCGAACGTTCATCACCACTCGTCGCGTCGCCGCAACGAGTACGACCGAGATAGATCGTGGCGTTCGAGGTCACAAAAAACAATTGTCGCGAATGACGTCGAAATGCTTGACATTGGTTGATGAACCGAGTGAACTTTTACTTGTTCTTCTTCGGAAGAGTTTGACGGAATACGCATCGTCGTTGATGATGATTGCGAACATCGTCTTTCTGCAGGAGAACCGTGCACTGCGATCGGTCATCGTACAACTGGGAAGTTGGCAGTTAATCGGACGAGTTCACGCTCATCAACGCGGTTCCTTATTGCAAAATGCAAGTCGACGTAACCGTCGATGAAGGCCCCAGATTGATTCAACGTTGAGTCCCAAGGAGGGAAAGTGGCAACAGCCGCCAAGAAGGCTCCGGCCAAGAAGGCTCCGGCAAAGAAGGCTCCGGCCAAGAAGGCCGTAGCCAAGAAGGCTCCGGCCAAGAAGGCCGCCGCCAAGAAGGCTCCGGCCAAGAAGGCCGCCGCCAAGAAGGTGGCCAAGAAGGCGCCGGCGAAGAAGGCCGTAGCCAAGAAGGCTCCGGCCAAGAAGGCTCCGGCAAAGAAGGCTCCGGCAAAGAAGGCCGTAGCCAAGAAGGCGCCGGCTAAGAAGGCCGCCGCCAAGAAGGCGCCGGCTAAGAAGGCCGCCGCTAAGAAGTAGCCGTTAGATTCACAACGCGGTACCAAGCGAATGGGGGGCCGATGGCCCCCCATTCGTCTCGGGTATCGACAGATCCTCGGGTACGTCAACATCGAAGCGCCACGGACTCGTCGTGACTGTTGCGACGTTGACGCCGAGTCGCTCAGCCTCACGTCGGTGGTGAATTGCCGAATTCTGCCCGTAGTGGAAGTGGAACGACAGACCGCTGGGCAGCGAGAGGATGTTCGTTCCAGTCCCGTGTCGATCCGCGACGATCGTGATGGTGCTGGGGGGTTCGAATTGCCCTAGTCCCTCGGGGAAGCGTAGGTCACCGTGAACGATGGAGACCCGTTCACAGAGCATCGTTAGCTCGTCATACGCGTGAGACACCGCGTTGTTCAAGCCGGCGTTGGGTGAACGAAGTACCGAGGCTCCGTTGGCGATCGCGAACTGTTCGATGTCATCACTTTCACAGACGACGACGACGGGAAGGGGGGCACAGTGCTCGAGCACCGCGCGGGCCAGACGTTCAGCGATGCCCGCGACGTCCGTCGTTCCGGCGTCGCGAAGTCTGGACTTAGCGGAATCGAATGATCGAAGGGGGACTACGACAATGTGCGCACTGGCGCGCGGGAGGTCCGTGATGTTGCCGAATTGTCCCACCGGTCCACTGTACGGCGCGATTTACCGCACGGTCCTCGAGCGACCGACCGTCGGGTAAGTGCGCACTTCTAGGATGACGGGGATCAACGAGTGAAGGGAAACCGTGAAGGTCGTCGTGCCGACTCTGGACGTCGAGGCGAGACTCTTCGCTGAGGGCTATCGCTGGGTAGGGTCACTCGACGAAGTGGGCACCGGCAGCGCGGTCGGGCCCTGCCACTGTGCCATCGTGGTCATCGGTCCAGATGCCGGTGCGTTCCCCCCTCGCCTGCGCGACAGCAAACTCCTGAGTGCATCGGTCCGACGTTCATTGGTGCCGGAGATCGAGCAGTGGGTCCACGAGTACGCGATCGGGTCGGCGAGTGCCGTCGAGATCGACCAGTTCGGACTGACCACGGCGCTCGGCGTCGCTGGTCGTCGTGCACTCGCGCAGTTGCGCGTGACGCCATCGGTCGTGCTGCTTGATGGTCAACGCGACTGGTTGAGTGTTACGCGTCCCGGTCTTAGCGACGCCACTGCCACTTCGGTGGTGGTTCCACCAGTGGTGACAATGGTCAAAGCAGATCGATATTGTGCGAGCGTGGCGGCCGCGAGCGTCCTCGCGAAGGTCCAGCGTGATGCGTTGCTCGTTGAGCTCTCAACGCGCTACCCGGGCTACGGCTGGGAGCGCAATAAGGGATACGTCACGGCGTCGCATCGCGAGGCCATCGGTCGATTGGGGCTCACGCCGGAACATCGACAGTCGTGGAATCTGCTCGCCTAACGCGACAGGGTGGTCGGTCATCGCACCGCGCGGGCGACACGGCGGTGGTGGTACCACGGTCGGCGGTGTGCAACCCGCGGTGGTGGTACCACGTGGGAGAATAACCGTATGCCGAAGTTCAAGGTCGCCGTGGCCGCCCTGCTCCTGGTCGCCGCGGTGCCCTTGATGGTGGTCTCCGCGAGTTCGCGCGCATCCGCGTCGCCGACGTCGATGACCGTCGCTGAGGCGCCCGGCGCCACACCGAACTACATCTTCCCGTTCATGAGTTGTGCGTTCGACACGGCGAACAATGTCAACTACCTGCAGCGGCTCCTCTACCAACCGTTGTACTGGTACGGCGCTGGAAGTTCAACGGCCGAGGTGCCATCGTTGTCCATTGCCAACGAACCCGTGTTCACCAAGTCGCGGACCTCCGCGACGTTCACCGTCAAGCCATGGCGATTCGCCAATGGTCAATACGTCACTGGCCACTCGGTGCTGTTCTTTCTAAATCTGTGGGTTGCTGACCCCACTGGGTTCTGTCCGTCCGAACCCGGTCTCGGGATTCCGGGCGAGCTACGAGGCGCGTCGGCCACTGGTAATACGGTCCATCTCTTCTTCACCCACCCCGTCGATCCGGCGTGGATCGTGAGCAACTTCCTCTCGCTCATCACGCCGCTACCCGAAACGTGGGACCGCGCGTCCGCGCACTCAATGGCGCGCTGCTCGGCGGGTGCTCCTCGAGTGGCCGCGACGGTGGCAAGTTGTCGCGCGGTCGCGTCGTACCTGACGTCGATCGCATCGGCAACCTCGACGTTCACCGATGCCTTCTGGCGCAGCGGAGTCGATGGTCCATGGATACTCAGCACGCTCGATGCGTCGGGTAACGCCACCTTCGGCGTCAATCATTCCTATTCAGGTTCCGTACACCCCCGCTTGACCTCGTTCACCGAAGTCGCTTATCGATCCGCTGTCCAAGAGTTGCGAGACCTCGAATCGGGTGTGCTTGACGTGGGTAATCTTGACTTCGGTACGCTCGCGGGCGCGGCGGCTCAGGTGAACCCCGCGACCACCGCGGTGCAAGCACTTTCCCCGACTGATACCATCACGGCCGCCGCACCGTGGTCGGTGGCCTACATGCCATTCAATTTTGGTGCTGCGGACCTCGAGCGTTCGCTTATTGGCCAGGCGTACGTTCGAGCGGCGATGCAGATGGACATCGATCAGGCCACAATCGTGAAGAACGTATTCGGCGGGTACGCCACGGCCGGAGCCGGACCGCTCCCGGCGGGTGTGTCAACGGCCATGGGCGCACCGGCGAGCGTCACGTACCCCTATGACCCGTCGAGCGCCGCCTCGAGTCTCACCTCACACGGCTGGCGCACAAGCGGGGGCGTGCTCACGTGTGCGAACCCCGGTACCGGACCCGATCAGTGCGGCGCCGGTATCGCGGCGGGCACATCGATGACGCTGAACCTGTTGATGCCCGACACCTCGCCCCTGTTCGTGCGAGAGATCAATGTGCTCGTGGCGGGTTGGAAGGCAATTGGCATCCAGGTCAACGTCGAATTCGCCAGCTATGGACAGGTGACCACCGCCTGTTCGACGACGCCTTCGGCCCAATTGTGTGCGTGGGACGCGGGCTGGTCATACGCGCCCGCGGCCCTGCCAACGGGCGAGTCACTCTTTGCGACGACGGGGTCGGCCAACATCGGAGCATTCAGCGACGCCGCGATCGACGCCCTTATTAATCAGACGGTGCACGCTCCGGTTCCGCTCACTCACTACGCCAAGGCGGTGTCGACGATCCTGCCGGCACTCTTCATCCCTCAGGGGGAGGCACTGGCCGAGACGGCGAAGAGCCTCCAGAGCACGGTCGGTCTCGCTCCGAATCCGCTCGGCTCGTTCACCCCGGCGTTCTACCACTGGTAACGGGTTCGTAGTTGGCGTCTCGTCCAGCACTCGATGGTCCGAAGCCGTGGACTCTGGACCACGTAGTGACGGCTTGGGCAATGGCATCCGATTCGAAGTCAGAATCAAAGCCAATCCGCTTCACCCGGCGGTCCACCTGCGAACATGGACAGGTGGATGGAGTTCGTGCGGCCTTCTTGGAAGCTGCGGCTGGCGCGACAAGTATTCTCGGACGCGCCGAAGTGGCTGAACATTGGCGTGAGGTAAGCGTCCTCCCGGAGTTTTCGATTTCGGGTTTGGCCGGTCATCTGCTCCGAGGCATCAAAACTGTTGACACGTACCTTGACGGTCCAGACCCCGAAGGCGCGTCGATGAGTGCCGCGCAGTACTACGACTCCCTTGCTCTCACCGCCGACGTATCGTCGCCCCTCAATCGAGCCATCCGGACAAGGGGGGAGGATGAAGCATCGATTGGCTGCCGAGCGGTGGCGGCAGAGGCCGTTGCTTTGCTTAACCGCCTGAGTGTCCGACTCCCCGCCGAGGCGCCCGGGCGTCGTCTCCAGGTTCTTGATGGCCTCGTCATCACTCTTGACGAATACCTACGGACTCGGATCGTGGAGCTCGTCCTTCATAGCGAAGACTTGGCGCTCAGTGTGGACTTGTTCGATGCGCCAGAGGTTGCGCCGACAGTGGCGACCGTAGCCATAGAAACACTCGTGGATCTCGCGCGCATTCGTCATGGAGATTGGGCCGTGGTGCGAGCGCTCGCCAGGCGCGAGCGGGACTCGGTTAACGCACTTCGGGTCCTGTAGAGCAACGCTGCAATTGGTGGTGCCGGAGTCGGCTCCGCCGCGCGGTCGAGGTGAACCGCTATCAGGAGAGGGCGCACTGCAGCGACCGAGACACCGTGGTGTGTCAACGAGTCGATCGTCCCATTCGTGTCGCCCATTTCATGACCATCGTCGTGCGTTAAAGAAGAGTCGATGGGGCTCACGCGTGGGTCGCGAAATCGGTGGCCGTGTGACGAACCAGAGCGTGGTGGTTGGCAGAAATTCTCGAAACGTATCGAGGTGCGTGTTGGGGAACACCGAGATGACCAGGACTTTTGAAGGAACCCGCCAACGCTCAACGACATGGAAATACCGTTCGGTGCTGCTAGCATTCGCACGTGCTGCAGTACATCATTCGTCGACTATTTCAGTCCCTCGTGGTCTTGCTCATCGTCATGTTCTTCACGTTCTCCTTGCCGTATTTTCAGCAGGAGGGGATTCTCGCGCCCGCGTATGCAATCCTCGGGACGAACGCGACCAAAGCGCGAGTCGCCTACTGGGGTGCGCAACATGGCATGAACCACCCGTTCTTCGTACGATTCTGGAACTACATTCTCCAGACGTTCGTACACTTCAACCTGGGCACGTCCTACAAGCAGAACATGACCGTTTGGCAGATCATTTCGCTGTACGTGCCCCGAACGGTCTGGCTGGCTGGTGCCGCACTCCTGCTCACGGTCTTGATCGCGATTCCGCTCGGCATGTACCAGGCGGCCCGTCGCAATACGATCGTGGACTACGCCGCGACCGGTTCGGCGTTCGTGTTGTACGCGATGCCGTCCTTCCTCCTCTGCTTGTTGATGATGGACGCCTTCGGTTTCCACTGGCCGCATCTGCCGATCTCGCCGCCCACGAGCGTCGCGCCCTGGGCGATGTTCACTGATCCAAAGGGCTTTATTCTGCCCGTGGCGAGCTTGACGCTGTTGTCGGTGGCAGGACTGAGCCGGTTCATGCGCGGCACGGTGCTCGAGGTGCTAGTCCAGGACTACATCCGCACCGCTAAGGCCAAAGGTTGTTCGAATCGCCGAGTTTTGATGCGTCACGCGTTCCGTAATGCCCTCGGTCCCATCGTGACCATCCTCGGACTCTCCATCCCCGCGCTATTCGGCGGTGCACTCATCATCGAAAGCGTCTTTAACTATGAGGGCCTGGGCATGCAGACGGTCAATGCCGCCGTCAACGTCGACGTGCCCACCGTGCTCGGTATCACGATGCTGGTGACGATCATGACGCTCCTTGGGAATCTCATCGCCGATGTCGTTCTCGGCCTGGTCAATCCACGTATTCGCATTGAAGGAAAGAGTTCGTGACCACTATCGCCTCCACTCCCGATAGCGCTGCGCTGGCCAGTGATATCGGCAAGATCGACCCACTGTGGCGCCAGCGGATACGGATCTTCGTCCACAACAAGTTGGCCGTCGCCTCTCTGGCCTACGTGGTCTTCATCACGCTCTTCTGCTACCTGTGGCCGATCTTTCACCCGACGAACCAGACCAATCAGGCGGCCACGTTCAATGTGACGTGGAACGCACCGCCGTCGATGCACAATCCACTCGGGACAGACTCGAGCGGTTTCGACGAGTTGGGCCGTATCGCCTACGGTGGCGAGTACTCGCTCGCACTGGGCTTCCTCGCCGGCATGATCACGATCGTGGTTGGCACGATCTACGGGATGGTCTCGGGTTTCTTTGGTGGGATCACCGACACGATCATGATGCGAATCCTGGACGCGTTCTTGTCGATCCCGTACCTGTTCCTGCTTATCGCGCTCGTCACGATCTTCAATCGCACGACCATGCTGCTCATCTTGATCATCGGGTTCACCGGCTGGTGGGGTAACGCCCGCATCATCCGAGGTGACGCACTGCTGATACGAGACCTGGAGTATTCGCAGGCGGCGAGATCAATGGGTGCGGGACGGATGCGGATCATCCGCCGTCACGTCTATCCCAACTCGATCAGCAACATCGTCACGGTGGCGACCTTCTCGATTGCGGACGCGATCCTGTTCCTCTCCGCCCTCGGGTTCCTCGGGCTCGGAATCGTGGCGCCGCAGACTGACTGGGGCACGATGCTCCAACAGGGAACCAATCAGCTCCAGAATGGCTACTGGTGGGAGATCTACCCGTTAGCGGTCGTCTTCATTCTCGTTGTGGTCGCGATCAACTACATCGGCGACGCACTGCGCGACATCTTCGAGGTTCGACTCATCCAGCGTTGACCGTGTGTCGTGTCGACCACCGCGGCTGGCACGACACGCGACCACATCTCGCGACGACACCTTGCGAAGATTGGGTGGACGGCGCACAACCCCGTAGACGGTTACACCCGTTGGCTCCCAGCCAGTCCACGGCACGGATCTCGGGCCGGCGTCGCCACACAGCGAGCGCGGTGTGGTTCGTGTCGTTCAGGTGGCCGCAGACGAGCAGTGCACCACGGCCGGCGACGCTCAACACCTCGCTGTATCGGGGAGCGATCGAACGCGCCGCTGATGGATCGCCACAAGTGGCGAAGTGATGACGGACTATGGCCCCTTTGACGAGCACGCGGCTTTCCATACGGGCCGTCACGACAGTCGATCCACATGGAAAGAGGGGGGAAAGACGGCCGACATCGTTTCGGAGCCGCTACGCGGCTTGTAGAGGCCTTGAGCGCCGTATCTGTAAGGCATGCGAGCCAGGGACGACGTTGGACAGTGCAAAGCGAGCTCATAAATCCGCGTGGTGACCCCGGAGAACTTGGCGGCGAGCAGCTCGAGTGCAGCATGGGCTTCGCCACCGTGCGTGACACGCGCATCGAATTCGTGCGTCGATGCATTGGTGGATTGGGGCTGAGCGCAGCATCTCGTCACTCGACACGGTCCAGCGGCGCCAACCGGTGAACGGGTGCGGTGATCACTCGTTCGGTGACCGTCTCGGTCGTGCGTTACCGATCTGAGACGTCCACTGACGCCCGTCTACTGGCCGGCTGTGATGTTGCGCGAGATGATGGACACCGGTGTCTGCAGAGGGAAGTGGCACGCGGCCCGGTGCGTCTCGCTGAAGTACTGGAATTCCGGTTCCTCGTTCGCGCAGATGTCCTGGGCACGGGGGCATCGGGTGCGGAATCGGCAGCCCGAGGGGGGGTTCACCGGCGAGGGGAGCTCACCCTTCACTTGACGACCACGGCGAAGGCGTGACATCTCAGGATCGGGAACCGGTACCGCATCGAGCAGGCCCTGGGTGTACGGGTGGGCTGATTTACGGAACACCGACTCGGCGTCACCGATCTCGACGAGCTTGCCCAGGTACATGACACCTATCGAGTCGGCCATGTAGTACACGACAGCGAGGTCATGGCTGATCATCACGTACGACAGGCCGTGCGTGCGCTGAAGGTCCTTCATCAGGTTGAGGATCTGCGCTTGGATCGAGACATCGAGGGCCGAGACCGGCTCGTCGGCGATCACCAACTTCGGATTGAGTGCAATCGCGCGTGCGAGGCCGATACGTTGCCGCTGACCACCCGAGAACTCGTGGGGGTAGCGGTCAGAGGCCGTTGGATCGAGCCCAACGGTGAGGAGCAACTCCGCGACCTTCTTACGTTGTTCGGCCGGGCTGCCCTCGTGCTGAATGGAGAGCGGCTCGCGGATGATCTCGCCGACCTTCATGCGCGGATTCAGTGACGAGTACGGGTCCTGGAACATCATCTGACGGTTGCGACGTTCTTCACGGGTCGGCTTGTGACCTTTGCCAGAGACCTTCTTGCCCTGGAAGGAGATGTCGCCAGCAGTCACGCCCTCGAGTCCGACGATGAGTCGCCCGACGGTCGTCTTGCCACAGCCGGATTCGCCGACGAGCCCGAAGGTTTCGCCCTCTTGAATTGAGAACGAGATACCCGAGACCGCGTGAATCGCACCAACCTGGCGGCGGATGAGCCCGCGCTTGATCGGGAACTCCTTCACCAGGTTCTCGACTCGGAGGATCTCGATGCCCGAGCCCGCCGTGGTCGAGGCGGCCTCGGCCGAACGGATCTCGACACGGGGTCCGTCGACCGGGTGGAAGCAGGCGAAGCCGTGGTCCTTGGTGCCGGTGAGGTCGGGCTCAACCGCTCGGCAGTCGTCCTGGGCGTAGAGGCATCGGGGTGCGAAACGACAGCCGATGATCTCCTTGGTCAGGTCCGGCGGGAGTCCCGGAATCGAAGTGAGGTGTGTCTTAGAGGCCGTCTCGATGCTCGGCATTGACGCGAGGAGCGCTTGCGAGTACGGGTGCCTCATCGACTTGAAGAGTGTGTCGGTCGTCGCCTCTTCGACCTTGCGACCGCCGTACATCACGACGACGCGGTTGGCGCGCCCAGCGATCACACCCATGTCGTGGGTGATCAACAGGATGCCCATGTTGAGGTCGCTACGCAGTCGATCGAGCAGGTCGAGGATCTGTGCCTGGATCGTGACGTCGAGCGCGGTCGTCGGTTCGTCAGCGATGAGCAGCTTGGGTGAGCACACGAGTCCCATCGCGATGATCACGCGCTGGCGCAGTCCACCAGACAGCTCGAAGGGATACTGGTTGAGCCGCTCGGCCGGCCGAGGCATCTCGACCATCTCGAGGACCTCAATCGCGCGACGCTGTGCGTCGGCGTCACTCGCACCGTTGTGGATGCGCAGACCTTCAGCGATCTGCTTACCAATCTTCGTGGTGGGGTTGAGTGAGCTCATCGGGTCCTGGGGGATAAGCGCAATCGAGCTCCCCCGCTGATGCTGCATCTCGCGTTCGGAGAGATCGAGCAGGTTCGTACCGTCAAAGTCGATCGAGCCATCGACGATGCGTCCGCTCCCGGGGAGCAGTCGCATGATCGCGAGACCGGACGTGGTCTTTCCACAACCAGACTCGCCGACGAGCCCCACACATTCGCCGGGTTCGATCTCCAAAGAGAAGTCGTCGACGGCGGTGGCGAATGACTGACGAGTGGCGAATTGGACCTTCAGATGGGAAACCGAAAGCAACGGCGACATAGGCAACGAGTCTACCCACTGGGAAGCACGCATCATGGTCGCACGGGCCTAGTTACTCGAGTTTTCCGGGTCTCGATCGCTGACTTCTGTGCGCGTGCAGGTTCCCGTTCAATCGACCAAATCATGAGTATCGGTCGAGATGGGAGATGGCAGCCAATACCGTTCGCCGCTGAGCGCCCAACGGGTCAGGGTGCTTGGCCGCGTGAAGAGAAGTCGTGCCGCGTCGCCCTCGAGGCGCAAGCGAAGGCCCCCGATCGGATCGATCGGGGGCCTTCGCGGTGTTCGGTATTCGGTGAAGCTTTAGAAGTGCAGGTACTCCGGCATGAAGTTCTGCAGCACGCTCGGCACGAGTGCGGATGGCGCGCCCTTCAAGGTCTTGATGAACTCACCGACCGGCGTCTGCGTCGGCTGGTAGAGAACGGGGACCTGGTCGGCCGCGTACTGGGCGTACGCGCTCAAAGTGGAGTTACCTTGGAAGGTGGCGCGGATGATTGCGTCCATCTTCGGGTTCGAGTAACTGCCGTTGTTCGAGCCAGCACCGGTGTAGAGCAACTCTTCACCCGACGGGTAGTAGTCAGGTGCGTAAATCCAGCCAGCGCCCCAACTGCAGATCTCCCACTTCTGGGTACCGGACTGACCACAACCACTGATCACGTTGTTGAACGTGTTGGTCGAGGTCGTGGTGTTGATCCCGATGGTCTTCCAGTCAGAGACCTCAGCGTTCACCGTTTCGGTGACCGCGGGTGCGCCAGTGACGTACTCGTAGGTGAGGTTCAACTTCGTCCCACCCTTAACACCAGCACCACAGTGCGCGGGGCCGACGCCGGGCTTGACACAGGTCATCACGCCACCGCGCAACGCCCAACCGTGCGTGGTCAGTAGCGACTTGGCCTTGGCCAGGCTGAACGGGTACGGGTTCTTCGGGGTCTTAGAGATCGACGCAGGTGCTCCGTAAGGAACCGGGCTCCACGTCGGGATTCCGTAACCCTTGAAGATCTTGTTGATGATCCCCTTCTGGTCCGTCGCCGTCTGCAACGCCTGGCGGAAGTACAGCTGGTGGAACACGGCCTGTAGCGGGTTGGTCTTCGAGAAGTTGATCGGGTCGTAGTTGTACGCCCACGACAGACCCGACTTCAGGTTGTACCGACCGGCGAGGGCCGCAAGGTTCGGGCCGGCCTTGCCGATTCCCGGTGCCGGTGACGTGATCTGGGTCGTGTCCACGTACCCGAGGTCAACGGAGCCAGCGCGCAGGGCGTTCAACTCAGCGTCGGCCGAGGCGAACGGGACTTCCTTCACCATGGCGACCTGAGCCTTCTGGGGGCCCGAGTAGTGCGTGTTCGGCACGAAGGTGACGTTGCCGAGGGTGTCCATTGACTGGAGCTTCCACGGACCGTCGACACCGCTCTGCCACATGGCGTCGGTGTACGTGCTGATCTTAGAGGACTGGGCGTCGAGGTAGGCCTCAACAGCCTTGCACGCTGTGTCCGTGGACGCAGCACCGAACGCGCCAGTGGCGCAGGTCGAGGTCTGTCCCGGAGCGGTGATGTCCCACGAGTCGGGGAACGGTGTGATCTCCGACAGGTAGTTGTAGAGCAGCCAGTTCTGGTTGATCGGCTTGTTGAAGGTCATGACGACGGTGTTGCCCGACCCCGTGGCGCTCGTGACCTGGTCAGGAATGCCGTATCCCGGAACGTAGCCGGCGTATGCCTTCGGGTCAGCCTTGTAGAGGTTGAGGAAGAACATCACTGACTGCGCGTCCACGGTCTGACCGTCGGCGAACTTCCAGCCCTTCATCTTGATGGTCAGCGTCTTGTTACCGTTGGACCATACTGGCGAGTTAGCCAGCGACAACGAGGGAACATACGCCGGTGAGGTACCCAGTCCGAACCAATACATCGGTCGGAACATCAACATCTGGAACTGGTTGAGGGTCGAGACCGAGAAGTTCGCGAATCCCACGTAAGGGAAGATGTAGTTCGGCGGTGTCTGTGGTGCTTCGGCGAAGGTGATCGTTCCCCTCGGTGCAGAAGCGCCACTTGGGCTTGAGCTAGCCATTGTGAGACCCAGCGCTAACGAACTGGCTGATATAGCCAGCGTTGCGCCGAGTCGTAACCTTCGACGGACATTCATTGATTCAACCTCCCCTAGTGGTCACATCGCTGTGGCCAGCTCTCGTCACCCTTTGGTGACGATGTCCTCACCTTATCCCACTCTTATGTTGGTGCGGTGTGGCAGGAACCACAATTCAAAGGAAGAATTAACTCGCCAGAAATAGGCGCTGACCTGCACCGTAACGATTAGTCGTTGGGAGTCGGGTTAGACAATTTCGTGTGACGGACCCCACCGGACCCATTTTGGGGTTCGCCGCGCAGTTGGCGTTGTCGGGTGCTTCAGGCACGATAAGCAGTCTATGAATCAGCGCGACTAGTCGGTAACTGCGATGAAGCGTTCGACGCTCAGCGCAGCGCCGCCACGAGGATTTCCGACGTCGTCGGACACGTGAAGCGGAACCCCCGGTCGATCAATCTCGCCGGTTGGACCCGTTGGCTGGCGAGTACCGCCTCGTGGGCTAGTTCGGGTCCGAGCGCGACCGCGAGGGCGAAAGCGGGCACGCGTAACACCGCGGGACGACCTAGGGCGCGTGCGAGCGCGCGGGTAAAGTCGCGATTCGTCACCGGATCAGGTGCGCTGAGGTTGACGGGCCCCGCTTCTGGATGGTCGATCAGTGACAGGATTGCGCGCACTTCATCGACGAGCGCGATCGGGCTGATCCACTGGCGTCCATCGCCGAGGACGCCGCCGAGGCCCAACTTGAACAACGGCAACTGTCGCTTGAGTGCCCCACCGCTGGCGCTCATAACGATACCGGTGCGTAACGTTGTGACCACGGTCCCCGTGTTGGCCGCCGGCTGGGCGGCGTCTTCCCAGGCCTCACAGACCGAGGCGAGGAAGTCGCTGCCGTGCGTCGAGGTCTCCTCGAGTAGCTCAGCGCCTCGCGAACCGTAGATGCCGATCGCCGAGCCGCTGGCGAGCACCCCGACACCGCTCGCCAGAGACTCGAGCGCCTGGACTACTAGCGTCGTCGAGTTCAGGCGGGATTGGAGGATGAGTGCCTTACGCTCGTCGCTCCAGCGTCGGTCGCCGATGCCGGCACCCGCGAGGTGCACGATTGCGTCAAGGCCACCCACTCGACGCAGGTCGTCGTCGTCGAGGTCATTGGCGGTGGGATCCCACCGGATTGTCTCGCCCGACGCGGTTCCACCGGTCGGGCGAACAAAGGTCACCACGGTGTCACCCCGCTCCGTTAGAGCCCGAGCGGTCGCCCTTCCGATCAGGCCCGATGCCCCCGTTAGGCCGACGCGCACAGGTCGTTCCACGCCCGCTCGATCAATCGGGCGAGCTGATCGGGGTGGCTGAGGTGGGCACCGTGGCCCGCGTCGGGCAACTCAACTCCCTCAATAAGTGGGTTGCGTGAGTGGAGCAGCGCGGTCAATTGTCGGTAGTAGGGAGCGCGCGCCCAGCTGCCAAAGGCGTAGATCGTCGGCACGGCGATGTCGGCGACCTGGAAGGGTTCGGGCTCGTTGAGTACTGAGAGGTCGGCGACGAGGGCCGCACCGTCGAGTCGGCGCGAGTTGCGTTCGGCCTCACTGAGCCGCTCCCATGTCTCGACCGAGACCATCCGTTTGAAGAATCGTTCGGCCTCCTCGGAGGGATCAGCGTCGTGCGCGACTCGGCGATGATCGCGCTGGAGCACCCAGGGCAACGGTGCCTCGAAGTTGATCACCTGGGCGAACAGCGACGGATCGCGTAGGGCGGCCCCGAAACTGACCACGCCGCCAAAACTATGCCCGAAGACGATGACGGGTCGTTGCGAGGCCTCGACGCTCGCCAGGGCGACGAGGTCCTCGATGTGGCGCTCGAGGGTGGCTGGTCCCGAACCGCGCGATCCCTGATAGCCGCGCCGGTCGTAGGCAATGACGTCGAATCGCTCGACGCGACGCGCGAGTCGCGCGAAGGAACCACCACGGTCGAGTCCTCCATGCACACAGATCAGCGTGGCGACAGGATCGTCCACTCGGCGTTCGGCGACGGCGAGTCCGACCACGGGGGAGACGACGGCGCGCAGTCCGCGGGGAGGGTCCTGAGGGGTCACGTAGGCAATCTACTGGCCGGGGCCAGGGCGCAGACCAATCTAAAACGGCCGCGTGGGCCCTAGTCTGGTGAGGTGACGACGCCACCTTCCAACCCTTCGTCCGCGCCAGTCAAGGGGTCCTTCGGACCGAACGCTTGGCTCGTGGACGACATGTTCGACCGATTCCTCGCCGACCCCGAGTCGGTCTCTTCAAGTTGGCGTGAGTTCTTCGCCGACTACCAGCGTTCGACCGTGCCGACGGTCGCCTCAGCCGTGGCGAGTGCGCCACCGACGCCGAGCACCGCCGTGCGAGAGGTGAACGAGGCCGCGACACCCCTGCGTGGTGCCGCGGCGCGGATTGTGACGAACATGAACGCAAGTCTGGCGGTGCCGACCGCGACCAGCGTGCGTAGCGTCTCGGCTCGACTGCTTGAGATCAATCGCTCGGCGCTAAATGAGGCACTGAGTCGGGCGAGCGGTGCCAAAGTTTCCTTCACTCACCTCATCGCGTTCGCCATCATCAAGGGACTCATCGCCATCCCCGCAATGAACGCTACCTTCGTCGACGCCGTGGACCAGAAGGGGACGCCGGGGATCTTGCGCCACGACCACGTCGGCCTCGGTCTGGCCGTTGACGTCGAGAAGAGTGACGGCACCCGTAACCTGATGGTGCCGGTCATCCGCGACGCGGACGCCATGGACTTTCGGACGTTCCTGCTCGCCTACGAGGACATCATTCGTAAGGTCCACGCCGGCAAAGTCGGCGCGGACGACTTCGTGGGCGCTTCGGTGTCATTGACGAATCCGGGAACGCTTGGCACCGTGCAGTCGGTCCCGCGGCTGATGCCTGGTCAGGGTGCCATCATCGGTGTCGGGGCGCTCACCTGGCCACCAGGATTTGAGGCCGCGGACACTCGTGCCTTGGCCGACCTCGGCGTCGGCAAGGTGATGAACCTGACGTCCACCTACGACCACCGGATCATTCAGGGGGCCGAGTCCGGGCTCTTCCTCAAGTTTGTGGCCGAATGTCTCACGGGTCAGCACCAGTTCTACGACGAAGTCTTTGCCTCGCTCGGTATTCCCTACGAGCCGTCGCGATGGTCGATGGACCGCAACTCACCGGCCGGTGGCGACGAGTCCGAGCGGATACTCAAGCAGATCCGCGTCCAAGAATTGATCAATATGTACCGTGTGCGCGGTCACCTCTACGCGCACCTCGACCCCCTGCACAGCGATCCGCCGCCAGTCCACGACGAACTCGAGCTGTCGACGTACGGACTCTCGATCTGGGATCTCCCACGCCGGTTCATCACCGGCGGACTCGCGGGTCGCGACGAAGCCACACTCGAAGAGATCCTCGCCATCTTGCGTGATGCCTACTGTCGCACGACTGGCATCGAATACGGCCACATCATGGACCCCGCACAGAAGCGGTGGATCCAAGCCCGAGTCGAGGGCGTGAAGTCATCGATGAGCGCCGAGGAACAGCGACGAGTGCTGTCAGCGCTCAACGAGGCTGAGGTCTTCGAGCGATTCCTCCACTCGCGCTACGTCGGTCAGAAGCGATTCGGGCTCGAGGGCGCCGAGTCGACCATCGTCGCGCTGCAGACCATTCTTGACGCGGCGGCCGATGACGGTGTGCGCGAGGCGGTGATCGGCATGGCTCACCGTGGTCGGCTGAACGTCCTCGCCAACGTCGTGGGTAAGTCCTACAGCGATATCTTCTCGGAGTTCGAGGGCAACCTCGACCCCGAGAGTGTGCAGGGTAGTGGAGACGTGAAATACCACAAGGGCGCCCACGGGTCGTTCCACAACGCCGCCGGAGTGGCCATCGACGTCTCGATGGCGTCGAATCCCTCCCACCTCGAGGCGGTAAGCCCGGTGGTCGAGGGAATCGTGCGGGCCAAGCAAGACCAGATCGTGCGGCCCGGCGACGGCTCCGTCGCGAACACTGTGGTCGAGCGATACCCGTACTTACCCATCCTCATCCACGGCGACGCGGCCTTCGCCGGACAGGGGGTCGTCGCCGAGACGCTGAACCTCTCGCAGTTGTCGGGCTATCACGTGGGCGGTGCCATCCACATCGTCATTAATAACCAGGTGGGATTCACTACCGCACCGGAATCCGCTCGCTCGAGCGTGTACCCGACCGACGTGGCCAAGATGATCCAAGCCCCCATCTTCCACGTGAACGGTGACGATCCCGAGGCCTGCGCCCGCGCCGCGCGACTCGCCTTTGACTACCGCCAGATGTTCCAGCGCGACGTGGTGATCGACATCGTGTGCTACCGGCGCCACGGGCACAACGAGGGTGACGACCCCAGTTACACCCAGCCTCAGATGTACAAGATCATCGACCAGATGCGCTCGGTTCGCAAGATCTACACCGAAACCTTGGTGCGCCGCGGCGACATCTCGCTCGAAGAAGCCGAGCGGGCCCTCGACGAGTTCAACGCCCGACTCCAGAGCGTGCTCGACGAGGTGCGCACGGTCCCGGTACCGACGTTGCAGGGTGTTCCGGTCCTCGAGTTCACTGCGGACGCGCCGGCACCCGAGACCGGCGTCGCGCGCGATGTCCTGCTCGCGGTGGCATCAGCGACGATGACCGGGCCGAGTGGGTTCACGATCCACCCCAAGCTTGAGCGTCAGTTCGCCCAGCGTCGGACGCTGCTCGAGGGCGGCGAGGTCGACTGGGCCCTCGGCGAGGCGCTGGCGTTCGGCACGCTCCTCGTGGACGGCACCAACGTGCGTTTGATCGGTCAGGACTCGCGTCGCGGCACCTTCTCGCATCGTCACGCCGCACTGATCGACTATGAGAACGGTGATCAGTACATCCCGCTCGCGAACCTCGACACGCGGGCTTTCTTCACCGTGCGCGACTCCTTCCTCAGCGAATACGCGGCACTGGGTTTCGAGTACGGCTACTCGGTGGAGGCCAATCGGTCACTCGTGGCTTGGGAGGCGCAGTTCGGCGACTTCGTCAATGGCGCCGAGATCATCATCGACAACTTCCTCGTCGCCGCCGAGGACAAGTGGGGACAGCGCGCTGGTCTGGTGATGCTGCTTCCGCACGGTTACGAGGGGCAAGGACCCGAGCACTCCAGCGGACGGATAGAGCGATTCCTCTCGCTGAGCGCGCGCAACAACCTGCGAATTGCCCAGCCGACGACCGCAGCGCAGTACTTCCACTTGCTGCGCAGTCAGGTGACCCGTGACACGGTGACCCCGCTCATCGTCTT
The DNA here is from genome assembly GCA_021793515.1 of Actinomycetes bacterium. Taxonomy (GTDB): domain Bacteria; phylum Actinomycetota; class Acidimicrobiia; order Acidimicrobiales; family RAAP-2; genus RAAP-2. The sequence goes on along the minus strand of JAJYSP010000008.1, from coordinate 63,531 downwards.
CACGCCCAAATCAATGCTGCGAGCGACTCAAACCCGATCGCCGCTTAGCGAGTTCGAGCACGGCTCGTTCCAAACCGTGCTTGACGATCCCCACGCCCAGCATGACCGGGTGACACGGGTCGTGTTCGCCTCGGGCAAGATCGCGCACGAGGCGCTCGCACGTCGAGCCGAGGTGAGTGCCGACCACGTCGCCGTGGTGCGGGTGGAGCAGCTCTACCCGTGGCCCCACGACGAGATCGACGCCGTCCTCGCGTCGTACCCGAAGCTGGGTGAGGTCGTGTGGCTCCAAGAGGAGCCCGAGAACATGGGCGCGTGGCCCTTCGTCCACCACCAGGTGCACCGCCAGTTGCGCGACGTTGCCCTCAGTCACGTCGCGCGGGCCGAATCCGCGAGCCCCGCGACGGGCAGCTCGTTAATCCACGTCGCCGAGCAGTCCGACCTGCTGACTCGAGCGATCGGGTGAGCGCCGCGCGCACGCGACTACGGGTCGTGATCGACGGCTCGAATCTCGCGACCGAGGGCCGCACCGATCCGAGTCTCAGCCAATTGGACGACGTGATCAGCGCGTTTCGAGAAGAGAATCCCCGCGCGGAGCTCATTGTCGTCGTTGACGCGAGCTTCGGCCACCGCGTCGCGAGTGGGGAACGAGCGCGGTTCAAGGACCGTGAACTCGATGGCACAATCGTGACGCCACCGGCCGGTGCGATTGGCCGGGGCGACGCGTTCATCTTGAAGATCGCCGATCGGATCAACGGCGTCGTTCTCAGTAATGACTCGTTCCAAGAGTTCCACGCCATCTACCCCTGGCTCTTCGACGAAGGTCGACTCATCGGTGGCAAGCCGGTCTCTGGGGTCGGGTGGATCTTCACCCCGCGGCTACCCGTGCGCGGCGTGAAGAGCGCCCGGGCCGTGAAGAAGCTCGCCGTGCTCATGCCCGAGGGCGTGACCCCATCGATCGGCACCACTATCACCCCAGCGAAGCCGAGCGCGAGACCGGCCGCCGCCAAGGTCCCCGCGGCGAAGAAGGCGCCGGAGAAGGTGGCTCGCCCCACCAAGCGCGCTACCAAGGCCTCACGGGCCGGCGCCGAGGAACCACCACCCGCGAAGGCCACCGCCAAAACGACCAAGGTCGCCAAGAAGGCCGACGTAGTGAAGAAGGCGCCGGCGAAGAAGGCGCCAGTGGCCAAGACCACTGCGAAGCGGGCACCTAAGACGAACGCACCCGCCAAGGCCGCGCCGGTGCTCGAGTCGATACCGCCGTCGAATGCTCCGGCGGTGGCCCTGCGACGCGGTCGTCAGCCGGTGAACCCCGAGGACGTCTTTGCCCGCTTTCGCTCCGCCTTCAAGGTGAATTCACGCCTCGAGGGCGAGGTCACGACCTTCACGTCGCACGGTGCCGTGATTACTGTCGCCTTCAAGGGTGGCCAGGTCGAGTGCTACGCCCCGACCACGCTGCTTGGCGACCCGCCGCCGGCAAGAGCGCGCGACGTGTTGAAACGGGGAGACCGTCGAACATTCCGACTGATCACCGTTGACCCCGAGCGCCGGATCGCAGAACTGGCCCTCGCGTGAACGGTCTCTCACTCGACCCCCGGGACTGGCTGCCACACCGCGAGCCGTTTCTGCTGCTCGACGAGCTGCTCGAGATCGAACCCGGTGTGCACGCGACCGGGACGTGGACGCTGCGCGGTGACGAGTGGTTCTTCCCGGGCCACTTCCCGGGCCGTCCGACGACTCCCGGTGTGCTCTTACTTGAGTCGTTGGCCCAGTGCGGCGGCGTCGCGGTGTTGGCTGACGAGCGCTATCGCGGACGGCTGCCCCTGTTCGGCGGTGTCGAGCGCGCTCGGTTCCGCCGTCAGGTCGTCCCGGGTGACACGGTGACCCTGCACTGCGAGATGACCCGTCTCTCGGCGCGAGCCGGCAAGGGTCACGGTATCGCGTCCGTCGGCGGCGAGGTGGCCGCTGAAGCGGATCTGCTCTTCGTCCTCGCCGACCTGACGTGAAGATTGCCACCTGGAACGTCAACTCGGTCGCGGCCCGGTTGGCCCGACTCACCTCGTGGCTCGCTGACACACAGCCCGACGTGGTCTTGATCCAAGAGACGAAGTCCACTGATGACCGGTTTCCCGTGGCGGCGATCGCGGACGCGGGCTACGAGGTCGCCCACTACGGCCAGGGGCAATGGAACGGCGTGGCCATCCTCTCGAGGGTGGGCGTGACCGATGTGCAGCGGGGATTCGGCGACCAAGACCCCGAAGCGCGCATCATCGGTGCGACCTGTGGCGGGGTCCAGGTCTATTCCTGCTACGTCCCCAACGGGCGCTCGCTCGAAGATCCCCACTACCGCTACAAGCTCGATTGGCTCGGTCGCTTGGGCGAGCTCGCGTCAACGCGCCCCGTCGGCCCGTTCGTCCTCGGCGGTGACTTCAACGTGGCACCGTCGGACCTCGACTGCTGGGACCCGCCGAGTTTCCTTGGCGCGACGCACGTGAGCGAACCCGAACGCGCGGCCATTCGCGCAATCGAGTCGACGGGCCTCATTGACCTCATCCGGGTGCTCCACCCCGATGAGCCGGCCTATTCCTGGTGGGACTACCGCGGTGGCGCTTTCCACCAGAATCACGGTCTACGCATCGACCTGTTGCTCGTCGACGAGACCTTGGGACGACGAGCGACGGCGGGGTACGTCGACCGTGAGGCTCGCAAGGGTGTTAAGCCGTCCGACCACGCACCCGTTATCGCCGAGTTCGACCTCGAGTCAGAAGGCTGAGGCCAGCGGCACCTCGATGAACGACGGCCCCGGGGTGGCGAACGATCGGCGAAGCGCGTCGACGAGTTCGTCGGCGGTCGTCACCGCTGTCCCAGGGACGCCCAGCGCGCGTGCGACGCCGCAGAGGTCGATGGCGGGGTCGTCGAGCGAGAGAAGGCGCTCGCTCGCTTCTCCAACTCCGCTAGCACCCACCCGTTGGCGTTCAAAGTCGAGGATGGCGTAGCGACGGTTCGACAGGGCGACGACGGTGACGTCGAGCCCCTCGCGGGCCATCGTCCACAGTGCCTGGGGGGTGTACATCATCGAGCCGTCCGACTCGAGTGCGATCACGCGCGTGCCGGTGCCGATGGCCGCGCCGACCGCGACGGGTAGGCCGAACCCGATCGAGCCACCAGTCAAGGTCAAGAGTCGATGGGGCGCCGCGAAGGTGGTGGCGCCGTAGAGGTGGATGCCGCTCGTGTTGGATTCGTCGCTGATGACCGCACCCTCGGGCAGCGTGGCGGCGATGGCGGCGGCGAAACTCTGGGCGTTCAATGCGCCACTCGGTGGTTCGGGCGCTCGACCCGCGGGCACGCGCACGCGTGGCGCGTCAAGCTGGTCCACGAGCATCGCGAGCGCTGTGCTGACATCGCTGCCGGGTGGCGCCAGCGCGATGACCTCGCAATCGGCCGCAACAAGCCGACTAGGTACGTCGGGGTAGGCGAAGAACCCGACTGGCTCACTCGCGCCGACGAGGACGAGCGTCTCGATCTCAGCGAGTTGACCGACGGCGAACTCACTCAGGTAGATCAGCCGCTCGGGCTGGAAGACCCCCGCACCGCGGTCCATCGACGTGGGAAATGTCTCGACCATCACCGTCGCACCGCTAGCCGCGCCGATTCGGTTCGCGAGCTCCATGGCCGCGCCCGTAGTGGCGGCTCCCCCGAGGAAGATGGCCGCACGCGTCGTGCGCAGTCTCGTCACCACGTGATCGAGGAGACCCTCGTCGAGCGGGACCGCCGCGCCCCTCGCGGCCGTGGGCCAGTGGCTCGGGGTTCTTTCGAGCGCACCCCAGGAGACGTCGGCGGGCAGGATGAGTGTGGCGACTCGCGACGGCGGGCCGTAGGCGTCAGCGATGGCGCGCGCTGTCTCGTCGGCCACGTCATCGGGGCGGCGCGGCTTATGGATGGATCCCTCGAGCGCGCCCGCGACAGCGGCGATGTCGCTCTGGAGCGGTGCGTCAAAGCGTGCGTGGTAGGTCGCGTGATCACCGATGACGTTGAGCACTGGCACGCGCGCCCGGCGGGCGTTGTGCAGATTGGCCCAACCGTTGGCGAGTCCCGGTCCGAGGTGCAGCAACGTCGCCGCGACTCGTCCGGTGACGCGGGCGTACCCGTCGGCCGCGCCCGTCGCGACACCTTCGAAGAGGCACAACACGGCACGCACGTCGGGAGCGTCGTCCAACGCCGCCACGAAGTGCATCTCGGAGGTGCCGGGGTTCGCGAAGACCGTCGTGACGTCGTTGGTGCGCATCGTCGCGAGCAGCGCGTGTGCGCCGTTCACGGCCTGGTCCGATCGTCAAGAAGCCGGAACGGGTTCAACAGACCCGACGGGTCAAAGGCGTCCTTGAGCCGTCGTTGCAGGGCGAGCACGTTGGGGTCGATCAGTGAGAGGAATGCCGCCTGTTTATCGCGACCGATGCCGTGTTCGCCCGAGATCTGCCCGCCGAGCGCGATGCCCGTCGCGAAGAGCTCGTGCAACATCGCCCCGCGGCGTTCGTCGTCGTTCTGATAGATCGACAGGTGGACGTTGCCGTCGCCGACGTGACCACAACCCGCGACGAAGGCGCCGTAGCGATCGCCGAGTAGTCGGGCGCGGTCGAGGAACTCGGGAACCTGCGAGCGAGGTACGACGACGTCGATGATCTCATTCGCGCCGGCGGCTTTGGCGACCCAGAAGACCCGCTCACGGGCTTCAATCAGTCGCGCGGCGGCACCCCCAGGCAGGACGTAAACGTCGAGTGCACCGGCCGACTCGACGAGGTTCGCGAGGTCGGCGAGGTCGTTGTCCAGCTGGGATGATGTGCGCGTTTCGAGCACGATAACCAGGTACGCGGATGTGCGTGCCGCGACCTCGGGCGCGACCCCGAGCTCGAGGTTGGAGGCTTGGGTGATCGCCGCCATCGTGAGCAGGTCGACGTACTCAAGAATCGACGGTTCGAGACCGGAGGCGACGATCTGGGGCACGATCTTCGTGACGTCAACCAGGTCGGCGAAGGGTACGAGAACCGTGGCGGTGTGTTCGAAGCGCGGCGCGAGCCGGAGTGTCACCTCGGTCACCAGCGCGAGGGTCCCCTCACTGCCCACGATGAGCTGGGTCAGGTCGTAGCCCGTCGACGACTTCATGACGGGACCGCCCACGCGCATCACCGTGCCGTCGATGAGAACGAGCTCGAGTCCGAGCACGTGCTGACGGGTCACGCCGTGGCGCACCGCACGCATCCCGCCGGCGTTGGTGTTGACGTTGCCGCCCAGTGACCCCGAGGTCTCGCCGGGATAGACCGGGTAGCGCAGGCCCAACGGCGCGAGCGCCTCGTCGAGTTCGCGCAGGGTCACCCCGGGTTGGACGACGACGACGTGATCGCGTTGGTCGATCGAGCGGATCTCGTTCATCCTCGCGAAACTGATGACGATGCCGTCCTTCACGGGGGTCGCGCCCCCCGAGAGGCCCGTACCCGATCCGCGCGGCGTGATCGGGATCTGGTGGTGGCTGGCCAGCGTTGCGATGGCGGCGACGTCGTCGGTCGTTCGCGGATAGGTGACCGCGAAGGGTTCGACGGGATCGGGGTGGAGCGTTTCGTCGTGCAGGTCGTCGGGATTGTGGTGGGGGCTGAAGGTGACCCCACCGTCGCCCAACAGCGAGTTCAGCGCTTCACGGAGTACTGGAAGGTCCATCAGTTGGCCACGCTACCTCGTCACTCGCGGCCGCGAGGTCGCGTCGGATGGCCGCCAGACGGGCCCGTCGGGCTTCGCCGGTGAGTGGGGCGTCACGACGGTCGAACGCGGCGATGACGCGCTCGATTGGGGCCAGGTACCGCGATGGAGTCCGATCCGGATATCGCGGGTCATCGCGTCCACGACTCCAGGTGAGCAAGAGGGAGCGCTCGGCTCGACTGATCGCCACGTAGGCCAGTCGTTGCTCCTCGCCGAGTTGGGCCTCGGTGGTCGCGTTGTAGTTCGGCAACAGTCCCTCGGCCCACCCGACGACCGCTACGTACTCGAACTCGAGCCCCTTCGCCCGGTGAATGGTCGAGAGCGCCACGGCGTCGGGCGCGTCGTGCTCGACGCGTCGGCCGTGCTCGAAGGGTACGAAGAGGTCCGAGGCCGGCGAGTGATCCGGTCCGCGCCGTTCCACGGGGATCGAGGCCGCCTCGAGTGCCCCGGCTATGACGTCGAGTTGCGCGTTGGTGCGGGCCAGCACGGCCATCGAACGCCACGACGAACCAGGTCGGTGGTTGACGCGTAGCCAGGTGGCGACGTGTCGGGCCTCTTCGTCGTCGGTGTTGTAACCACGCACTATCGGCGTGGGGCCATCGTCGCGAGCCGGTACGATGCCGCGGGCACCCTCCTCGAGCAGGGTGTTCGCTACCGCGACGATTCGCGCGGTCGAACGATGGTTGCGGGTCAGGTCAAGCACCACGGTGTCGGGCCAGGTGTTCACGAGTTCGCCGAGCAACTGAGCGCTCGCCCCATTGAACCCGTAGATGGACTGGTTCGGGTCGCCGACGCTGAACAGGTCGGGGTCGTCGCCAGCCATCTCGCGCAGCAGCATGAACTGCAGCGGGTTCATGTCTTGGGCCTCGTCGACGTAGAGCGATGGCGTGCGGTGGCGAAACGCGGCGCGCACCGCGGGCTCGTTGCGTAGCAACGCGATGGCCTCGCTCAACAGGAGGTCGAAGTCGAGCACGCCGCGGCTGTGGCACAACCCGACGTAGCGGTCGAGCACGTCGGCGAAAGTCGCGGCGGGCAAGGGGGAGTCACGGTGGTGGCGTCGGGCCTGGCGGATGTAAGTACTCCCACTGAGGCCCTGGCTCAACGCCCAACCGATCTCGAGCTCCAAGCGGGGAAGTTGCCAGTCATCGAGGCGGACCACGCCCGACTCGGACAATTGCGCGGCGAGTGCCGCCACCAGACGCCGACGGCTGGTTTCGAGCACGACTGGTGGTCGGCCGCTATCACGTCGGTGCTGGTTCACGATGGTCAAGGCGGCGCGATGGAACGTGCCAGCGCGCACGTCGCGGATACCGGAAGCGAAAAGCCGTCGCCGGAGCTCGTCGCCGGCCTTTCGCGTGAACGTCATGGCGAGAACCTGGTCGGGGCTGTAGTCACCCTGGGCGATCCGCCGTTGGATACGCAGCGTGAGCACGTGGGTCTTGCCCGAGCCCGCCGTGGCGCGCACGAGCAGGCGGCGCGCGCTGGAAGTGACCGCTTCGCGCTGTTCGGGGGTGAGGCCCACCAACAGGTCAGAGGAGAACTCGGCGCCGTCGTTCACGTCCAGACGCTACCGGTCATCGTCGTCGTGGCGCCGCGCCTCGGTAACCTTGGGGGGTGCTGCGCAGCTTCGGTGATGGGACCATCTTTGGCGAAGTCGCCGGCGATGGACCCGTCGAGGTGGTGTTGCTGCACGGTTGGGCTCGACGGGGACGGGACTTCGCCGCGGTCCAGGAGTTGCTGGTGCGTCGCGGTGTCTCGTCCGTGGCCCTCGATCTGCCGGGGTTCGGATCCTCACCTCCCCCAACGGTCGCGGGTGGTGCGCGTCTCTACGCGTCACTCGTTGCGCCGGTACTGGCGGCGCTCGATCGCCCGGTCACGCTCGTCGGACACTCCTTCGGCGGCCGCATCGCCACCGTGATCGCGGCCGACCACCCGGAACTAGTGACGAGCGTGATCGTGACCGGGACGCCCTTGCTGCATAGCCCCGTCGCCGTGCGCTCGCCACGAGCGTACCGGTTAATCCGGTGGCTGCATCAGCGAGGTTGGCTTTCGGACGAACGTCTCGAAGCCGCACGACACCGGTACGGGTCGTCGGACTACCGGGCGGCGTCGGGGATCGTCCGCGACGTGCTCGTGGCGACCGTCGCCGAGGGGTACGAGGATGAGCTCACCCGTCTCGATGTTCCCTTCATCATGTTGTGGGGCGAACTCGACACCGTCGTACCGGTCGCCGTTGCCGAGCGAGCCAATGAGCTGCTCCACACGCCCGACGTCGACGCGCGTCGGCTCCGTGTTCTTAAGGAAGTCGGGCATTTCGTCCCCAATGAAGCGTCTGGGACCCTGGCCGATCTCATCGTCGAGGTGGCGTCGTGAACGTCGTCATTGTGGTGATCGGCTCGCTCGCGGTAGCCGGAGCGTACATCGCCCAACTCGTTCGGTGGTTGCGCGTGCTCCAGCGCGAGCACTACGTCGCTGCCTCGCTCCCTCGGTTCCTGGGGCGGTGGACCTCGCCCCAGGTCGGCTCGGCTTCCACGCCCGCGCGCCGCAACCTTCGTCGACCGCTCACGCTTAGCCACGTGATGTTCATCGGCTTGATCCTCGGGCTGCTGGTGGCGAACCCGGTGGTGTTAGTGGTCGACGCGATCCTCTACGGCTGGTTGTGTCCGGTGGGCCTCACCTTGCGGGGTCGCACGAGTGCCCTGCGCTGGACACGTCGGGCCACGACCATCGCCGTCTCGGCGAGTGTCATGGCGGCGGCGATCACGCTGCTGGGTGCGCTGACCCCCCAGCCGTGGCTCGGTGCGGTGGTCGCTGTCTGGGCGGTGCCGATGTTGCTTGATCTCGCGACGCGACTGTTGTCGCCCTACGAAGACCGCCGCGCGCGCGCGTACGTCGAGCGGGCGAGCGAGCGCCTGGCGCGCGTGGCGCCAACGGTCGTCGGGATCACGGGCTCCTACGGTAAGACGTCAACGAAGAATCATTTGGCGCAATTGATGGACGGCTCGGTCGTGGCCTCGCCGCGGAGTTTCAACAACCGTGCGGGGCTGTCGCGGGCGATCAACGAGAACCTGGGCGATGGAACCTCGGTCTTCATCGCCGAGATGGGCACCTTCGGGCCCGGCGAGATCCGTGCCATGTGTGCGTGGTGCCCGCCGACGATCGCGGTCGTCACCGCGATTGGGCCGGTACACCTCGAACGAATGAAATCGCTCGACGTGATCGACGCCGCAAAGTTCGAGATCACCGAACGAGCGTCGGTTGTCGTACTCAACGTCGACGATGAGCGTCTGCGGCGCTGGGTTGATCGTCTCGAGGCTTCGGGGAAACGAGTCGTGCGCACCGGATCTACTTCGACCAACGCCCAGGTTCGCGTGGCCCGCGACGGTTCGCAGTGGCGCATCGAGGTGGCTGGCCATGAGCCGTTCCACCATCCGACCATCGTGGGCGTCCAGCCGAGCAACCTCGCTTGCGCGATTGCGACCGCCATCGAACTCGGTGCCGACCCGGGCGTGGTGTTGAGCCGACTCGACGCCGTCACGTCGGTCGCCAACCGCGCCAACGTTGTCACGGCTCCCTCGGGCGTCCTGGTGATAGACGATACCTTCAACGCCAATCCGGCGAGTGCCACGGCCGCCCTCGAGGTGCTGGTGGGTCTCGACGTCACGGGTCGCCGTGTGCTCGTGACCCCCGGGATGATCGAGCTCGGTCACGATCAGTATGGACAGAACCTCGCGTTGGCCCGCCGCGCCAACGCCCTCGGTGTCGAGCTCGTCGTGGTGGGGCGCACCAACGCACTCGCACTGTCCACCGGGTATGACCGGCCACCTCGGCGCTTCGACCGACGCGAGCAGGCCGTGGCGTGGGTTCGCGAGTCCCTCGTCGCCGGTGATGCGGTGCTGTATCTCAACGACTTGCCCGACAACTACCCTTGATGGTCGGTCTAGGAACGAGGTGAGCGGTGTTGAGTGGTGTGATCTATGGTGGGCCATCGCCCGAGCACGACGTGTCGATTCTGACGGGCCTGCAGGCCCTGCGCGAGTTGCGCCGCACGGAGACCAACGCCGTAGGGATCTACTGGACCAAGACTGGTGACTTCTACCAGGTGAACGGCGACGTCGAGGCTGAGGCGTTTGTCGACGGCGTGCCGCGTGGTTCGTCGTCGCTCGCGCTTCGTCTGGGTGATGGTGGTGGCTTCTTCAGCGTGGGCGGGCGTCTTAGCAAGGACCGACGCCTCGACGTGGATCTGGTCGTGCTGGCGACACACGGCGGACCGGGGGAGGACGGGACGCTGCAGGCGGCTCTCGACCTCGCGGGCCTGGCCTACACGGGGCCAACGGTGGCTGGCGCCGCTCTCGGGATGGACAAGTGGTCCTTTGGCGCCGTGGCCGCAGCGGCCGGATTGCCCACGCTGCCCCGCGTCCTGTTGAGCGATACGACCACATCGTTACCCTTTGACGGGCCCTACATCTTGAAGCCGCGTTTTGGTGGATCGTCGATCGGTATCGATGTAGTCGACGACCTGGAGACCGCTCGGGCTCGACTGCGCACGAACAGCCACTTCTCACTTGGTTGCGTCGTCGAACCGTTCCGTGCCGACCTGTACGACGTCCAGGTCGCCGTGCGCACCTACCCCACGCTCGCGCTGTCCGCCATCGAACGACCCCTGCGCCGCGCCGTCAGCTCGGAGATCCTCGACTACCGCGATAAGTACGTGGGTGGCGACGGAATGGTGTCGGCGCCCCGCGAGATCCCTGCGGTCCTCGCCCCGGGCCAGGCTGAGCGGATTGTTGAGGTGGCTCGGGCCGTCGCTACGGTGGCGTCGGTTCGTGGCGTGGCCCGGATCGACTTCCTCGCCAACGCCGAGGAGATTTTCCTCAATGAAATAAACACCATCCCGGGATCTCTCGCGAAGCATCTCTTCGTCGAGCCGGTCGTGCCGTTCGGCCAACTGCTGGCTGACCTGGTGGTCGAGGCCCGCGAGCGACCGACACACCGCTACAGTTCGGCGGGCGCCGACGGACTCGTATTACGCAGCGCCGGTTCGATCGCCGCCAAACTGGCGTAGTCGCGGCACCCGTGTCAGGGCGTCCGTCAGGACGTCGCTGAACGGGTCGAGCAGTCGACCGCGCTCGATCGCCCAGTAGGCCCGTTCGACGTCACCCATGGTGAGGGACGCGTCATGCAGGGCAAGCGCGGCCCATTCACCGTCTCGCTGGAGTCGTGCCAGATGGCCCTCGACCGTGAACCACTCGAATCCGTGTCGCACACCGACGAGCGGTTCACCGTGCACGAGACCGAGGGCTTGGATTAAGAGAGGTGCCGCGTCGCCAATAGAACGCCGTCGGGCGTCGCGGATGAGTTCGTGGAACCGTCCTACGTCGCTGGCGACACCATGGACGCGGTAGAGACCATCGGCCGACACCGGATGGAGTCGTGGGCCATGGGCGTCCGTGCCGAGGCTTCGTCGAACGCTGGTGGCGGTGTTGGCGAGGGTACGCACCGAGGCGTCGACGTCGGCGTGCACCAGCACACGCGTTCGAAGCCGGTCGCCACTCACCGCCTCGCCGTGGTGCATCGTGATGTAGGCGACCATCTCGATGCTGCGCCGACGCAGCGACGCCGTGAAGGGCTCGAGGAGTCCGTGGATCAGGGGGTCGGGTCGCAGCAGTTCCACGAAGACGTCGGACGCGTCCCGCGGGACCTCGCCCTCGGTGAACCCGGTGTAGGACACGGTGGCCTCATGGTTCTCAGTCCGCACGTCGCGGGAGCGGTCGATGGTCACACTGCACGCTCGCAGTGCGTCGTCCAGCTGATCGCCGTCGCCGAGGTAGACGACGAGGTGACGTCGGACGGACCTGATTGCGAGCGCGCGCAGAAAGTCGTAGTCCACGTCCGTGGCGACGATACGACCACCGTCGTGCAGCCCCACCATGTTTTCAACGAGTTCGCCTCGCGTCCAGTTTGGCGGGATTCGCAGTCTGCCGCCCTCGCGCGCGAAGGACACGAGCGGCTCAGTGCCGTCATCGTCGAGCACGCACGCGACGACCGGTTCATCGTCGAGCGGCGGTGCGGCGTAGGCGAAGTCACGCGCCAAGCGGACAACGCCGTCTCGACGGGTTCCGATGACGCGGCGCAGGTGGCTGACGAGCGAGGGGTCGGCATCTCGCAGCAGGGCTATCAGGTCATCGATCTCGTCGTCAGGGGTCTGCTGGAAGCGAGCCTGGTCGCGACGTCGCTTGGCCGCGAGGGCCAGTGGCAGTGCTCCGAGCGCGTTCGCCGCGTGGGGACGTTGTCGTGGGCTGTGGTGTTCGACCGTTGTCGCGACGGCGCCGTGGGCGGGCGCGATCGGGGGGACCGATGCCGACGCCGACGGTCCGAGCGCGAGTACAGCGACGATGAGCCCGGCGAGCCAGGCAGTGCCGCCGAGCCCGAGGACGACCCCGTGGCGCAGGCGACCGACGTCGCGAACGAGTTGGATGACGAAAATGATCCAGAAGATTGCGAGCGCCACGAGCAGCGACCGAATCAATGTGACGTCGGACCGGTGAGCGGCGGCGGTCCAGCGCGTCACTACGACGTAGGGGGTGAGCACGAAGTAGACGGCGAGCGCGATTCCGTGCAGTGGCCCCGAGGCGAAACGCCTCACGGCGTGGGAACAATCTGCCAGCGAACGGGCTCGACGGACTGACTGGTCAGCAGGAGTCGACAGGTCGTCAACGCGTCGATACTGATCGATCCACCCACCACTATCGTCGAGCCCGAGCAGTTCAGCTGTTCGAACATCGGTGCGCTCGACTGGACAGTCCAAGTCCCCGGTCCTTGCATCGGGACCTCGTCGGTGGCGTCGGCCGATGGGAGATCCCCGACGAGCGCGCCGCTCGCGGCGCCGCCGATCAGCGATGAGACGGGTGCTGGCACGATCGCGTCGGTCGTCGTCGCTGATGGCGAGACGGATTTCGCGGTCGCGTTTGCGCTCGGAGTCGTCACCGTCGACGTCGTCGTCGGGAGTGGTTTGGACGGTGTCGTCGAACGGTGCGATGTCGTCGATTTCGTCGATTTCGTCGGTTTCGGTCGGACGATCCGCGCTGCGTCGCGCGACGTGATCATCGGCGCTCGCGCGACGACGGTGGGTGGACTCGAAACCGTGAAGACGAGGACCAGGAGCAGGATCGGACTCGACCACAGGACCAGGTGCGCCGCTCGAAGCGACGTCACGCGAAGCATCATGAGTCCACGGTATCGACGTGGGCGACCAGTCGCCAAACTGGGTGAAGTCATGACCGCTCACACGAGGAACCGGTAGGCGAAGCGCTGAAGTTCGTTCTGTAGTGACTGTGGTGCGCAGTGGTCGACGCCACCCAGTTCCCGCCACGACCGACCCTCATAGACTCGGGCGTACGCGAGCCGCGCGAGCCGGTCGTGTGGTCCACCGCGATAGGCGGCGAGTCGGCTCTCGAGGGGCGAGTTGGCGGGGGCGGCCACCTCGTCGTCGAGGCTGTTGAGCGCCTGCATCGCAGCCTTCTCCTTGAGCAACCAACGGCGAACCCGCGCGCGCAGTGCCGAAAGGATGTCGGGGGCGGCGTAGGGGCGCGACTGACCCGCCCACTGCGTGAGGAGTTCGCTCGCCAAGGAAATCGCGACGCCGACGGTTTCACTCGGCTCAGTTACGACCCCGGCGCCGAATCGGAGCTGACGACAGACGTTCACGATCCCCGGCACCAGGGTCTGGAGTAGTGCGCGGTGGACGTCGGGATCAGCTGCGTCTTCGAGCATGGCCTGGACGAGCCTGGCGCGCTCGGTCACCGAGCGTCCGCCACGCACTTCGAGGGCGTCGACGAGGTCACCGAGGTCCTCGATTCCGTCCAATGGCGCATCGGCGTGGCGTTCACGAAGCCGGCAAAGGGCTGTCGTGGAGGGACTTCGATGGGCGAGGTGGTGCCAGTCGTTACGGAGTTGATTGAGGACATCGTAGGAAGTTGTCATGTTGCGAAGTCCAGCGGGACGTGCACGTCGGTTCACGCCATGACGGGTAACTCGTAACGCGCCAGTTTTCATGACACGGATCGTGACATTGACAACGCATAGCGTCACGCACATACACGACGTAGGCTGCCCCCATGGACATCGAGGCCTTCTATCAACAGAACGAGACGCGCCGTGAGAGTGCGGAGTTTGAGTTCGGCGACGAGTGGACCGACGCGGTGGGCAACACCTACCGACTGTCCTGGGTCGAGGCCACTGGCGAGCTCTACCTCATGATTGGCCCAGAGGCGACGGTGAGCGAGGACATCTTTGGCGACTTCCTCGTCGCGGACGAACCCGTAAGTGGCTTGACGGTCGTGGTCATTGGAACAGTCGGGTCGCTTGGAGCGGTGGAGGATCAACTCGAAGGTTGGGAAGACGCGATGCTCGAGGAGAACTCACTCGAGTGGCTCTACGAGCGGTTCAACGACTGACGGTTCCCCGGGCTGCTTGGCCCTCTACGTCGATTCCGACCGGCTCGGTAGGCGCTGGCGACCGCGCTGAATCGGATCGGCGCTAGAGATACGGCGTCGGCGACTGGGCGATGCGACACAGGTGGGTGAGCGAAGGGATTAGGTCGACGATGGGGACGCGTTCGGCCTCGTTGATCGTGGTCATGAGGGGATTCCAACCACCGTCACTCGAGGTTGCCGACGCGGCGTAGGGCGTAGCGCGAAGTAACTCGGCCACTGCGTTGGCCTGGAGCCGAATCTGAGTCGACGGAGCGATATTGGGTTTCGTGCTCGCACGATAGATGGCGAGTGACCGGTCGACGTATCGGCACGCGATGCGGGCTTGGGTTATCGCGCCGGAGGTGCCACACGAACTCAGCGCCAGCGCCGACGTGGCTACGAGAACGAACGGAACCAGACGCCGAATCAGGCCAGCCACGAGTCCGCGGCTTGAAGGAGGAAGTCACTGATGGTACGTCCGTGCTCGAAGACATCGCACAGGGGGTCTTCGCCCTTGGCCACCTGGCTGAGCGAGATTGCGCGACGAGCGACGATGGCAATTCGGCGTTCACTCGTCTCGGTGGGAGAGGCGAACGTGTCCGTCGCGGTGACTTCGAGTGGTAAGTCCACGCCACCGATCGGTGCGAGGTCGATCGCCAGTCGCAAAAGGTCGGGGCCGTGCGGCATCGGAGGCAGACTCCAGGTCAGGATCAACGGGAAGTGGAAGTCGTCGGGCGGGTCAACGTCATCGGGAAGGCCCATGACTGCGTCCTCGAACGCGAGCAGGGTTCGCGGGTCCACGTCCAGTTCGACGTGCAGGTCCACCGGACCGCCGCATCCATCCTCGGGGTGAAGGTCAACCTCCCAGGCTTGGCGCAAGGAGTACGTTTCGACGAAGTGCCGCTCATCGTGCACGTGGAAACCGTGCGTGACCGCGTGGTCCTTGAGATCGGCTACAAAACCGGCGACGTCGATGGCGGCCATCGGTTCAAGATTAGTCGTCGCCGTGTGACGTGCCGCGACGCCGGGTCGATCTACAGCCGCAACCTCAGTCGAATTGGTAGATTCGCCGACGACTGGCCGATGTCGACGTGGTAGGTGCCAGGCACCACGGTGAAGGTTCCGTGGTGGAAGATCTCGAAACTTCGCCGGTCCGCCGAAAGGACGACAGTCGTTTGTGCGCCGGCTTTCAGGAGCACGCGGGCGAATGCGCGCAGTTGTTCCGGTGGCTCGCCGGCACTCGTGGGGTATGAGACATAGAGCTGAACGACGTCCGCACCGGTTCGACGACCGGTATTGGCGACGGTCACCGAGACGTTCACCCCGGTGGCAGTGCGGCGAAGGCGGGCTCGTCGAAGGGCAAAACTCGTGTAGGAGAGGCCGAATCCGAAGGGGAAGAGCGGACGCACGTGGTTGGCTTGATACCAGCGGTAGCCCAGGTCGAGGCTGGACGCGAACTCGACGGTTCCGTCAACGCCCGGAAAGAAGCGTGGCGATGAATTCGCCATTGCGTTCATCGATGTGGGAAACGTCAGTGGCAGTCGACCCGAGGGATTGACGGCGCCGGTCAGGACGGGTGCAATCGCAGCGCCGTCGACCTGACCGGGATACCACGCTTCGAGGACCGCGGCGACGTGCCCGAGCCACGGCATTGCCACGGCACCACCCGTCTCCAGGATGACGATGGTGTGTCGGTTCGCTGCGGCGACGGCCTCAATGAGCGAATTCTGGTCACCGGGCAGATTCAGATTAGGTCGGTCGGCCCCTTCAGAGGTCGGCGCGCTCGCCACCACAATCACGTACTGCGCGTGGCGGGCGATCCGGACGGCCTTGGTGATAGCCGGGGTGGCGTCGACGAGGTCAAAGGTCGGCGCCGGGTGGTCGCGGATATCGAACCAGGTCACCCGAAGCGTATAGTCCCGCCCCGATCGAAGTTTGATCGCAGTGGTGATCAAGTCTGGCGAGTGAAGGCCCCGTGACGCGATGAGCAGTCGCCCGTTCACGTACACCCAGGTGTCGCCGAACTGTCGGAACGCGATGTCGTAGATTCCCGTCCGTTTAGCCCGGAACTTCACCTGTGAGGACGTCCAATTGTCACCGGTGCCAGGCGTCGTGGCCGTGGCGACGCTCGGCGTGACGTTGCCGCCACGATCGATTCCGATGTCCGCTTTGCCCGGCTCTCCCACCTGGCTGAATCGGGTGATGAGCTTGAGTGGCGTACCGGATTCGATGACGATGTCACGGCGAGACTTGACGTTGGGTATGTAAATGTCACCCGGCGCGTAGGTAAGGCGAACACCACTGCCCAACGCATGGCGTAGGGCGTTGAACGGGGTGATCACCGACATCGCCACGACGGCTGCACTGCCTCCGCCGGCGCTCATCGGCACTTGGCTACCCCCAAGGCCGATGACCGCGATCGATCGAACGGACGTAGGAATTGGAAGTGTCCGATGGCGATTTTGCAGGAGGACAATGCTGCTTTGCGCGGCACGAAGCGCAATTGAGACGTGAGCGGGTGTTGAGACGTCGGCGCTCAGCGAGAGGCGAAGTGGATGTGCGACGAGGCCGAGTGCGAACATGGGGGTGAGGATCGAGTGAACCGCGCGGTCGAGAGCGCCGATGGGCAACCGGTGGTGGGCGACAGCGCTGATGAGGCCATCGGTTGAGACCGGTTTGAGCATGGCGATCCCGGCGCGAAGGGCGGCGACCGGGTCTTCGACCGCGCCAAGATCCGAACGAACGAAACCAGTGAACCCCCAAGACCGTAAGGTTCGGTAGATGTAGGGACTCGAACAGGTGTTGACGCCGTTCAACGACCCGTAGGAGCACATGAGGGACGCCACGTGGCCCTGTTGCACCGCGGCTTCGAAGGGGGCGTTGTATATCTCGGCCAATGCTCGCGCTGACACGCGCTGATTGAGCCGGGCGCGTGCGGTCTCTTGGGTGTACGCGGTGAAGTGTTTGGCGTCGGCGATCTCGCCGAGCGATTGGATTCCGCGGATCGCGGCTACGCCAAGCACGGCGGAGAGGTATGGATCCTCACCGTAGGTCTCAAAGATCCGACCGCTCAGTGCAACGCGCGCGAGGTTGAGATTCGGGGCCTGTACCCCGTCGATCCCCTTCGCGCGAGCTTCACTCGCTAGAACGCCGGCGACGGCCCGGGCGAGTGATGGATCGAATGTGGCGCCGATTCCGATCGCCGCGGGCAACTGCGTCACGAACTGCAGACCGTTGGCGACGCCGTTTGGACCATCAGTCAGGGTCAGTGGCGGGATGCAGAGGTTCGGAATCCCGACGTTGGCGTTTTCGAGGGGGGGATAGGTGGAGAGCGCGACGAAGTTGACCTTCTGTGCGAGCGTCATACGCGCGACGACTTCGCTGGCGAGAGCCGACGCAGACGCGCTGTGATGTACCGATTGGAGAACCCAGGGACACCGGGCAGCGGGGCGGATGACCCCGACGGCCACCGGTAACCGCGGGCTCGCCCCGGCGCCGGAAGGGCCCGCGGTGGTCACAGTGGTGGCCCAAACGAGGACCAGAATCACCACGGTCCAGAGACGTCGCGTCACGGGGTCAACTCCCAATCCCGAACATCAACGTCTCCAGTCGTCTTGGTGCCCCGGCGAGTTGGGAGCCGCCACGAATTGTAAGGGGCGACGGCCATCGGGTCGGTTCGCCGTGCACTGAGGTGCCGCCCGGATACGGTGGATTCGATGAGTGACCTGTTCCCCACGTTGCGAGACTGCGCCGATGAGATCGGTCGATCAATCGAGGCCCACCGTGGCCGCGGCTACTCCGGTCTTCGAGAGTCGCAGTATCACTTGGACGTGGTCGCTGACGAGGTCGCACGACGAGTACTGGGTGGGGCGGGCTGGCGTGTCGTAAGCGAGGAGTCCGGTGTCACGGGATCAGGGCCGTTGACCGTGGTCGTTGACCCTATCGACGGTTCGACGAATTGTGATCACGGTGTGCCCTTCTTCGCGACGAGCCTCGCGGTGCTGGCGGACGGAGAACTCATCGTGGGCTACGTCGTCAACCACGCCACTGGTACCACGTACCAAGCGGAGCGGGGTGCGGGAGCGACCCGCGACGGGGTGGCCATTGCAGTGAGCGGACGCACGCGTCTTCGCGACGCGATTGTGGCGTTCTCGGGGCTGCCTGCGCACCACGCAGGTTGGGCACAGTTCCGAGCACTCGGTGCCGCCAGTCTCGAAATCTGCCTGGTCGCGGACGGCTCACTCGATGCGTATGGCGTTGCCCAGCAGTCGACCCTCAATCCCTGGGACTACCTAGCCGGGCTTTTGGTCGCCCGTGAGGCGGGTGCTGTCGACACCGACTATCACGGTGAGCAACTCGTGACTGATGATGCGGTAGTTCGGCGTCCGCTGATCGCCGCCACCACGTCGCTGCTAGGGGAGCTCGTGAACATCGGCCCGCTCTGAACGGCCAATGCCCATGTCATCGATCAAGACCATCGCCTCAGCCAGCGGCTCGCGCCACACGTCGGGGTTGATCTGACTTGCAGCGTCGATAGATGCCAGCCACATCTCACGCCCGTCGGTGGGATCGACGCCGCGAACAGCGCGCGGTGAGTCGTACCACTCCGTCACGAATCGACGAACCGACGCGAGGTCACGTTGGTGACCGAGCGAGTCTTGTATCGCTATGAACCGCTCCACGATGGCCTGAGCACCGTCGCCAAGGATCGGCGTTGCGATCTCGGTGGCGTAGCGTGCCCGCTTCGACAGGATTCGGAGTTGATGGAAGTCCGCTGGGCTATCAATCACCCCGGTGGCCGCGATGCGCAGCGCACTCCACGACTCGCGGAGTTGTGAAACGATGATCGATTCCGGATCGGCGTACGAGCGCCGTAGCGGTGGTCGAACGACCGCCTCGGCGAGCGTGACCACGAGCGAAACGTACCGCTTTCCAGAAAGTCGATCGACGACGCGGTGTTGGTGAGCGCGACGGTCATCGACTGCCTTGTCGATCACGGCCCGGTCGAGGTCGTCGTCTGTGTGAGCAATCTCCTCGAGGAGTGCGATCAAGACGTCGGAGTCTCGAAAGCCGCCAAGTGTGCGCCCGAGCCACGCGAGATCCTTTCCTGTCATCGTGAACCACTGGTCTTGGAGCATTGGACTTAGCAATCGAAGTTCCGATCGAAGTCGGCGCGACGCAACGCGGAGCTGGTGTACTCCTTCGGGGTCCCTTCCAAGACGAGCGGCCGAAGTGTGTCGGAGCACCTGACCAATTTCGCGGCCAATCACATCACTGACGAAGTCGCGTGAAGAGAAGTTGGAGTTGGCCACGATGAACTCCATGTCACCCCCAAACCGTATCGCTTGACTTTTGTTCAAACCCAACCTACGTCGTCGCGACAATCGGCGTTACTGCAAGCCCCGCTGGTTTAGGCTTGGGGCCTCGGGCGCTTAGCTCAGTTGGTTAGAGCAGCTGATTTACACTCAGCAGGTCGGGGGTTCGAGTCCCTCAGCGCCCACTGACATCCACGCCGCCAACCAGGAGAGGGCGCTGCAATGTGGGCACGACTGGCACAACTCCACCGTTCGGTTAGATCATTCCACCTGATAAAGGCGATTAAAAAATGGAGTTCTAACTTTGTCTTCGTACCACCACCATTTGGCATGGTGAGTGGCCGCGACCTTGGTACTGAGATCGACGATTCGGAACAGCCGAAGCGGGCGTGGATTGCGCCGTAAGGTACGAGTGCGGCGTATGGGACGTCGTGCTTGGGAGATTCAGCGCACCACCAGCAGTTCGAGAACACGCGAACGGGAGATTCAATTGATACGCAAAGCTGTCATTGCAGCAGCTGGTCTCGGGACGCGATTCCTTCCCCAGACAAAGGCGATGCCGAAGGAAATGTTGCCGATCCTTGACAAGCCGATCATCCAGTACATCGTCGAGGAACTCGTCGAGGCCGGGATCGAAGACATCGTTATCGTTACGGGATATCACAAGCGCTCGATCGAAGACCACTTCGCGGAGCCGAGCCAGGAACTTGTAGTCGCTCTGAAGGGTCCGAAAAAGAAGCAGTTAAAGGAGGTTGAACACATCGCCAACTTGGCGAATTTTGCCTATATGCGGCAAAAGGGTCCCGACGGAAATGGTACGCCCCTCCTTAACGCTGCGCACCTAATCGGTGATGAACCGTTCATCTACACCTTCGGGGACGACTTCATTCGCGCTACTCCTGGAAGATTCAGCCAGATGGTCGCCCTCCACGAACGCACCGGCCTCGGTGTGCTGTCGTGTATTCGCGCGGACGGTGACGATGACTACACGCGCTACGGGTACGTAGGAGGCAAGGAGATCGAGCCCGGTATCGTGAAAATCGAATCGATCGTGGAGAAGCCCGGCCGATCGAATGCGCCATCAAATCTCGCGAGCGTGAGCAGTTACCTCTTCACGCCGACGATACTGGGGTGTCTCAGCGATCGTGCCTCCGAGCTTCGCCCGGGTGATGAGCTCTCGCTGCAGGATGCGATGCAACTCTCTATCGATAACGGTAACTTCCTACTCGGCTACGAGATTGAGAATGCTCGATACTTCGACACCGGAGACAAACTCGAGTATTTGAAGACGATCATCGACCTTGGTCTTGAGGACGAGAATCTCGGCCCCGCACTCCGAGCGCATTTCGCCCAGTCGCTCGATGCGCAAGGTCCTTCGGCGAATCACCTTCGAGAAGAACCACGACGGGTGGGCCCGCAGCGGGCGAAGTGAATCTGCCGCCCATGTGGCCACCTCCGTTGGTCAATGTCTTACAAGCCCAAGGCAACGGTGGCACCGTACTGGAATAGTACTCCCGGCACGACACCCCTCCAGTCCTCATCGTCAACCTCACCGACTGCTTGGGGCACGATCTATTTCTAGAGCTCAAGGCTCGGGACTACGAAGTCCTCACCAATCAGCAGCTCGGTGGGAAGCGCCATCAACGAGCGGAGATTTTCGAATCTCATTCCAGCGTGTGTCCTAATCGGACCCACCGGTTCGCCTCGGCCAACGGAACCAAGTGACCCAGCGGTACTTGCTTACCTCCGGCCTCCCCGGCGATCGTTCGCCTAGCGGAGCGGTTGATCTC
The DNA here is from genome assembly GCA_021793515.1 of Actinomycetes bacterium. Lineage (GTDB taxonomy): Bacteria > Actinomycetota > Acidimicrobiia > Acidimicrobiales > RAAP-2 > RAAP-2. The sequence continues at coordinate 42,210 of JAJYSP010000008.1, read as the reverse complement.
GGTTGGTGGCTCGGTGTTGTTCCACGTCACGATGGCTAGACATCTGATCGGCCGGTGCGGGTCACGGTCTCATCTTGAACAATTACGATGGTTGCTTGATGAAAGTAAGTTCTACGACCACTAACCCGTCGGACACTTCGAGGTCGATCGACCAACTCCAAGTGGGACTGCAGTCTATTACTCAAGCGCTGACGCGAGCCAAGATGCACGAACGGCTGTTGCGAGAGGCGGATCTTCGAATCGACCGATCCGCCATCATCATCTTGTTCAAACTTCACCATCGAGGTGGTGACGCCATGCGCGTCTCCGATATCGCGACACTCGTTGGGGTCGACACCCCGGCCGTCACGCGCAAGGTCCAGCAGTTGGAGCAACATGGCTTCGTTACGCGACTCGCAGACCCTACCGATCGGCGTGCAGTACTGATATCGCTCACCGACCAAGGGCGCGGTGTAGTCGATCGAATCCTTCACGTCCATCGGGCGATGCTCGCTCGACTCGTAGCCGATTGGGGCGAGAAGGAAGTCGCGACCTTTGCGTCGCACCTGTCGAGATTTTCACAAGCCCTAACTACAGAAGTGGAGAGTTACCTTGACTAGCGACGCACCTCGCAACACGGCTATCCCGGTCGACCACGAGATCACGCCAGAAGAACACCGACGGATCCTGGTGATTCTGTTGGCATTGATGCTCGGGATGTTTCTCGCGGCACTCGATCAGACGATTGTGGCGACGGCCCTTCCGACCATCGCCGCGGATCTACACGGTCTCAATCATCTGTCCTGGGTGGTGACGGCGTACCTCATTACGTCAACGATCTCGCTACCGCTGTGGGGCAAGTTCGGCGACCTGTGGGGTCGTAAAGGGTTCTTCCAACTCTCGGTCGTCATCTTCCTTCTCGGATCGGCGTTATCGGGTCTCTCGCAGAACATGCTGGAGTTGATCGTGTTTCGCGCCATTCAGGGGCTTGGCGCTGGAGGCCTGATGGTGGGGTCTCAGGCGATCATCGGCGACGTCATTCCGCCCCGCCAGCGCGGACGGTACATGGGCTACTTCGGTGCCGTCTTCGGTCTCTCGAGCGTGCTCGGGCCACTGGCGGGTGGCTGGTTGACCCAACACGCGTCGTGGCGCTGGATCTTCTATATCAACGTGCCCATCGGTGCTGTCGCGCTCGTCGTGATCGCCGCCGTGCTGCACGTACCGGCCCGTCGACTGTCACACCGTATCGACTGGTGGGGCACCAGTCTCCTCTCTGCGGGCGTGATCGGGTTGATCCTGGTCACGACGTGGGGTGGGAGCCAATACGCGTGGCACTCAGCGACCATCGTGTGGCTCAGCGTGGCGAGTGTCGTGCTGTTGCTCGCGTTCGTGTACGTAGAGACCAAGGCGGCTGAGCCGATCGTGCCGATGGGACTGTTCAGGAATCGGACCTTCAGCGCTGCGTCGGCGGTGGGGTTCGTCATCGGTTTCACGATGTTCGGATCAATCGTCTACCTGCCGCTCTACTTGCAGGTGGTCCACGGTTCGTCGCCAACACGGTCGGGTCTCGAGCTCTTGCCGATGGTCACGGGCATGCTGATTACCTTCATCATCAGCGGAAGATTGGTGTCGAGGACGGGCCGCTACAAGGTCTTTCCAATCGTTGGAACGGCGATTGTGGCGATCGGTATGGTTGCGCTCTCCCACTTGGGGCCCACGAGTGCGTTCTCGACCGCGGCGCTCTATATGTTCGTCATCGGATTTGGTATGGGGCTGGTGATGCAGGTCCTCGTGGTCGCGGTGCAGAATTCGGTACCACACGAACAACTTGGAACCGCCACCGCCACCGCGACGTTCTTCCGATCTATCGGGGGTGCCTTCGGTGTCGCGCTCTTCGGCTCGGTCTTCAATAGCCGTCTACTCGAACAACTCCACGCACACGCGACGGCCCAGCAGTTGGCCATGTTGGGTGGTGGATCGATTTCGGCGAACCCTGCACAGATCGACCAGTTGCCGCCAGCGGCCCACGCAATTGTGATCGACGCGTTCAGTTCGGCGCTTCAGCGAGTGTTCTTGGTGGCGGCGCCCGTTGCGGTGTTGGCCTTTGCACTGACCTGGTTGATGAAAGAGATTCCGTTGCGCACGCACGCGCATCTCCCGTCAACCGGTGTTAGCGACGATGACGCCGAACCGGTTGCCGCGTTTGACGCGCCGGGCGAGTTCGGGCTGTAGAGCCAATCTCAACTCGGATCAGGATGTCTAGTGACGTGTCACCTTTACGCCCTATCGGCACAACGTTGACCTAATGCCCTACAGGGTCGGTCGATGACGACATTAGAACTGATGGTGCGAGAATTGAGGTTCGGTGCTGGCCCCACGTCGGGGAGGCATGCCGCGATCACGAGAACGGTGGCCAATGAGAGATGAGACGCTACAGCGTGCCCTGAAGCGCTACGACCTGTCTCCCCACCTCGTGTTCTGGGAGACCACTAAGGCGTGTTCACTCGCGTGCCGCCACTGTCGTGCCTCGGCGCAGACCGAGGCCCTGCCCGGCGAGCTCTCCACGGACGAAGGCCGTGACCTGATCGATCAGATTGCAGCGATGGAAGGGGCGGTGCCGATCTTGGTTTTCACGGGCGGCGACTGTTTCGAACGCGCAGACCTTGAGAGTCTGGTTGGCTACGCCCGGTCACGGGGCGTGCGTGTGGGGATTGCGCCGTCGGTGACCAAGCGATTGACGCGTGAAAACCTGCAGCGGATGTACGAACTTGGGGTTCGTAGTATTTCAATCTCGCTCGACGGTTCCGGGCCCCAGTCCCATGACGCGGTACGTGGCATACCCGGTCATTTCGAACAGACGATGGCCGCGCTCGCGATGATGCGAGACATGGGATTTCGACTGCAGGTGAACACCACCGTCATGAATCGGAACGCCCACGAACTAGCGGATGTGCTGTCACTGTTGCGCTCTGTCGGGGTCTCAATCTGGGAGGTCTTCTTCCTTGTCGGAGTGGGCCGGGGAGTCGACGTCCAAGAGATCTCGGCCCGCGACGCAGAGGACGTGTGCCACTTTCTCGTCGATGCGACGACGTTTGGCATGACGGTGCGGACTGTCGAGGCTCCATTCTTTCGTCGTGTCCAGGCCGAACGGGAGGTTGTCAGTGGGGAGGACCCCGCTCGCGAATTCACGCTTGGACCGCTCTACGCGACGTTGCGCCAACGACTCGACGAGCAGGATCGGGGCGACGTTCGAACCACGAGGAGCCATTCGCTCGCTACTGGTGACGGACGAGGGATCATCTTCGTTGGCCACGATGGCGAGGTGCATGCGTCGGGCTTTCTGCCGGTGACCCTGGGCAACATTCGCGAAACTCCGCTCGGTGAGATCTATCAATCGAACCCGTTACTCACCGCGATCCGCGCCGGCAACCTCGAAGGAGGGTGTGGGCGCTGCGACTTCTATCGACTCTGTGGGGGATCGCGTGCGAGGGCATACGTGAGAACGGGTAGCGTGCTCGGCGAAGACCCACTCTGTATCCGTAGCGACGCAGCCAAGCGGATCCCGCTCGCACCCCGCTGAGGCGAGGAAATTCTCGCGGGCATGGGTTGGGTCGTGCGAGACTAGTGCGATGCGGCGCGCACGACGGATCCCGTGGCGGCGCGTCACCGGCCCCGTAGCAGTCGCGGTGCTGGGCGCCGTTATTCTCGTCGTCACCTTCGCCCTCGACGCTCGAGCAGCACGGTCATCGGCGGATCAGGTCTGGTCACCGTTCGTCCTCGTGACCGGTCTGCTACTCATCGGTCTGGTCGCGAACGACGACGGTGTCTTTGAGTGGCTGGGTGCGACGTTGACCAGGATCTCCTCACGGGGACCCGTGGTGTTCGCTAGTGCGGCGACGATGATCGTCGCGGTCACGGCGGTGTTGAACCTAGACACGGCCGTCGCTTTCTTGACGCCCGTGTTGATCCACACGTCACGACGGCGTGGCGGGGACGATGCGCCGTGGCTCTATGGCGTGCTGTTGCTCGCGAACGCCGGATCCCTGTGGTTGCCAGGCTCGAATCTCACGAACCTGATCGTGCTCGGGCATCTCCACCTCACGGGCGCGGCATTCGCCGCGCGCATGTGGGCGCCGGCGTTGGGTGCGAGCCTCGTCACCGCCCTGGTGGTGGCGGTACTCGGACGCGACGCGTTGGTCACGAGCGACGTTCGCGATCGCGTCACCGCACCGTCGGTCGGGGTCGGGGCATTCGCGGTCCTCGCGGCGGTGCTCGCCGTGGTACTGCTTAGCAACGCTGCGGTCCCAGTCGCGTTGATCGGCCTGCTCGCTGTGGGGTGGCATCTCGCGCATCGGCGGGTCGAGTTTGGCGAGGTCATCGCAATCGTCGGGCCCGGCGCGCTGATCGGGCTCTTCGCGATCGCGACGGCATTGGGAACCCTGGGGCGCGTGTGGTCATTTCCGTCTCATGCGCTGCACCACGCGAATACAACCGTGACCGCTCTCACGGCATCGGTCGCTTCTGTACTCGTGAACAACCTGCCGGCGGCGTCCATCTTCGCCGCGCGCGTGCCCTCACACCCTTTCGCCCTCCTGATCGGGCTGAACCTCGGGCCCAACCTCGCTGCAACGGGCTCACTGGCTTGGCTGCTGTGGTGGCGCAGTGCTCGTGGCGCGGGTGCCACGCCGTCGCTCGCGCGTGCGAGCCGATGGGGGGCCGTTGTTACGCCGCTCGGTCTGGTCGCGTCGCTCGTGCTCCTAGCGTTGAGTGGACGTTCGTGAAGGAGCGCTTCCAGAGACCCGCGAGTGCACGATCGCGGCTCGCCCGGTGGACGGCATCTCGGACGTGGTCAAAAGGGTCAGCGTGCGAAGTGGTACCCCCGGACGTGCGCCAGACCAACTCATTAGAGTGCACTCGGTCGTAACGATGACCGATGACCGATGACCGAGGAGTGACGATGAATCGACAGATTGTCTTACGAGAGCGTCCGCGCGGCGTCATTGACGAATCGACGACTGAGCTCATCGAGGTCCCGGAGCCAACGTGTGGTCCAGGCCAGGCGCTCGTCAAGGTCGCCATGCTCTCCATTGACCCGACGATTCGGACGTGGATGAATGACGCACCGGGCTATATGGCGCCGATTGAGATTGGCGCGGTCATTCGCTCGAGCGGCACGGGCGTGGTCGTGGCGAGCCAGAACGACCGGTACCACGTGGGCGACATCGTGTTCGGGATGACCAACTGGCAAGAGTGGGTCATCGCCGACGACGTCAATCGGTTCTCGGTGATTCCGGCGGACCTCGGTGTCGACCTGGCGACTGCGATGAACGTCCTCGGCGTGACGGGAATCACCGCGTATTTCGGTCTTTTGGAAGTCGGCGAGTTCCGGCCCGGTGACGTGGTGGTGGTTTCGGGCGCCGCGGGTGCCACGGGTTCGGTGGTGGGTCAACTCGCCCGAGCCCGTGGAGCCGCGCGTGTCGTGGGTATCGCCGGCGGTCCGGACAAGTGCGCCGACGTCGTGGAGCGGTACGGTTTCGACGAGTGTCTGGACTATCGCGAGCCGAGACTGTCGTCGCGGCTTCGGTCGGCCTGCCCGGACGGTGTCGACCTCTACTTCGACAACGTCGGTGGCGACGTGCTGGATGCCGCGCTCGCGTCGATCGCGATGCGTGGGCGCGTCGTGCTCTGTGGGGCAATCTCGCAGTACAACGAGGTGGGTCATCAGCGGGGGATCGCGAATACGTCGATGCTCATCATGCGACGCGCCTCGATGCGTGGGTTCATCGTGCTCGACTTCGCCGAACGGTACCTCGAGGCCCAGGGCGTACTCGCGTCGATGATCCACGACGGCACCCTCCAGCACCGCGAACACCTGGTGGCGGGCCTCGAACACGCCCCCGATGCGCTCAACCTGCTCTTCAACGGTGGCAATCTCGGCAAGACGTTGGTCGTCGTCGACGAGAGCATCGCGCTTGCCTGAACCGACAGCTCCGGCGCTTGACGTCCACCCGCCACGGGCGGTCGCCGTGCTGTTCGTGGTGGCTCTCGTGGCCGGATTCGCCCAGTTCGGTGCGATCTCATCGCTGAACGACGTGGCTCGTCACTTCGGCCACGTGGTCACCACTGGCCACTCGCTCAAGAGCGCCGTGGGACTTTCGGGCTCGGAGCTTGGAGTCGGCCTGGCCATCCTGCGTCTCGCGTCGCTCGGCGCGTTGCCGTTTGCGTCCCTTGCCGATCGGTGGGGTCGTCTACGGATCCTGCGCGACACGCTCGCAGTGGGACTGCTCGTGACCGCAGCTGCTGCGCTCAGTCCAAGTTACTGGTTCTTTGTCGCGTGTTTCGCGCTCGCGCGACCGCTACTCGCCGCCGCGTCAACATTGGTCCAGGTGGTCACCGTCGAGATCACGAGCACGGCGCGACGAGTGCATCGACTCGCGGTGATGGTGGCGGGGGGAGGGATTGGCGCGGGACTCTCAGCCGTTCTGCACGGCGCCATTCGGGGACCTAACTCATTTCGTTGGCTCTTCGCCGTCGCGGTGCTGCCAGCGTTGCTTGTACCCGGGTTGCTGCGCGCGGTGCCCGAACCCGGACGCCACGTTGGGGACTCACCGGCGGTCCGGCTCGGTTCCATCCCCGCCCACCTGCGCGGTCGTTTGGCTGTCGTGGCCGTCGTAGGCTTTACCGTCGGCATGATCACCGGTCCCGCCAACGGCTTCACCTTCGTCTACGGCGAAGGCGTGCTGCGGCTGAGTCCGTCGGTCGTCGCCGGCGTCGTGACCGCGAGCGCGGTATCGGGTCTGGCGGGGCTCATCCTCGGACGGCGGCTTGCCCACACCATCGGTCGTCGGGGCACCGTCGGGATCGGCGTGTTGGCGCTCGCCATCACCTCCGCCTTCGCCTACAGCGGTGGACGGCTCAGCTTCGAGGTGGGATACTTCCTCGGCGTCGGTGCGGCAGGACTACTGGCGCCCGCGGCGAGCGCGCTGAGCACCGAAATCTTTCCCCACGCACATCGCGCGACCGCGGCGGGATGGGCCGGGGTCGCCGGAGTCTTGGGTGCGACCGCGGGGCTCGCGCTGTTCGGGTGGATCGGCGACGCGGTCGGTGGTGTCGCGTCATCGTCGCTGCGCATACCGGCGCTGGTGACCTTCCTTCCCTTGTTACCGTTGCTGTTACTGCTCACACGACTTCCCGAGAGTCGAGGGGTCGAGCTCGTGTAGTGGTTATTCGGACTCGTGAGGGGCGTAACGACAAGTGCGTGGGTGAGTTCGGATAGATCACAGGTCCATGCGCCAAAGGATCTGAACCTCTTCGGGTGAATCCGGATACGCAAAACGATTAATACCCTCCAACGCGCAGCCCATTGTTGCGTAGAAATGACAGGCAGGAACGTTGACATTCTGAGTCTCGACTCGGATCTGGGTGCACCCTCGTACGCGTGCCCACTCATGGACGGCGCGAAAGAGGTGGGAGCCAATGCCTGACTGACGTAGATCCGGTCGAATGCGAATGTCCCAGAGCGCCGCTCTGTCACTTTCCTCGTCCAACATCGCAAGGTGCGGGGTCTTGAAAGCGACCACCGCGCCACCGACGCGTACACCGTATTGGTAGGCCGCGATGAGCCCCCAGTTGGTGACGTCGAATCGCTTGGGCCACCGCGTCGGGCCTTCTCCTTTGATGGCGCGACCAGTCCTTGAGCCATGGGGTGTCGACGGCGCTTTCGTGTAGGACGATCCCGCCCAGGCCTTCAGTTAACACGGACGGGACCAGGATCTTGTCGACGAGGTACGCGATGGATATCGTGGCGTGTTCCCCGAGCGATCCAATTGGCTCTTCGCGGATCTCCAGATTCATGACGTGCACCCCGCAGACTTGTGCCTGTCGAAACTCATTTCACCACGTCTCGGGCCCTTCCGTTCAAAGGTTGGAAAGTATTAGGTCGGCGCTGAGGGCGAGGTGATCGCTGCCACCGTCACTGGCACAACTGGCCAACGTCCGCCACGGTCCGCGCCCGAGGATGTGATCGATCTGAGAGTGTGGACGGTGGGCCGGCCAGGTCCGGGCGCGCGCCAACGTTCGCCAACCAGGCAAGAAGAGACGGAGGGGCGGGCGCCACGAGTTGAAGTCACCGACGAGTAGGAGCGGGCGCGACGGATCGATGGCGTCGGCGATCTTCCGTACAAGTCGGTACTGGCGAAATGACCCGTGGCTCAGGTGTGCGCCGTGGATGGCGAGAACCGTGATCGTCCGACCGTCGACATCCAGGTCGGCGACGATGAGCGTACGCCGCACGCGCTCACGGGGTAGTCGGCCGAGGGCGTGCGCGCGGATGGTGATGACCGGGTAACGAGTGAGAAGGCTAAGACCCCAATCGCCCTGCTCGACGGATCGAGACTTGGCGCGCCAAGCTAGCTGGGCGGGGCTCAGGGAGCGATGTTCGGTGAAGTAGAGACCGTGCTCACCCGTGAAGTGGGCGAGCCGCGGCTGCCAGGTGGTACCAGCGCGGCCAGTGGTGACGCGCTCGGCGCGCGCGAGGGGTACGAAGATCCCCGTCATGGTCAGTCGCGATTGCAGGTCGGCGAAGAAGTCCACACCGTCGTCGCCCCGCCACGTCTCGGGACAGACCAGGATGTCGGCGTTCAACGACGCGGCGTGCTCGAGGGCGCCGGTCGGGCGCCCCCAGCCGTCCACCCCGGCGTGCAGGTTGAACGTCGCGACGCGCACCGGACAAGTTTACGCCCGCGTCGGTGGTGTGGCAGGCTCTATGTCCGTGGACTCCGTGAACGTCACCTTCGGCCACCGCCTCTGGTGGGTCGACGCCTTCATTGGCGAGGGCGCGCGGGGGAACCCGGCGGTGGTGGTCCTGCTGGAACGGTCGGTCTCCGACGAAGACCTGCAACAGATCGCGTTCGAACTCGGCGTCTCGGAGACCGCATTCATTCGACGAGTAGGCGACGGTTGGTCGCTGCGGTGGTTCACTCCCACCGTCGAGGTCGACCTGTGCGGGCACGCCACGCTCGCCACACTCCACGTGCTCTTGAGTGAACTCGGTGTCCCCGCGGGTGAGCTCTACTTCCAGACCCGCGCCGGCGTGCTCTCCGGGCGTCGCTTACGCGATGGCATGCTCGGCATCGACCTGCCACGGGCCTACCTTGAGCCGCTCGACGCCTCGGTGCTCAACGGCACCCTCGGCGTTGTTCGTGAGGTCTACCAGGCGGGACCACAAAGCGTGCTCGCCGTCGTGGAGAACTATGACGCACTGTGCGGACTGGCGATCGATCCCATGAGTCTCTTCCTCGTTCCTGGCGCGCTCGTGATCGCGGCCTGTGTCGGGGGACCGGACGCCGACGTCTCGATTCGCGTCTTCGCGCCGCGGCTCGGACTGGCCGAAGACCCGGTCACCGGCAGCGCGCTCTGCGCCGTCGCGCCGTGGTGGGTCGCCCAGACCGGCTCGCCCACCGTGGTCGTGCGTCAGGCGTCGACACGTGGCGGGGTGATGTACGCACGACTCTTCGAAAAGAATGTCGAGGTGGCGGGTTACGCTCGGACGTTCTTCGGCGGTGATCTGCGAGCATGAACGCTCACAACGCGCCCGGCGATCGATCCCGCGTCCGGCGTATGCCCGAAAAGGCGCGCTACGAGCGCGAACTAGTGAACGTCGTGCTCGATGCCGCGCCCTACTGCACTGTCGCGGCGGTGGTGGACGGATTGGCGGTCGCGCTGCCGACCCTCCACGCACGAGTCGGCGACGTGCTCTACCTGCACGGCAGTCGTTCGAACGCCGTCATGAAATCGATTATCGTCCACGGCCAGGCGTGCGTCACCGCGACGCTCTACGACGGCATCCGCGTCGCGAGGAGCGGGTTCGAATCCTCCATCGCCTATCGCTCGGTTGTCGTCTTCGGCACCGTCACCTCGGTGAGTGACCTCGAGGAGAAGCGACGCGTCCTCGACAACTTTGTGGACGCCGTCTTGCCGGGTCGGAGCCGGGAAGTGCGTCCCTCCTCCGACGCCGAGTTGCGTCGGACCCTGGTGGTGAGGGTGTCGATTGACGAAGCGTCGGTGAAGGTCTCAGCCGGGCCGACGGAGGACTCGCCCGAGGACCAGTCGCTACCCATCTGGTCCGGGCTAGTGCCCGCGGCACTCGTCTTTGGTTCACCGGTTCCCTCGACCGACGGGGCGATGGCGGACGGAACGATTCCGCTGCCCGAGTCGGTTCGGCGCTTAGTGGGTGAGGGAACGTGAACACGACGGGACTCATTACTTCGATCGAGGCGCTCACGCCGGTCGACGAGCGCGAGGCGGCCTCGATCGCGGCGACACTGGATCGTCTGCGCTGGCCCAGTGACCCGTTCGACGAGTCCGCCAATGACCACCACATCACCGCGTCGGCCTTCGTGGTCTCCACGAGGGGGGTGATCCTGCACCGGCATCGACGTCTCGGTATCTGGGTGCAACCCGGTGGACACGTTGACACGGGCGAAGACGTCGAGTCCGCGGCACTGCGCGAGACGCGCGAGGAGACGGGACTCGTCGCGCGGCATCGCCGACCGCCGTTGCTCTTCCACGTCGACGTCCATCCCGGCCCGCGCGGCCACACCCACTACGACCTGCGCTACGTGCTGACGGCGCCACCGTTCAATCCGTCGCCGCCGCCCGGCGAGAGCCCCGAGGTCTACTGGTTCGACTACGACGCTGCCGTGGAACGGGCGGAGCCAGCGCTTCGTCCCGCGCTGGCCGCGTTGGCGGTGCAAACAACGACATGGAACGTGTCAGACTACGGCGATGACTGACGCCGAGGCACTACGCGCCCTAATGGAGGCGGATCGTTGGATCGACCGGGTCATTGCCCAGCGAGACCATCTGCCCGAATCCGAGGAACTCGCGAACCTGGAGGGCCAACTGCGCATCGAGGTCGTCGCCATCCGTGACGCCGAGAGCGCGGTAGCGCCCATGCGTGCGACGTACGAGGAGGTGGCGGCACGCGCCGATCGGATTCAGCGGCGGCGCCGCGAGCTCGAGACCGCCCTCGCCGCCTCGACGAGTGGCGCGCGCGACCTCGCCGCGATGCAGCACGAGCTGGAGTCGATATCGGCGCAGGGGGCCGAGGCCGACGAAGAGGCCCTCGAACTCCTCGAATCGATCGAGGAGCGTGACTCCTTCGTGGAGCGATTGCGACGCGACATCAAACCGAAGTTGGCGCGACGCGAAGAGTTGCGCAGCACGATCGAACAGTTGCGGTCCTCGTTGGATGAGGAGGTCGCATCGCTTCGCGTCGCACGTGACGAGCGGGCCCGTGACGTTCCCGAGAACTTGCGGATCCGCTATCAGCGCGCCATGGACCGTGTGGGGACCTCTGGCGCGGCACAGATCGTTACTGGTCGCTGCGACGGCTGTCGCATCGCCCTGGCACCGCTCGACCTCGACCGGGCAAAGAATCAGGATGAGGACTCCTTCATGGACTGTCCCTCGTGCGGTCGGATACTGGTGCCGTGATTATTCTCATCCGCCATGGCCAGACCACGACCAACGCGCAGCGGTTGCTCGTGGGACGCAGCGACCCGGCGTTGACCGACTTGGGCGAGCGACAGGCCAAGGCGTTGCAACGACTGGTGGAGGGCGTCGAGGAGGTGTGGACCTCACCGCTGCAGCGCGCTCGGGAGACGGCGCGTCTCGCGATGCCCCACCTGGAGGCGCGGATGCGACCGGAGTTCATCGAGGTCGATTACGGCTATTTGGACGGACAGCCGCTGAGCGTTGTCAGCGACGACCAGTGGCGAGTCTTCGAATCCGATCACAACCTGGCGCTTGGCGATGGCGAGTCACTCGAGTCCGTCGACCGTCGAGTGCACGCGGCATTGGACGAGTTGCTCGCCGATCGAACGAGCCTGCTCCACGATCATCACCGACACCTCGCGATCGTGAGCCACGTCAGTCCGATCAAGTCGGCCACGGTGTGGGCACTCGGTGTGCCAGGATCGGTCGCGTGGCGCACGCGCCTCGACAATGGCTCCATCACGACGATTGGAATGCGTCAGTCGTCGCCGACCCTCGTCCACTTCAACTTGGTGCCGCCCCTGTCCTGATCAGTGCAGTGCGACGGCGATCGCGGCGAAGGTCGCCGCGACGCCGAGCAGGGTGCAGGCGTGGAAGAGCTCGTGGTACCCGAAGACCCTAGGGTTGAGCCGGGGACGTTTGGTCCCGTAGAACACCGCGCCGACGGAATACGCGACGCCACCGAGGACGATGAGGATGAAGGGAAGCGGACCACCGCCTCGGTAGATCTGAGGCAGCACACCGACTGCGGCCCAGCCGACCACGAGGTAGGGCAGCGTGTTCACCCATTTCGGGGTGTCTAAGGCCAGCTGGCGGATCAGGATACCCACGGCAGCTCCGCCGGCTACGACCAAGAGCAGCACAACGCGAATCGTTCCGTGCATCGTCAGTCCCGCGATGGCGAGGTACGACCCGGCGATGGCGGCGAATATCGCCGAGTGGTCGGCGCGCCGCCACGCGCGCCGGTGGGGGGCACTCCAATTGACCCGGTGGAAGAGGGCGCTTGTGAGCATCATGATGGACACGCCCACGACAAAGCAGGTGACCCAGACGACCTGGGTCCAGGTCCGAGCGCGGACATAGAGGATCGGCGACGCGCCGAGCAAGACGACGACACCGCCCAAGTGGAGCCAACCACGCAGGAGCGGCTTCACGAGTTCAGACTCGGTTGGCCTTGGGGCGACGGTTTTGGTCATATCGTCACCCTATGGCGACGCGGGTCGCTCGTCCCACGCGGACAGACGAGAACCGGCACGCGAGCGCTCGGAGAACGACGAAGCCCGCTCGTTTCGTCTGACGAAACGAGCGGGCTCGCGTAGGTTGGCCCCCCCAGCCAATACGAAGAAGATAGTGCGCGTGACACCACTAAGGTGATCGTCAAATCGCTGGAATGACTTCATTGTGAGCAAATTCACATGAGAGGAACGAACATGGAACACCGGATCTTGGGCCAGGGCTTGGCCGTCTCGCAACAGGGACTCGGTTGCATGGGGATGAGCGAGTTTTACGGTGTCGGTGACGAAGCGGAGTCGATTGCGGTGATCAACGCGGCCCTCGACGCTGGCGTCAACTTCCTCGACACGGCCGACATGTACGGCCCCTTCACGAACGAACGACTGGTTGGTAGAGCAATCGCAACTCGACGTGACGAGGTAGTGCTGGCGACGAAGTTCGGGAACCAACGGAGCGAAGATGGACAGTTCCGGGTCTTGCGGCATGAATGTGGGGAGTTTCACGGGAACAACCATGCGGTTCGCCTTGTAGGACAAGGGTTTTGGGTTCGGGTGGACGGCCCGGTTATCCGTACTCGTTTCGCAGTGACCTAAACGAGCCCGGAAATTCTGCGGTCAATCTCGGCCACTCACGTAACACGCACGGGTGGTCTCTAGGTTTGGAGTTTGCGAAAACAACCGAACCAGGGAGAACACCCGTGCGCGTCACCACTGTATTCAAACGCTTGATGGACCTGCCCGGAGTCACCGTCACCGAGGTGGACTTCCAGCCGGCCATGGTGGTCGTCACCATAAAACTGGCCAGCAGGAAGTTGCACTGTCCCGCGTGCCACTTCACCACCAAGGCCCGCTACGACACCCGCCCGGTGTCCTCGTCGTGGCGCCACCTGGACTTCGGCCGCTGGCGCCTCGAGGTGCGAGCGGACCTGCGTCGGATCGACTGCCCGACTCACGGGGCACGCACCGAGGGAGTCCCCTTCGCCCGGGCTAGTTCCCACTTCACCCGGGACTTCGAGGACCTGGTCGGGTGGTTGGCGACCACCATGGACAAGACCGCGCTACGTCGCCTGGTGCGTATCGACTGGGACACGGCCGGGCGGATCATCGAGCGCGTAATGGCGACCGGCCTCGACCCCGCGCGCCTCGACAAGCTCTTCGTTATCGGCGCGGACGAAGTGAGCTGGCGCAAGGGACACTCCTATCTCACCCTGGTGTCGAACCACGACACTGGCAAGTTCGTGTGGGGCAAGGAGGGCAAGGACACCGCAACGCTGGACTGCTTCTTTGACGAGCTGGGCGAGGAGCGTTCTGCCGCGATCACGGCGGTGTCGATGGACATGGGGGCCGCCTTCGAGAAGTCCGCTCGCAAGGAGGGTCACGCCACCAAGGCGGTCATCTGCTTCGATCCTTTTCACGTCGTCCAGGCGGGAACCCAGGCGCTGGAGAAGGTCCGCCGCCAGGTCTGGCAGGACCTGCGCAAACTCCCCGACCAGGACACTGCCCGACGGTTCAAGGGCGCGAGGTGGTGTCTGTTGAAGAACCCCGGTGACCTGAGTGACGATCAAGCGACCACCCTGCGCAAGTTGAAACGTCGAGGGGGTGACTTATGGCGGGCCTACGCACTCAAAGAGACCCTGCGAGCGATATTCGCCGGCGACCTCACCGAGAACGAGGTCGCCACGATGCTCGACCGGTTCTGCTCGAAGGCGCAGCGCAGCGGGATGAAGCCCTTCGTCACCCTGGCCAAGACCATTCGCAAACGCAAGGCGGGAATACTCGCCGCGATTCGCCTCGGCGTGAACAATGCTCGCCACGAGGGACTAAATCGGCGCGTGCGTCTGATCATCAATCGGGCCTACGGCTTTCACTCCGCTAACGCGGCGCTCGCTCTCATCATGGTGACACTCGGACCGATCACGCACGTCCTGCCACACGAGCGTGTCCTGGTCTCAAATGTCTGAATCAACCCACATTCATGCCGGGAGACTCACAGTTCCTCGGTGTCAACGGACGCCCCGAATACGTCGTACAGGCGTGCAACGACTCGCTGGCGCGACTCGGTGTGGACGTCATCGATCTCTACTACCAGCACCGCGTCGACAGGTCGGTTCCCGTCGAAGAGACGTGGGGGGCGATGAAGTCGTTGGTCGAGGCGGGCAAGGTTCGCTTCCTCGGCATCTCCGAAGCGTCATCGGCCACAATCGAGCGGGCCAACGCCGTGTACCCCGTGACTGCGCTGCAGTCGGAGTACTCGTTGTGGACCCGTGATCCCGAGGATGGCGTGCTCGATACCTGCCGTCGACTCGGTATCGGGTTCGTCGCCTACAGCCCGCTCGGCCGGGGATTTCTCACGAGCGAGGCCGCGAACCGGACCAGCACCGACGAGCGCGACACTCGCAAGCACCACCCGCGCTTCGTCGGCGAGGCGTACGAGCAGAACCTGCAACTGGTCGGCAATCTGGCCTCGATCGCCGCGACATTGGACGTGAGCGTCGCCCAACTGGCACTCGCGTGGGTGTTGAGCCGCGGCGAGGACGTTGTGCCGATCCCCGGAACCAAGCGCAAAAAGTGGCTCTACGAGAACATCGCCGCGGGCGAGATCCACCTGAGCGCCGAGGCCATCGCCGCACTCGAGGCGGCCGTTCCGCGCGGCGCAGTGGTCGGCGACCGCTACCACGAAAGCGGCATGAAGACGATCAACGGCTAGGGCCTGTTGGACACTTCACGGCGATGTGGTCAGGTCGCCGTCGCTCAGGTCAATGACGAAGTCGCTCCACGCGACGATCTGGTCATCATGGGTCGCAATGATCACGGTGGCACGACTGGCCGTAAGCAGGGTGAGTACTGCGGTCGTCTCGTCGCGCCCGAGCCCGCTGGTCGGTTCGTCGAGGATCACGATGTCTGGTCCGATAGCGAGGGATCGCACGACCGCGATGCGCTGGCCCTCACCTCGGGAGACCTCGTCCCATTTCGTTGTCGGCTCGACGTCGATGCCTACCGACATGAGGTCTTGGTCGAGAGGCCGCGCGATCGTTCGCCCTAGGACGAGGACGTCTTGGGCGTACCCGCGCAGGAGTCCGGTCTCCCCGGGCACGTACGCCACGTGGGCGCGAAGGATGTCCTCGTCGATCTCGGTGATGGGCGTGTTGCCAATGGAGATGACGCCGTCGTCGAGATCATCGAGACCCGCGAGGACCCGCAACAGGGTGGACTTGCCGCTGCCTGATGGACCCGTCACGGCCACGTGACAACCCGGCGCCACTTCGAAGGAACCGTCGTCGAGGATTGTCCGGTCGCCCTCACTGATCGTCAGGTGATGGGCTCGAAGCGTCGTGTCGATCGGCCAACGGGCGATGGCCAGCGTCGGGTTGGCCTCGAGGTCTTCGAGACGCTCCGCGGCCGCACTGACGGCAACGGCGGTGTCAAGGGCCGCTCGAATAGCCGTGAGCCCCTCGAACGTAAACATCGCGAGAAACAGCGAGACCACGGTCCACACCGGTGCAGTCACGGGCGCGACAAGACGGAGCATCGCCACGGCCACCATGGTCGCCACGGGGGCGACCAGGGCGGAACGGCGTCGCCGGTCCTCGGCGCGGGATTCCGCGGCGGCGAGGACCTCCCGGGGACTGTCGAGGCGATGGTCGAGGAACGTTCGCGCGCCAAGGAGGCTCAGTTCGGGACTGACCGTACTGAGCGCGACTAAGGCTGCGCGGAACTCGCCGCGCGCCCGTCGCAGGGAGCGGTCGACGGCAATGATGGCGTCAGCGGTGGCGGCGAGGGCGATGACGCCGAAGAGTTGCACGATCGCGACGAGCGCGGCGGCGACAATCCATCGGCCCCGCGGTGCGAGGAGCGCGATGACGACGTCACCGACCACGAACGTGGCGAGCGTACTGGCGGCGGGTAGGACGAAGCGAAGCCAAAGGTCCTGTAGTTCGTCGGTGTCACGCAGCGCACGCTCGAGCAGTTCGCCCCGGGCATAGGTCCGCCACCTACGAACCGTCCACCGGCCGATCGTGGTGAGCAACCAACGTCGCCAGCGTGACACCGCCGCAAAACCGAGACGGTGCGCGCTCATGCGCTCGTTGAATCTGATGGGCGAGCGCAGGAACGCGAAGAGCTCGATGACGATGAGGATGCCCGCGACCGCCCGTAGTCCTGGACGCGACGAACTGACCACGAGCAGGGCGATGGCGCCGACGAACAGTCCGAGCGCGGTGATCGAGCTGACGGTGCCGGCAACGAGGGCTTTAATCAGTGCGCCACGAGGGGGCTGGGCTCGCTGTATCCATCGGCGGAGTCGGTCACGGTCCGACCTCATGAGCCGAGCTCGATTCGTTGGTCGACGTCGTCGAGTAAGGGGTTGTCGACGCTGAGCTCGAGGACGCTCGACGCGGTGAGTCGCTGAAGGAGATGGGCCACCCGTCGTCGATTTGCGTCATCCAAGACCCCGGCGATGTCGTCTACGATAATGAGGTCGGGATCGGCCAGCGTGGCCCGCGCGAGAGCGAGCCGGACCCGCTCACCTGCGCTGAGTCCCTCACCGTCGGCCAGGAGCGGTACCGAGAGGTCCTCGAACCGTGGGCCGGTGAGTCCGAGTTCGTCGAGTCTCGCGCGTACGAAGGCGTCGGGGATCACCCGGCCGAGAGTCACGTTCTCATGGAGCGATCCGTCAAACAGCGCTGACGTGGGGCTCACGATGGCGATGACCCCTTCGCGACGGGTGACGCTACCCGACACGACTGGACGCCAGCCGATGAGGGTGTGGGCGAAGGTGGTCTTGCCAATGCCCGAGGGACCCGTCACGAGGAGTCGCTGCCCGGGGTGGATCTCGAGGGTGATCGGCGAGGTGGACGCCTCGGTGACCAAGGACTGGGCGGCCACGAGTGGACCCGAGGTGCTGTGGGACACGCCGGGCGCGCGACGAAGGATGGCGATCGATGCGGCGGCATCGTCACGACGGTGAAACTCGACCCCGAATCGGCGGACGTACCCAAAGAGCTCACTCGTGATGAGTACGGCCACCAGCGCCCGGTCGAGGGAGATCGTGCCGCGCAGCAGACCGAAGCCGACGACCATCGCCACGAGCCCGATTGAAACGCCGCTCAGGAATTCGGTGACGAGTGACGACTCGAGCGCGACTCGGATGGCACGAATGGCGGCGTGGTGTTCAGCGTCGCTGACCGCCGCGATCTCGTCGGCGCCGTAGCGCACGGCGCCCAGGGCCCGAAGCTCGGGCGCGTGCTGGAGCATCTCCAGCTGGCGTCGCTCGAGGACGTCGCGACGTTGGTTGTAGTCATCGGTCAAGGCCGCGCTGCGCCGCCCGGCCTGTTGATAGAGGGGGATAGCGACGCCGAGCAAGATGATGACGATTCCGGCACTCAGCCAGCCGGCGGCGAGCCAGACGATCACGAAGCCGAGGGCGGCCGTTCGCGCACTCGCGCCCACGACGACGAGGGCGGGAGCGGCCGCAGCGTGGTCGATGGCGAGGGCTACGTCGCGTCGTCCTCGTTCCCCCTCCGCCCGTGGTCGCTCGAGCTGGTCGATGACCGTGCGTCGCCACCGGTCCCGAATGCTTCGGGCGGCGAACGACGCCCACGCGTCGGTACCCGAGGTTACGAGCCATCGTGCGACGAGTGCACCGACTACGAGTGTCACCCCACGGGCGACCGTGCCATGTGCGACGTCGGTAATCCCGAGCGCGCTGAGCAGCGCACCGCCAAAGCCGATGACGGTCGCCATGACGCCGATTGCCCATGACCGACGCGCGAACGTGTCGATCACGGGATGCTCGGCCACGTGCCCATGCTAATGATGGCCAAGGACACCCTCGAAGTCGTCGCGGTGGGCGAGCGAGCGAGCCGGCCCGTTCAGCCATTGACGCAGGGCCCTCGTTGCTCGGCAGTCGTCCTCGTTGTACGCCAGAATTCTTGCGCGTGAACCAGCGGCGTCGTCGCTCGACGAGCTAGCAACCTCGTACCAGAGCATCGACGCCTCGCCGCTCGGGTTTGCGTCACGCCAAGTGAAACCAGCGAGTCCCGCCATGACCTTGAGCCCGATTGGACCATCGGTCTGGATCTGGGTTTTGGCGAGGTGGTGCAAGTCGATCCAATTCGTTGGTGACCCGAGACGGAACTCGTCGAGGTCGGCACGGGTCGGCCCATCGGGCGAGGGGTCCTCGACCGCACGGTTCATCGCCCCGTCCTCGGCCTGGGCCCAAAAGCAATACGCCGAGACGCTGCGATCCTGGGCGCGGCACCGTTGACGCAACTCGTCGAACCATCGCCAGAACGCAGCGAAGTTCCGCGCTGGCGCGCCCGCCGTGTGGTCGTCCCAGTTCGCGAAGGCGACGTAACCGTCTCGCACACCCTCCAACGGTCGATTGACCGTCACGAGCGCGCCCCACAGGTACGTCGAGTCCCCGTAACTCTCGGTGTCGATGTCGACCTCCACGTCGGCGGTCGGGCACCCGACCAGGTCCGCGTCGACGATGCGCAGTGGGCCGCGTTCGTGCGCGCGGGCGCGATAGATCAACTCGTCGAGATGGCTCACGACGCGCGCGACGTGTGTCTCGGGACGGTCGGTGATGGTCGCGGGTCCGGATCGCTGTCGGGCGAGCACTGGGTCGAGACGTGCCAGATCGTGTCTCGTGTTCACGCCGTGCTCACGCAAGGTGAGTTGCTGGTCGAAGGTCGTGAAGCGGGTCAGCGAGACGTCGTCACGATCACGGAGCTCACGGCCGCACGGTTCATTGTAAGGACATTCAAGACAATCGCGGTGCCAGTAGGGCGCGGTGGGGAACGGACCCTCGCCGTTACGCCAGCGTTCGTGGGCACGAACGACGGCGAGCCGCTCGTCGTAGTAGCGCTGGTAGGTCGTCAGGTTGAAGCGTGGATAACTTGAGCTGCCGAGGTCGAACCACCAGACTTCGCGGTGTCGGTCGATAATGGCGCCACGCGCGTCAGGGTCGGCGACGCCCATCGTCTGGAGGACCCGAATTGCGTGCGAGAGGGCGAGACCGTTGCGAAGCGTCGAGGGATTGGAACGGACGCCGATTCCATCACGAAAGTTAGCTTCGGACGGACTGATCCGGGCGAGTGTCCCCACCAGGGTGCGCCGAGTGGACGCTGCTTCGACGAGTTCGTTGTTCTTGATCAGTACGGGGGAGTAGGCGTAACTCACGCCGACCCGCCCGACGCGGACGAGGGCGTGGACGTGCGAACGACGCAAGGCCTCGCTATCACCGGGCAGACGGGGGTTCACGATCAGCGGTGCACCCGTCTCAATCGCGTCGACAGTGCTGACCGAGGAGTCGGCTACCACGCTTTCAGGATGCAACTCGAGGATGTCCGAGATGACCGCGCGGCGGAGCTTCTCTGCATCGCGGCGACGCCGTTCGTGCTCAGGAGCGGTGCGTGGCCGGGCGAAGTCGAACGGCTCGCCTCGGCTGAGCGCGACACGATGGACGCAGGCTGCAATCTCGTCGCCACGTAAGAAATCGGTCACGTGGAGAGCCTACGGTTCACGTGGCGACCGTGTTCGACGCCATGAGGGATGGTGAGACGACCTGTAAGCGGGGTTCTGTCCCCCTTCCGAAGAAGGGTGGGCGGCCATCCATCTCAGCGATCCACCTTGGGAGGGTCTCGTTGCCGAGACCACCGGGCGCCTCCCAACTTTGATCTTGCTCCGGGTGGGGTTTACCAAGCCGATCCGATCACTCGGGTCGCTGGTGCGCTCTTACCGCACCGTTTCACCCTTACCGCTTTCGGTCTCCCGAAAGGCGGCGGTCTATTTTCTGTGGCACTATCCTGCACGTCACCGCGACTCACGTTTCGCGAGCACCCTGCCCGTGGAGCCCCGACTTTCCTCACCGGACGAATCCGGCGCGGCCGCCCAGTCGTCTCACCATCCGCCCTCAGTCTGCCATACCACTTAACACCCGACAAACGCATCGGGCGACACAGCGGAGCGATAGCCTCGCCACGTGACTGACGACGGGGCAGCGGAACAACGCGAGATCATCGACGTCGGGACCTTTTACCAACTGCTCACGGCACAGTTGGAGTCCGCCTACGGACGTCGACACCCGCGCTGGATTCGCGGTGAAGTCGCCAAAGTGTACGAGAAGACCCACCTCTACGTGGACCTCGTCGACGCGGGCTCGTCGTCGGACACGAAACGGCCGGTCCTGAACGCACACTGCTGGGCGACCCAGTGGAACATCATCAAACGCCGGTTGAGTGACGATGGCGTCACGCTGAAGGCGGGCACGGTGGTGAACCTGTTCGGATACGTCGACCTCTACGCGCCGTCGGGGCGTATCGGGTTCACGGTGACCGAGGTCGACGTGGCGGGTCTGCTGGGCGACGTCGCGCGTCGGCGTCTGGAGCTCATAGCCCGGCTCCGTGCCGAGGGGCTGCTCGAGGCCAATCGGTCTCGTTCTGTCAGCCCCGTGCCGCTGCGCGTGGGGCTCGTGGCCAGCCCCCAGACTGAGGGTTTCAGTGACTTCACTGGTCAGTTGGTGCGATCGGGCTACGCCTTTGAGATCTCCCTCGTTAAAGCACTTGTTCAGGGCGAGGCGGCCCCGTCACAGATCGTCGCCGCGATAGAACGACTCGACGCCGAGGGGCTCGACGTGCTGTGCATCGTGCGTGGTGGCGGCTCACGCGGCGACCTCGCGTGTTTCGACGACGAACGTGTCGCGCGGGCAATCGCGACGGCGCGCACCCCGGTCTTCACGGGGATCGGGCACACGGGCGACGAAGCGGTGGCGGACCTTGTTGCGCACACCAGTGCCATTACCCCTACGAAGCTCGGTGAAGATTTGGTCTCGGTCG
Source organism: Actinomycetes bacterium (assembly GCA_021793515.1). GTDB lineage: Bacteria > Actinomycetota > Acidimicrobiia > Acidimicrobiales > RAAP-2 > RAAP-2. The sequence goes on along the minus strand of JAJYSP010000008.1, from coordinate 20,606 downwards.
TGGACGAGTGGCATCGGCGCAATGTTCGTGAACCGGCACGCGCGGTGATCGGGGCGGCCGATTCAATCGTGGAAGAGGCCGCGGCTTTCCTCGGGGAGCGTCGCCGGACCATGATCTTCGCCGTTCGGGACCGACTGCGCGCCGAACAACGGCACCTGATCGCGACGCGCGAACGTGTGGACCTCGCTGTCCGCTACACCATCGATCGCGCCGAGCGATGGCTCGAGACGGTCCATCGCCTGTTGAACGCGTATGACCCCCAACGACGGCTCGTCCAGGGGTGGTCGATAGTGTCGAAACCCGATGGGTCGATCGTGCGTAGCGTGCATGACGTCATCGGTGGCGAGGACGTGGTGATCCGGGTTGGCGACGGTGAGATGGCGGCGTCGATCACGGCGCGAGAGGAGAAGGACGCATGACAGTTGGCGGTTGGAATGAGGCGGCAGGCGAATTGAACGCGATTGTCTCGTCGTTCGACGAGGGTGAGGTCTCCGTCGACGACTTGATTGAGAAGTTGGCGAGAGCGACCACGATCATCGAAGAGTTGGAGACCCGACTCAACGCGACCAAAGCCAAAGTCGAGGAGTTGGCGCCACGGATTGCACGGGTCGGCGATCAGGGTGACTGATCGTCTTTACTTTCGCCAGCTCCTCGCGGGCGTGGACTTCGCGGTCGGTGATCCGGTGGCGACCCAGATGGTTAATTTCGTCTACGCCATCGGCGATCGCGAGACCGGTGACGCGGTGCTGATAGACCCGGCATATCGTCCCACTGAGCTGCTGGACGTGCTCGAGCAGGACGCCATGACGACACGCGCCGTCGTGCTCACCCACTACCACGCCGACCACGCGGGTGGGTCGCTCGTGGGTCACCATATCGCGGGTACGAGGGAGCTCCTCGAAGTCCACGATGTCCCGGTCCACGTCCAGTCAGCCGAGTCGCAGTGGGTACGTGAGGGGTCTGGCGTAGGGACGGGCAACCTCGTGGAGCACGACAGCGGTGATGTGATCGAGATCGGGTCGGTGCGTGTGACCTTGATTCATACTCCCGGTCACACGCCCGGCAGTCAGTGCGCGCTCGTCGACGGGCGCCTGGTCAGTGGCGATACGCTCTTCATCGATGGCTGCGGGCGAACGGACCTGCCAGGCTCTGATCCCACCGAGATGTACCGAACGCTGACGAGTCGCCTGGCTCACCTCGATGGCTCGACCTGGCTGTACCCGGGACATCGCTATTCTCCCGAGGCGATGGCGCAGCTGGACGAAATCCGCCGGGACAACGCGGTCCTTGCACCGATGAGCGCAGAGCAATGGTTAGCAACGTTCAGCCGATAGAACGACTCGACGAGTCGAGCCACGTCGTGGTCGTGGGCGCCGGCCTGTCGGGCTGGCGACTCGTGGAGGCCCTTCGTCGAGATGGCTACCGGGGCGCCGTGACCGTCATCGGCGACGAAGAGCATCGACCCTACGATCGTCCACCGCTGTCGAAACAGGTACTCACTGGTGTTGTGGACCTTCACGATACCGGGCTCGTGCGGTCGGGCTCGCCCGATGACGTGACGTGGCGACTCGGTGTGGCCGCGGTTGGGCTGGACATCGACCGCCGTGAGGTCCGACTGGCCAACGGCGGAAGTGTGGCGGCTACACACGTGGTAATCGCGACGGGCACCCGCGCGCGGCGGTTGACGACGTCAGCGGGGAAACGGGTGCACGTGCTTCGAACGATTGACGACGTGCAAGGTCTGAATGACGACTTGGCACGTGTGACACCGGGTTCGACCATCGCGATTATCGGCGGTGGATTCATCGGAGCCGAGGTCGCGTCGTCGCTGACGAAGCGGGGGTTTCGTGCGGTCGTACTCGAGATGGCGCCTCGGCCGCTGCTGGGTGTGCTCGGCGAGCACGTGTCGTCGTGGCTATTCGACCTCCCCGCGGTGGCGGGCGTCGAACTGCGAACTGACCAACGAGTCAGTGACGTGGAAGAAGGACCCGACGCGCTGCTGGTGCGCATAGACGGTTCGCCCGACGTCGTCGCGCAGGTCGTGGTGACGGGGGTCGGCGCCATCCCGAACGTCGAATGGTTGAACGGATCGGGTCTCGCACTTGAGAACGGTGTTGTCGTGGACTCGGCGATGCAGGCCGCGCCGGGGGTTGCCGCCATCGGCGACGTCGCCCGATTCGAGTGGTCGGGTCCCGTCGGTTCGGCGCTCGTGCGAATGGAGCACTGGCAGGTGGCGAACGATCACGCCACGACGCTGGCGCGTGCGTGGCTCACGGGTGAACGCGACGAGGCGCCGTTCATTCCGTACTTCTGGTCGGACCAGTACGGCAAGAAGATACAGCTCCTCGGCCACCCCGAACCGAACGATGACGTCACGCGAGTCCTCGGCGATGATGCATCGGGTCGGTGGCTCGCCCTCTACCACCGCAACGATGTGGTCACTGGTATCGTCGCGCTCAGCAGTCCGAGGGCGCTGATGCTCGCCAAGGTGCTCTTGGGCACACCGACGACGGTGCGTGAGGCGATCGCACGCGCACCGTGGTCGTCGTAGCGAGTCCTCGACCCGGTCCCACACCTGCCGAACGGGCGGGTCATGGAGTTCGCGTGCACCACGATCGACTATCGAGTCGAACGATCAGAACGACACCGCACTGAGCTCGGGGATCGTCTGGGCAGCGCGCGCCACCATCGTGCGCCAGATGTCCCGCGACGTGGTTCGAGCTTCATCGTCGAACTGGGGAACAATGGTGGTCGTGGGATGCCAGAGTGTCTCGACGTCCGCCACCGAGAGGAAACCGGCACCGACGAGGGCCATGAGGCCCGCACCGCGAGTGGTGGCCTCACGCTCGGACGAGACGGCGACCGGTCGACCGGTGACGTCGGCGAGGTGCTGGACGAGAAAGTCGTTCGCTGACATTCCGCCGTCGACGCGGATCTCAGCGATGGATGATTGAGTCTCACGTTCGGCCGCGTCCACCAGGTCGGCACCGCGGTGCGCGATCCCTTCGAGGATCGCGCGCACCAGGTGAGCCCGAGACGACCCGCGGGTGAGCCCGAAGAAACCGCCGCGAGCACCGAAGTCCCAATACGGGGTGCCGAGGCCCGACAGCGCTGGGACGAACCAGACGCCATCAGCGCTCGGTACCGAGCGAGCGAGGGACGCACTCGACTCGACATTATCGATCAGGCCCAACTCGTCACGGGCCCAGTCGAGCGCCGAGCCCGCCGAGAGGACGATCCCCTCCAGGCCCCAGGTCACGGTGCCGCCGTGGCTTCGCGCCACGATCGGGAAACACCCGGATTCGTAAGGGGTCATGGCGACCGGACCCACTGGGCCACGAACCATGTTCAGCATCGCGCCCGTACCGAAAGTGATCTTGGCCCCCGAGCGCACGATGGACTGTCCGAACATTGAGGCCGACTGGTCGCCGATGAGGGCCGTAATCGGAGGGGCGCCGCGTAACGCGCTGGCCCGGCCGTGATCGGCGATCGTGTCGACGATGCGCGGCATCATCACTGGATCGAGTCCGAGCAGCGCCAACGTCCGATCATCCCAGTGGTCGACGTCGACCGACACCAGGCCCGTGATGGCGGCGTTCGAGCGGTCTGTCACGTGGCTCGTACCCTCGGTGAGCAACCAGGTCACCCACGTTTCGATGGTCGCGAACCGGACCGAGTCCGCATCGCGCCCGGCGTGGTCGACGAGCCACTTCGCCTTGGTGGCGGACTGGTTCGGCGCGAGCCGAAGACCTTCGCCCTGCAAGACGAGGCAGTCGAGCACCGTGCGAAGGTCTTGCCAACCAAGCGTGGGGCCAAGCGCCGTACCGGTGAGTGGGTCAAAGATCAGGGTCGTGGCGCGTTGGTTCGTGACGCCCACCGCGTCACAGGCTCCGCCGTCGGCGAGCGTGCGCTTGGCCAGCTCGAGGACGGCTCGCCCGATTTCGGCCGCGTCCAGTTCAACCTCGCCGGGCTGAGGGGAGGTGATCGTCAGGCGCCGTTGATGGACGTGGGTGACCGCACCGGTCTCCGAGACCAGGGCCGTGCGCACCGAGGAGCTGCCGACGTCGATGGCGAGGGCCCTCACCATGGCTCACCCCCGAGACCGAGGACGCCGGGGTTCATTGCGTCCGATGGGTCAAGGGCGCCCTTTAGCGCTCGCAGCACATCGAAGCCGTCGCCGAGGGCGCGATGGACGAACCGTGACCGATTCCGCCCGACGCCGTGATGGTGGCTGAGTGAGCCTCCATGGTCGAGTACGGCGAACGTCGCGGCGTCCCAGGCGGCGCGGTAGTAGTCCCGTGGATCGCCCGATGGTTGACCCGCGAAGGTGAAGTACAGGCACGCACCATCGACGTAGGCGTGCGATTGGTGGACCGACGCGACGAGGGTCGACTCGACGGCGCGAAGCGCGTCGAGCGCGGCCGCGCGTATGGCCCCCAAGGTCGACCACGGTCCCGACACCTCGATGGTGTCGACGACCACGCCTGCCGCCCAAAGATTCGAAAGGGGGCTGACGTCATTGCGGTGCTCGAGCCAGTGTGCGACGACGTCATCCTCGAGCACCGTGGCGTCCCGCGCCGCGTCGCTCACCACGGCCATGACGGCGTCCACTAGCAGCGGTTCGCCTTCGTCGATGACGATGAGCACACAGTGGTCGAGGTCGAAGTTCCGTTTTGACTCGGTCTCGTCGTAGAGGCGAAGGACCGCGGGGTGGGCGTCGCGCTGGAGGATAGAGCGACAGAGTTCCATGCCCGCGTCGAAGTCCGAGACCGAGAACGCGCCGCGACGTTCGTAGGCGGGTAGGGGTCGCATCACGAGCGTCGCTTCGGTGATGACACCGAGGGAACCCTCGGAACCGACGAAGAGTTGCACGAGATCTGGTCCGACCGCCTGGCGGGGACCGCGGCCCCCAAGGGTGACAACGTCGCCGGATGCGAGCACGACGGTGAGCCCACGCACCATGTCCTCCACCTTGCCGTAGCGGTTCGAATATTGGCCGGCGCCGCGGCAGGCGAGCCATCCGCCCACGGTAGCGAGATCGAAGGACTGGGGGAAGTGCCCCACGGTGAAACCCTCGGCGTTGATCACCCGCTCGAGGTCGGGGCCGAAGACGCCGGCCTCGAGCGAAACCGTGCCCGAGATCGGGTCTAGACCCGTGATCCGGTCCAGTCCGGTGAGGTCGAGGGCGACACCGCCGGTTGGGGCGACGCCACCGCCGACGACCCCCGAACGGCCTCCTTGGGCGGTGATCGAGAGACCGTGGCGCGTGGCGACGCGGATCGCGTCTCGGACCTCAGCAGTCGAGCGCGGACTCACCACGACACCGGGCCAGTGGGGTACCACGCCACGCAGGGTTGACGCGAGTGAGAGGGGCCACCAGTCGCGACCGTGCTCGGCTCGCGTCAGGGGCTCGACGCTGAACGGCACACCGACCTCGGCGAACGCCTCGAGCACCGCGGCATCGACGGGCGGAGGTGCCTCGTCGGCGACGCCGGGCGGATAGGCGATGGGCGCCGTTGGACGCGTCATGACCGGAGCCCTTCGGACAGCCCAGCGGCTGTGAATTCCCGGGCGACGAGTTCGGCGTAGGCGGCGACCTGGGCTTGGGTCACCTCCTCGCTCCAGGCGAAGTCGGGCGCGACCGTTTGAGCAATTCGAGGTGCCGCGGCCAAGGTGGCCCGAGCGTCGTGCAGGTGGGCCCGCGTGCGTCGCGTGAGCAGGTCGAGCAGTGACTCGGCCATCTCGAATCGGACGCTGTAGATGAACTCAGCGAGCACGTAGGGCTGGTTGACGATGGGCGCATCAGCGAGGCTGGGTTCGTCCGCGATCATCGCGAGTATCACGAGGGCGTCATCTCCGTAGCGCCGGTAGAGGTGGGTTTCGAGATCGGTTGTTGGCCGCCACGGCCCCGTACCGTGGAAGCGGAGATGTTTCGTGCGCGCCGGTGAACGTCCCACGTATCGTCCGGCCGCGTCCACTGCGTCCTCGGCCATTTGACGGTACGTTGTCCACTTGCCACCGGTGACGTGGACTACCGCGTCATCGGTATCGATGACGCGGTGACGACGCGAGAGGTCGGCGGTGCGCTGGGAGAGCGTCTTGCCCTCAGGCGGTGCCAGTAGGGGTCGCAAGCCCGCCCAGACACCAGTGACGTCGTCGATGGTCAGCGCGGAATCCGTCGAGGCGTTGACGGCTTCGAGCAGATAGGCGACGTCGTCGGGGCTGCACATCGGGTCGTCGAGTTCGCCGTCGTAGGCGGTGTCCGTCGTGCCGACGAAGGTGTATGGCGCGTCGTCGAAAGGCACGACGAAGATACTGCGGCGGTCGTCGGGCACTGCGAACACCGCTGCAACCTTCGCGGGCAGTCGATCGCGCGATACCGAGACGTGCACACCCTTGGCCGGAGTGATGACGGCGGACGGGGTTCCGTTCGCCATCGCGATCACCTGGTCGGCCCAGACGCCGGTCGCGTTGATCACACAACGGGTCGATATGGCGAGGCTTTCGCCAGTTCGTTCGTCACGCGCATGAACTGTGCGCACGCGGCCGTCGGCGTCGTGCTCCATTGAGATCGCTCGAACGTAGTTCGCGACGTCGGCGCCGTGGTCGAGCGCCGCGGTTCGAGCCGCCAGCAGCGCTACTCGCGCATCGTCACCGCGCGCGTCGTAGTAGAGGAATCCCGCCACGAGTCGGTCAGCGCGAAGCGTTGGCAAATACCCGATGGCCTCGGCGCGGTCGATCTTACGGTACCGATGGCCGATCCGCCAGCCACCGGCCCAGTCGTAGAAGCGAAGTGCGGTGGCGTACCCCTTGACGAGGGCCCGGGAAGCCACGCCGTTGGCGCCGAAGAGCGGAATGAGGAAGGGGAGCGGCCGCACGAGGAAGGGGGCATTTTCCAGCAGTCGTTGGCGCTCGCGGAGGTTCTCGCGGACCAAACGGAACTCTTTTTGCTGGAGGTAACGCAAACCGCCGTGGACCATCTTGGAGGACTTGGAGCTCGTACCCGATCCGATGTCGCCGGCGTCGATGAGTGCCACACGGAGTCCACGTGAGGCAGCGTCCAGCGCCACCCCGGCGCCGGTCATGCCGGCACCGATCACGACGATGTCGTAGCGCGTTGAGCCCAGTGCGCGAACGGCATCGAGGCGCGTGAAAGAAGACATGGCGCCATGTTGGCACACGGACACCAAGTAACTTGCGTGATGTGGAGTTTGGGCGCACCATTTCTGGGTTGGACATCCGATGACCGTCGAGGTGCGAACTCGTACGAGGGTTGTTCGTGCCCGATCCCGTTGGGAGTGTGCGTCACGATCACACGCAGCGATGTGCCAGACCCGGGACGCGCGATGACGGGCCCACTCACTGGTCTAAAGGTCATCGAGCTGGCCGGGATCGGGCCCGGTCCTTACGCGTGCATGTTGTTGGCCGATCTCGGCGCTGACGTGCTGCGCTTGGAACGTGGTGACATCGACGCCAAGGATGCGTTCACCTGGGACCTACTGGCCCGATCGCGGCCGTCGGTTGCCGTCGACTTGAAGTGCGAGGCGGGACGCCAGCTCGTGTTGCGGCTCTGTGAACGGGCCGATGTGCTCATTGAGGGGTTTCGTCCGGGGGTGGCGGAGCGTCTCGGCGTCGGGCCGTCAGATGTCGCCGCTCGCAATCCGCGCCTCGTGTACGGGCGGATCACGGGGTACGGACAAGAGGGTCAACTCGCCCATCGAGCGGGTCACGACATCAACTACATCGCGCTGTCGGGTGCGCTCTGGCCGATCGGACGAGCGGGCGAACGGCCCGTGCCGCCGCTCAACCTCGTGGGTGACTTCGGAGGGGGCTCGATGTTCCTGCTCTTCGGGGTCCTGGCGGCCGTCTTGCACGCACGAGCGACGGGCGAAGGTCAGGTCGTCGACGCGGCGATGGTGGACGGTACAGCGTCGATGTTGACCATGACCCACGCATTTGAGAATCTCGGTTACTGGACCGAGGAACGCGGCGCCAACATCCTCGATTCTGGGGCACCGTTCTATGAGGTCTACGAGACCCTCGATCACCGGTTTGTCGCGGTTGGTGCGATCGAGCCGCAGTTCTACGCGGAGCTCGTTCGTGGACTCGCGCTCGATGACTCGACATTGGCGCCGCAAATGGACCGAGCATCGTGGCCCGAAATGAAGGAGCGGTTCGCGGCAGTGTTCGCCACCAAGACGCGCGACGAGTGGGAGTCCGTCTTCTCAGGCACCGACGCCTGCGTCACGCCGGTTCTCTCACCGCGAGAAGCAGCGGCGCACGCCGTCAACGTCGAGCGAGCGGTCTTTGACGTAGACGGTACCGTCCAGCCCAACCCGGCGCCGAGATTCTCAAAGACACCGGGCTCGATTGGCGACCCGCCCGGCCTGGCGGGGTCGGGTACTCGTATGGGCCTCGCCCGGTGGGGGATCGTTGGCGATGACTTCGAGGCGTTCCGTCGTGCGGGTGCGTTCGGGGAGTCGACGGCGAGCGACGCGACGACCTGATCGAGATCGGATCGAACGGGGCTCGGCGCGGATTCCGGGCACGATCTGACGGAACGGTACTCGTTGCTGCGAGCAGCGTGTCCGTCGAGTCGCTCAGGCGACGCCTTCAATCGTCGCGGCGCCCGTCGTGTCGTACTCGACGCGGTCTTGTCGCCGCGTCAGCCAACGTGATTACCACATCACGATGTCGGAGTCGAACTAGATGTTGACCACCGGGCACGTGAGCGTCCGGGTGATCCCCGGTACCCGCTGAATGGCGCCAACAATGAACTTACCGAGGTCATCGACACTCTCGGCCTCGCACCGGACGATGACGTCGTAGGGACCGGTCACTTCGAATGACTCGATGACGCCCGGAACGGCCCGGGTCGCCGTGACCACGTTCTCACTGGAGCCGATTTCGGACTGAATCAAGATGTAGGCCTGAACCGCCATGGTGAACCTTTCCCTGTCGCGTTCATCTATCTTGCCCGGTTTCGTCCTGCGGCGCTAATCCCCGCGGAAACGACGGCCGATATGCCACTGGAAGCAGTAGTCGCAGCGGTACGAATTCAAGTCGACGCCGTTGAGTGTCCAGGCGAGTTGGGCGGCACTTTGGGCCTCGGCCTGGGTCCGATAGGGCTGTTTGGGCGTCCCATCGCGCGTGAAATGGGACGCAACTCGTCCGAGTGGTCGCGTGGAGGGTCGTCGGCGGCGTCGCGGCATGACGCTACGAGACTAGTGACGGCGGTCGGTAACATATGAAACTGTGAGCAACGCCAACACCGAGATCCGCGAAACCACCACGCCGATCACCGACGATGGCGACCACGACCGGTTCGCCCACGTGGTCTTGGAGGGCTACACACCCGAGGGTGGTGAGTTCGTTCCGATCGGCAATTCCGTGGTCGAGGGGATCATAAACGCCACTCCCGTCACCGCCCTGTGCGGCAAGGTCTGGGTCCCGGGCCGCGACCCGAAGAAGTACCCGATCTGTCCGACGTGCAAGGAGATCGCGACCTCGCTCGGGTGGACGCCATCGTAGGCTGGCCGACGAACGCGGACGGGTTGGCGTGACGGCGGCTCGAGCCCTTGTTCTGCGCCATCACCGAGAAGACAACCCCGGTCTTGTCGGTGAGGCGTTGGTGTCGCGTGGCTTCGAGTTGGCTGTGCTGCTCTTCAACGAGTCGAGTTCAACGCCGTCGCTCGAGAACGTTGACCTCGTGGTGATACTCGGGTCGAGCGCGGCCGTCTACGACCCGGACGTCGAACGGGCGTGGTTCGCTCGCGAACTCGCGCTCATCGAGGATGCTGACCGGCGAGGGATCACCGTCTTTGGCATCTGCTTTGGGGCTCAAGCACTCTGTCGATACTTCGGTGGAGTGGTCGGGCCGGGAAACGAACCGGAGATCGGTTGGCACGTCGTCGAACCGACTGCCGATTCCCCCATCGGACCTGGGCCGTGGTTCGAATACCACTTTGACGCGTGCCGCTTACCCGCGACGGCCACGTTGTGGGCAACGTCGAGTCGTTGCGTGCAGGCGTTTTCCATTGGTCGACACATCGGCGTGCAGTTCCACCCAGAGATCGATGCGGCGCAGCTGCGCGACTGGTTCGACGCGAGTGGTGATGATGCCCGTTCCCTGGGCTACGACCCGGCGGCCCTCATCGCTCAGACAGTGGACGAGGAACCCCGGGCGCGCGAGCGGGCACGCGAACTCATCGACGTAGTCGTCGCCCACTCGAGGGCGTACGACCCCGCGGTCGGACCTGACGCGGCCGTGTGAGGTCGACTGGCGCGAGCGTGACACCGAGGAGGTCGAGGTCGTTGATGGCCCCAGCGACTTCGCGGTGTGCCAACCGAGGTGGCCTCGGTAGGATACGGCGGTGTCCGACCCCACCGACGAAGAGATAGTCCGTATTGAGCGACCCGCCACGGGAGGGGGCGTCGGTCGACTCAGTGACGGACTCGTCGTGTTCGTGCGTGACAGCCTGCCCGGTGAGTTGGTCGCGGTGAGCGTCGGCGAACGGACCACGTCCTTTGCTCGCGCGGTTACGCGACGAGTCCTCGAACCGAGTGCCGATCGAGTGACGGCACCCTGTCGGTTCTCCGGTGCCGGCGGATGTGGCGGGTGCGATCTCCAACACGCGTCTGTTGCGGGACAGGCGTCGTGGAAGGAATCGATCGTCACCGAACAACTCAGACGTATCGCCGGAATCGACTACACGCCGGCGTTGGTGCACGCCCCGTCGCCCGCCCAGGGCAGTCGGACTCGCTTGCGCTGTGCGGTGGACGACGACGGCCGATTGGCCCTGCGCGCGAGCCGATCGCACTCGTTGGTCACGATCAATCCCTGCTGGCTCGTGGACTCGCGAGCCCAAGAGGCGTTCAGTACTGAGTGGAAACAGGCCGACGAGGTCGAGTTGCGCGCTATCGGCGACGCGCCGCCCTTCGCCGTGGTCAAGCGCCACGTTGGTCGCACAGCTCGCTTCGAGGTCTGTGACCTGCGTGGCCACCGAATCGATCCAGCGCCCTTCTCACGGGTTGCCGTCGGCGACACGTTCTACAACGTCTCGCCCCAGTCGTTTTGGCAGTCGCACGTCGACGCTCCGTCCATGCTCCTCGAGCGGGTGTTATCGCTGTCAAGCGTTCAACGAGGCGACCGGGTCGTCGACCTCTACAGTGGCGTCGGACTCTTCACGGTGGCGCTGGCGGCGGCCGTGGGCACTACTGGGCGCGTGGTGGGTGTTGAATCATCGCCGCACGCTGTGCGCGACGCACGTGAGAACGGTGCCGGCCACAGCCAACTTCGGGTTCGCCAGACGATGGTTACTGCGGATGTCGTGCGCAACCTCATTGGTCCGAGCGACATCGTGGTCGTCGACCCGCCGCGGGCCGGGCTGGCTAAGGGTGTGGCTGCGGCGATCGCGGATCGACGGCCGCGACGCATCGTCTACGTGTCGTGTGACGCGGCCACGTTCGCCCGAGATCTTAAGGTCTTCTTATCGAGTGGTTTTTCGGTCTCCCATATGGAGATCCTCGACCTTTTCCCCATGACCGAGCACGTCGAGCTGATTTCGCTCCTTGACATCGCCCCCTAGGTGCGCGACCATGATCTTGGAGTCCGGCCATCGGACGCCGAAGGGGGTCAGTAATGCTGAGCAAGTTGGACCACCACCACCGCGTGACACTGCAAAAGTTGTTCACGCACCCGTTGAATCACAACATTCAGTGGCATGACGTCTGTTCGTTGCTCGCCCGTTTCGGGGTCGTGCACGAGACGCATCGGGGAAACTGGGCGGTGACGGTAGACGGTGAGACGATCTCGTTCGGATCGACTCGGACCCGGGATCTCACCGAGGACCAAGTGGTCAAGGTTCGTAACTTTGTTCGCGCGATGGGACTGACGCCCGAAGTGTTGAACGCCGCCTAGACCCGGTACCGTAAAGGGCCATGTCACTGGCCCCGTTCGTCTTGCTGCCGCCGTCGGAGGGCAAGGCGCTCGGGGGTGGGATGGGCACGCGACGAGGGGTGTTCGACGACCTGCTCGATGAGCGACGTTCGTCGCTCATCACGTCGCTCGCGACGGTCAGCGGCGACCGTGGCGCCCTCGAACGATTGACGCACCTTCGCGGCGCGCTACTGGACCGTGCGGGCGACGCGCTCGAGCGAATCGTTGCCGGTGACGCGCCAGTCTTCGCGACGTGGCGTCGATACAACGGCGTCGTCTGGACCCATCTGGACCCGACGACGCTGAAGTCGACCCAACGCCGGCGGGTCCTGGTGCCATCGGCGCTCTACGGTGTCACGGCCGGTGAGGATCCGATCGCCGACTACCGACTCACGTTCCACGCGTCGCTCGTCGACCGCGGTCCACTCACCTCGTACTGGCGCGAACCGGTGACCGATGCACTGGTACGCGTGGTGGGGCGACACCCCATCGTCGACCTGCTGCCAGCCGAACATCGACGCGTCGTGGACATGGAGCGCATCGCGGCTTCGACGACCGTCATAACGGTTCGCTTCCAGTCTGCTGATGGGGCCAAGCCCATCGGCCACGCGGCGAAGGCGGTCAAGGGCGTGCTCGCTCGACGACTCCTGCAAGAGGGGGTGACAGCGCTGTCGTCCTTCGCGTGGGGCGAGTGGCGTGGCGCGATGCATGACGAGAACGTCGTGATAGTAACGGCGCACGGCACGTAGATCGTGCCTAGGCTTTGGTCATGGAGTCTTCACCAATCGTCATCGAGGAGCGGCTCCGTTCGGGTCGCCTCGTCGCATTGTTGCTCTCGGTGTGTGTCGCGACGGTCTTCGTACCGCGTCGACGGCGACGGTTCCCCGCCAGTCGCGCCAAGACGGCGCTCTCGGTACTCGTCGTCGCCGTCGTGGCGGTGCTCGCGTCTCGGATCGTCGCTCGAGTCGTGCAAACGTCGGATGGCCGACGCTTCGAGGTCGTTTACGGTCCTGGCGGGATGATCCGTCAATCGTTCGACGCCACCGACATCGAGCACGCTCAGGCGACGTCGCTAACGTTGCTGCGAACGGGCGGCTGGGGGTACCGCGGCAGTCTCGCGCTCCTGCGTCGTGCGGCGGTCGTCACCCGAAGCGGTGACGCGTTACGGCTCGACCTGTCTCGGGGCCGCCGCTTCGCTATCACCGTCGACGACCCAACGTCATTCGCCGAAGCCCTCAATAGTTGATCGGATCGGTGCCCGACGCGGCAGGTTCGAGACAGAAAGCGCGTTCGTCGCGAACGTGACGTCGCCCTCGGTCGCGTGACATGCACGTTTGGTCTGCGCCCGTGGCTAACGGCGGTCGAGGTGGCAGATCTCGTGTTGCGCGACCGGGTGGGCACCCTGCGACTCACGTCGTTCCTACGCTCAGTCAATTCCGTGCACCACCGGTGCACCAAGGACGAGTTCACCTAGTTGTCGTGGACTGTCCACGAGCACCGACGCGCCCGCGGCACTGAGTTCGTCCGCGCTCCCGTAACCCCACGTCACGCCGATGCTCGTCAAGCCGTGTTGGTGCGCCGCCACGACGTCGAAGCGGCGGTCACCAACCATCCAAGCATTCTCGCGCGGCGCGTCGGTTCGTGCGATGGCTTCCGCGACGATCACGTCTTTAGACGTCAGACGTCCATCGACGGGGGCGCCACACACCACGGGGAAGCGGTGCGCGATGCCGAGCGTCGCCAAGATATCGTTCGCGAAGTCGACTCGCTTGGCTGTCGCCACCACGAGTGGCACCTGTTGCGCGGTCAGGGACTCGAGGAGGGACCTGACACCGTCGTAGAGCTGGCAACGGTGCATCCCCTCGCGTTGGTAGTGATCGCGGTAGCGCGCGAGGACGTTGTCCATCTCCGCGGCTGCGAAACCCAGCTGTGTGAACGAGTAGTCGAGTGGTGGACCGATGAACGTTCGCAGGCGGGTCTGGTCGACCTCGCGATCGAAGTCTCGAAGAGTCGCTTCGAATGACCACACGATGCCATCGGCGGAGTCCACGAGAGTTCCATCGAGGTCAAACAAGAGCACCGACGGGCGCGACAGGTTGGGATACGGGGGAGAGGTCACGTCGACTCAGGCTACCGGCGGCGGCAACCCGCCAGACCGTGACCCCGGCAACAACTCCCTGCTCTTCAGTGACAGAAGGGCCGTGCCCGCCTCGACAACTCGGTGGATAGTGAACGGACCGGCTCGAAGTGTTTCGGGAGCACCACCAATGGTTGCGCGGGGGTCAACACGCTGAACGACGCACCATCACCGGAGAGTCTCGAAGGGAGGACCAGACAGCTTCCCTTGCTCACCAAGGTGAGGGCGTATGTAGTCGAGCGCGAGGGAATGTGAAGTATCTGGAAGTTGTGGGTCCCGGAAGGTATCTCGTCGAGCGGCGAGTGGTGTAATCGCCGTGACACTCCGGGGCTCGGAGCCTGATGATCACCAGTCCGGGGCGGCGATGGTTACCTCAGTCGAGCTGGGCGCCGGAGCGACGCGAATCTTGCACTCTTGCTCGAGGCGACGGCGCAGAGCCGCGCCGATCTTCTTGCCGCGACCGGTGGGGCGTTCGGCTTCGCCGGCGGGGCCGAAGTGAGCTACGGCGCGCCCGGGGTCACCGGGGTCGAATCGGCCACGGTAGCGAATCCCTTCAACCACTTCAGTCTGATCCAACTCGTCAGCCCACGACTGAGGCACGTCGTAGGGGACCATGGCGCTCAGTTCATTGGTTACCCCGAACCCCGCCGCCTCGCGTCGGGTCAGGTCGGCCAGCACGAGCGGCGTGTCGGGGGCCCACGTGAACAGATTGAGTTCGTCGAGGCGGTCGCTAGCCACCACGCCGACGTTGATCTCGGGACCGAGCGGCTCCAAGAGTCCGACCAGTTCATCCGTGCCCAGGTAGCATGTTCCTCGAGGATCGCGGAGATCGAACCGGCACTCCCGGTCACTGCAGTACCACCACGGCCCCTTGCGAGCGGCGCGCCACAGTGGTCCGGCGACGCTGGTCGTCGGGAACCCGTCCAGCCCACTTGAAGGAGGGCGCTTCTGGTGGCTCTGAGAGTGTGTCAGCGTGACCAGCGATCAACGGCGCGGTGGGCGAGGTCGATCAACTCATCGGTGGGCCCGTACTTTTCCAAGGCCTCGATCACGCTCATCTCCAGCGTCGGCTGGTTCACCACGAGCCAGGACGCAAGCGTCCAGTCATCGGCGGCGTCAGCCACCACACTCAGGATCTTGGACAGTCCGTTGATGACCTCTCGTCCACGGAACTGAAAGACCGGGTAGAGCACCTGACCATCACTGGTCCGCAGTCCCAGGAGGGTATGGCGGCGAAGCCGATCGGAGATCGCCTGGCGCGACACCTTGTACAACCGCATGAGCTGCTCCGTCGTGTAGAACGGGCCCACGGCAGCGTCCCATGGCGAGCGCCGCGGCAACTGCGCGAGGAGTACGTCGCTGAGTTCCTCCGGGCTCGAGAACTCCTTGCGCAAGCTACGCCACTCACCCGGTCTCGATGCGTGGAGCCTTCGAACAATAAGAAGGGCTTCGCTCAGGAAACTGTCTTCCGCCCGCGTCTCCGGGGCGTCTGTCATCCATGCGTTGGACGAGTTCATACCTTCAAGTGTACCGGTTGGCTTACTCTTGTCAAGGTCTGTCAAGGAACTCATGTCGCTGACAGTGCCCGGTTGCAGCGGCGGCGCACTCAAGAATGCCCTCGACTGGAAATCAAGTGTCCTACCTGATCAAAAGCTGGTTGTGGAGGTGCCGATACCCCAGGCGAAACCGTGGTTGGTGCGCCTGGCGAGCTTCCGCGTGGGATTCCGGCCGGAGCGTCGCACGGACCGGATGCGCGACGAAATCTGCGCGGTGCTGCCCGAACTCGTGGACGAACACGGGGAGTTCACAAAGCGGGCAGTTATGGCGCGGCTCAACCCGGGGCGCGACGA
Organism: Actinomycetes bacterium; assembly: GCA_021793515.1. Classification (GTDB taxonomy): domain Bacteria; phylum Actinomycetota; class Acidimicrobiia; order Acidimicrobiales; family RAAP-2; genus RAAP-2. Next base: position 4,681 of record JAJYSP010000008.1, on the reverse strand, counting down.
GCGGCGGGGTTGGGCCGTGGATAAGGCCCTCCAGCGGATGGCACGGAGTGACCGTGAAGCCGGGGGCGTTGTCAGGGTTGCATCGGGGTCTTTCCAGGCGGGCCAGAAAGCCAGGGGGCCAAAGCCTCATTGAGCATCTGGGCGAAGACGCTGAGCATCGCGAAATCGCGGTTCGGAGCCGAGGTCATTACCGTCTGTGCTGCGGTCACGTAAGCGTTCCCGGTGGGTCGGGGCTTGACCTTGAGAAAGACTGGCAAGTTATAGCGAAGGGCTATCCACGCAACAAGAGCGCGTCCAACGCGGCCGTTTCCGTTTGCAAAGGGATGAATCCTCAGCCACTCCCCGTGGGCACTGGCACACAAGGTGAGCACTGCGGTGATCTGGCCCGGGTTTGGGGTAGTGCCGAGCGCAATCTCGGCGTCAAGAGCCGCGGTCGCCTTGTTGAGCGCCGCGACCAGCCGGTTCACGCTGGATGTCACGGCAGCGGATGCAGTACCCGGCGCGACACCAACTCGCACTTCGTAGTCAACGAGCTCCAGTACTGACGCATCTCCGCGAAAGTGGCCACGGTACCCCGCAACCGGTACTGAGCACCCTGCGTACAAGGTGTCGTGCCAACTGAGGAGATCCGCAGTGGTCAGCGGGGCCCGAGCGCCGGCAGCGGACTGGATCGCCCGCAACAGGTTTCTCACATTCGAGATGATCCTGCCAGCGTCGGCGGGGTCATCGTCGTTCCACGGCGGTCCCGGCACGAGGCGGCGTCAGACTCGCGGACTACTGGTGCTGCGCCCGAGCGAATGAGCACTCTGAAGGTCGATTGAGGAGTCAAGAGGGGATGCTGCTTCGGAGACTGGATCGTCTTCTCCCTCTGAGACTTGGGACTTTAGGTCGCTCTCGAACGCGGCGAGGGCCTTGACCAGACTCGAGTCGATGCCCCCAACAAGCGCGAACTCAGGCGACGAATGAGTAGCACGAGCGCGAATCGGCTCAGGGAGGCCTTCCGCTTCAGCGAACTCCTCGATGCTGCGATCAACGACCTTGCGATACGCGGACGCGCTCAGGGCTCGAAGTCGGCTCGCGGCCAGCTCAAGGTCGCTAGCTAGCCTGGCGCCTCGGAGTGTGAGGTCAGTCGACACCGCTTCCTCAATCAACTCTCGCTGTGAGATGCCCTCAAGTTCGGACACCTGGCGGAGCATCTTCCTGACGGCAGAGTTCCGGAAACGTACGGAGATTGAGGGTGGCTGCTTCTTCGGGGTGGGCTTCTTCACGTGTTCCATAGTCTGTGTTCTCCTCTGTGCTGCCATTATACTGTTTTGGCATCACTTCCGGTTGTTCGACGCAACACTAGATCGATTGGCCCGTAGAGCCAGGAGACCAGCGGTGCTTCCTGCAAGATGTGCATCGCTGGCACGTACGGGGCACTGATTGCGCTACGCCTTCTCGGGACGGTGTCCGAGCGCGGTTCAACACGCTCTGGGTGGAGCCTGTTCGGCTTTTAGACCGGACGGTGGTGCGCATCCCCCTCGCCCGTTCAACCTGTTCATCAGGGACGGACGGTCGAGAGTTACGCACCAGGAGTCCCACCTATACGCCGAACAGGTTGGTGGAGATGCAGATACCCCAGGCGAAACCGTGGCTGGTGCGGCCAGCCCCGTTCCAGGTCGCACTGCGCAGCCTGCGTCGGCCCGGGACGGCGCGCGAGCGGGTGTTGGCGGCGTTGGATGATCTGGGTGTGGAAGTGGGCGATGTGTTCGCCACGCGCGACGTCTACGGGTATCTGGGGATCTTCACCGGGACGAGGGAGCACGGCGCCGTGCAGCGGGCGATCGACCGGATGTACCGGGGCGACCGGGGGCGGGCGCCGGAACTCGAGCGGGTGAGGGTGGGGTGGTGCCGGAGGAAGTGAATCGGGTGATGGACTTCTACTTACCCAGGACGTCGTAGCCGTGTGAGGCTACGGTGGGTTGGCCTACAACGTGAATGTACGCCTCTGGCGTGATCTCCGAGATCGGCACTACGGAAGCATTTCGGGTATACTTCGGAGTATGAGCTACGTCCGTTCAGGTTCCGATTCCATTCCGTTCAAGAAGAATCCCGCTGCCGCGCGGAGTGCGCTACGCCTTATTGCGCGTTCAGAGACTATGGGGTGGCTGTCGGCCTCCCCAGTCAAAACACGAACAGTAGATGAAGTGCGAGAGGTTCTCGTGTGGTTGAGTGCACGCCGCGTCGCAACGAACAGCGTCGCAGCATTCGATGCAGGCGACATGGAGGGGGCGGTGCAGTTGGCACTTGAGGGAACGGAGCACAGTCCAATGCCGGAGGACGAGTGGCCGCACGTGCGTGAGACACTCGGGGACGACATGCTGGCCGGCCTTCTACACGTCAGCACATCGAGCCTTCGTCGCTATGCATCAGGTGAGAGGGCAACACCTGAGGTCATCACCGGGCGACTTCATGCACTCGCCCTTGTGACGGTCGACCTGGCCGGGGCGTACAACGACTTCGGAATCCGCCGCTGGTTCTCGCGACCGCGCACAGCGCTTGACGGCAAGTCTCCGTCTTCTCTGCTCTCAAGTGACTGGGACCCCGAGGGTCCAGAGATCGTCAAAGTGCGCAACCTGGCGGCCGCGCTGGTTGGCGCGGGCGCCAGTTGAGATGGCCGTTTGGTTTCGCCAGGGCGATCCCCGGTATCCGTTCATCTGGGAAGCGGGCCCCCAGCCGCCTGCCCGTTGGCATGGGGCAGATGACGGCCCGGTGACCTATCTGGCAGATACTCCCGATGGGGCGTGGGCAGAGTTCTTGCGTCACGAGGAGATCACGGATCCGGAAGATCTTCAGGGCGTTGCCCGGCGTGTTTGGGCAGTGGAAGTACCCGACGAGATCATTGAAGCAGCTGCTCGCGTTGATCTATCACCTGAACTTGCCCGGGGCGGGCTGACGAGTTATCCCGCGTGTCAGTCTCACGCGGCGGATCTGCGGCGGCACGGGGCGCGGTCGCTCATCTCCATGACAGCCGCTCTCGAAAGCGGGGCAGGACGCGGCGAGAGGGTTCACAATGGCCTGGAGGAGGGGGACCCTCGTGACGGTCAAGTCCTCGCGCTCTTCGGCGGTCATTGGGAGCAGGTCATCGGTTGGGTCGCCGTCGATGCTGGTGCTCCAACGGCAAGACAGTTGACTTTGGTGCGGCACTTCTAACGCGACTATGAGGAGTGCTGCGCTCGATACTGTCATCTGGCAGTTGCGCACATCCGGAAGCAGACTCCAGTAGTCAGCCCAGACTCTGACGTTGCTGTGCGGAGCAAGGCCATCAGGGCACCGTGACGGCACTGCTCTCGTGGCAACGCCCGAGCGTGGTTGGTCACGCCCTGGTGGTGGAGGTGCCGATACCCCAGGCGAAACCGCGACTAGTACGCTTGGCGAGCTTTCGGGTGGGTGTACGTCCTGGTCGGACGGAACGTTGCGTCCGTACCGAGATCCTGGCGGTCTTGGACGAGCTCGTCGGATCGGACGGAATCCTCACCCAGCGCGCGGTCGTCGCCCGACTCAACCCTGAAGACGATGAGCGCCGTAACTGGGCGATCGCACGGGCGCTGTGGCGGATGGCGCACCAGCGGCGGGATGGAGATCCGGTCCTCGAATCCAAGGGACCGGGGACGTATTGCACCTGACGCCGGAATTCGTCTAAGCTTGCGATTAAACCCTTCGGACTTCGTCAGGCTGCTTTCTTGATCACCGGATAGCGAGTTCTTGGTGGTTTTTGAGTGCCTTTGGGGCGCCCGGGACCGGGCTCATGGAATTTCGGTGGATGCGCTGGAGTGCCGATCTGTGCACGCAGTCGGGTAAATCCCCGGCGAACCCTCACGGGGCTTAGTCGCGAAGGACTCCGACGTTTCTCCCAGGGCAGGCGCATGTCTTCGACGAGTCCGCGAGCGAGACGAAGTTGGGTATAGGCCGCGAGAACGAGCCACGTCCAGCGTTCGGCCTGCTCGGGTGTTCGCAGTGCGGGCGTGGTCCAGCCGAGCGTGTTCTTGACGAAGCGAAACGTGTGCTCGATATCGAAACGTCGCAGATAGGCATGCCAGCAGAGATCGAGGTCTGGCTCTCCCGGTCCCGACCACCACAACCAGAGCGTCTTCTTCACCGCCATCGAACGTTTGGGCAAGTGCTCGACCTCGACGCGCATGACGCTGCCGCGCACGATTGGTAGTGGGCTCGACTTTCCCCAGTGGCCCCGGGCCATCAACTGGGGGTGCAGTCCGTGCCACACCTGCACGTTGACTCCTCCATAGCGCGGGTCGTGAGAATCGAGCTCTGCGTCGGGGGTAGTCCAGGTCTCGGGGTCAGAGAGGGCGAAGCGCGCGCCATGGCGCGGTGGTCGACCGCGGCCACCCGTTGGTGGGGCCGGATCGAAGTGAAACACCCGCTTGGAACTGATGCGCACAAGGGCCTGGGCGTTCACCTTTGACAGTCCGTCACCAATGGCAATCGGGTCATAGCCCGCATCAAAGACGAACAGCGGTGACACGCCAGCGCCGTTACTCTCTTCGAGGGCGCTCACGAGGCGAAGAACCTGGCTGATCGTGGCGTCGGTGGCGTTCTCGGACGGCTTGATGCGCCGCGCGTCCACTGGCGCAGTCCACGAATCGTGGGCCCAGTTCAGCTGGCTGATCCACTGGAATGA
>JAJYSP010000033.1 GCA_021793515.1 Actinomycetes bacterium | reverse complement strand
GAGCTCTCGCGCCAGCTCCTCTACAAGGCCAGGTGGCACGGGGTCGAGGTGCGGGTCGCCGACCGATGGTTCCCGAGTTCCAAGACCTGTTCGGGCTGTGGCGTCGTCACAAACGACCTCGACCTGTCGACGCGGACCTACTCGTGTGGGGCCTGTGGCCTCGTCATCGACCGCGACCTCAACGCGGCGATCAATCTCGCCCGCTGGCAGCCCGCGCGACCCTCCGCGGTGACACTGAAGGAACCAACGCACGCTCTGCTTCTCTCTACTGCCTGATCCGCCACGGATCTACACCGCGAAGCACGCGGGAAGAGCCGATCGTCACCCGCACAACCGTCACGGCAACGTGATGAGGGCCCTGGGTCGGAACCGAGCACTCAGACTGACAACTGTCTGGGAACTCGGACGGTGAGCAAGCACCGCTGGGCCTTTTGGTTCAGCTGGTCAAGGCGAACCGGTGGGTCCAAATAGGACACACGCTGTAACGCGGACGCTCAGCCCCCGCGGGGCAGGGACGGGACGCGCAGTGTCGCCCGTCGAGACCTCACCGTGAGCGCGACGATCGTGCGCGCGGTCACGGCGAGCCAGAAGAGTGCGAGGACGACGGCGAGCCCGGCCCCGAACCACCGCAGCGCGCTTAGGTCCCAACTCTGCGCGAGCACCAGCGTCGCGGTCGTGTAGGCACCGAGCGGGAAGGTGAAGGCCCACCAGCCGATGCCAAAGGGGAGCGGTCCGGTGCGCAGATAGCGCACGAGCAGGATGGTTGCAGCGATGAGCCACCAGGCGCCAAATCCCCATAGGGCGGTGGCGAAGAGGTTGGAGAAGACTTCGATGCTGGGGTCTACCGGCCCGTAGAGGGCGGCACCCGCGGCGGCCATCTTCACCAGGGTCACCGTGCCCACCCCGATCGGTCCGAGCCCGATCCAGAGTGACGGGGCCAGAGCCGCGTGGGGTAGTGGGTGCACGATGAGCCGCTGGAACAGCATGGCGAGGATCATCACGTAGAGCACGAAGCCCACACCCCAGAAGGCGTAGGACATGAAGAGCAACGCGCGCGCCGTCGCGGGCGACGACCCGGGCATCAACGGCAGGATGACGAGTGGGACGATGACGTTGACCACGGGCGGGATGAACCAGCTGCCGTTGACGACCTCGATGTTCACCGACGGATGCACGAAGAGTAAGTAGGCGAAGACGACGCTGATGGCGAGGGCCGTGGGCACGCCGACCCAGTCGAGCGCCGAGACGATCGATCGAACGGTGTTCGATGCGAACCACGTCGGGCCAACGACGGCCATCGTGGCCGCGATGACGAGGATCCCACCGGGAAGCGTGCCGTAGAGACCGCCCTGGACGGGATCGCGCAAGGTCGCGGCCGCGGCGTCGAAGTGCCAGACGATTCGGGCGAGGTAGGGCACGAGCAGTCCGATCGCGAGCACGATACTGAGGATGGTGATTACCTGGGCGATGACGCGCGTCGACGCGGCGAGGCCCGTGAATCCACCGGGGTTCTGCATCGCGACGATGGCGATGACCGCCGTGCCCATCACTGCGCCGTACCAACCCGGGTGGAAGTCACGCAGGGCACTCGTCGGTGGGGCCGCCTCGCTCGTGTGGTCGTGATAAACGTGGGTCGCTTCTGGCGTCAGCTCGTTGGTGCTGGAGCGTCGCGACATTGTTTCGGCGGTAGGCACGGTGGCGACCACCTCACTCTCCGATACGCGGTGTGACGGGTTCACATCGAATACATCGACAAGCGTAAATGTATCGGGATCGTTCGTCTAGGGACTTTCGTCCCGGTACCGACTGGGAGGTCGCTTGTCGATGCGACACTGCGTCGACGATGCACGGTGGCCTCGCAGAGACTCGGTAGACGTGACCGTACACTCGAGGTGGTGGAACTGGTCTCTGGCTGGGTGGGCGTGTCGTGACGCTCGTGACAGACGAGGACTGGCCGGCGATCGGTGACGCCACCCTCGATACGCAGGGGGCGGTCGCGTTGGCCCGGCTGCTCGGGGCACTGGCCGACCCGATTCGGCTGCGCCTGATCTCGATCATCGCCGAGCGTGGACCTACCTGCGCCTGTGACCTCGTCGGTCCACTCGAGCGCAGCCAGCCCACGATCTCGCACCACACGAAGGTCCTCGCCGACGTCGGACTCCTGCGCGGGACCAAACACGGCCGTTCGATCTGGTGGAGCGTGGACCGCGACCGCCTGGCGATCGTCGCCAGGGCACTCGGCAATCCGTGACGGGCTCGGCGTTCGTCGGCTAAAAGGTGCGACGGTAATCTGAAGACGACGAAGGCGGTGGGCCATGGCGAATGAGTTTCAGTACGTGCTGGTGGAGCGCGAAGGACCGATAACCACCATCTGGCTCAACCACCCCGATCGACTCAACGTGTTGTCGCGCCAGATGATGCTGGAGCTCACCGAGGCCCTTGGTGACGTCGGTGCCAGTAGCGCCGTCGGCGTTATCCTCGCGGCCAAGGGCCGACTCTTCAGCGCCGGTCACGACTTCGCGGAGATGGCTGATAAGTCACCCGCGGAGGTCCAGTCGCTCTTTGCCACGTGCACGACGATGATGACGGCCCTCCAGACCATGCCACAGCCCGTGGTCGCGCGCGTGCACGCTCTCGCCACGGGTGCTGGTTGTCAACTCGTAGCCTCGGCGGACTTGGCGGTGGCGGCCGAGGAGGCGACGTTCGCGACTCCCGGCGGCAAGGGGGGGCTTTTCTGCACGACGCCGCTCGTGGCCGTCGCACGGCTGATTGGACGTCGTCGGGCACTGGAGATGGGCATGAGTGGCGACGCGATCGACGCGCGCACCGCCGCCGCGTGGGGACTGGTCAACGACGTCGTCCCCCTTAGTAACCTCGACCGGGCTACGGACGACCTGGTGCGCCGGGTGACGCGCGGCAGCGTGGAGTCAAAGGCCATCGGCAAGCGGGCCTTCTACCAACAGATGGACCTCGCCCAGCCCGAGGCGTACGCGCTTGCCACACAGGTGATGGCCGACGGCGCGCTGATCGTCGACGCCCAGGAGAGCATCGCCGCCTTCATCGAGAAGCGACCACCGCGGTGGCGCGAGCCGGTCTGATCGCAACCTGACCGAGGACCGTCACGGCGCGGGTTGCCGAAGTCGTCCGTCAACCGATGCGTTGGAAGAGGGTGGTGACCCACGCCAGACGGTCGAGGACGAGCAGTATGCCGAGCACCCCAAGGACCGTCGCGCTCACGATCGTCACGGCGCTTCCGTGGCGCTTCAACCACGTCATCGGACGTTGCAACCGATCAAAGAAGACGGCCACGGCGAGGAACGGGGCGCCCAGGCCGAGCGAGTACACCGAGAGCAGAATCGCGGCTGATCCGGTGTGTCCCTGCTGGGCCGAGAGAGCGAGGACCGAGGCGAGGATAGGGCCGACGCACGGTGTCCACCCGAAGGCGAACGCCGCGCCCGCCACCGGTGCCGCGAACGGTCCCAAGCGCGCGAGCTGGGGGTGGGGGCGCCACTCTCGATACATCGACGGCGTGCGCAGCACGACCGTGCCCGCGAGGAATAGCGCCATGGCCTCGATGAGGACGCCAGCGAGTCTGGTTAGCAGTGCCTGTTGCTGAATGACGGCGCGGCCAATGGCACTGGCCGAGAGTCCGAGCACGACGAAGACCGCGCCGAAGCCGACGACGAACAGCAGGGTGTCCCGGGTGAGCCTGCCAACGTGGCGTCGATGGGTCGCGACCATGGTGGCGCCGCCAGTGTTGGCCGGCAGCGCGACGTCCAGCCCGCCGACGATCGCCAAATACGCTGGCACCAGTGGCAGTACGCAGGGCGAGGCGAAGGATGCGACGCCGCCGGCGAAGGCGGTCACGAGACTGATTCCGGTGACGCCCATTGACTAGAGCGGCACTGACACGCCGTAGAGGGTCTTCAACTGGGCCGCGAGCGTGGCCGCGTCGTAACCCCCGATATGGGTCGTGATCAAACTGCCGTCGGCACCGTAGAACGCGGTCATCGGTAGCGACGAACTACCACCGAGACTCTGAAAGAGCCCGTCGCCCTGGGCGCCACCGACGTCGCGTAACACCGCCGTGACGTCGCTGAAGAGGTGGTACTGATTGGCGAACGATTGACCGTCGCCGGTCTCGAGGGCGTTCACCTCGACGACGTTCACCTTCCCACGTAACGCGACCGCGTCGTGGGCGAAGACGGGCAACTCCGAGGCGCACACCTGGCACCACGACGCGAAGAAGTTCACGACCGTGGGGCGACCTTTCAGCGAGGCGAGGTCAACCTTGGCTCCTCCGCCCAACGTGGGCAGGGACCAGTTCGTCGCCGTCGTCCGGTAGCCAGCCGACGAGGAGCGGCCGACGAAGGCGATGGTGATGGTCGCGACGAGTACGAGGGCGACGACGATGCTGTAGATGGTTCGGCGGCGCTGTCGGCGTTGGCGTTGCGTGAAGGGGCGTTTGCGCGCTGTGGTGGGCCGGCCCTTGGTGGAACCGGTGGCGGGCCGAGTGGCGGGTCCGCCCTTCGGGTGGTGCGTGGAACGACTCTTGGACACGATGCTGGACCCCGGTGGTTATGGCGCGAAGGCTTGCGCGGTGATCCGTTCGATGATGCCACGGGGTCGCGGCGGTCACGGTCGCCGCGCTGTTCGCCTCAGATGTGTCCCCTGGGTCGGGGCGCGGCTGTTGGACACGGTGGCCGAAAAGCCAGGCGTGACAAGGAAAGTGCACGCGCGAGCTCGTTCACCCCTTTTCCACGTGACAACGTAGGGATAAAAGCCTTTGTTTTCTCTATTAATGGTGGAGATTTGCTCAGTCCTGAACGTTGCCGAGTCGAGTGTCTAGAGACGGTGGAGTGTGTTCGCGGTGTCGGGTACCGTTCGGGTCATCGAGACGACACCCGCGGCGACGACGAGGAAGGCGACCGACGCGACGGCAATCGTGGCCGGTGACGTCACCAAACGTTCGCGATAGAGCACTACGCCAAGCAGGATCGACGCGATGGGGTCGACGATGACGATGATTGGTTGGGAGATCTTCAAGGGCCCGACGTGCAACGCCGCTTGTTCGGTGATCAGCCCCACGCCACCGCAGACAATCAGTGCGTACAAGGGCCAGGTAGTGAGCAAAAGCGAGACGCCGCCAGCCGCCAGCGCGTCGGCGGTCGCCTTGATGAACGTGGCCTCGAGCGCCCAGATGAGCGCCGTCGCGCTGGCGTACGCGCCGGCGCGGCGCGCCGGCGAGCCGGCTCGCGCGAGCGCGGCGGCGATGACGACCAGTACCGCCACCACGACGCTCGGCCACAGCCAGTCTCGCGCCGATGGGTTCCACGCGCTGGCGCGGGGGTTGGTCACGACGAGGAAGACGGCCAATGCCAGCGTGGTCACGACCGCCGAGACCCACGCGACGCGTCGAAGCGACTGGCGCAGCCACAGTCGGCGCACCACGAGCGCGAGGACGAGCTCGCTCACGAGCAGTGGCTGGACCAATGACAAGGGGCCGAAGTGCAGCGCGACCGCCTGGAAGGCGAGCGACGCGCCCATGCCGAGCCAACCGAGCAGCCAGAGCGGGTGTCGAACGAGGTAGCCGAGCAATGCCCAACCGCGTCGCGCTGGGTCACCGCTCACGCTCGCCGCGTGTTGGGTGGCGAGGGCGAAGGCATTGGCCAGCGCGGTCGCGACGGCAAAGACGACGGCGACGCTAGTGGACATCACCGATCGCCGCGACAACAACCGCCGCCCGGGCGACGCGACGAATGGTTCACCACATCAATGTACGGCCGATGAGCCGGGGTTGGTGACTTTGGTCCCTGGGTAGGTTGCGGTGGCGTAGCTAATCTCCGGGCAGCAGGGGAGGTTGCGCGTGTCGCACACGGGGCTGTTGCCGCGTCAGCGAAAGAACGGCGTCCGCTTCGAATCGCGCGGCGTGACACTGGCTGTGTTGAGTCTGAGCGTGTTGATCATCAACCTCGACGGGACGATCCTCAACGTGGCGCTACCCAGCATCGTGCGTGACCTGCACGCCACGTCCACCCAGTTGCAGTGGGTGGTTGACGCCTACATCATCGTGCTCGCCGGCCTGCTCTTGATCGCCGGATCGCTCGGGGACCACTGGGGTCGCAAACGTGTATTCCTTATCGGATTGTTGATCTTTGGTGTCGGTTCGGCGCTGTCGGCGTTCTCGACCTCGACTGGTTCGCTCATCGCGGCGCGCGCGTTCATGGGTGTGGGGGGTGCGGCGGTCATGCCCTCGACACTTTCGATCCTCACCAACGTTTTTCGCGAGCCGCACGATCGGGCCCGCGCCATTGGATTGTGGTCGGGGACGAACGGGCTCGGTCTCGCCCTCGGGCCACTGATTGGCGGGTGGCTGCTCGCGCACTACTGGTGGGGCTCGGTGTTCCTCATTAACGTGCCGATCGCGCTCATCACGGGCGTGACGGCACTCGTGGCGATACCAGACTCGCGCAACGCCGAGGCCGCTGCGCCCGATGTCGTGGGCGCGGTGTTGTCGTTGGTCGGTGTGTCGTCGCTACTCTGGGGAATCATCGAGGCGCCGTCGAGGGGCTGGACCTCACCCTTGATCCTCGCCGCGATCATCGGCTCAGCCGTTGTCGTCGCGGTCCTCGTCTGGTGGGAGATACGGTCGTCGCACCCACTTGTAGAACTCGCGTTCTTTCGCAAACGCCGATTCTCGGTCGCCATGGGTGGTCTCGCGCTCACGTTGTTTGCGCTGTCGGGCACGATGTTCTTGCTCACCCAGTACCTCCAGTTCTCCCTCGGCTACAGCCCATTCCAAACTGGCCTTCGCATTACCCCGATCGCGCTCGTGCTGATTGTGGTGGCGTCGGTGTCAACCACGCTTGCTCGCTACGCGGGTTCCAAGGTGGTGGTCGTCGCCGGGATGGTGCTGATCGCACTCGGGCTCCAGCTGTTGTCCACCGTGACTATCCACACGACCTACACCGACGCGTTGCCAGCGTTCTTCTTGCTCGGTATCGGATCAGGACTCGCCATCGCACCGTGCACGGACGCAGTCATGGGTTCGGTACCCAATCACCTCGCGGGGATCGGCTCGGCGACCAACTCCACGGCCCTGCAGATCGGGAGTGCCCTAGGCGTGGCCGTGATTGGCAGCCTGCTCAACGCGCGCTACCAGAGTCGCGTCGACCTGCTGATCAGCGGACACGGTGCCCCGGCCCCGGTCGTGGCGGTCATCCGATCATCCCTCGGGGGCGCACTCGCCGTCGCCCAGCGAGCTAGCGGCACGGTGGGGGCCCAGTTGGCTCTGGCGGCGAGGCAGTCGTTCCTCGCCGGGTTGGACTTCGCGGTTGACATCGCCGCCGCAATCGTCGCCGCGGCGGCGCTCATCGTCGCCGTGCTGTTACCTGCGAGGGCACCCAAGGATTAGTCACAAGGTCTGTCCCTCGGAGCCGGTGAGGCGCTCGGCGAATCGCATGAGATGGTCCAGCGCCTCGTCGCGCGCGGTGCCGTCGTTGCCGACACCACGGGCGAGCGCCGACTTGATCCGGGTGTAGGTGCTGACCTCGAGTCTGCACTTGGGGCAGGTCTCGAGGTGCTGTTCGACGAGGACCGTGGTGGTCTTGTCTAACTCGCCGTCGAGGTAGTGCTGCAGTCGCCTCTTGAGGCGGTGGCATGTTCGCCGCGAGACGAACATCGAACGAAGTGAGCGCTTCACAAGGTCGTCACCTTTCGTGGCGCGAGGCCGAGCGCCACCAGTCGCTGTTTGATCCGTGTACGACCACGATGGAGGCGACTCATGACGGTCCCAATCGGTACGCCGAGCGCGGCCGCCGCCTCGGCGTAGGAGAGACCTTCGAGGTCCACGAGCGTGACGACGTCGCGGAAGGTCGAGGGCAGGTCCGCGGCGGCGCGTCGAACGGCGCCGTCGAACTCGGCGTGCTCGGCGAGCACCGACGGGTCGCTCGACGTGCGCTCGAACAAAGCGTCAGGATCGTTTAAGGTCTCCGCCACGCGAACTTGTCGGGCCCGGTTGATGTTGACATTGCGCATGATGGTCAAGAGCCATGCTCGAGGGTGCTCGCCGTCGAAGCCGTGAATCGACCGGTAGGCCCGCAGCAAAGTCTCTTGCACGAGGTCCTCGGCGTCGGCCTTCGAACGAGTGAGGCTACGCGCGACGCGATAGAGGACAGTGATCTCGGGCACGACGTAACGACCGAACTGCTGTGCGTCAGACGCGGGGGCGACGGACTCCGCGGTCATCGTCCTCGTTCGAGCAGCACCGTCACGGCGAGTTACTCGGTCGGTGACACGAGCGACGAGATCGCGCCGACGATCTCCTCGTCGCTCGCCCCGGGACCGAAGACCGCCGCGACGCCCGCGGCCTTCAGATCGGCGACGTCGTTGCTGGGCACGATGCCGCCGACGACGACGGGTATTGAAGAGTCCCGCTGGCGTAACGCCTCGACGACGAGTGGCGCGAGGGTCATGTGCGCCCCGGAGAGCATCGAGAGCCCCACCACGTCGACGTCCTCCTGGATCGCGGCAACCGCGACACTCTCGGGCGTCTGGAAGAGGCCGGTGTAGACGACCTCCATGCCTGCGTCGCGCAGGATTCGCGCCACCACCTTGATGCCCCGGTCGTGGCCATCGAGTCCGACCTTGGCGACGAGTACACGCACGGTCATAGGACCGGGACCTCCACGTAGCGACCGAACACACCGGCCATCGTGGCCATCATCTCACCGACGGTCACCTCGGCGCGAGCCGCATCAATCAACGCCGGCATGAGGTTGACCTCGGGGTCGGCGGCTTCGTTCGCGAGCCGCTCGCGTGCCCGACGCACGGCGTCGTCGTCGCGACGCTGTCGGACCGTCGCGAGGCGCGCGATCTGCTTGCGCTCGTCCTCGTTGGTGATTCGAAGCAGCTCGAGGTCCTCGGCCTCGTTGCCGTCGAGAAAGTCGTTAACGCCGACGATGATCCGTTCTCCGCGGTTAAAGGCTCGCTCGAGCTGATAGGCGGACTCGGCGATGTGACGCTGGAACCAGTTCTGCTCGATACCGCGGATGCAGCCTTCGAGCATCGAGCCGTCGCCCATGTCCATCAACTCAGAAAACAGCGACTCGGCTTGGCGCTCCATCTCGTCGGTGAGCGCCTCGACGTACCATGAGCCCCCGAGCGGATCGGCGACGTTGGCGACGTTGGTCTCGTGGGCGATGATCTGCTGGGTTCGCAGCGCCAGGCGCGCGGCCTTCTCTGAGGGCAGGGCTAACGCCTCGTCCATCGAGTTGGTGTGGAGCGACTGCGTACCACCGAGGACCCCGGCGAGCGCCTCGATGGCGGTACGCGCGAGGTTGTTCTCGGGCTGCTGCGCCGTGAGTGACACGCCGGCGGTCTGGGTGTGGAAGCGAAGCTGCCAACTGCGTTCGTCGGTGGCGCCGTAGTGGTTGCGCAGCCACGTGGCCCAGATCCGGCGCGCCGCGCGATACTTCGCGATCTCCTCGAAGAAGTCGATGTGGGCGTTGAAGAAGAAGGAGAGTCGCGGCGCGACCTCGTCAACGCTGAGACCGGCCTCACGGGCCAACTCGAGGTAGGCGAACCCGTTGGCGAGTGTGAAGGCGAGCTCCTCGGCGGCCGTCGACCCGGCCTCACGGATGTGATATCCCGACACCGAGACGGAGTTCCACTTGGGCATCTCGGCGGCGGTGAAGGCGATCGTGTCACGCACGAGGCGCATCGACTGGCGAGGCGGGAAGACGAACTCCTTCTGGGCCTGGTACTCCTTCAGGATGTCGTTCTGGAGTGTGCCCCCGAGTCGCGCGCGGGCGACGCCGGTCTCTTCGGCCTGGGCGACGAACAGTGCGAGCATGATGGCCGCCGGGGAATTGATCGTCATCGACGTGGTGATCGCCGACAGGTCGATGTCACGGAAGAGGTCGCGCACGTCGTCGATCGAGTCGATCGCGACCCCGCAGCGTCCGACCTCGCCGAGGGACATCGGGTCGTCCGAGTCGAGTCCGAGGAGTGTCGGCATGTCAAAGGCCGTTGACAGGCCGGTGCCGCCAGCGGCGATGATCTCGCGAAAGCGCCGGTTGGTGTCGACCGCGGTCCCAAAGCCCGCGAACATGCGCATCGTCCAGAGCCGGGTCCGGTACATCGAAGCGTGTATCCCCCGGGTGTAGGGGTAGACGCCCGGGAACTCACCGTCGGGTGGTCCGTAGACGGGGTCGACTTCGATCCCAGACATCGTGGCGAAACTCGGACGACGTAGTTTGGCCGCGTCGTAGTCGCGGCGCCACCGGTCATAGGCACGCTCTGATTCCACGAGACCTCCTTTGGCAATTGGGTCGTACACCGATGTTAGGGCGTCGCTACGTCGGCGACGTTTAGCGAGGGTCGGCAATCTGCAGCGCAAGCAGAGGAGCTGACGCCTTATTGATGCACTCGCGGTACTCGGCGGCGGGCAGGCTGGGTGCGACGATGCCGCCGCCGGCGCTCACCGTCGCGCGGCCATCGCGCAGGTACACCGTGCGGATGGTAATGGCGAAGTCGGCGTTGCCGCTGAGCGCGAAGTAGCCCACGGCCCCGCCGTAGATGCCGCGACGTACCGGCTCGAGCTCGTCGATGATCTCCATGGCGCGGACCTTGGGCGCGCCAGAGAGTGTCCCGGCGGGAAAGAGCGCGTCAAAGGCGTCAAAGGCGTCCAAACCGTCTCGGAGTCGACCACTCACCTGGGAAACCAGGTGCATCAGGTGCGAGAATCGTTCGACGTGGGCCAAGCGTTCGACGCGGACCGAACCCGGTTCGGCGACGCGTCCGACGTCGTTACGCCCGAGGTCCACCAGCATCACGTGCTCGGCGAGTTCCTTCTCGTCACGCAGGATCTCGGCCTCCAAGGCAGCGTCTTGCTCCTCGGTCGCGCCGCGGGGCCGCGTGCCGGCGATCGGGCGGGTGCTCACGGTCCCGTCGTGGACTCGCACGAGCATCTCGGGCGAGGCCCCGACGATATGGGCGTCGCCGGTGTCGAGCAGGTACATGTAGGGCGACGGGTTGAGCGCTCGCAGGACGCGGTACAGCGTCAAGGGGTCCACCGTGGTCTCACGGGTGAACTGTTGGCTCACGACGACCTGGAAGACGTCGCCACTGACGATGTACGCCTGGGCCCGTCGCACGATCGCCTCGTAGGCCGGTTGTTCGAAGTTGGACAAGTTCGCGGCGATCTGGCGGATGTCGACGCCGTCACGAGCGTCGGGGGCGGTTGCCACGAGCCGCTCGACGGCGATGGCGCGATCGGGCCCGGGCCCGAGCAGGGTCGCGATGAGTTCATCGAGGTACGTTCGTGCCCGGCGGTAGGCCCCCGCGGGATCGTCCTTGGATTCGAGGACGACGTTGATGACGGCCGTCGTCGAATAGCGTAGGTGATCCACCACGAGCACCGCCGACGGGAATGAGAAATCGACGTCGGGCCATTCAGGTTCATCGCCGCGGGGGAGTCGTTCGAGACGCCGGACGTAGTCGTAGGTGAGGAATCCAACGGCGCCACCGAAGAAGTCGGGCAGGTCGCTCGGGCGATAGGTCTGGTATCGCTGAAGGATGACGCGCAGGGTCTCGAGTGGGCCGCGCGGGTCGGGTGCGACGTCGAGCCCCGAGACGAGCGTCTCGCCGTCACGGACGTGGACACGCCAACGTCGGTCGAGACCGATGAACGAGTATCGACCCGTCGTCTCGCCCACGGCGGCGCTCTCGAGCAAGAAGACGGCCCGGCCACCGCCGAAGCGCTGGAAGAGTGACACCGGCGTGTCGCGATCAAGTTGGAGGGTCACCGCGAGGGGGATCACGTTGAAGCCCTGTCCAGCGAGCTCGAGGAACGCGGCCTCGTCCATCGTCGTCGTCACTGGGGGCGCCTCACCGCACCGTAGGATAGTCCCATGTCGTCGGGTCCTTCAGTACTGGTCATCGACAACTACGACTCGTTCGTGTACAACCTGTACCAGTACCTCGCGGAGTTGGGTGCGTCACTTCGCGTGGTGCGCAACGACGAGGTTACTGACGATGACCTCGCCGACGAGACCATCGACGGGGTGCTGATCTCGCCGGGTCCCGGGCACCCGCGCGACGCGGGACGCTGTCGCGACGTGATCGAGTCCTGTGCGGCTACCGAGCGACCGATGCTCGGGGTCTGTCTCGGCCACCAGGCCCTCGGCGACACCTTCGGTGCGTCGATCGTGGCGGCACCGGCGATCGTGCACGGCCAGGCGAGCCTGATCGAACACGAGGGTCGCGGGGTTTTCGCCGGGATGCCCGAGCCCTTTGCCGCAGGCCGCTACCACTCGCTCGTCGTCGACGCGACGACGTTGCCCCCGGCGTTCGAGGTCACCGCGCGTACGGGCGGTGTCGTCATGGGTATCCGCCACCGCGAGCTGCCACTCGAAGGGGTCCAGTTCCACCCCGAGTCGGTGTTGACCGAGGACGGCTACAGCCTGCTCGCCAACTGGCTCGAAGTCTGCGGCTCCAACGACGCGCGCGAGCGCGCGAGTTCGCTCAACGCTCGCAGTTCCGACGTGCGCCGGTCACTGCCGGACCTGGCGCGACGCACGTAATCTCACTCCACGCCGAGGCGCGTCTCGATAACACCCTCGCCAGTCCGCTCGACGCGGTAAACGGCAGGCCCCGTGGTGGGATCGACCGGCTGGTCGGCGACGACTCGTTCGAATTCGTCGTCGTGGTACCAGACGCCGACGTGGTCGTCCGTGGCGTAGGCCAGCGGTGGGAGGACGCCTTCAGCGACCAAACGGTGCAGGAGCGGTCGCCGCTGGGGCTCGGAGTCGTAGTGAACGCCGTTCGCGTAGGGAACGAGCGCCAGTCCCGTATCGATCGCGCGCAATGTCGGACCAAAGGAGTCGGTCGTGCCACCCACGTGCCAGCAGAGGCTGCCCGCCGACACGCCGGCGAGGATCACACCGGCCTCCCAGGCCGCTCGCATCGCTTCGTCGACGCCGTGCAGATGCCAGAGTGCGAGCAGGTTCGCGACTGATCCACCACCGACCCAGACCAGGTCACTGCCCACGAGTCGCTCCTCGGGCGGTGCGGTCGGCTGTGGGAAGAGTCGCAGTTGGGTGACGTCGCAGCCGATCGCGTTGAAGCACTCGTAGAGCATCGCGTAATACGGGTCGGCGTCGCCGCTCGCGGTGAGAACGAGGCAGACCCGGGGTCGCGAGGAACCGGTCAAAGCGAGTGCGTCGAGCAGCATGGCGCCTGGTCGAACCGTTTGCTGGACGGGACCGGCGATGAAGCCACCGGAGGTAGCGAGGATACGTCGATTGGCCATCTCCCTGTTCTAGTCGTGGCACCGAGGTTGCGTAGGATGCCTGCAGCGAGACCTACACCTCGAGGAGGACTATGACGGGCGTGGTAACCATTGACGAGCGCATCGACCACCTGCTTGGGGAGTTCCCGCCTTCTTCGACCGACGCCGTCACTTTCCTCGGTGCGCAGTTCGACCAAGGACTCGCGTGGGCGCACTTCCCCGAGGGTGACGGGGGGATCGGCGGTACCCCGGCCGATCATTTGCGTGTGCTGCAACGACTCGCGCACGCCGGGGCTCCGTCGGCAGCGAACCGCAACGTCATCGGCTACGGCATGGTCGCGCCGACACTGGTCGTTCACGGCACCGAGGAGCAGCGCCGCCGCTACTTGCGTCCCCTGTTCACCGGCGAGGAGATCTGGTGCCAGTTGTTTTCCGAACCCGGTGCGGGTAGTGACGTGGCGGCGTTGTCGACCCGCGCCGTGCGAGACGGCGACGAGTGGCGCATCGATGGTCAGAAGGTCTGGACCACGCTCGCGCACGTCTCCGCCTTCGGATTGCTCATCGCTCGTACCGATCCCGATGTCACCAAGCACCGCGGGATGACCGCGTTCCTTGTGGACATGCGCGCCACAGGCGTCGAGGTGCGGCCGCTCTACCAAATCACCGGTGAGGCGGAGTTCAACGAGTGCTTCTTCAATGACGCGCGAGTCGGTGACGACCAGCGATTGGGTGACGTGGGCGATGGTTGGCGAGTCGCGCTGACGACGTTGATGAACGAGCGGGTCTCCATCGGTGGGACTGTGCCATCGCGTGGGTCGGGACTCATTGGCGAGGCCGTGTCCATCTGGCGAGACCGATGGTCGGCGCGTTCGGATCGCCACGCCCAGGCCATGCGCAGCGAGTTGCTGGCCGCCTGGGTGCGTAACGAGGTCGCTCGGCTCACCAACTGGCGCGCGAGTGACTTGCGACGCGCTGGCACCCCCGGCCCCGAGGGTTCGGCGGCGAAGCTCGTCTTCGCCGAGGAGAACCAGCGCACGAGTGCGCTCTGTGTCGATCTGCTCGGTGCTGACGGCATGCTCTATTGCTCGACCTACCCGCTGGTGCGGCCTACGGAGTCAGCGTTCAACAGCGCCGATCCACGCAAGGCCTTCCTTCGGATGCGCGCGAATTCGATCGAAGGTGGAACGAGCGAGGTCATGCGCAACATCATCGGCGAGCGCGTGCTCGGGCTCCCCGGCGAACCGCGGGTAGACAAGGACCTGGCCTGGAAAGACGTACCGCGCAGTTAGGCGCGTGGTGCGAGCTTTTCTGCGAAGTACTGGTACGTGCGCGATGTGGCGTCATGAGCGGCGGCCTCATTGAACACCGCCGGTCGGCCGTCACAGTTGAACCCGTGCTCGGCATCGGCGTACCGGATGATCTCGGTGCCGTAGGGTGACGTGCTCGTCGCGACGCGAAGTGCCTCCACCTGTTCGACGGGGATTCCCTTGTCGAGGTCTCCGTAGAAGCCCATCCACGCACACTTGAGGTTGCCGGCGAGTTCAAGGAGCGACGGCAGACCGAAGCGACCCGTCTCGACGCCGCCGCCGTAGAACGTGGCGGCGGCGCCGGCCACCCCTAACGTCGCGGCGTAGAACGTTACCGAGCCACCCATGCAGTAACCGACGACACCGGTAGAACCGGCCTCGTAGCCCGCGGCGGCGAGGAACTGGCTCGCCGCCAGCAGGTCGTCGGTCAACCCGTCGCGCGTGAGCGAACCAACGGCGGCCATGGCTTCGGGGAACTGGTCGTAGGGGATCTCCGGTGAGCCGATTCGGTGGAACAGCTCCGGTGCCACGGCGTAGTAGCCCTGGTCTGCGAATCGTTGGGTCACCGACCGGATGTGGTCGTTAACCCCGAAGGCCTCCTGAAGCACGATCACGGCACGCGGTGCCGTGGCCTCGCCGGTTACCTGAATCGGGGTGCCTGACGCCAACACGTGACGAGTGGTCATGAGAAGTCTGGTCCCTTCGTTCGACTGCGCTTGAGTTCGAAGAACCCCGGTGTCGCGGCGACGGCGACAACACCGTCGTAGAGACGCCCGGCGTCTTCGCCTTTGGGTGCCGGTGTGACGACGGGCCCGAAGAAGGCGACGTCACCGACGTGGATGACCGGCGTACCGACGTCGAAACCGACGGGGTCCATGCCGCGATGGTGACTGGCGCGAAGCAACTCGTCGTACGCGGTGACCGAGCCCGCCCCAGCGAGATCGGCTTCGAGTCCCACGTCGGCCAAGGACTCCGCAATGATTGTGGTCACGTCGTCGATGCCACCGACGTGCCGTCGATGACCCATTGCGCTGTAGAGCGGCTCGACCACGGCGTTGCCGTGGCGTTCTTCTGCGGCGATCAGCACGCGGACCGGAGCCCACGCGTGGATGAGGAACTCCCGATACTCCTCGCTGAGATCGCGGCCCTCGTTGAGGACGGCGAGGCTCATCACGTGAAAGCGGACATCGAGGTCTCGTACGGACGCGGCCTCGAGTAGCCAACGTGAGGTCATCCACGCCCAGGGGCACATGGGATCGACCCAAAGGTCTACGGGCTGAGTCATACATGCTCCTTTGCGTAGACGTACGCCTCCAGCACGGCCGAGACCACGTTCGTTACTCGTACCGCTGTCGGTAGGTCGAGCATCTCGTCGATGCCGTGCGCGTTGGAGTGCGGTCCGAGGACTCCCGTGGCGACGAACTGGACATCGGGGTAGCGGCGACCGAGGGAGGCGAGGAACGGGATCGAGCCGCCCTCGCCCGTGAAGGCGGCTTCTCGGCCGAAGGCGTCGGTCGAAGCCTGATTCAGTGCGTCGGTCAACCACGGCTCGAGCGCCGGCGCCACCCAGCCCTGGGCCGTGTTAGTTCCGCGCAACGAGATCTGTGCACCCTCAGGGGGGTCGTTCAGCAGGGTCCGTTCGATAGCGGCGTACACGTCGAGGGGATCGACGGTCGGCGGAAGTCGCATGGAGAGCACCGCGGTCGTGTGTGGACGCACGACATTGCCCGCGATCGCTGGCTCGGGTGCACCCCCGAGCCCGATGATCGAAAGGGCCGGGTGCCACGTTTGTCGCACGATGCGCTCGGCGGGCGAGTCACCCATCAACTCAACGCCGGGAAGGGTCGGCATCTCGGCGGCGAGCACGTCACCGAACTCGTCGGCCAGGGTCTTAGCAGCGGTGTGCACGGCATCGGGAATCGTGGCGTTGGCTTCGGGGAGCAGTACCGTACCAGTGGACGCGTCTTCGATGCGATCGAGTAGTTGGCGCAGGACCCGGAACGACGATGGGACGACGCCGCTCGCACTGCCACTGTGCACGCCGCGCTCGAGCACGCCCACGCGCACCTCGGTGTTCACGAGCCCGCGCAAGGAGGTCGTCACCCAGAGCCGGTCGTAGCTGAGCGCGCCCGAGTCGAGGCACACGAGAAGGCGCACGTCGCCGAGGGTGTCCGTCAAATCGTCGAGATAGGCCTCCAGATCCTCGCTGCCGCTCTCCTCGCTTGCCTCAATCACAATGACGATCCGCGGGTGAGCGACGCCGTCGTTCTCGAGTGCGGCGACGGCGAGGCCGGCGCTGAACGTCGAATAGCCGTCATCGGAAATTCCACGCGCGTAAACCTGGTCGCCGCGACGGACCGGTATAAAGGGGTCCAGTCCGGTGGACCAATCACCGAGGGGTGGTTGTTTGTCGAGATGGCCGTAGAGGACCACCGTTCCGTCAACGGGGGCGGTGGCCTCGACGACGGCCGAGATCAACGGGGTTCGACCCTCGAGGTGATGGACCAGGACCGTGGCGCTGGGAAGGGTGGTCGTGAGCCAGTCGGCGAGCAAGGTCGCCGCTCGGTCGAGCTCGCCGTTGGCCGCCCAGGACTCATCGAAGGACGGTGAGAGACAGGGGATAGTCGCATAGTCGAGGAGCGTTGGCAGCGCTAAGCGCTCGAATTCCTGAAGGGTGAGTGCGGGCACGCAGACGAGGTTAGCGGTCGGTCACGGGACCGTCGACGACGCGCCAACAGTAGTGAGCGACCGCGGAACGGAATCCCTCAAAGGCCGCACCCGCGTCCCGCAGGGAACGCTCATCAATGATCTCGTCGAGTCCGTGCAATTGGCTCCAGCCGTTTCGAACCCCGAAGTCACCGGCCGGCCAGACGTCTCGCCGCGCCAGCGTGAACATGAGGTACATCTGGGCGGTCCAGGGACCGATCCCGCGTACTGCTGTGACCTCTCGGATGATGTCATGGTCGCTCATGTGGCCGTGACGCTCGAGTCGGATCCGTCCGTCGTGGACGTGTCCGGCCAGTTCGATCATCGCCTCGGCTTTTGCTCGTGAGAGCCCGGCTGATCGCAGACGGGCCACGTCCATCGTAAGCAGCGTGTCTACCGAAGGGTCACCGTCACAGACTTCCAGAACGCGACGGTGGATCGTGGTTGCCGCAGCCGTTGCCAGGAGTTGGAAGCTAATCGAGCGAACGAGGCTCGCGAAACGATCGCTCATCGGCGCGGGCCGGGGGAACGGCGGTGGACCCACGGTGCGCACCAGTTCTTGGAACGCCGGATCCTTGAGCGCGATCAAGCGTGCGATTTCATGACGGTCTGGTTTCACAGCCAACCTTTACGACGGAACGAACACGTTGTCGGGAACGTTCGCCGTTCGCACGACCTCTTGGAGCAGCGCGTGGATCGCTCGAATCGGCGCGGACGGAAACCCGAATCGTCGACTTACGAGACTGACCCGGCGCCGAGCGATACCGTCGACGTGTACGGCGACGAAATTGTCCCGTAGGTGCTGCGACAGCATGGTGGCCGGCAGGATCGACGGTCCGTAGCCGTCAAAAGTGAGCGACGCGATCGTGCGCAACCCGTCCAACTCGATGATCGGCCGCAGGGTGACACCGTGGGCCTCGGCGGCCTCATCGATTTCTCGACGCAGTGGTGTTCCTTGGAGGGGCAGCAGGAGTGCGAGGGTGGCGAGCGTGACGAAGTCCACGCTGCGCTGGGTGGCGAGTGCGTGCTCGCGGGGCACAATCAACACCAGGTCTTCGCTGAACAGGTCGACGTCGGTCAGCTCGGGTGTGAAGACGGGCCACGCGAGCACCGCCAGGTCGAGTTGCCCATTGACGACGCGGGGTTCGAGTGCGGAGTTCGTCCCT
Organism: Actinomycetes bacterium; assembly: GCA_021793515.1. Classification (GTDB taxonomy): domain Bacteria; phylum Actinomycetota; class Acidimicrobiia; order Acidimicrobiales; family RAAP-2; genus RAAP-2. Next base: position 5,249 of record JAJYSP010000033.1, on the reverse strand, counting down.
TCGCTAATTCGAATCGCGATGTGGGCGAACGAGCGGCGTTGGGCTTCGATGAGCAGGGGCACGATCCATCGTCCCGCGGTGCCGATCATGCCGAGATTGACCTCGCCGCGAATGTCGGCGTTCAACTCGGACACGTCCGCGGCGATCGCGTTGAGCTCGATGAGGATGCGCCGTGCGCGGTGCAGGACCACGGAACCGGATTCGGTGATCGAGCCCGTAGAGCGGTCGACTAGTTCCGAGCCCAGTTCGGATTCGAGTCGGGCGATTCGGTTCGAGATGTTGGACTGGACGGTGCCGAGCGCGTCAGCGGCACTTGAGAAGGTACCGTGATCGGCGATGCCGACCAGTGCCTCCAGCTGGCGAATTTCCACGTATCGATTATAGAGATAGCAGGTATCCCTCATATCGTGTTGATGAATGGCCACCAGGTTGGCATACTGGTCTCAGCCTGTTTACAACGAATCCCCCCTCGAAGTAAACCAAGGTTTTGCAAAAGGACCAACCACCCCCCCGGTTGGTCCTTTTGCGTATTCCGCTGCAATTTCGTACCTCGAATCGAGACGATGCTCGAGTGGCACGGCGGTGAGGGACTGGACACCGTTGCATCCGTTTACCTGGGTGAACGCTCTGATGGCGCCACAATGTTGACCCCACATGCGCCCTGAACCGCTCTGGAGTGACACCATACGTGTGCGGCGCGTCGCACCGCGGGCGTGGTCCGATTCGAACAGGACAGACGTCGTGCACCACGACGCGGCGATCCTCTCGGTCGCGCCCAACGACCCTCCGAGCATGCTCGTACGATGTCACCGGACTTTCACGAGGACCAGTCAGCAACCGCGGGCGTCGCGGTCGAGAAGGCCTGGTGAGACCGTTGGTACTCGCCGGCGCGGCCACGTGAGGTTGTTAGCGTGAGTCCATGGCGATTTGGCGCACACTTCGACTCCTGGTTGCGAAGACGGCGGTGCGCTCGACCAACTGGATTTCATTAAGAACGCGACGGGGCAGCGGGACAGTCATTGGAGGGACGGTAGGACTCGCGATCGCACCGGGGCTGCTCGAGGCGTTGGCTGCACACCGCCGCGTCATCGTGGTCTCAGGGACGAACGGCAAGACGACGACGACCGCACTCGCCGTCGCGGGTTGGGGCGGCGACGTCGCGACCAACGACACTGGCGCCAACATGCCCGCCGGCCTCACCGCCGCGCTCGTGCGCAGTCCATCTCCGCGCGCCGTTCTCGAGAGCGACGAGGGTTGGCTGGGCGCGAACGTCGAGGCGACGCACCCTGCGGTCATCGTCCTACTCAATCTCTCCCGTGATCAGCTCGATCGAGCGAGCGAAGTTCGCCAGATCGCTGAGCGCTGGCGCGCCGTCTTTGCGACCGCACAGTCTCGCGGGGCCGTGATCGTGGCCAACGCCATGGATCCCTTGGTCGTCTACGCGGCTTTTGAGGCAGTCAATGTCCGTTGGTGCGCACCGCCGACGACCTGGACTGCGGACACCATGTCGTGTCCTCGCTGCACGGCGCCGCTGCATCGCACTGAGGAACGGTGGTGGTGTGCGTGCGGTCTCGCCCAACCCAGTGCCAGCTCCTACCTCGATGGCACCACCGCAGTGGTCGGTGGTGAACGCTTCGAGATCCCCGTGTCGTTGCCGGGTTCGTTCAATCGAGGCAACGCGCTCATGGCACTCACCGCACTGGCCGAGGTCGGCGTCGACGTACGCCCTGCGGCGCTGCGGATGGCCAGCGTGGACGAGGTGGCCGGGCGCTATGGCGTTCGACGAATCGGCGGTCAGGTCGTGCGACTACTGCTCGCAAAGAACCCCGCCGGCTTCGCCGCGATGCTCGAATCCGTTGAGGGTGAGGGGGACCTCTGGGTCTCAATCAACGCGAGGGTGGCCGATGGTCACGACCCCTCGTGGCTCTACGACGTGCCCTTTGAGGTGTTGTGCGGCCGACGAGTCCGCTGTCTGGGTGACCGCCGACTCGATCTCGCGACGCGACTGTGGTACGCCGGTGTGGACGCGTACGTCGATGAAGGTCCGCCGGTGATCGAGGATCGGGTCGTTGACGTGCTGGCGAACTACACCGCGTTTAGCGATCTGCTCAAGGAGTCACAGCCGTGTTGAGGATCGTCCAGGTGTATCCCGAGCTGTTAGGCACCTACGGAGACGGTGGCAACGGACTCGTGCTGAAAGAGCGAGCCCGGCGACGCGGTATCGATGTCGAACTCATCCGAGCCGACATGGATGACCCGTTACCTGCGGGCGACGTCTATTTGCTGGGCGGCGGCGAGGATGGACCTCAACGCCTGGCGGTGGCGCTGCTGGAAGAGGCAGGGTTCTCACGTCGCGTGGCCAATGGCGCCATGGTGTTCGCCGTGTGCGCCGGATTGCAAATGCTCGGGTCACGGTTCAGCGTGCAGGGTGACGACGAGTACGTCGGGCTCGGTCTCGTCGATGCTGTGACGACGCGCGCGCCCTCGCGGGCCGTGGGTGACTTGATGACAACGGTCGGCGCCAGCACAATGGTGGGCTTCGAGAACCACGGCGGGGAGACGACGATTGGCGCCGGCGTCGAACCCTTCGCGACCGTGGTGCGCGGGCGCGGCAACGACGGACGAGTCGACGGATTCCGCGCCGGACGAATCTGGGCGACCTACGCCCACGGCCCGGTCCTCGCCCTCAATCCCTGGCTCGCCGATGCGGTGCTCGCAGAGTCGCTTGGTTTGAGCGAACTGGCACCGTTGCCGTCGGTGGCCGACCGACTTTACGAATCGCGGTGTCGTGCGCTTACGAAGCGGTCGGCCGATTGATGCCGAGATCGGGGTCGCCGCTTATCCGTTGACCGAGCTGGACGACCGCTTCTTCGACTCGTGCCCCAAAACGGCGAATGGACTCATCGGCACCGCAAGCAATCGGGGCGTCGAAAGCCACGATGACGTGGTGTCGACGACGGTTGGGTGCATTGACGAATCGGGGTGCCTTGGCGTACTTGGGTCCCCGTAGGAAGCCGGCCTCATGGATGTAGGTCGGTACCACGCTTGCCCCCGCGCGCTCGGCCAGGTATGCGGCGCCACCCTTGAACTCTTGAATCGAACCATCGGGCGTCCGACCACCCTCGGGGTAGATGAGCAGATGCCAGCCATCCTCCACGAGTTCAAGCGCTTGTTGGGCGCTTCGTCGATTGACGCGCTGACGATCGATCGGAATCGCATTGAACACCAACACCGTCTTGAACGCCGTGCGACGGTCCATGAAGAAACTGTCCATCGCGGCCGCCACCACCGTCCGGCGACGGACCTTGGCCGGCAGCGAGCTCAGGATCAGCGGTGTATCGAGGTTACTCGTGTGGTTTGCGACGAAGATGAACGGACCAGATCCGGCAATGTTCTCGACGCCGCGTATCTCGAGCGTGGACATGTAGCGCACGTAGGGGCCGAGGAAGAACCGGTGAATGAGTTCACGTGCGAGTCGGGTCCGGTAGCGCCGTCCCCACGCCGTTGAGTAGTCGAGTCCGAGTTCGCCCATGGACTATCGACGACGGGGTCGCTGCTTAGGGGTGTAACGCTTAGAGGGAGCGGGAAGATTGCGGGTCGTGTCATCTTTTGATTTTGACGATGACTTTGTGCCACTCGCACGTGCCGTCTTTCTCGCCTGAGCCATCTCCCGTGCTCGCTTCGATGAGCCAGAAAACGTTGCGTCCCCGTACTTTTGGAGTCGAAAGGCCCGCACGATCAGCCAGCCGCCGATGAACAGGAAGGGCAGACCCGCCACCCCGAGGGCGAGACCCATGATCAACGCGGCGACCGCGACACCGGCGCGCTTGCGTCGATACGAGAAGAACGCGACGGCGGCACCCAGAATGATGATCTCGAGGAACTGGAGAATCCAGTCCGACGGATGAGTGAGGTGCGTGTACTGACAGACGCTGTGCACCAGGTGATAGTGCGTCGGGCACGTCTTCTGTGCCGTGGGTTTCGCAGTGTCGGTGACCGTCGTGTTCTTGAGAAGGCGTGGCACGAAGATCGCGGCCAAGGCTGCGGCGACGAAGCCACCGATGTAGCCGATCTTCTGCTCCAGGGGATCGAGACCGAGAATGACGCTGCGCGGGACGGCCGATGGACGTCGGGATCGGCGTTGGGGAGAGGTCTCGGCTGAGTCGGGCACAGGAGCAGGATACAACGAGACGGATTCCTGGAATATCTGAATCGCTCGAAGCAGTAGCATTGGTGGTTCGGGGCGCTTAGCTCAGTTGGTTAGAGCGCAGCCTTCACACGGCTGAGGTCACAGGTTCGAGTCCTGTAGCGCCCACCGACCGGGACGGTGCGCGAACCGCATCGTTGACTGAGTAGTTTCGGGAGTAACGGCACTCATCGGGCGTCTTTGTCGCCCGATGAGTGCCTCTGCAAACGAGCAGAACCTAACGTGTGAGAACTTTCTTTACGTATTCAAGGGTGTGCAGTATTTCGACATCCATCGCAACATCGGGAACGTTAAACCTTCGAATCCGCTCGGAGGTTCCTCAGGGTTTTAGTACAAGCGAAGCGGTCCGCTCACGGGACTCAAGTTCAGTGTGTGCTTGGGAAGCATCTCGAAGGGGAATCGGCTTAATCTCGCCAGCTTCTATGATTTCGGCCGACAACGCATCAAAAAGGGCCGCCGCCGCCACGCGCAACTTCTTGGGAGTTCGGAGGTGCTCCATTACGTTGGGGCGAGATAGGGAGTTTGACTTCGGGAAGAGCTGCGAGACCTCGAATGGTTCCACGGCTCCGGAAGCCTGGCCGAAGTTGGCCAGGTGGCCACACGGCGCCAGACATTTAAGTGATCCGAAGAAGGTGTCCTTGCCTATGGAGTCATACGTAACCTGCACGCCCTCGCCAGCGGTAATGTCGAGCGTGCGTGCAACGAAGTCTTCCTCGCGAGAGATGACGACAAATTTACAGCCGGCCCTCGTTGCTACTTCGGCTTTCCGTGATGTACTTACAGTTCCAATCACGTGAGCACCGAGATGCCGCGCCCATTGACAGAGAAGAAGGCCGACGCCGCCCGCAGCGGCATGAATCAATACCCAGTCGTCTTTTTGCACACGATAGACCTGCTCGACCAGCACCTGCGCGGTAAGGCCTCACGTCGAGATTGATTGAGCGTTGATGGTGTAGTTCCACTCGCCGTGGAAGTCGTGCGGGGCGAGTGGCAACGCCGCGAGTTCACGGTCGCTGATCTTGACGCCTTTGGGATACCAGCT
>JAJYSP010000007.1 GCA_021793515.1 Actinomycetes bacterium | reverse complement strand
CTCGGCGTCGGTTGTGTGACCAGCGCGGCCTTTGCGTTGCTGCCCGACATCGACGAACCTGGTTCGACGGTGAGCCGCAAGCTCGGTCCGATCAGTCGTTCGGTCTCGCACTTGATTAGCGCCGTCGCCGGTGGGCACCGTCAAGCCACGCACAGCTTTCTCTTCGCGGCGCTGGTCGGCGTCGCCACGTGGTTCGCGTTGTTCAGCCCTACAGCGATGGCGATTCTCGTGGCCGCGAGCTTCCTGCTCGTGTTTCGGATGCTGCTGCCCGCCATCCTGCGTCACGTGCCGTTCGTCGGGCTCGCAGGCCTGGCACTGACTGGCGGCTCGGCGTACTGGGCGCACCATCTCGTGGACCCCGCCGCCGGAACGATGGCGCCATCCTCAGAGTGGTTGTTGCTCGCGACCGTGGGTGGGGTCCTATGGCATCTAGTGGGCGACGCCCTCACCGTCGAGGGGGTTCCGATTCTCTGGCTGCCCTTTGCGCCGGCGTTGAAGAGATTCCGGGTCGCCGTGCCATTGGTCGGGCATTGTGGCAGCGAACGTGAGTCAATACTCGGCGTCGTCATGAGCATCGCACTCGTTTGGCTGGCGTTCACGACGGTGTTCATCCCGGCGCAACATTCCATCACGCTGTCAACGGTGCATCTGCCGGACCTCAACCCCTTTTCGCATTTACATATAAACCTTCATGTTCCGAACCTGGGTCGTTTGATTTCGCAGATCGGGAATTCGAGGCTGTCCCGCTCGATCACGAAGCCGTCCGGCTAAACCCCAACTGATTTACGCCCCGGCACATAGATCCTTTGTGCCTAACCAGACGTCCCTCGAACTTCACAAACTTCTTGACCAGACGTTGGCGCGCGCTGTCGCGATCACGACCGGCAACGACGCAGCGGAACCTCGTCCCGGTCAAGTGAAACTCGCGCACGACATCCTTGACGCGATGCTCACCACCAGTCATCACGCCAGCGAGGCTCCAACTGGTGTGGGCAAGTCGTTGGCTGCAGCCGTTCCCGCCGCGATGCTCGCCGCGCTGCGTGACGAGTGGACGCTCATCGCCACCGAATCGCTCAGCCTCCAGGCACAGCTCGTCGACAAGGACTTGCCAGTCGTTACCGAAGCTGTCTTTGACACACTGGGCCGTCGACCGAAGTTCGCCCTGCTGAAGGGCTGGTCGAACTACGTCTGCGCGTCTGCCGCGGTGACCTCGGCGTCCGAGCTCACTATGCAGGCACCGACCACCGTCGCCCACGCGCTCGAGTCAGTTTCAGGCATCGTCGTGTCACCCGAGTCCGAGGTGCTTAGGTGGGCTCTCGGACAGGTACTCGACGACGAGCCCGGCGACCGGGCCGTGATGCCCCTCGACGCCACCAACGAGATGTGGGATGGCGTATCCACCAGCCCAGCGGAGTGTCCGGGTGTCGCCCAGTGCCCGTTCGGCGACGTGTGCCGTCCCGCCAAGGCCCGCGATCTCGCCAGTGAGGCGGACATCATCGTGACGAATCACGCCATGCTCGCCGTCCAGGCAGCGATCGGCGTGCCGGTCGTGATCGGCAACAAGACCATCGGACCAATCCACCACCTCGTCATTGATGAAGCCCACGGACTTGCCAACACCGTGCGCTCCCAGGGCGCGACCTCGGTAAGCGCGTGGCGACTCTTCGACGTATTGCGGGCAGTCGAGCATCTGCACTCGGGTAGCCCCGGCAAGACAAAGTTGCTGCGCACCGGCGGCCTCGAGGTGATGAAGGATCTCGACCGGTACCTGGCCTCGAAGTTGCAGGGCAAGACTATCGTTACCATTGCGCCCAAAGACCAGTGTTTTGGCGAGGGGACCGACGCACTGGTCCTCGGGTGGCTGGAGCGCGCTCGCGTTCTGGTGCCGCGCCCCGACTCGTCGATCGTGCTGCGCGAGATCCGCGATCGTTACCGTGCGCTGTCCAAGATCGACGCGTTGAAGAACGCCATTACCGGGATGGCCACCGACGCGCTCAACGTCGCGCGCTGGGTCGAGGTCGATACCCGCCAAGGACGTCCACCCACGGGACTCGAGTCGCTCACCGGATCGGTCCTGCGACTCTCACCGGTGGACGTAGCGCCGTTGCTACTTGCAAACCTCTACGACGCGCAGGTGGTCGGTGAGGATGTCGACGAGGATGCGACACTGGTCATGAGTGTGACCGCCATGTCGGCCACGTTGCCCCAAGCTTCGGTCTTCGATCTCGGTGTTAACGCGCGCCGTGAGGAGTACGCGAGCCCGTTCAGTGATGCCTTCGCCAACTCCGCGCTATTCGTGCCCAAGGCCAACGCGGACGACCTCGCGCAGTTGTGCTTCACGGAGAACGGCAAGTTCCGGTTCAATACGTCCGCGCACGCCGCGTGGGCGGCACCGATCATCAACGACCTTGTCGGGGCCAACGAAGGCTCCGCATTGGTACTCTCAGCCACGACCGCGGCGGGAAAGTTGTATGTCGAGTCCCTGCGCAAGGCGCACCCGGACTTGACGGTGCACAGCCAGTGGGACGGCAGGTCTCTTCGCAACATCGTGGCGGAGTGGCGCGACGATTACGGCTCGGTGCTTATCGGGACCAGGAGCCTCATGACCGGTACGGACGCGCCCGGCCAGACCAACAGTCTTGTGATTTGCGACCGAGTGGCCCGGTCGGCCAGCAACCCGGTCGACGACGCGAGGACCGCCAAGATCCAGGAACGACTCGAGATCGACAAATGGAGCGCGGACCGGTTCACCTATGTCGCCGATGCCAGTTTGCTCCTCGAGCAGGCGGCTGGACGGCTCATCCGGTCGGTCACGGACTCGGGCATGGTAGCCGTGCTGGACCCGAGACTATTGAAGTCGAGCGCCGTCAAATATCCGGAGCCGACGCGCAAGATCTACATGGAGCCACTGGAGAAGTTCGGGAGCAAGATTTCCGATTTGGCGAAGGCCCGCGAGTGGTTGGTCGCGCATCGGGCACGCACCGTTGTCGTTGAGGCCGGTGCGACATGAGCGACAGACCTCCCGACGACGTCCAGTTCACGATGTCCAAGGACGGACGCACCCTTGAAGTCAAGAGACCCAGAAAGAACGGCGTCCTCGCTACCTCCATTCGCTGGGCCTTCATCCCGACACCTGAGTTGATTTACAAGGCGATCCATGGGATCACCAGATTGGGCGAACTGGAACCGGGTCAGAAGACCCGCGCGCGCAGGTTCGGTCGCATCATCGTCATTGTCAACACCGGCCCACCCACGTGGTGGTGGCCGCGGCTCCAGATTGGACTGGGTCACGACCGCCGGTTCATTCGCGGCGGCTGGTTCAACATCGCCGTCTCCGTCTCGGGCACTAAGCGTTCAACAAAGCTGGCGTCAAAGTGAGCAACCTCCAACCGCTGTGGACCGAAGCCGTCAAGACGACCGGCACCGGGACCCTCTTCACAGATCCTGATGGCTTCATCGGCATTGAACTTGAATTCAACTACCACGCCAAGCATCCCGCATCGGGCGTGCTACTGCGTGAGTTCTTGGCCGAGATCCCCGGCGCCGCGTGGAGCAAGCCCCGGCGCGCTTGGGTCGTGCCGGACGTCACCGACATCCCCCGTGGACTCTTGAAGGCTGCTGGCATCGAAGTTGTCCACCCCGACGGCTCGCCGGCGAAGCCGAGTGATCTCGTCCCGTCCGTGCCACCCATCTTCGAGCCCGTCGCGTTACTCGACGACGTGCCCGACTGGTTCGGCGTCGATCTCTATCCCTACCAGCGAGAGGGTGCGCTCGCTATCGCGCTCGGTCGTCGTCTTCTGGCTGATGAGCCCGGCGTCGGAAAAACTTATTCCTCTCTCGCCGCCGCCGCGATCCTGCAATCAAGAAGGACTCTTGTCCTGTGCCCGCCGGTCGTGCTGACGCACTGGGAGCGCAGCGTCATCGCGACGGGGCTGGCGCGCTCGGTCGGCGGTGACGTGGTAACTGTGAGTGCTGGACGCACGACGGGCGACCTGCCGGACACCGGCGTGGTCATCGCCAGTTCGTCATTGGTGTCCGGACGGGCCGAACTCGCCCGCCAACTGGGGGAGTGGCAACCGACGGTGTTTATCCTCGACGAGGCACACTCGGTCAAGACGTGGTCGTCGAGGCGCAGTCGTGTGTTGCGCCGTCTTAGCCGGTCGTGCGCCGTCTCAATCCCCACCACCGGCACCCCAGTGCTCTCGTCACCGCTCGAACTCGCGGCCCAACTCGACGTCGCCGGCGTCCTCGATCCCCTCTTCGGCTCGTATCTCGAATTCCGTAGCCGGTACACCAAGCGCACCAAGTGGGGCTATACGCCAATCAAGGCGCGTCTCCCGGAACTGCGCCAAACCCTCGACGAGCAGGTCTGGGTGCGTCGGACCAAGGCCCAGGTTCTGCCCGACCTACCGGCGAAGATTCGAGCACCGCTGTGGGTTGACGTCGACATGGGGGAGTACAAGGCGGCCCTCGTCGAGGTCAACGAGAGGATTGACGAGTGGCTCGACACGTTCATGTCCGAATACGAGAGGCTTCCCTCGAACGATCGCCGCTCGGAGTACGGCGACGAGGTCTTCGAATGGTGCTCGGGCCGCGGTGACTTGGCGGCCCGGTTGCGTCGTGCGGCAGGCTTGGCCAAAGTACCCGCTGCGGTCGACTGGGTCACCGAGCACCTTCTCGCCCACCCGAGCGACCACGGCGTCTGGCCCTCTCCGCTCATCGTTTGGGCGCACCATCACGAGGTGACGGCTCGACTCGTGGATGGACTTCGCGCGTTCGCGCCGCGGTTGATCGACGGCACCACGAGTCAGGGGCGACGTGACCAATTCGCCGACGAGTTCCAGAGTGGGCGTGTGGCCGTCCTGGTTGGTTCGATCCAGGCCGCCGGGGTCGGTATCACGCTCACGCGGGCCTCCGAGGCGCTTTTCGTCGAGATGGACTGGACCCCGGCCATGGTGCTCCAGAGCGAGGACCGAATCCACCGCATCGGACAGGAGTCGCGGCACGTCACCTACACGACGATGATCGCGGCACACACTCTCGACGAGCGCATCCATGGGGTCCTCTTCGCCAAGGGTGGTGTGTTGACCGCGCTCATGGACGGCGACCACGCGGTCGCTCAGAAGGTCTCCGAACGTCTGCTGTCCTCACAAATACTCGCCGATATGGTCGCCGAGCGGATCAGGAAACGCAGGAAGCGCTAAGCGGTGATCAGCCGCCGAACATGGCGATGTGCCTCATCAGCGAACGCTGGCGTTTCATCCAGTAGTCCACGATCACCTTCCTTGACACCGGCAGCGCGGGGTCGTCCTCGACATCGTCGAGGTAGCCAAGCGCCCTCACGATCGACTTGATGTAGTGATCGGGCTGGGTGGGGGAGTATTTCTCGATAGCGAGCGCCAGTCCGGTCTCAGCCATGATTGAGCGGTCTTGCTCTATCTTCATGATGTCGAAGTAGTCGCGCAGCTCACCTCGCGCAGCCACCACCGCGAGTTTGGTGGCCATGATGTCGTCGACGCTCGCGATTCTCATGCCACCAACCACTACGAAGGGCGACACAATCTTCTGCGTGGCCGCCTCGAGCACTTGGACCTTGGTGCCGTCAAGTACGCAGTTGATGGTCGAGTCGTCGTGCTGTGTGGCACGCGTTTCGCCGACTGCTTGTAGCTGAATCCAGAGTGTTCGGAGATCCTCAGGACGCTCGAGGAAGATGTCCAAATCACGGCTCACTCGATGCAGCAAGTGCACGGTGAGCGCTGTGCCACCCGACAGGTATGCACTCGGTGGCAGGAGCGGCGCGATCTTCAACCACGTCTCGCCGGTGCCGGGTGGCATCTTCTTCACCAGTTCGTCGGGTAAGACCGACGACGACAGATCGATGGTCGATTCGGGGTTCCGGTTACGGTCGAATTCACCACCGTGTGAAGAACCCTTGGGGACTCGTCCTTGCGCCACGTCTCAGTCCTCGCTCGACATGGCCGTCGCGAGACTACGGAACCACTGACAGTCTTCTTCTGGCGTGCTGCGCATGTTGGCGGTGCGCTCAATGGAGTCAGGGGGCAGATTGGTGGCCGCCCACGCGATGGCCTGCGGCTCATCGCTCAGCAACATGCGCGTGGCAAGAAAGTCGGCGTGTTCGGCGATAGGAAGTCGCAGAGGATCTGCGTTCCAGAAAAGATGCCAGAAGCGGCGGGGGACGATCTTCGGCGACGTGGATGATTCTGTCGGTAGTCGGACTACAGCAATCTGTCTCGAGAGACGTCGCCACTCTTCGTGGTGACGATTGGCGTGCAACGTCGATACGGTGACCACCTTGCGATTCAGCAATTCCCGCTGAGGCGAGATAACGATCAGATCCTTCTGCGTCAATCGGGCCACCACTTCGGTTGCGGTGGTCGCGCTGATGGCCGCGGCGCGCGACATCGCGTGCACCGAGCGAAACCCGTAAGGGCTCAGGTTGAGGGCCGCGAGCACGAAGAGATCTTCGCGGGTGTACCCCTTAACGCTGGGCGCAAAGCCCAGTTCGTCCTCGAGAACTGCGACCTGCGAAGAGTCAAGGACCTGGACCCGGCGATCGTTGCGCAACTCCTGCGTCGGGACGAGACCCAGACGCTTCATCGCGCGCGTGACCCGAGGCACGGAGGTCTCGAGTGACTCGGCCACCTCAGAAATGGTTATCTCCATATCGTTATTCTAACACAGACCTACCACGTCATATCCAGTAAAAGAAAGGCTTCCCAGACTTTCTGAAGAAATCTGGTGATTCGGCTCCTTTTCTCCCATCTCACAAGGCATGGGAGCAAACCAGCGTCGCATTGTCTCAACCACATCCACTCAACCGCGACAACGCAAGGGCACCAAGGTCGGCGGGCAGTACGCCCCGACGATCAATCCCGAGTCGAGGGTCCAACTCAGCGACCAGCCCGACATTGACGCTGACATGGACGGCGTCGCCGAGACGCAACGCCTCGCTCGCCACTTCATCCGGCGTTACGGACTACACGATCACACCGTCAACGGCTACATGGACGCCGACGATCTCACTCAGGATGCGGTGCTGGCGTACCTCGTCGCTAGTGCGACCGAACGACCCGATCGTGTCGAACTGCCGGTCGGCGTGATCGCCAAACGATCGATCATTCGAGCTCTCGATTCGGGGGCTCATCGGAGCAGGGGCAACTACTCGGCCATGAAACTGCTCGACCAGACGCGTGTGACGCGCGAGGCGGAGTTAGATCGTCCGCTCACGTCACGCGAACTCGACGAACTCGCACAGGAGTTGCGTATGTCACTGCCGGCGAGTCACCGGCCCGGCGTCGGTTTCCACCGCCCGAATGTCACGGTCGTCTCGCTGGACAGTGCGACCAATCAGGGGAATACCGATGGGGACCGTGCGTTGCAGATTGACTCGATAATGTTCCGGGCCACTGCCGATGAGGCAACCAACAACTTCGACGACTTTTCTGACGGCACGTCCGGGGACCGCGCACTGCGTCTCAAGTCCGATGGCCACCAGGTCGCCGCCCGCGCACTGGCGTGGGACGCGATCGCGGAGCGCTCGGGCGCACCGCTGTGTACCACCACACCTATCGGTGCGCGCGTCGCCGCTCACGCCAGGTCGAGTGTCGCGCGGGCCGGGGGTGCCCTGTTCTGTGCTCAGTCGTATCTTGAGACCGGTACCACTATCGACGACTTCTTCGCGCCGTTCGGACCGATCGATGACGTCCAACGTCGCACCGTCTGCGAGACACTCGCGCGTCACGAGTCCTACGCCAACGACCTGTGGCGCATCGCGATCAGTCGGGCCGAAGGTCGTTCCGCGTGAAAAGTCAAAAGGTTGCCGCATGGTCTTATGTATGACCACCGAAGACGAACAGTCCAGCACTACCGAGATCATTGCACCGGCACGGTCCGTCGTCACCGGCGACCGTCTCGCCATCTCCGGCGATCACGGGCGCTCAGTTTCGGGCGCGTTCGGGCGCGCTATCGCGGGGGACTACGGCTGCGCCATCTCCGACGATGACGGGTACTCAAGGACTGGACGTGAGGGCTACTCGCTCTCGGGGAACCGCGGACTCTCCGTCGCCGGCGACGACGGCATGGCCATCGCCGGCGACGACGGCATCGTGCGCGCGGGACGTGGCGGAATGATCGTTCTCAGCAACGCTGACCAGCGCGGTATCCGCTACGTGGTCGCCGCGGACATTAACGAGGACGCGGTTCCGCGGCCCGACACCTTCTACCGGCTCGACGGTCACGCTTTTGTCGAGGCCTTCGACGTCGACGAGACCGGGCTGTTCTCCGAGTCAGAGCCACCTCTCCATACCGGAGGTGCATCGTGAATGTTTACTCGCTGACTCCGCTTCTGCGCAGGGCCAACCAGCAGCGCCGTGTGGTCATCCAGGGCTTCGACCTGCCCGTGCGTGGGCTGACCATCGCCGGAGTCGCTTTGGCGCCCGCGCTGGTCCTCACGGCGATCCTGTGGATGTTCTTCGGCCAGTATGCGCTGTTGGCCGTGCCGCTCGTCGAACTCTTCGCATTCTGGATCATCGAGTCGCGCACCCGCTCGGGTCTGCAACTACGCCAGTATCAACGGTTCGTCGACAAGCGGCGCTCCGTGACCGGAACGTTTCTCGTCTGCAACCGTCCCATCACGCCGCTGAGTCACGTTTTCGGCCACGTGATGGCCAGCTCGGTGCCGGGCTTGCCCACGCCGAAGCCGTCGTTCGTCCTCGAACCAGCCCCTAGTCGCACGAACCGAAAGGTGACGGCGTAATGCCCGACGACGACACGAACTCAGAGAAGCGTCAAGGACGACTGGGTCGCACATTCGACCATCAGCGCGACGACTTCTTCGTGCAGCGCAAGCTCATCGACGACTGGGCCGCCGGACGCGGCGCATTGATCCTCCTCGGTATCACCGCCGTGCTGGTTGTGTTCTTCGCACTGGCGATGTTCCGGGTTCCGCTGTAACGAAAAAGAAAGGACATCATGACTGCATTCTTTGGAGCCATCGACCTGGCGGGGAGTTGGAACACCGCATGGACCGCGATCTCGGGCTCGCTCGGGGCATTCTCTAGCCTGCTCGCCGTGATCGGCACGTTGCTGGTCGTCTTCGCCATCGTCGGGTACATCTGGGAACGGCGGCGCGGGGGCGGTGGGAATCACTCCAAGCTGATCTACACGCTCGTCATCGGCGCGGTCCTCTCCGCTCCCGGCGTGGTCATCCCGGCGCTGCTCACCGCGATCGACTTCATCGTCAACGCGCTGCTCAGCCTGCTGAACGGCACCACCGGCGGCTGAGCCGACCCGGACCCTATTCCGATGGACACGAGTCGAAGCAAGGACAGGTCACGGCGTCTCGCCGCCCGACTCTTCCTGCCGCTACTCGTGGCGCCGTTGCTCGCGTTGTTCCTTGGCGTCTCGGCGGCCAGCGCCGCCCCAACCCCGAGTGTCAGCCCCAACGGCACACAGACCCAACTCATCTGCTCACAAGCCTCTACCGGCGCGTCGACCGCGACCGACAACCTGCTGCCGGTCAATAGATGGTCGGGTGCCATCGGCAACGAGCACACTCGGCTTCCCGGAGGGCTCTTCAGTTCGGTCGCCAACGCCCCCAACACGGTCGACCGGTCCATCTTCGTGGGCGGCATGACCTCGATTGGGGCCGCGGAGTGGCAGCTCGGAACCGCGACGACCGAGGCGGCCAGCCAGTTCTGCTTCGCCAACACGGTCGGTGCCGACGCCAACTCCCTGGCCGCGTCGCTCGGCAACGCGATCGCCAACTCGGGCCTCGTGGCCATCCTGGCCGTGGTGGCGCTCTTGGCGGTCATCTGGAAGGCGTCACGGGGACGTGAGGGTCCACTCAAGCACGCGGTCAAGATCGCGGTCGTCGTGGGACTGTTCGCCGCCATTGTGGCGGCGGCCACGGTGAAGACGGCACCAAACAGTCCTCCCACTCCAATCAGTCCCGCCTGGTTCATCACGACGGCCTACAACGCCATCTCCAATATCGCGAGCGCCCCAGCGTCAGCCATCGCGAGTGGCGCCAACGCTGTGGTGGGTGGAACGAGTCAGCAAGCGATCGCCACGCAAGACCCGCTCAGTTGTAGTTGGTACACCAAAGAGTTGGTCGCGCAGTACAAGTCCGCCTACACCAACGCCGGCAGTTACGGCTACGTGGTGCCGACGTCGATGAACGCACTTTGGGAGCAGGCGGCGATACCGGCCTACACGTCCGAGCAGTTCGGCAACGGCAACAACTTCGGTCCGCTCATCTACTGCCACCTGCTCGAGGACCAGGCGGGCATCGCCCCTGCGGCACAACTTGGTGTCGCCTTGGCGTCGGGCACGCTGTCGGGTGACACCAATCTCGCGTCGTTCCCCCACCCCGAGTCAACGTCGCTCGCGTGGAACGGAGCGATCACCAGCAACCAGGAAGACGAGTCGATGGTCGCCTGGGCCGCGTGTCAGAGTCCCAACACCGGGAGTGGCTTCGCTCCGACCGAATGGAATGCCGCGACCGGCGCCACCACGTCGTCGGCGTGGACGAGCACCACGAATCTGTTCGCCCAACAGAACGGCCCGGCCGATACGACCGTCAGCGGCGCCGACTGCCAGGTCTTCTGGTCGGCCAACGCCCCCGCGACGGGCGGACAGTACGGTGACGCCGTGCCCGGCGGTCCGTTCTCCAACCCGAGTGCCGCTCCGTGGCCGGGACAGAAATCCAATCCTGACTATTCGGTCTTTAATTGGGGCAATAGTCCCACGACCATCGCGAACGCGACGAACAACTACGGCGCGTCGGGCCAGGAGATCGGCAACTTCCTGGGCAACTTGCACGGCACCAGCAACGGTAGCGCCATAGCCGTGTCGTTCATCTTCCTGCTCACCTCGACGGTCGTCATGGTGATCTTTCTGGTCCTCGGACTTGCGGTCATCATCGCGAAGCTCGGGCTGCTGTTGTCAATGGCCCTGTTGCCGCTCATGTTGTTGCTGGCCCTGATGCCCGGCGGTGCGGGCGTCGGGAAGTTCGGCGCGTACGCGAAGCATCTCTTCGGACTCATTCTCTTCGCCACCTGTGCGGGCATACTGCTCTCGTTCATCGCTATCATCACCGGGATGCTCGCCGACATTGGCGTCGCGGCGGCGGGACAGGGTTCACTGTTCGCGTTGATCTGGGTCGCGATCGCGCCCATCACGGCCGTGGTGGTGATTCACATGTTCTTCAAGAAGGTCCTCAAGGCGCCGTCGCCCTTCAAGCCCACATCGGCGATGGCCTACGGTACGGCCATGGGGGGCTTCGCCGCTGGCGGACTCGCTGGCGCCGACCTGTTCAGCCACATGAAGCGTCAGGGTAGCAAGGTCGTCTCCAAGGGTGTCGCCGGGGCTCGTACTCGCATGAGCGGTCCGCAAGGCCAGAGCGCCCCGACGAAGCGTCGTCAATCAATGGGCGGCTCGCCCGGTCCTGATGGTCAGGGCAGCGGCCTCAACCAAAATGGCGTTGCTCCCAGCGGCGCAAGTTCAAGTCGTGTCGGCACAACCGGCGCAGGTGCTGTTGCAAGACCCGTTGATGGTGCCGCAACCGGTGCGGCGGCTGGCGTTGTCAACCAGTCGATGGGCCGACCACGTCGCCAACCACGCGTCGAGACCGAGCAGTACAAAGCCGATAAGTTCGCGTCCGGCGAGCGAGTTCAGCAACGATCGAAGCGACTCGAGACCGCGAAGGGCAGTTTGCTGAACCCCGCATACGCCGCAGGCACCGCAGTCGGACGTGCGCAGGAGCGACTAAAGGATTCGCGAGATCGGACGAAGAAGCGGTTCAACCAAGATGACGGTGTTGGCAAGCACCGCGTCCAGGGGTCGTTGCTCACCGCCGCGGCGGCCGGCGGGGCAATGGCCCGCGGCGCGAAGAAGCTCCCCAAGATCGCAAAGTACGGCGCACTCGGCGTGGCCGGCGTCGGGCTCGTCGGTCTAGGTGCCCCCGCACTCGCCGTGGTTGGCGGGCTGTATGGCGCGAAGAAGCTACACGACCACCACCGCACCGCACCTTTACGTCAAGAGCAGCGGCTCGCTGGCTACCGTGCCCACTTGGATGAGCAGAAGAAAGCCGGGCTAGCCGCCGAGAAAGCGCAGGCCGACGCGGCGGTGGATGCGGAGACGGAGCGCAAGGCCGCCGAGTTACGAACCGCCGAGGAACGAGCCGCCGCGGAACTGGCGCGCGAAAAGATGGAGCGCGATTTCCAGGCCCGAGAGCAGCGCATTGAGGACTGGAAGCGCGGAACGGTGGCGCCCTACCGCGAAAGACAAGACCGTGACGCTCGCGGACGGTTCGCGAAAGAATCCCGACCTTTCCTCGGGTCAAAGTAGATCAGGAGTAGACGATGTCAAGCACGAGCACCAGCACGCAAGAGACGGAGGACTTCACCGGCCTGGTGTCGCCGGAGGGTCTGCCCGACTTCGCCCAGGCGGAACTCGCCCGGAGCTTACCCCTGTCGGTTCTTAGTCTCGCCATCGGACGAAGCACGCCGTACCTCGAGGAGTTCCTCGCGAATCCGAAGAACCAGGACATCCTGCCGACCCTGGAGAGGTTCCAGCAGTGGTCCGACGCCAACGTGGCGATCGCCGGGCTCGATGCGTGGCTCGGCTACCTTGCCGACAGCCGGGCCGTTGCCCTGAAGAACCTGTGGAATGCGTACGACCCCCAACATCTCGTAGAGGACGACGTCCGCGACACCGCCGGCGACGAGGTGCTCGGTACGGCACTTTGGTTCTCGTACCTCGCCGACGTGGGTGTCATCAGCGGTGAGGACGAGTCGCGTTGGTGCCACCTCTGGGACTTCCTCATCGTGGATGATTTGTTTGCTGACGATGAGGATGACGACGAAGACGATGGATCAACGATTGTTTCGACGAAGGAGGTCGATGAATGGTAACGATTGATCCGAAACGTCCGCCCAAGGGCATGACGCAGCAACGCCAGCCACGCGGTACCAAAGAGGGGGGGAGGTTCGCTCCTGGTGGAGTATCGTCCGAATCAGAGGTCGAGCTCGTGGAGGATCAAGTGGGTTATCAGCCCGATGGCAGTAAGGCCTTCGAAGAGCGGAGCAGGAAGTCAACCGATAAAGCAACCGAACCGTCGCCGGAGTCCACGGTCGAGATCTCGAGTGAGTCGGTGTCGTTAGAATCCGACGCGGTGGCGTTTGAGAAGGAGTTCGGCGTGCGCGCGACCGAGCCCGATCCGTGGGTCAAGAGATCGCCCGACGTAGAAGAACCAAAACCTGGACCGGCTCCGATCAAACTCGGCGGGGCCGTGGAGTACGCCGAGGGGTCCTGGCAGTACCCGCCGCCGCCGACTCGCGACATCGAGAAGATGGCGGCGTACTGGTCGAACGTCCTCATCCCCGACAATGCTCTCCAGAATCTCGAGAACGCCGACCGGAGTCGCGACTTCTTTCTGTACGAGGATGAATGGCGAAATTGGCTCAACTCAAATCCGTCTCCGTCGAAGCGCCAACGTCGAAAGAATCCTGAACTTTTCATGGCCCGTGATGTAGAAGTACGGGCCCGCAAGGCGATCGTCGAGCGTGTCCAATTCCGTCTCGGTCTGATCCCCAGGACCGAGCTTCGCGATGTCGCCAGACTGGGCGCGTTTTGGCAACAGGCGCGCGGACTCGGCGAGGAATCGCAGGCCAGGGCCGCCTCATTTCGGTTCGTCACGGGGACGGGGGAAGTCGTGTCAGCGCTGGACGTGGTGCAGAAGTACCGACTGTGGGAGATTTCGGACGCCTTCTTCAATCAGGTTCGGTACAGTCGGCCTGACTAAGGACATGCGACTGGGAACCACGACGACGTAGCGCGGAGCCCGATTTCGTACAGGGCAACCGCTGCTATCGCATATAGACACGACGGACGCTTGTTAACCTCGGCACGTGGACCTAACGACTTCGTATCTTGGGTGCTTTCCTGCCGCGACTCGAGAGCGCTACGAGTTTTACGAGACGCGTAACGCCGCGAGCATTCTTACGACGACAAATAGCGCTCGTTTTGCTGAGTTGGTTGACGTCCTCGATTCGTTCGCGCTGTTGACGGACGACCTCGTTAACAGTGGCGGCAACGAAACCAAGCTCGCAGCGCGTCTCAATAGCGCGTTTCGCGAGAAAGGATGGCGCGAAGCACGGGTGGATCAAATCATCAAGTTGAGCCTTTTGAAACAACCGTACAGACCCGCCGGTGAGCGTAAGCCGGTGGTGGTCGAAACCGAAACCACAAGCATGGGCTACAAGGTCGACAACTTCGTGGACCGGGTGGCCCTCGACGTTGAATGGAATGCGAAGGATGGCAACCTCGACCGCGACTTGGGAGCATACCGATCGCTTTACGACGCCGGCCTCATCGATGCAGCCGTAATGATTACTCGCACCGTTGACGATCTGCGTCGACTCGCTACTCGACTTCGCGAGGGCGCGGGTATGTCGCCGAAGGACGCTTCGTCAATGCTGAAGACAAGCACCACGACCAACACCACAAAACTCGTCCCGAAACTAACGCGGGGCGATAGTGGAGGCTGCCCCATTCTTGTGGTGGCGATCTGCGAACGCACCTGGGACAAGACGTCGTAAGAAGGATTCACCACAAAGTCACACTCCTGCGTTAAGATCTTGAGTTAGTAAGTAGATCTTTAATAGCGAGGACGTGCCCTGATGACTTTGACCGAGAGCGAGCCCCAGAAGTCCACGCGTCCCTTGCGTCTTGTGGGCGAGCCACCGCCACTGCCTTCTGTCGAGGGGGGGTTCAGTACGATCTTGGCGGACCCGCCGTGGCGGTTTACGAATCGAACGGGCAAGGTGGCACCAGAGCACCGACGACTCGATCGCTACTCGACTCTCGACCTCGATTCAATTTGCAACGTCGACGTCGGCAGCATTGCCGCGAAGAACGCGCATTTATACCTCTGGGTTCCTAACGCCATGCTGCCTGATGGACTTCGAGTAATGGAGTCCTGGGGGTTTCGGTACATCTCGAACATTATTTGGGCCAAGCGTCGAATTGACGGCGGGCCCGATGGCAGGGGGGTGGGTTTCTACTTCCGAAACGTCACTGAGATAATCCTGTTTGGTGTCCGGGGCAGCATGAGAACGCTGCCGCCTGCGCGAAGCCAGGTCAACATCATCGAGTCACGAAAGCGCGAGCACAGCCGCAAGCCCGACGAGCAGTACGAGTTGATCGAATCGTGCTCTCCAGGGCCGTTCCTTGAGCTGTTCGCCCGGCACCCGCGCGAGGGATGGACCGTGTGGGGCGATGAGGCAGATGCTGATATTGAGCCACGGGGGCGCGCTCACAAGGGCTACGAAGGCGGACCGATCGCGATGCCGTATATCGACTCGAACGTGCGCCTCCCAACGCAAGTGTCGGAGCATCTGGGGACGAAGCTCATGCGCCGGTACGAAGCCGGCGCCAGCATCAGGGACCTGTCGCAAGAGACTGGATACTCAATCACGAGAGTCAGAGGCTTGCTCGAGCGCGCCGGAACGAAGATTCGACCGCGCGGACGAGCAGGCGATCGTTAGCTCGTCACATTGGCTTGTTCGTAGGACCCGCACTGGCGGCTGATTCCTGTTGCGGTCGATTGTTCGTCGTCTGACGTTTTCCAAAAACTTTGGTGATTCCTGCTCATAACTCCCATCTATAGGGGTATGAGCAAAGATCAGAACCGCAAGCCTCAGGGCACCTCCGCCGGTGGCCAGTACACGTACCAGGTCAACCCCGAGTCGACGATCGATCTCGCCGACGATGTCAGCCCCAACGCGCCTACGAGCTTCTTTGACGTGCGGGTCGAGGCACTGCGTCAGCACGGCTACGTGCCCGCCACCACGGCACCGATGCTGGTGGACCCGATGTCCAGCGCCCACCGGAAAGAATGGTGGGACCAGCACATGGCTGCCGGTGAGTACAACAACCCCGCGGGCGGCTACGCGCAAATGCCCGACGACTGGACGCCGTCGCGCACGACCGGGAACTCCGCCATCAGCGGACTTCGTCGTACGCATCGCATGGCCTACGTCGGCGACGACGTGGCGATTCGGATGCCGTCGGCGACGTCCATCAAGGACTTCGCTGCGGCGAGTGTTCCCGGCAAGGGGGCCGGCGAGACATTCGACGTGCCCGTCTCGGCGCAGTTCCCCGGTGGACAGATCGACGGCTGGGTTCGCGTCGTGAAGGGTGCTGACGGCACCTGGGCGACCCAGGGACTCGGCTTCACGTCTGAGCAGTCGGCCTACGTCGCCGAGTCGGTGCAGTGCGTCCTCGAATCGCGTCGACCCAGTCGTGCGCTACGCGACGCCGGCGACATCCTCGAACGGCGTCGCGCTCGCGCCGCGCAACTCGGTGCGCCGGTCGTGCCGATCGCGTCGACGTGGATCAAGGAAGCCGGGTATGACAAGGCGACCGGAACCATGGTCATCACCACCGAGGGCAAGACGGGCAAGAAGACCTACGGCTACGACGTCCCGATCGCCGCGTACCTGCGCGTGGCCAATTCCACGTCGCCCGGACGAATCTTCAACCAGACCATTCGCGGCAAGACCACGACGGTCAGCGTCAAGGAATGTGGCGAGTGCGGACGGGTCTACGCGACGGCCACGCACCGCTGCCCGGTGAAGGCATCGACGCGTGCGTCGTACATACCGCGACTTGGTGCAGTGCGCGACTACCTGGAACGTCGTCGGTAGTCCATGTTCTTCCGGGCACGCTTCTTGTGACGCTTCGGCGCAGGCGGCAACAGAACTACGACGACGGCCAGCAGCGCGGCGGCGAAGTGCAGAGGAGCGATGCAGCTCAGGACTACGACAGCGACGCCGAGTGGCTTGGCGAAACGTCGGTTGAGCTGCTTGCGGGTCTTTCTGGAAATCGGCGGCTTGGTCATACGCCGTACCGTTCGCGCGTCGATCATCGGCGCAATAGGCGCAACCAGGTATTTCAGAAAAACGTTCCCGGTCAGACCCCGGTGCAGGTCCAGGTTTTCCGACCTCGGGGCACAGCACGGGCATGAGCGTCGATCAGCAGCAACTTGAAGAACTGAGTGAAGTTGGTCAGTTCGTCGCGAAGCACAATCCTCTCGTTGAACGGCTCGGGAACGGCCCGATCGTCAACCCTGGATCAGTGCCCGGCTACGGCGCGATCTTCAATGCGGGTCTGTTACACCACGACGGTCGCTACCACCTCTTCGCTCGAGGGGTCCGTGCCGGGTATCGTCGCAACGACCAGCCAGGCCCGCGGTTCCTCGACTACATCTCAGACATCCTGGTGTTCACGTCGCGCGACGGCGAGCACTACGACTTCGCTTACGTGCTAGCCCGAGCCGGCGAGCACGGGGTCGCGTGCTTCGAAGACCCGAGAGTCCAGCGCGTCCTCAGTGACGGCTACGAGCAGATCGTGATGACCTACACCGACCTGCCGCCCGTCGAGAGTGGGAAACCGCACTCTATTGGCGCTCACTGCCTCGACTACTTCGACGGGCGGTTCCACCTGGCCGGCGGCCGTAGCCAGCATCTCGGTCCTGTTGGGGTGCCCAACAAGGACGGCGTGATCTTCAACCTCAGTGACGGGCGAGTGGGGCTGCTTCATCGGGTCCACCCCGACATGCAACTCGCGGTCTTCGACAACCTGAACCATCTCTGGAACGCCGGCCCCGAGTACTGGGAACCCTACATGGCGGATCTCGAAAGCCACGTGTTGGCCCGACCAACCCGCGGTGCACGTGGGATTGGTGCGGGCGCACCACCCGTTGCGACCAGCGACGGACACCTGCTGTTCTTCCACGAGACCGCTGCCGACGGCACGTACGCCATGCAACTCGCGCTGCTGGACCAGTACACCGGACAACTCATCGCTCGGGTTCCGAAGCCGCTGCTCGTGCCGGAGATGGCGTGGGAGTTGCACGGCGACGTCGACAACGTGGTGTTCGTCCAGGGGGTCGACCTCGACGGCGACGACATCTACCTCACCTACGGCGCGGCGGACCGGTGCGTGGCGGTGGCCACGACGACCGTGACGTCGTGCCTCGAAGTCCTGCGCGACTGCTCGTCGGCGCCAGTGGGACAACTTTTTCAACCTCGGGGCACATACTGAGCATGAGCACAACCACAACCACGACACCACTCGAAGAGCACTGCGACGTCCTTACATTCAACCCCGACGAGCCGAGGTCGGCTGGTTTGAGCGCGTTCGACGCGTCCGCCATCATGGGGGTAAACAACTACAAGGGTCGCCTCGAAACGTGGGGCGAGAAGATCGGCGAGATCCCCTACAGCGGTCCGAAGTTCTCCCAGGCCCGTGAGGAGCTCAAGCACTGCGTGGCGCAGCTATACGCCGAGGAGCGCAACGTGGCAGTCGTCTACTGGCCCCGCACCCTTCGTTCGAGTGGGTTCGAGTTCATGGAGTATCGCATGAACTACGTGATCTGCGAGCGCCCCGAACTCAACGGCGCGGTGACCACCTGGGCGCGCGATACTCCGCCTCCCAACATCACGGCCATCCTCGACGTGCGGGCGGTCGGCATCAACGGCCCCGCGTCCACCTACGAGTGGGCCGACGACGCAGTGCCACCGAAGTACGAGGCGCAGGGGCTTCACGCCTTCGCCGTCACCGGCATCAGTCGAATCGTCTACGCGGCGCTGGTCGCCAACGAAGGTCTCGTGGTGCGCACCCGTGACTACGAGGAGGACGACGTCCAGGACTTGATCGAGGCCGAGTTTGGGTTCTGGGAGGACGTCGAGACTAAGACCGAGCCCGAGGTGGACGGCAGCGAGAGCACCTTTCGCGCTCTGCACAAGTTGTTCCCCACGCCGGTCGAAGGAAAGTCGGTGACGTTGGAGGGTGCCCAAGTTGACACCTATCGCCAGTGGGTCAACGCCAAGGACATGTCTGACACGTCCGAGAAGTTGGCCACGCTGTTGCGGGCACAACTCGAACTCATTGTCGGCGACGCTGAGTCGATAGTCGTGGACGGCAAGGTCGTCATCACCTACAAGAAGTCGAAGGACGGCGAACGGTTCAACCTCGACGCGTTCCGCGAAGCGAACCCCGAGCTCGTCAAAGAGTTCACCGTACCCGTACCCGGTTCACGACGCTGGACCCAGAAGAAATAGGTGCCGGGCAGCCAGCCTAAAGTGTCGACCGATTCGAGCCCCGATACATAGATCCGTATGAACCGAGATCGCCAGCCTTCCAGTGGACCGGGACAAGTTTCTCAACGTCGGGGCACAACATGGGTATGAGAACAACGACGACCATCATTGTCAATCGGTCGAAGTTGATGCGCTCACGTCTCGCGACCGGCCGCGGTCCCGCGTGGAAGTGGACGTACGAGTGCCAAGGCCCTGCGTACAGGACGGCATTTTGTGAGCAATCTGGACGCTTCACCAACGACAGCATCGTCGAGCTTCGCCGTGTCTTAAAGCGCCGTTACGGACGTGATGTCGTCATCGTCGAACCATGGAAGGCGGGTGCGTAATGAGCACTTCCCACATCGCGGAGACGAAGGCAGACGCTTCGTACTGGTACCGCCAGTTTCAACTCCAGCAGAACACGAAGGACGGCTTGCAGGCTCGACTAAAGAAGGCGGAAACCGATCTCGAAGAGCACCGCCGCGTCATCGCCGAGGCGAAGGCGCTGCACCACGAATCGAAGTTTATGGAGACCGTGTCGTACTGCGAGTTGTGCACGGAGCGGTGGCCGTGTGAGTCGGTGTTGATCCTCACGGGCACCGACGCCGCCAACGAAACGAAAACCGAAGGAGTTTGATTGTGACGGACTGCAACAACTGTGGACGCCCCTGGGGCGTCATCCTTGAACGTGGCGAACTGCCGACCGAGAAGGCTCAGCACCTCGCGCAGCTCGAACTCGAAGAGGAACTCATGGAGTACCTCGAAAACGGCCTCGCTGATGGCGAAATCGTCAACCTCGAAGGAGTGCCGCAAGCGGAGCCGCAAGAGGTTGTCTTCGTGACCGAAGCACTGGCAGGGTTTGCATCGGAGAATTGCGGTAGCTGTATTGGCGACGTGCCCGCGTGGTATACCATCGACGACCTCGACATCCCGGCGTGGCTGCTCAAGGGCCGTGCCCGTCGCTGGGCGTACCGATGGGACTGCTGCGGCATGAACTTTGACGAATTCGTCGTCACGGCGCCGTCGGCGCAGACGGTCGCCGTGTGATGAGAGACCACCGTCTGTCCAGCGCTCAGATCATCGTGGGTGATTGTCGAGACGTTTTGGCGAAGATGGAGTCTGGGACAGTGCGCTGCATCATTACGTCGCCGCCCTACTTTGGGTTGCGTGACTACGAACACGGTGACCAAATCGGTCTTGAATCTGCGCCGGACGAGTACGTAGCCGAACTGGTCGCCGTGTTTCACGAGGCCCGGCGCGTGCTGGCTGACGACGGGACACTCTGGCTGAACCTAGGTGACTCGTACGTCACAGCGCCAAAGGGATCTGGCGGTGTCTCTGGCCTTGGCGGTCGCCCCAATTTGCCATCGGTGCGCCGTAACGCTCCCGAACTGAAACAAAAGGACCTCATCGGTGCCCCGTGGCGGGTCGCCCTTGCGCTCCAAACCGATGGCTGGTATCTGCGCTCTGACATCATTTGGGCCAAGCCGAATCCGCTCCCCGAAAGCGTGACCGACCGCTGCACCAAAAGCCACGAGTACCTGTTCTTGTTGAGCAAGAGCGCGCGGTACTTCTACGACGCGAAGGCGATTAGCGAGGATGCGGTCACTGGCTCGAACGGGTCGGAGTTTGATACGGGAAAGACTGGCGAACATCAGCTAGGTCGGGCGCAGAAGCGACACGACCCAGGCCAAGAACGTACTGCGTGGGCCGCACCAGGACAGACGGCACAGATGACCAAGCGGGCACGCCCCCGATTCGGTCACTCGAAGCCGGACAATGAGCACGAATCCACTGGCCGGCGTAACAAACGCGACGTGTGGACGATCCCCACACGATCCTTCACGGGCGCGCACTTCGCGGTGATGCCTACTGCGCTGGTAGAGCCGTGCGTTTTGGCTGGCTCGCAAGAGGGCGACTTGGTGCTTGACCCGTTCGCCGGTTCCGGGACGGTTGGCGTCGTGGCACTGCGTCACCAGCGTAACTTCGTGGGCATCGAACTGAATCCTGAGTACGCCAAGATGGCGGTGGAGCGGATCAAGGACGACGCGCCCCTGCTGAACGCTGTCACGGTTCTTCGCCCGAAGGAGCAGCGCCAGGAAGTAGGAGCGTTCAAAGCGCCGACTGATTTCCGTCTCGATACATAGAGAGAGCATGAGCAAAAGACAACCGAAATTCGACGAAGTAATCAACGGAGTCAGAGTGCGCGTCTACGCGACCCGCTCCGAGTATGAGGTGGCGTTCAACGACGACGACGTCGGCGACCTGACCGCACAAGTCCTGTGCTATCCGAAGATGGGGGATGTGGATACGTGGGCACACCAGGGCCGTGCTGAGTACAAGCCCGAGACTGTGCCTACAACGGAGACCCCGTGAGCAAGTTACTGGGAAGGACTCTGCATCGGTGGGCCACCAAGCACTACGCGTACAGAGTCAACAAACGAACTGCGAAGCGACGCGAGAATCGCGAATGGCGAAGATTGGCGAGGGCCAAGTGAGTGACGAAACGATTCTCGCCGAGATCGCCAGAGAACGCAAAGCCCAGGACACCAAGTGGGGCGTGCAGAATCACGTCAACGGCACAGGCCACCGGTTCTCTGTGTGGCTGATGAACTGGGCGAAACGGCGCTGCGACCGAGGGAACCCGGATACGTGGGAGAAGATTCTCACCGAGGAGATCTTCGAGTCGTACGCTGAAACGGACCCTGCGAGACTTCGCGAGGAGCTGCTTCAGTCCGCTGCGGTCATCGTCAACTGGGTTGGCGCAATCGACCGAAAGACTCGACTCGGTTCGACTGAAGAAATCATTGGACACCTGGAGATCGGCGAGGTTGCCTAATGGTTAAGAACGATAAAGCGATCCACATCTCACCGACGATGGACTTTCCGCCCGAGGCGGTCACCGAGACCTTCGGTTTTCTAGCGATGCGTGGGGCTGGCAAGTCCAACGCGGTCGTGGTCATGGCCGAGGAGATGTACCGACTTGGTTTACCGTGGGTCGCCATAGACCCCAAGGGCGACTGGTGGGGCATCCGTTCGAACATCAAGGGCAGCGGGCCCGGCTTGCCCATCCCGATCTTCGGAGGACTGCACGGTGACCTGCCGCTCGAACCCGAGGCTGGCGCGTTCATCGCGGACCTCATCGTTCGTGAAAACCTCACGTGCATCCTCGACGTGTCGGAGTTCGCGTCCAAGGCCAAACAGGTTCGGTTCCTCGCCGACTTCGCGGACCGCCTTTACCGCAACCACGGCAAGCATCCCCAGCCACGACACATCTTCGCTGAAGAGGCCGACGAGTACATCCCCCAGCGGGTGATGGCCGACATGGCGCGCTGCGTCGGCGCGTGGGAGCAGATCATCAAACGTGGACGTCAGCGCGGTCTCGGTTGCTCCATCGTGACCCAGCGCAGCGCCAGCATCAACAAGGACGCCCTCTCCCAGGTGCTCACGCTCGTCGTGCTGCGCACGACCTCGCCCCACGACCGCAAGGCCATCCTCGGATGGGTTGACTATCACTCGGCGGCTCGCGAGATCGTCGACGCTCTGCCGGAGTTGTCGTCGGGCGAAGCGTGGGTCATCTCTCCACAGTGGCTCGGCAAGACCGAGCGCATCAAGTTCAATCGACGGACGACGTTCGACTCGGGCGACACGCCAACGATGGGCACCGCCCGCAAGGTGGCAACACTCGCCGACATTGACCTCGGAAGCCTCACCGTGGAACTCGCAGAGATCGTCGAACGGGCTTCGGCAGATGACCCCAAGGCATTGAAGCGGCGCATCACCGAACTCGAGCGTCTGGTCGCACATAAGGCTGCCGTGTCACCGCCGGCGAAGGTGGAGATCAGAACCGAGACCGTCGAGGTGCAGGTTCCGTTCATCCCCGAGTCGATACCGAAGATGATCGGAGAGTTTCGAGCCGCTACCGAGAAGTTCTTCAGCAACATCGAGACCGCCATCTTTGACGCGGCAACGCAGGAGCCTTCGCGCGCACATGTTCGCAGATCACAGCCGGTTGTCCGTGAGCCGCCGCCGAAGGTGCCCATCATCGTGGTCCCAGCCCGCAGATCATCACCGACCTCGACGTCCATTGACGGCGAAGCGCGGCTGCCCAAGGCGGAGAAGACCATCCTGACGGTGCTGGCTCAGTTCCCCGATGGTCGATCACGTCGTCAACTCGCCATGCTCAGTGGTTACTCCTCTAAGTCCGGTGGCTTTAACAACGCTCTGGCCAAGTTGCGCACAGCCGGACTCATCAACAAGGGTGGTGAGCCGGTGAAGGCCACCGAAGATGGCCTGGCGGCCATCGACGGAACGTACGAGCCGTTGCCAACGGGACGGGCCCTGCTCGATCACTGGAACTCGAAACTCGGCAAGGCGGAGCGGCTGATTCTCGCCGCCTGCATCGATGCGTGGCCGGAGTCGCTCACTCGCGACGAAGTGGCCACGATCACCAGCTACTCCGGGGCGAGTGGCGGGTTCAACAACGCACTGGCGAAATTGCGGACGCTCGAGCTCATCACGCGCGGTGCCGAGATCTTCGCCGACGAGACCCTGGCGCAGGAAGTCCACAATGGCTGATTCGCTTCCGTCCGTCCGAGAGCCGTTGCAGTGGGAACACTGGGAACTTCCCTATAGCGTCATTCAGAAGTGGGTCAACCCACACTTCCAAATCATCAAGGACTCGGCGATCGAGATAGCGCAGGCGATCTCCGAAACTCTCCTCAAGGCTAGCGAGCCGATCCTCAACGCCGAGGAGATCGACAGGCGGGGACAAGATTCGTGACGTCGGGGTACATAATGGGCATGAAGCCATCGCCCAATTCTCCGCGCCCCAGAGCGCGCACGTTTCGATCGTGAGTCCAGTCGAGAGCGCCAGCGACGCGTTCCTCTGCCTTCCGAGCGCGTCCGACAGCGCGTCGCTCGACGATGCCTTCGCGGCGACCGGCGAGGTGTACCTCGACGCGTGGCGCGCGTGCGACACGCTCTACCCGTTTGACGAGAATACGGGACGTGACCACCGGCGGCGCAGGCTGACCTTCCTCGGGCACGCCGATCCTCACGATTCGATTGACGCCGAGGAACTGTTCCGCGAGGTCGTCACGCCGGAACGGCACCATCTCGCGCGCGGACTGGGGTCGAGTGTCGCCCCGGTCTTGCTGTTTTATGTTCGTAAGGCCATTGGTGACCACCAGCACTACATCACGCCATTTGGCGAAGGTGACCCGTACCAGCCGTGGCTCCACATTGGCTTCCCTCTGCCCTTCGACAACGTGAGCATCGAGACCACCGAGGACGGACTCGACTGGCTGCGTTTTGGCACGATCGGTCCTGTGGTCTTCGGATTCACCGGCGCAATCCCGAGCCGGGCTCACACGGTCTGTTTCAAGCGCACCGATGACCTTCTTGGCTACGAGGTCGTCTTCGTCGGCGAGGAGATCGATCCGGCGGACGGCGTGTTGCTCTGAAAGAGTCCTTGCGGTGACGAGACATTCCGACTGATGCCGCATGGTAGTAGGTATGACCGGGACGGCGCGAAAATTTTGGAGATCTTCGCCACAATCTCCCATCTATAAAGGTATGAGCACAAACCAGAAGCGCCAGCCCAAAGGAACCAAGGATGGCGGACAGTTCGCGCCGGACGTGCACGCCGAGTCCACTGTCAAGCTCGGTGAATCCCCGCCCGACAGCGACATCAATCGCGAGACCGGCACCTTCACTCTTGGCGACCACGCCTACCAGTTCGAGAAGACGGGGCCGCAGAACGACGTTACGAACTACGTGCTCACCAACGATGAGGGCGGTGGCGGGTGGCGCTTCGAGTACGACAGTCTGACTCGCCGGGCCACGGCGCACGGGGCCAGGCCGACCAACCCGTCGGCGGAGTGGCGCGATAAGGGTGAGGCGGATATCCGTTCCGTGGTGCACCTGTTCGAGCCGGACGCGAAGCTACTCAACCTCGACGGCACGATCTATCTCATCGGCGGAGAGTCGTGGCTGCTCAGTGAATCGCACCTCTCCGGTATCTCGACGGGGGAGATGATGCTGATCGGTGGCAAGAGCGAGGACGATCTCCGCGAGTACGCGGCTCAGGAGCGCATCAGTCTCGCCAAGAGCGAAGCCGAGCGCCCCGACAGCGCAGCATCGTTCGCTGAGACCCGTCGCTACATCGAGGGGATTGAACTGGCCGCCGACACTGGTCGTGCGGCCGCCAAAGCCGGCACGGTCGGAGCAATGCGGGAGCGGTTCGCCGACGCGGGAGTGAAGATGGTCAAGTGCTCGGAATGCCAAGCGAAGATTCATCCGCTGGCTGTCTTTCCTAAGGGCCGCTGCGTCGAGTGTCACGCGGCGGTCACGCCGATGCCTACCGCCCAAGAGGTACGTCGCGCCTGGGGGATTCGCTGATTCCAGATCCCACATCTTCTCGCGAATTGCGCGCGGCGCTGCACGACGGCGACCTGGCGATGCACTACCAGCCAATCGTCGATCTCGCCACGTCTGAGGTCGTTGGCTTCGAGGCGCTGATGCGCTGGGACCACCCCGAGCGCGGTTGGGTACCGCCCGACGTGTTTATTCCGCTGGCTGAGCAGAGCGACCTCATCGTTGACCTCGGAGCCTTCGCTCTGCGCGAGGCAACCACCGCGGCGAGTGGATGGAACCGGGACGACGAGTGCTTCGTCACGGTCAATGTCTCGGCTCGCCAGTTCAGCGACCCCGGACTGGTGGATACCATCAAGACGGCACTGGGGCAATCCGGACTGGTGCCCTCGCGGCTCGTGCTCGAGATCACCGAGAGCGCGACGCTGCGCAACGTGGGCGAGGCGATGCGCACCATCGGACACCTGCGACGGCGGGGGATCGGCATCGCTCTCGACGACTACGGGACCGGATACTCGTCACTTTCGTACCTGGTCAATCTGCAACCGACGATGCTCAAGATCGACAAGTCCTTCGTTGATTTGAAATGGGCGGGCGTCCGCGATGACCTGGTGCTCGAAGCTGTCGTTGCTCTCGCCGACAACTTGAAAGTGGTGACCATCGCCGAGGGGATCGAGACCCCTGAGCACCTCGAACGAATGCGTCAGTTGGGGTGCCAGATGGGCCAGGGCTACCTCTTCTCACCAGCCGTGCCGGCCAGTGAGGTGCCGGGGCAACTTCGGCGAAACCGTCCGGAGTCCGTCGCTTGATTCTCAAAACCCAGACAATCAACGAGTTTCGGCCAAACTTCGACTTTTGGGCCAGCCGCCTCCGCACGAGTCGGGTATTCGAGGGGCTAGAAGGGGCCTTCTGGCTTGTCTGACGAGCCTCTGTGGGGTATCGGAGCCTCGGCAAAACCGCCGAATCTGGCTCTAACCTTGGACAGTCGGGTTCGTCGAGAGAGCGTGCGACAACTTTCTGAGAGTCGGGGCACTACGCGTGGTGAGGGCGCGAGGTGTCCAGGCAAAGGCAGGCAGGCATGACGAAGCAGAAGACCCGATCAAGTGCAGGGGCCACGAAGGTCCCCGCAGTCTCATCTGCCACGACGCAGGCCACGTCGAAGCCCGTCTCGGAGATGATGAACCTCTCTGAGGCTGCTGCGGTACTCAACATCCACCGCACTACAGCGTACGGGCTCTACCATCGCGGCGAGTTCCCCGTGCCCGTCTTCAAGGTCGGAGCGAATCTTCGCGTCGTCAAAGCTCACCTTCAGCGATTCTTGGACACTGGCGAGCCGGTCACGTTGCCATTCCGTGCA
The DNA here is from genome assembly GCA_021793515.1 of Actinomycetes bacterium. Classification (GTDB taxonomy): domain Bacteria; phylum Actinomycetota; class Acidimicrobiia; order Acidimicrobiales; family RAAP-2; genus RAAP-2. The sequence continues at coordinate 60,139 of JAJYSP010000007.1, read as the reverse complement.
TCGGACGACTCACGATCAATTGCCAGTTGATTTCTTCGGTTTTGCGGACAGGTCTTTTCCGTTCATCTTCTTCGACTCCGCCATTATGCGGCCCATGATCCCGGCGGCGACGTGGTCGCTCGCTTCAACGAAGTGGGTGTAAACGGATAGAGTGGTCGACGGATTCGCGTGTCCCAGACGGCCCGAGACGGTACGGACGGGTACTCCCTCGGCGATGAGTCGTGTCGCGGCGAAGTGGCGTAGATCGTGTAGACGCATAGTGTCGTAGCCGAGGCTGTTCCTTATGGCCACGAAGTGCTTGGTCATGTTGGTCGGAGTCCAGGCGATCGACCCGCTCGGCTCGTGAGAGAACACGTAGGCGTCCTGCGACACTTCTGCGCCCACCCATGCCGCTCGGTCTTGGGCGATACGGCGTTGCGACTCGAAGACCTTCAACGTGTCGTCGTCGAGTGCGAGGCGGCGATTGGAATGGGTCTTGGTGTCCCTCTCCTCGATGCCGCCAGGAACTTCGACTATCGCGCTCTCGATAGTGAGCGTTTTGAGTTTCGTGTCGATGTTGCGCCAACGAATGGCACAAATCTCACCGCGCCGCGCGCCGGTCGTGGCAGCGATATGGAGGAAGTTCCCTACCTCGGGATCGCGCGCGTACGCCGCATTGATCAGTTCACCGACCTGTGCCGGACTCGGGGGAGAGAGATCGGTTTTGGTTTGACGTGGTGGTGTGGCGTTGGTGGCCGGATTGACCGCGACCCACCCCCAGAGAATCGCTTGACGAAACGCCCTTCGGACGATGGCGTGCACTTGGCGGACGGTCGATGACGACAGATTGAATCTGTCGGTGAGCCCTCCATACAGAGCATCGAGGTCGGAGGTCTGGATGCTGGCGATCGAGCGATCCCCCAAAGCCGGTAGCGCCCAATTCGAGAGGAGACTTCTGTACGTTCGTAGTGTCGTTGGACTCAGGTTCTTCTTGGCGGTCTCTAGCCACTTGGCGACCAGCATTTCGAAGGTGACTGCGGACGTGCCAACGAATCGACCCGCGTCGGCTTCGCTGGCCAAAGAGTTGAGGAGTCGCTGGGCGTCGCGCTTGTTGCCGTGAACCCTGCGGCTCAACTGCCGTCGACGTCCCGTCACGGGGTCGCGGCCGGCCTCGATGCTCACCTCCCAGACGCCTGGACCTCGTGATCTGATGCGTCCGCTCATTGTTGGAGGTTACACAAATTTCCCGGTCGTGTGGGTTTTGCGTGGGTTTTTCTCCGAGCTTGGAGTCCCAATACACTCCAAAATCCCTGATAAATCTTGGTGCGCCGGCCGGGACTTGAACCCGGAACCTGTTGATTAAGAGTCAAATGCTCTGCCAATTGAGCTACCGGCGCGAAAAGAGTCTATACCGTCGTGCCGGTGGCTGATGGGTTCGCTATCGGTGTTGTACGGCCTTCACCTCGAGAAACTCCTCAAACCCGTAAGCTCCGAGTTCACGGCCGATGCCCGATTGCTTGTAGCCGCCGAATGGGGCGACCACGTTAAAGGCACCACCGTTGATCTCGACCTGACCGGTGCGGATCTTTCGGGCCACCTCGAATGCCTTCTCGTCCGTCGCCGCCCAGACGCCCCCGGCGAGGCCGTACGTCGAGTCGTTCGCGATGTCGATTGCCTCCTCTTCGGTGTCGTAGGGGATGATCGAGAGCACCGGTCCGAAGATCTCCTCTTGGGCAATCGTCATATCGTTGCGCACGTCAGAGAAGATCGTCGGCTGGACGTAGTAGCCGCTCTCGTACCCCGGGGGAGGCGTGACGCCGCCGCACAACAGGCGCGCACCCTCGTCGATCCCCTTAGTGATGTAATCGCGAACTCGCTGCAGCTGCGCGGCGCTGGCGAGTGGGCCGATAAGACTCGATCCTGTCACCGGATCACCGGGCTGCAAGCCTTCGGCGGCAGCCACCGCCACCTGTTCGACCTCGGCGAGACGTGACCGGGGCACCACCATGCGCGTGAGCGCGGAACACGTCTGACCTGAGTTGAGGTAGCACTTGAAGACCCCGTCAGCGACCGCTTTGGGAATGTCCGCGTCCTCGAGGATGATGTTGGCCGACTTTCCGCCGAGCTCGAGCGAGACGCGCTTCACCATTTCCGCGGCGATCTGCATCACGCGTTTTCCAGCGCGCGTTGATCCCGTGAACGACACCATGTCGGTCTTCGGGTGGGCGACGATCGCTTCGCCGACGACGGGGCCAAGTCCGGAGATTAGGTTGAAGACGCCGTGGGGGAGGCCTATCTCGTCGACGATGTCGGCGAGTATAAATGCGTTGAGTGGTGCAACCTCGCTCGGCTTGAGCACGACGGTGCAGCCCGCAGCCAGCGCCGCGGCCACCTTGTTCGCGATCTGGTGCAGGGGGTAGTTCCACGGTGTGATCGCCGCTACGACACCCACCGGCTCACGGAGCAGCGTCGAATTACCGACTTCCTCTTCCCACGAATAGTCAGCGGCCCGACGCGCGTTGTCGGCGAAGGTCGCGGTCGGAAGCCCGACCTGGATGCCCTTTGACAACATCAACGGCATGCCGACTTCATGGGCGATGACCAGTGCAATCTCGTCGCTGCGCTCGGCCAACTTCTCGGAGATTCGTAGGAGGTACTCCGAGCGCTCCTTGGCGCTCGTATTGGACCAGGCCGGGAAGGCGGCCGACGCCGCTTCCACAGCGCGGTTCGCCTCCTCGACGGTACCGGCAGGTACGGAGCCGTAGGCGTCACCCGTAGCGGAGTCGTAGACGGTGAAGGTCTCGGGAGACGCTGCGCGAACCCACGCACCGTCAATGAAGAACGAGTCACGAGCAATGACCATGAATCCCCCTTTGGCCCCGACATCGGGCCCTCGAGGGAGAATCTACTCGGACCAGTCGGTCCGGCGTCTGTGAAGCTACGCCTTGACTTGGGGTGAGCGACGGGGGTCGAACCCGCGACCTCCAGGACCACAACCTGGCGCTCTAACCAACTGAGCTACGCCCACCAAGCCTCACCAGTATGGCACAGGGCCCGACTTGCTCCGGTGGCGCGGGTACCGGTGGTCCGTTCAGTACGCTTCGAGTACGCCCCTGTAGCTCAACTGGATAGAGCAGACGGTTTCTACCCGTCAGGTTGCGGGTTCGACTCCTGCCGGGGGCACGGCATCCGACTCGTCTCGAAACCAAGGAGACCGCGTCGGTAAGGCGTGGGCACTTAGTAGAATTGCGAAAGCCTTTACGGGAGTGGGGCTTTCGAAGCACCGTGGCACCTCCGCCGGAAAGCGTTCACACGAGATCCGGGAAATTTTCACACGGCTGTGATGCCCCGTAGCCCGGTCAGCCCTAACGGCGGTACTTGACTTGGCCAATCGGCATTGGGGCGCCATACGACAATCGCCTGTCAGCTCACTCTTCTGGTCTTGGTGGCGGATCATGGCTTAGCCGCGCGTCTGGGTCTGGTGGAAATACTCTTCGAAGCTCGTGACTTCGTCCTCGGTGAGGTACATCCACGGTCGGACCGGGCCACGATTCTTCAGTAGAGGGTGGTTGGGGTCTCCATCGCCGGACCGCTCGTGCCAGTTCTGGACTAGCCGCAGGTTGTATGAGGCGGCGGTTAACGAGACCACGAGGTTGGCCCAGGGGAGTCCCGTTCTCTGGAACAATCCTCGACGAAGGTTCTCGGTGGACGTGTTCTTGCGCCCGCCGTAGGAGCCCTCGACGTAAGTTCGTAGTCCGTAGAATTCCTCCCACTTCCGACTGCCGTGGTAGTAGGGCTGTTGGAGTTTGCGGATGGTGTCCGGGGGCGTGACCTTGACCGACTTCTGGATGCAGCAGCGCGGCAGGGGCTCTCCGTCAAGGACCTCGTTCGGCGGGTTCTCGATGATTGGTTGACCGAGACTGATTGCGGCGGCCACCGTACCGGGGCGCAGCGAACAGCCGACGGTCCCGGCGAGCGCAGGACATTGAAGTCGCACGGCGCCATCCTGTTTGGGCTGGTTGATGACTCGAAACGCGAACTTTCGCCGTTCATCGTTGTCGTTGCGGTACGCCTCCTTCAAGGACTCTTCGGCGTTGACGGCGCATCGACGGAGATCACCGTACGCCGGTGTCATTGCGGGACAGTGCCCGCTTCCGCCGATGAAGGGTATTCGCTCGTAGGTAACGATGCCCTGCTCGTCTTCGCGTAAGTCGTGGTGCTGCTTGATCCCTCGGGCGGTCAACTGATCCTTCCACTCCACGACGTCCTTGTAGTGATAGTGCCGGTCACCGAGCAAGTGCTTGGGACGTACGGGCAAACTGTCGAGCATCCTCAGGGTGACGTCAACCACGTCGGTGCTCGCTGTAGTCAGTTCGAGCCGTCGGATGATGGCCGGTTGCGTTCTCGGATTGTCCTCGATCGTCGATCGCGGGCAGAGCACCAAAGTATGTTCGCTGTATCCGAAGTACACCTCACGCCCTCCTGTCTTCTTCGTCTTCATCGCCCAATAACCGTCAGGGTCGGCCGAAAGTGTGAGACCCAAGCCGTCGTCGTGACCGGTGGTGGGGTCCATGGGGTCGGTGGGCGGCTTGCGCTTGCCACCCTTTCTCCGAGGGCGCTCCTCTTTCTGCGTTGCCTCAGGATTGGCTGCTGTTTGGACCGTGTCACCATCGGTCGACAGTTGCAGACCCGGAACTTCACCCATCTCCGCCGCTCGAACGAGCAGCGCCGCGTCCGCCGCGTTTTCCGCGGCGAGAACCTCTGCCGCGATCTTCTTGCGGGACTTGCCGCCGCGAGCCCAGGACCAGATCCCGGTTTCGTCCACCGCCACAATGCTGTCGTCCCATCCGAGATCGAAGGCGTCCATCAGGGTGTTGGAAAAGTCCGTGATCACTCGGTGACGGCGAGCACGCTCGGCATCGCGAATGTCGGGGGTGCTCGCCACCCCGTAACTGAGGCCGATCGAGATGCGCTCTGCCTGGTAGTAGAGGTCGTACTGGGAGAGGATCCGCAGCCTTCCGTGGGTGGTTCGACGCACGCCGAGGCGGAGTTGTTCGTCCAGTGGCAGGTCTTCGGTCAGTACGCGAAACGCGCCCTGGACGGTGGCGACGCCGCGGTCCTGGATGGAGAGGAACAGCCCCAGCGTCAAGAGGCGCAGATTGTGGTCGTTGGGCTTGCGTCCTCGGGTGCTTCTGAGGAGTCCTTGGCGCAGTGCCTCGTGGGCACCGGTGTCGTTGAGGAGATACTCCGCGACGGCGACGTCTTCGTGCGTTATCACAGGTCATCCCCATCGCGCAGGAGACTCGTGTCGTCGCTCTTGGGTAGGTACGAAACCATGTCGATCAAGGTCCCGGCGCTCGTGAGGCCGGTCGCCTCCAGGATGACGTTGAGCGGGATCCGTTGGGTGATCGCCCAACTGATCCACGTCGTGCGCAGGCGCCGTACTTCGATGTGGGGCACGTCGTCGAAGAGTTGGGCCTCGGCAATAACCCGAGCGGCCGGATTGGCCTTATTGAGGCTCAGGTTTACAATGAGGTCATCGGGCTTCACACCCGCGATCGCGACCAGCACGAGGGGCTCGTAGAGGCGTCTGATGATGACGTGGCGAGCCTTTGGACCCTCGGTGTGGACGTGGATCCCGTCTTCGCGGACCTCGATGTTGCGTCCGCGCAGCCAGCGGAAGTCCTGGGAGTCGATCCCGCCCCCTCCGCTGAATCCCACCAGAGCACAGAGCCGGCGACGGGTCTCGCCCTTGCGATGTGACATACAGACGCGGCGTATCACGGCTTCCTCGACTGACGTGTATCCGGGGCGGACGTCATTGCGGCCCCGAGAGACGGTTCGCGCCAGCGCAGCCTCCGGAGAGACCCGGGTAGCTAATCGGTGAAGCAGCGACCTGTAGTCGTTCTTCGTTCGGTCACCGAGGTCGCTCATGCCGCGTAGGTAGAACTGGTCGATGGCGTCATCGTTGAGGGCATCAGCCATTGCGACGGGGAGGCGTTGAGCGAGCCGCCACCCGAGGTAGCAGCTCAGCGCTGAGCACATCTTGCGCACGTGATTCTGGCCCAAGTAGCCCGCGCGCAGCATCGCCTCTCGGAGTTCCGGTCCGATGGCGGCCCAGGTGTCGTCGTCGATGACGGCGGGGCGGTAGCCGCTGATGTAGGCCCGGATGGAGTCGGAGATCTCTGGGTACACGGCGGCCTTCGTCCGGGCTTCGGTAGCCAGTCGTTGGGCCTTGGTTCGTGAGATACGGGACGTCATCGTGGGACCTCCTCGTCCCCGATCGACATCGGATGGACGAGTCAAACGGTGATCACCATGGCGGTCCGGTGCACTCGCCCCCCTACTGCATGTAGGCCGAACTGGTGGCTTCTGGGTCGCAAGGAGTTCAAGGGGCACATCACGATCACCCCTCAGCGTTGAAACGAGTGTCGCGTCGTAGATGATGTCGACCGGTGGCAAGTGGTCGATCAGCGACGACACCGAGCGTTCCGTGAGGCCGAACCGGGCTGCTAACACGGCAAACGGCTCGGGTTCCGTGACGATCAGGGACCGGAAAGTTCGCGTCACGATCTTCGAGTCGAGGTGGATCTTGAGTTCGTTGGCGATGGCACGGACTTCGCGCCAGTCCCCGTCGCGCAGTGTCGAGCCACTCACCATCTCCAGGTCGATCGGAGACGCCAGCAGCGGTAGTGCCCGGCCGTCGACCATTCGAAGGATCGTTCCCTGGTCGCTTCGCTCGAAGCGGGCGCCGTCGCCGGAGTCGCCGACGACGCCGGCGCAGAACCCTGCGACGAAACCGCGTAGCGCCGGAAGACCGACCGCGATGCAGCCATCCTTAATCAGAGCAAGGTCAGCGTTGCCCAGCGGTGGCGTCACGACGGCCGTTGGCAGGTTGTGGGCCATCCTCACGGGCAGGCCCTGGTGTGCGCGCAGGATCCTGGCGAGCAGGCCCTTGTTCGAACGAAGCGTGTGCGGGGGAGTGTTGCGCTGCAGGCTGCCGTTCACCCATGCCTCGATCCTCGCGTCGGTGAAGTAGTCGGTGAACCGACCGCCGACCGCCGGGGTTGACTGGGAGATGAACTTGCACAGAACCGACAGCCAGTTGCCGGCGAGCTCCTTGTTCGGCGGTTCGGACTTCAGCACGGCGACGCGGATGTCGTCGAGCATCGTGGCGCGCTGTCGGGCGGTGAGCAAGTGCGGGCTGTACCGCTGTACGTGCAACGTGATCTCGTCGCTGAGCGCATCGGCCTGGTCTGTGGATTGGAGTTGGTTGGTCATGTCAAGTACTCGTGCCCGACATCCCAAATAGGTCGATCGCCGCATTATTGGGTGTGTGCGGATGGAAAGCCTTTGATTACCTGGTCTCGTGAAGAACCGAAACACGTCCGTCAGCTATGTCGGCCCCGCCGTGACGGTCAATGCGCTGGCGACTCTTGAGCGCCAAGAGCCCCCGTCTCCGGTGAGGGCTGAGACGGGGGGCTCTTGGTGCACTGCGATGGTTGGGCGACCTATTCGTACTGGCCGTGCCTTGCGATCCACTTGCAAGTCAGTTGCATTGCCCATCGAACGTCCGATGCTGAGAGATCGCGGGAACGGCTTACTACGTCCTCCGCGGCGCTCATCCACTCTTCCTCGTTCGCCGCGCTGTACAGGCGCATGAACGCAGTTCCCAACTTGATGACCTGATGCAATGCCTGCTTCTTTTCCATGGCTATTCCTCTATCTCCTTGAGCTTGTGCTCAGAAATGAAGGTGCGCAAAGGGAACGGAGGGGCAGCCGCATGAAAATTGAATTTGGAACTCCAAAGTGAGCGTCCCCTCGGGCCGTTAGCGGCGTAGGCAGGCGAAAGTCCTCATACGAACGTATGTTCGTAATAAACTTCTTGTTATCCAGCGCGTCTGGCGAGATCCGGAAAGGAGGTAATGGCCTTATGACCACAGGAAAGAAGCCTGCTACGAATGCTTCGAAGCAACTACGCAGTCGTAGAAGTACTGCCGCCGAAAAGCGTGTCGCAGCAAGTGACTTAGCGCAGGCAAAGAAGAAGCCCAAGAAGTAGAGGCTTCATCTCGGATGTTGACCCGTCAGCGTCGACGTCGTCACACCCGACGATCTTTCAGAGGGGTGGAGCGGTCGAGTTACACGGTTCACTAGTTGATGGGGTACCCACCGGGAGCACCGAACCGAACTCGACGGAGGTCCTCCAAAAAATGCCACTGGGCAGCGGTAGGCGATCGGCTGAGCATGCCGTCGCCTTGTGCGATCATCCTGAGCGCGTGAGCCATGGCGGCGTTTGGCGTGCCGTCTCCATTTACGACATCGAGGATCACTCTCTCCGACCACTTGGTCGACTCGTCCTCGACGACTCGCACGAACCACGTGGCGACGCCCTCACGGATAATGTACCCGCTCCAGTTCCGCACCCTCCGGGCATCTCTCTCGGCTTTCCACTCTCTAACCCTGTCTCTTCCCCACAGGATCGTCGCCGTCGCCGCCGACGTTCCTGTCAGCATCGTTCCTATGTCGGCTCCAGTGGTGACCCAGTTCACGATGATCCTCCAAATGTCTCGATTTAGTCTGAATCTTGGTCGAGATCCGAGAGGAGACTCGAACCTCAACCAAGAATTACGAAGACTCGGTTAACGAACACGAGAGACGGCGCCCGTCGTTTTTCACCTCGCCTTACGTACCAGGCTGGCTCAAAGCTGCCGTGTAACAGGCGCATGGCACGATACGGGTGGTGGGCGACCATCCCTATAACGAAGTGTCACCTAGCGAAGACACGGCTGACCTTGCAACAAGGGGCGGAGAGTCACGCGCTGACCTCGACCAGCGAATGGTGGCCCAACTCGCTCCGTCGCTGCTGGACGCAAGCTTCTATCGCCGCCTGCGGGTGTTGCTGCGCACTGCGCCCTTCCACCGCCTGCGCGAGCTACGCACCCGCCAGTCCTGGCCGACGGAGCGAATCTACGATCCGATGGCGATGGCCGCCGCCGCCGTCGACCAGGTCGTCGCCCGTTCGGGTCTCGTGAACGAATACGACTTCGACACACTGGTGGGTGACCTCGCGTCTCTCGCCGGCCTCGCCGAACCCGACGCGGCCCCGTCCGAGTGGCGCTGCGTCGCCGAGTGGGTCGTACGCTCGATGCTCGGCGAAGATGAATCGACCACCGAATACTCGGTCGAGCACGGCGACTACCGCGGCGGCTACCGCCTCACGCCGCTGCGCTGGCACCTGCTGCGCGAGGTCCAGCGCGCGGACGGACGTATCGTCCTCACTGCGTCGGTGGAGGTGATCAACGCCATGCGCACGGGACTCGACCTCGACGTCGAGGACGCCCAACTCGCCCAAGAGACCGTGCTGCGCGCTCAGCTCGAGCGGGGTGACCTCGGCGCCGCCGAAGATTCCGCGGACGAGGGCATGCGCCTCTCGTTGGAGTTCGCCGCCAAGATGCGCGATCTACTCGATCTCACCCGTCTCAACCTCGACGCTGTCGACTGGGAGAGTCAGTTCCAGTCCCGGGTGGACCGGGCCCTGGCCCACATCGAGGCCCGGATCACTGCCGAGCACGACATGATCGAGCACCTCTCGACGAGCGCCGACTTCGAAGATGACGACGTACGCCGCCGCGCCCTCGAGATCCGCGAGAAAATCCGGCGGTGTCTCACCCAGCACCGCACGCTCCACGGGCTCTTAATCACCGCCCCCAAGGTCTTCCTCGAGGAGCAGCTGCGCCAGTCCCTCGGCGGACGGACTCGTAGTCGACTGCGGATCGTGGTCACCGAGGACCTGTTCCTGCCGACGCTCGCCCTCGATCTCGAACGCGCCACCGACGTCGTCTCCGTACTCCAGGTCGCGCTCGCCGGTCCCACGCCGCGTCGGTTGCTCCACCTTGGTGCCATCATCACGAGCCTGCTGCACACCTCCAGCGACGACGAGGTTGTCGTCGTCCCCGAGGAGATCGTCACCCTGGCCGAGCGCCCGTCGGACGAGCTCGACCCCGACCTGCTGGACACTGCCTACGATCTGCTGCGCAGTTGCCGGCAAGGTCCACGCCTACTCTCCGACCTCCTCGTCGAGACGGACGACCCCGCCGCCTCCGAGTTGGTGCGTCTGCTCGCGCAGCTCCTCTTCGACCCTGAGGACACCGAGGCGCGCTCCGCCGGCTTTGCTGGCGACGCGACGCTCCCTCTCGAAGGGCTGGGGTCGGCTCTCACGGGCCGCACCTTCCGCGCGGCGGGGTACTACGGCGACGACCTCCTTGTGGGCGCCGCAGACCTCGTCGCTGCCCACCCCGTTCAGTCCGCCGCCAACGTTGTCTCCCTCCCGATAGGAGTTAGCCCATGACCATCTCTCTCCACGACGTCCACGACGCCGGCCGCCTGGTGCGCTGGGGGCTCGACGTGAAGGCGGTGCCGGGCGCCCACGAGGAGTACGCCCAGCTGCTCGCGCGCTATCGCTTGGAGGACGCGTTTCGCGAGACCGTGCTCGCCACCTGCGCTGGCCTCGAGATCGACGTGCTCAGCGTCGACGACCAGGGATTCATCATCGCCCCGCGAATGGGCTCGATCTTCTCGCTCAGCACGATGAACGACTGGGAGAGCGGCATGGACCCCCAGTCACGCCGCCGCAGTGGGCTGGTGCTGCTTACCATCATCGCGGTCGGCTACCCAACGTCCGACGCGCTCGAGCGCACCACGGTCGTGCGCGTGCGCGTCTCGCAGGTGGAGCGGGCGCTGCGCGAAGCGGTGCGCGTCATCGAGGACGCCGAACCCGATGACAGCGAGGCGCAGACGGCGGCGCACGAGATCGGCCTCATGCCGCCGGTCAAGCCCGGCGCGACGCGCCAGCTCGCCAAGTCCTCCACGCTCGCCGCTATTCGCGCCGGCTTCGAGCACCTGGTCGACGCCGGAATGGCCCGCGCCGCCGGAAGTGTCGACGGCGACCCTGAGTACCAGCTGCTCGATCGGATGCGCGTCAATGTCCGCGAGATGGTCCTGCCCGACACCCACGTCACGCTGCTGGGCCACACGCGCGCCGCCGCAGTAATCGCCACATCCGCTGCAACCACCGAACCCACGAACGAAGGTGCCCTCGCATGATCAAGTTCCACGCCATCCATCTCGACCGTGTCGGCACAACGTCAGCCCGCTTCAACAACCAGACCTACGAGCTCGGCGACGCCGCGACGTCGCGCGCTCTGCAGACGATCCTCTCGATTCGCAACGGCGGCGGCAAGACGTCCCTGCTCGCACTCGTGATGAGCCTCCTGCTGCCCGCCGCCCATCAGTTCGTCTGGACAAAGACCGAGAACCGACTGCTCGGCGACTACGTGCTCGACCGCGACACGTCGCTGGTCGCCGTGCGCCTCATCACGCCCAGCGGGGTCGTCGTCGTCGGGGCCTACTACGAGTGGAACAACCGCTCGCGCCCGGTTGACTACCGCGACCGCGCCAGTGAGCTCAACCGCCACTGGTTCGTCTTCTGCCCGCAGCCCTCCGTATTGGATCTCGAGACTCTTCCGCGCATCGACGACGCCGGCGACCTGATGACCACGCGAGAGTCAAACACCGCCCTGGAGAGGCTCGGCCAGGCCAACCCGCAGCTGCGGCTCACGCTCGCCAAGACCCAGACCGACTTCGCCCAGGCCCTCTCCGCGCATGGGGTGGACACGTCGCTGCTCGCCAAGCAGCTGTCCGTCGTCGGGCAGGAGGGGAACTTCGAGCGGATGTTCATCGCGGGCACCGAGCAGGGCTTCGCGGACCGCCTCGTGGAGATGCTCTTCGACGAGGAGGCCGCGGCCTCCCTCGCATCGCGCATCGCGCAGAACGCGGCGCTGATGGCCAAGGCGCCCGAGATCCGCCAGGAGCAGGAGTTCGTCACCGAGGCGGCCGACCTGCTCGAGCAGGCCACGATCGCCTCCGCCGGTATGCAGGCCGCCCAGACAGTCGTCGCCGATGCCCGTAGCGCGGCCGGGCAACTGCGCGGAGCCCTCGAGACCGCCGTCACTGAGCACACCGGCGCGGCCCTTGCCGCCACGGAGCAGGGCAAGGCGGCGGACGCGTCCGCCGAAGCGGGCCAGGCTCGGCGCACCGTCGCGCGCAACGCGGCGTCGGCCTACGCGCGGATGGAGGCCACTCTTCAAGTCGAGGCCTGCACCGCACGCGTCGCCGCGCTTGCCGCTCAGGTGGAGGACTATCGCCTCAGCGCCGCAGCGTGGGACCTCACGGATCAGGTGATCGCCACCGCCACCGCCCACGCCGAGGTCGAGCGACTGACGGTGACGCTTTACGACCTCGAACGAGGCGCCGACGCGCAGCGCGCCGCGCTCGACCGAGCCGCGTCCATGTACCGAGCCGCACTGGACGTGCAGGTTACGGGCGCCCGCGACGAGATCAGCGGCGCCGCACGACGCGAAGCGGATGCGCGCGCGGCTCTTGCCGAGACCGACGCCATTCGCGCACGGCTCACTACGCAACTGCAGGAAAGCGCCGTCGCCCTAGCCGACCTGGAGCGCACGCTTCGTGAGATCGACGCCGCGCTCGCCGCGGCGCGAGCCCGTGGTGACGTCGCGGACCACGAGGACCCGGCGGGCGCGCTGGCCGTCCGTACCGCGCAGCTCGTGAACGTTCGCGAGGAGCTTGGCCACCTCCGCGCCGAGGTGGCCTCGAGCGAGCACCTCCTCGGAGAGCTCGACGAGCAGATGGGCGCCCTGCGCGACGAGCGTGCTGACCGCGAGCGCGACCTGGAACTGGCCGAGGCGGCCTCCACCCGCGCTGACGTCCTGCACCGCGATCTGTGCACCAACGACACGGTCGTCGAGATCGTGGGCAGCGACGCGGTGGATATCTGGGCCGCCAGGGGTATCGTGCGCGAGAACCTGCACGTTCGTCGAAGCGACCTCGAGGCGGAGATCGGCTCGCTGAGCCACGAGCGCCAGCGCCTGGGTCGTGCGCTCGAGGCGATGAACTCCTCGGGACTCCTCCCGCCGTCCGACGACGTGTTGGACGTGCTCGTCGTGCTGGACCGTGCGGGCGTGCCCGCCACGGCCGGCTACAACTACCTCGCCTCGTCAATCGATCAGGGCCAGTGGGCCCGCGTCCTCGAGTCGCACCCGGAGCTCTGCGCGGGGGTGGTCGTTGACTCCGAGGACCTCAGTCGCGCCGGGCTCGCCCTGGCCGGGCTCGCTCCAACCGGAGTTGTCGTCGTCGGCACCAAGGAAGCCGTCGAGGAACTGGCCGACGTCGAGCACGTGGTGGTCGGGCCCTTGGCCGCCGCGTACGACTCCAATGCTGCTCCCGTGCTGCGCGAAGCCTTCGAACAGCGCCTGGAGGACGCGGGACACCAGCATCAGCACGTCAGTGCAGTTCTTGCCGGCCTGCGCGAACTGTCCGCGCGCCTCGACTCCTTCTACGAGGAGCTGCCCACCTCGAACGCTCTCGATGTCGTGCACGCAAAGCGCGACGAGGCCAGCGTTCGTCTGGCCGACGCAGTCGCGCGCAGCGTCACCACGTCCGCCCAGCGCGCCGCGACTGTGGCCGCGCTGGGTGAGACTCGGCGTCGGGTCGGCGATCTGACGACGCGAGTCTTCGGGGCCGAACGTGTGGTCGAGCGACTGGAGTCGTTAAGCGTGCGCTGCGCCACCCGACCGGGACTCGAAGCAGCCCAGCGCGCCGCCCGGGGCGACCACGACCGTCTGGCGAGCGAGGAGGTACGCCTCGCCGCCGAGCGGGCCGGCCTCGAGGCGGAGCGCGCCCGCGCCGTCGACGACCAGGCGCGTGCTCGACGCGACTTGGACTTCCACACCGGCGAGCGTCACGCCGTCGGTGACGGCCCCATCGCGAGCAGTGTCGGTGCGGTCGATCTGGCCGATCTGCGTCGGGCCTGGGTAAACACCAAGGATGAATTGACGCGGGCCATCACCGACACGCAGCTCGAGGGACAGTTGACGTCGGCCCGCGCCCGCTACGCGTCCGAGTGCACACGATTGGACCACGAGGAGGCGGCCGTCGTCGATCTCGCTCGACGCTTGGTGCGCGAGAGCCCCACCAGCACCGATCGACTGGCCCGCGCGGCGTGCCAGAGCGACGCGCGCGTCCTGTTCGAAGGTGCCACCCTCGACCACCACGACGCCAAGGGCACCCTCGTCGTGTGGGAGACGCACCTCGGCAATCGCTCATCCAACCTCGGCGCCGGGAGTGACGTCGAGGCCCTCACCGATCCCGACGAGGCCGCCCGCCGTAGCCAAGCGCTCCTCGACGAGGAGCACAGCGCCCGCGAGGGAGCCGAACTCGACGCGAAACGCCGCGACGAATTGGCCGCGATCGCCAGCGACCACACCCTGTCCGCCGAGCGGCTGGGATCGGAGATCGATTCGCTGGACGCCCTCGCCGTCGTGGCCCCGCCCATGTGCGGCCCAGGGTTCGCTGGCACCCCCGGGGAGGCGCACGCCGCCACCTCGTCCGCGATCCGGCGCCTCCTGCAAAGCCAGGAATCCATGGCCGCCACCGCGGAGGTGCACCGCGACCTCTGCCAGTGCCTGCGCGAACTGCCCGGCAACCCGCGCTACAAGGGACTATCGCACGCCATCACCGCCACCCACGCGACGCTGACCAATTCGGTGCTCGCGAACCCCGACGAGGCCGCACGCCTCGCCGCGCAGTGGCGCACCCGCGCCGTGGAGCTCGACGCCGAACTCGCTCGCGCCGCCCGGCACCGTGAGATCTGCGTGAACGACCTGACGCGCGAGGTCACCCACCTGCTCGATCGCCTGGCCCGCGCGGACACCGCGCTCAAGATGCCGGCTGGTCTCGGCGCATGGGAAGGCCAGCCCTTCCTGCGCGTGCGCTTCGAGCACCCACGCGGCGACCCCGAGGCGTTCCGCACGCACGTCGGCGACGCCATCGATCGCGCTGTCGCCAAGCGCGCCGCGATCTCGGGCCACGAGCTCATGAAGAGCGCCATCGCCGCCGCCGTGCCCAAGGGGTTTCACTCGACCGTCCTGAAACCCACGCCGGACTTCCGCACCGACCGCGAGAGGGTCACCACCCTCTCCACTTGGTCCGGCGGCGAGCGTCTGACCGCCGCCGTGGTGCTGTTCTGCGTCATCGCCCACATCCGCTGCGATCGCTCGGGGGCCAAGGACTTCGACCCGGGCGCACTGATCATTGACAACCCGCTGGGACAGGCGTCGCTCGAGGCCTTCGTGTCGCTCCAGTTGCAAATCGCCGAGCTCCTCGGCGTCCAACTCATCTACACCTCGGCCATCAAGGATCCCACCGTTCTGGGGCTGTTCGAGAACGTGATCCGGCTGGCCAACTCCGAGGGCAGTGACGGCCATGGCTACGTCCACGAACTTGGCGACCCGGTCCTGCCGGCCTATAAGCGCCAGGTGCGCTCGGTGCGCGTCGCGCGCGAAGGACCCGCACCCGCGCTCACGAAGGCGGCCCGTGATCGTCTCTTCGAGGAAGCCGAGGGCGAGTAGTGCCCGGCCTCGGCGACGCCATCGAGCGCGCGGTGCACCGCGCCGGTGGCAACGGGCTCTCGCTCAACGAGCTCGAGGTCCTCGTCACTCGCACCGACCAGTCCCTGGCGACCGCCCCGCACCGTCGCGCGACTATCGCCTCGACGCTCACCGCGCTCGAGGAGTCCGGTGCCGTCCGCCTGCCCGCGAGCCAGCGCCAGTGGGACGCGTCCGGCACCCCGCCGCTGCCGTTGTGGGTGCGGCCGCCTTGGGGCAGCCGCGCCAAACCACCGAGCCGGCGCGTGCCAGTGCCCGCCGATCTGCGCCCCGAACTCGCAGCCGCGCGGTCACTGGGCACGCTTAGTCCCGACGAACTCGTGGCGTTGCGCCAAGCGAACGCCTGGCTGGCGCGCCGCGTCGCCCAGTCGACTCTCGTTATTTCGCACCGCGAGCGCTCTCTCGAGGTGTTCGGCCACGAAAAGCGTCTCGACGCGCTCGTGTCCTCGCGGCTGTTCACCTCCGGAGCCCTCTCCTTCGAGGTGCTCTCGTGCGCGTGGACGCCACCGCTCCTCGCGTTCAAGCGCGTCAGCGGCGAACCCAACGCCCTCGTCGTCGAAAACGCCGCGACCTTCCGCTCGCTGGCCACCGTGCTCGCGCAGCGGCCGGGACCGGTGGGAGTCGTCGTCTATGGTGCGGGCAACGCCTTTGCCAAGACCGTTAGCGGGCTGCTCGACGAGGACATTGGTACCCTCGATGCCGTCTGGTACTTCGGTGATCTCGACGAAGAGGGATTGCTCATTCCCCGGCGCGCCAGTACCGAAGCCGTCGTCGCGGGTCTCCCCGCGCTCCTCCCCGCTCTCGGCCTCTACCGCCTGCTGCTCGATCACGGCCGCCGCGAGACGACACCGGTCACCGAACCGTCCCGAGCCCGCGTCGCCGCGTCGTGGCTCGGCCCGCTCGCCGATGAAGCAGATCGCCTGCTGCGAGAAGGGTTCCGTCTCGCCCAGGAAGCGGTCGGTCTCGAACTGCTCACGGACGAGTGGATTGGAATCGTCGACCCCGGATTTCGGTAGTCAACCAAGGGGGAATCCGGCTCAGAGCATTTGACGTGCAGAGTCACCGACACTCACGCTCGACGACGGGAACGCGAGCTACGCCATCTCCCGAAGACGCTCGACTTGGATTGGCTGACATGGGACACGACAACTAGCACGCTTGGTTCACGAGTTCGTCCTCGACGAACGTCAGCAGGTCCTGGTACTCGTCGCATCGTGCGACGATTTCGTCGATCCAGAGTGCTGAGTACACGTCGATGGCATCGAGTCGACTGAGTTGGATGGCGCGCTTCTGTGCCTCGACCATCAGGTCCTTGCAACGGATGACGGCGGTGAAGACTTCACGGCGGCTCCACCTCTCGACGGTGCGCCGAGTTGGTAGCAGCGAGACTTCGGCGTTGAGGTCTCCGATCAAACGGTAGAGGGTGGCAGAAAGATCCTGTTCAAACGTGGACTGATGGTTCATCGGCATTCTCCTTGGCAGATGGGGTTGAAGACGGCAGCGGCACAACTGCTTCTTGGTTCGCTGGCTCACGACATCAGTGGTGCCTCCTCGTTGGTCGACACGAGCGCCCTAAAGGCTTCGTCCAGCTGGAGCCTGACCGCGATGCACCACTGAATGACCGCGTCGACGTCTAGCGCCACGACGAGAGATGGTCCGTATCGCGCATTCAACTCGTTGACGCATCGACGGACGTCGCGGAGCGTGCGTTGGCATTCAATCAATGTTCCAATTGCGGCGGTGACGGCCAAGTCGACATTCTGCTTGGTGGACAGGTCAGACAGCTTTTGTTCCAAGTAGCTGATGTGGCGGCGGAGGTGGGGGAGGACCGTGGCGTCGAGAGTTGATGATTGAGGCCCGTTTCTGGTCCCCACGGTTGGAAGGGTATCGGTCACCTGGCGTAGACCATGAGCTCGGCCTGGACGAAGTTCACCTCTGCCTCGAGTTGATCGCACAATTGCGTCGCGTACGTAATGGCCTGCGCTGAACGAGTGTCGAGTTGATGTAGTGGAGTGTGCTGGGTGAACTCCGACGCGTAGAGGCGCACTGCACTCGTGGCCCTTTGACATCTCACTATGGCGCCGTGGAGGTCCGCTCGATTCCAATTCTTGACTGACGGCCAGTGCGGAAGACCATGCACCTCGTCGAGCATGATGCCAATCCAGTGTTGCAGTGCTCTACGCGTTTCGTACTCCAGGTCGGACGATTGCGTGGTCATTGATAGCTCCTCTAGTTGTTGATCGTGTATGGCGGCGTATCCGTTCAATGGAGAACGGCGCGGACTACGTAGGCGAACCTCCTTTTGCGTTGGCTACGACGGTGAGCGATAAGAGGGTTGACGATGGGCGACGCAGAGGCCGGCGGCGGGTGTAGCTGCAGGAGTTCTGAAGAAGGATGGGTTCCGATGGGGCAGACGTGCCAGTCCGAGGATCGCCGACCATCGGGTCTGAAGTCGTTCCGGGAGTGCAGCGGCCCCGGCGCCAGCTGACTACGTACGGTTCGGTTTCTGCACTCCACGGGTACGAGTTCAACGATGAGTCCTCTCGCGAGTCGATCTGACGTTCAACGCTCGCCACGGTGACGCGCATCTCGGTTTCGTGCACACGCGTCTTACGTACTGCCGTGGTGAAGGTGGTGGTGCGAAGTGGAACGATCTCCGGCAGCTGGGTGAACAACCGAGGGAATTACTGAGCAAGGCTGACCGAGCAGGTCGAATTCTTCGCTAAGTTCACCGCTTCGGTGTAGCCCGCCCGCGACGTCACGCAACACGCCGATTGTGTCGCGCTTGGACCCGATCGACAGGGTGAGCGGCGCCAGAAGTTGGGTGCCGAACGGCCGTGGCGATCGCGGAAATGGACTAGTAACATTGGTGTAATTACATACGACGGATTTCTGGGACCAGATCGAGGGGTACGAGTCACGGACGACCAAAGCAGCAACGGAGCGCAGAATCAGACACAGTCAGGGAGTACCAGGCGGTTCCAAGTGCTTGCCTTGGATGGAGGAGGTTATCGCGGGATGTTCACCGCGGCTGCGTTGGCGTTCCTTGAAGAGGATCTACAGATCCGTTTGGTTGACCACTTCGACCTGATCGTAGGAACTTCAACCGGCGGGATCATCGCGCTCGGGCTCGGTCTTGGCTTGACGCCGGCGGAGATCGTTGAGTTCTACCTGAACGACGGTGCGAATATCTTCGACCATCCACGATTGCGGCTTGGACTCCAACTAGTGCGGCCGAAGTACAGTTCAACGCGGCTGCGTAATGCTCTGACCAAGGTATTCGAGGACAAGCTCCTCGAGGACAGTGATAAGCGCCTGTGCATCCCGTCCTACGACCTGCTTCGCGACAAGGTTCATCTGTTCCGCACTCCGCACCTCGAGCGTCTGGTTCGTGATGGCCGCACAACGGCCGTCGATGTGGCGCTGGCGACGACGGCAGCCCCGACCTACTTCGCCCCTCACAAGTTCGACGGACTGCGGCTCGTGGATGGGGGCGTGTGGGCCAACACCCCAGTGCCAACCGCGATCAACGAGGCGGTGAATGGCTTCGGTATCGATTTCAGGGACCTCCGGATTCTGAGCGTCGGCACCACCTCGACGGTGCGAGACCGGCCGACACGACTCGACCATGGAGGTCTCGTCGCATGGGGTCCTCACGTGACCGATGTTCTGCTTCGAGCCCAAGCAGTGGCGGCGGTCAACACCCTCGCGTTGTTACTGCCCGCCGACAACTGGCATCGGCTCGACCCCACGGTACCGCCGAGGCTCGGCCGTCTTGACCGGGTCATACCAGAGGACTTCACCGGGCATGCCGCGGGAGTGACCCGAGAGCAGGTACCCGAGATTGTGAGGAAGTTCCTCGATCACAGGGCGCCGCCGTATACGGCGATCGCCAAGACAACCCGGAAGGTAGACCCATGACTACATCGTCGCCCATCTTCAGCATCGATACGCTGCTCACGAACATCGCGTCGCTCTCCGACCTACCGCCAGAACTTCGCGCCTTGGCCGAGTCCGAGTACAAGGAGATCGGGAATTACCTGGCGGGCATGCAGGCCGACGGCTGGGATGTGTATCCGCAGGGCTCGATGGCGATCGGTACGGTCGTGCGTCCCATTGGGGACGCCGGGTTCGATCTCGACATGGTGTGCCTGCGCAACGTCGCCAAGCAGTCCACGACACAACAGAAGCTCAAGGACGAAGTCGGCCAGGCCCTGAAAGCTTACGTTGAACGCGCTAACACAAAGCCGATTGACGTTAGCCCAAGCCGGCGCTGCTGGGTAGTGGACTACCCCGACAACAGTGGTCACGGTGGATTACACATCGACGTGCTCCCAGCAATCCCAGATGTGGATGCACGCTCGGACACCGCGATCGAGATCACCGATGAGAATTTGCGCCTCTGGCAGCCGAGCGACCCAAAGGCGTATGCCACATGGTTCAATGAGTGCACGGCGAAGCAACGGCGGGCCATCAAGGAGGCGATGGCATTCAAGATGAGCAAGTCCGTTGACGAGATTCCGGACTGGGAAGTCAAGACGACGTTGCAACGCGTCGTGCAGGTGCTCAAACTGCATCGTGATCAGTACTTCGATAACAAGGACAGCGATCTGCGTCCGCCGTCGATTCTCGTGACGACGCTGGCGGCGTACGCCTTTGCCGGTGAGGAAGAACTGGCCGAGGCCGTGGCGAGTTGCGTGCGCGGCATGCCCAGTCACGTCAATCAGGTGAACGGACTCTATGTGGTCCAGAGCCCCGTGTCGAAAGAGAATTTTGCGGATAAGTGGAACGAATACCCTGAGCGACGGGCAGCGTTCGACGACTGGATGCAGCAAGTGCGGCGTGACATCGATGAAGCGGGTGCAGAAGAGGGAATGGATCGCGTAGGTGCCCGACTCGCCAAGAGCTTTGGCGAGTCGGTGGTCGCCTCAGCGGCGCGCGGGATGGGCATCGAGATCCGAGAGTCAAGGGACGCCGGCAAACTGACTTTTGCCGCGGGAGCGGGGGGGCTTGGCGCCGCGGCGGCGGGCGCCGCGACAGTTCCACAACACAAGTTCTATGGCCGCAAGCAACCGTAGCGGGATTCCAGAGCTGGTTCGTCAGGCCATGCGTCTGAGGGCTACCTACCCAGACGTCAAAGTCGTGTTGAAACAGAACACCTTGACGTGGGACGCGTGGGTGACACCGGGGCCACAATCACGCCGCTACAGGATACGCATCACATGGGACGGGCGGAGGAGTCCCAAGGTGCGAGTGCTGGAGCCGAAACTGGAACCGCCTCCTGGCAAGCAGATGAAGCACGTCTTTAACGCGGACACACTCTGTCTTCATCTACCAGGCGAATGGGATGGCTCGATGCTCATCGAGGACACGATCATTCCTTGGACGCACGAATGGCTTCTCTTCTACGAGCTGTACTTGGCCACTGGAGAATGGCTCGGTGGTGGCCACGAGTTTGAAGACGGTGTGCACGTTGAAAAGGGAAAGGGACTTGCCGAGCCCCTGGTCGATGATGACGGTGGCCAGCATGGTTCTCCGTACGTCGGGTCATCCGGCGCAACGCGTCGCTGACATCGACACGACGTTTACGTTCTCACGATTATTGTCCGGTGGTCCGGGTAACCGTGCGAGATCGGCATTGCCGCCACAGGGTTTTCAGACCGAGGGGTCCGTTTGAGACCGGGCCAATTGCCTCATGCAAGTCCAAGCCAGCGTGTTCGTGTCACGACTACGTCGTACTATCAACAAGTGATCACTTCTCATTGCCGCCATTCTTTAGATGCCGGTTACCAGGCAAATCGTCGAAGTTCATGAGGATCGCTGATCTCCAGGCGGGACTACGGCTTCGCAACCTCTTGGCCGGCTCCGACGTCGTCCTGATCGCGGCCGAAGCCCACGGCGATGGCATCGCCAACGTCGTCTACCGGTCCGACGATGGGACCATCGCCGACCGGCTCGTGACTGACGACGATTTGGACGATGTCACAGAAGTCACGGGTAGCCGATGGACCTTCGACGCGGATGGTGCGGCCTTCCGTCTCGCGTCTGAAGCTCGGCGGATCGAGTTCGCTCACGTCTTCGATCCGTTCGCCGCCGTCGAGGCGTCGACCATCCGGCCGCTGCCTCACCAGATCGAGGCCGTCTACGACCGGCTCCTCCCGCAGCAGCCACTCCACTTCCTGCTCGCTGATGACCCCGGCGCCGGCAAGACCGTAATGTCGGGGCTCTACATCCGTGAACTGCTCCTGCGCGGTGACCTGGCCCGATGTCTCATCATTGCTCCCGGGAGCCTCGTCGAGCAGTGGCAGGAGGAGCTCTACGACAAGTTCGACCTCCGCTTCGACATCCTGAGTCGTGACATGGTTGAGGATTCCCGTTCGGGTAACCCGTTCCTCGAACGGAACCTGCTCATCGCCCGCCTCGATCAACTCTCGAGGAGCGAGGAGTTGAAGGCGAAGCTCAACGTGTCCGACTGGGACCTGATCGTCGTCGACGAGGCGCACAAGATGTCCGCCCATCTCTACGGAGACGAGGTCAAGAAGACCCAGCGATACGTATTAGGCGAGCTCGTTCGAGATCGGACCCGCAACCTCTTGCTCCTGACGGCGACCCCGCACAACGGGAGCAACGACGACTTCTTGCTGTTCATGTCGCTGCTCGATCCGGACCAGTTCGCCGGCAAGCTCCGACACTCCCAGCAGGTACCGGACTGCAAGGGCGTGATGCGCCGCTACGCCAAAGAGAACCTGCTCACGTTCGAGGGCAAGCGGCTCTTCCCCGAGCGGCGGGCGACAACGGTCACCTACCCTCTCAGCGACGCCGAACAAGAGCTCTATGACGAAGTGACGACCTACGTGCGCGAGGGCATGGGGCGGGCTCAGGCCATGGAAGAACACGGCGACCGGCGACGGGGCTTAGCGGTCGGCTTCGCGCTCGCTGCCCTTCAGCGTCGTTTGGCATCGTCACCTGAGGCGATCCTCCAGTCACTGCGCCGCCGCCGCGAGCGGCTCGCCGCACAGCTCGAGACCGCCGAGCGGGCGATGCCGACCGGCCCTGAACTCGATCGACGGCTGAGCGACCCTGACGGGTTTGACACCGATGACTTCGACGACGACGAGTTCGAGCGCCTGGAGGACGAGGCAATCGAGGGGGCAATGACCGCCGGGTCGATAGTGGAGCTCCGAGCCGAGATCGCTGATCTCCAAGGTCTTGAGGCCTCGGCAGCGAAGGTACGCGCGTCAGGCGAGGACCGTAAGTGGGTGGAGTTGCGCTCGATCCTTCAGTCCGACGAGTTGCGTGGCGGGAACCCGCCACGCAAGTTGATCGTGTTCACCGAGCACAAGGACACTCTCAACTACCTCGTCGAGAGGATCAGAACGCTGCTGGGGCGCCCCGAGGCCGTCGTCGCGATTCACGGCGGTGTCCATCGGGATGAACGGCGCCGTATCCAAGCCGAGTTTCGCCACAACCCCAGCGTCCAGATCTTGGTCGCGACTGACGCGGCGGGTGAAGGCGTGAACCTGCAGCGGGCCAATCTGATGGTCAACTACGACCTGCCCTGGAACCCCAACCGGATCGAGCAGCGCTTCGGCCGGATCCATCGCATTGGTCAGGGAGAGGTCTGCCACCTCTGGAACCTTATTGCCGAGGGTACGAGAGAGGGCATGGTCTTTCAACGACTCTTCGAGAAGATCGACCAACAACGCAAGGTCTACGGTGACCAGATCTACGACGTGCTCGGCGACGCCCAGATTAACCGGTCGCTCCAGGACCTCCTGATAGAAGCGATCCGCTACGGGGAGCGACCAGAAGTTCGCGCACGCGTTGACGAGGTCATCAACGCGGACATCGGTGCTCGACTGATTTCGGTCCTTGAGGAGCGCGCCCTGTCCACCGTTGGCTCCGAACTTTCGAACAACGAAGCCATCCGCCACCAAATGGAGCTCGCTCAGGCCCGCAAGCTTCAGCCTGGCTTCGTCGAGGCGTTCTTCACCGCCGCGCTGACCGACCTCGGTGGTCGCATCACGCCGAGGGAGCGCGGCCGCTTCGAGATCACGAGAGTGCCCGCAGTTATCCGCAGCAAGGAGCACGAAGCGACCGTCGGCGCACCGCTCCAGAGCGCGTACGAACGTGTGACCTTCGACAAGGACCGGATCACTCTCGACGACCGCGAAGGCGGCGTCCGCGCCGAGTTGCTCGCGCCGGGAAACCCCCTCGTCAAAGCCGTCATCGAGACCGTGCTCGAGCGATACGGTGCCACGCTCACGAGCGGATCGACATTGGTTGACGCCACAGATGCCTCAACCATCCCGCGAGTCCTCATCTACCTCGAACACTCAGTGAGCGATGGGCGAATGACGGGAGGCAAGCGCAAGGTCGTCTCGACGCGCTTCCAGTTCGTCGAGGTAGACCCTGATGGCAACGTGTCAGATCCAGGGGCTGAGCCCTACTTGAACTATGAGCCGCTCACCGCAGACATCGTCGAGCGAGTCGTGGATTTCGATATCAATTGGACCAGCCGAGGGATCGATGAGATTGCTCGGGACTGGGCTACGGCCAACCTCGCCACCCCCCACTTCCGTGAGATCGCGGGCGTCACCGCCGCCCGCGTCGACAAGACCCGTCGTGCGGTCGAGGAGCGCCTCAACAGTGAGATTCGATACTGGGACCGCCGCGCTGCCGAGCTCAAGCAGCAGGAACTCCAAGGCAAGAAGCCTCAGCTCAACTCCGGGCGCGCTCGTCAGCGTGCAGACGACCTAGAGGTTCGCAAGGCCAAGCGGTTCCGTGAACTCGATGCAGAAGCTGATCTGGTTAACCAGGCGCCGCGGGTGGTCGCGGCGGCGCTGATACTTCCTCAGGGCTTCGTCGACCGACTGCTCAACAAATCGCTCCGAGACGCGGTTGACCCAGAAGTCGCGAAGGAGACCGACCGCCGCGCCGTCGCCGCGGTCATGTCGGCGGAACGCGCCATCGGACGAGTCCCTGTCGAGCAAGCGCACAATAACCCCGGCTTCGACATCCTCTCGGAAGACCCAATGACTGGAATGGTCTACCAGGTCGAGGTGAAGGGACACCGACCCGGGACCAAAGAGGTCAATGTCCACGCACGCCAAGTTCGTCAAGCTCAGCAGAATCCCGAGCGCTTTCGTCTAGCAATCGTCTTGGTTCCCAATGAAGCTGGTGAAGTGCCCTCGGTCTCCTACTTCGTCCGACCGTTCGATGGTTACGACTTACACTTCGCTCAGACGTACGTCCCATTGAGCGTCGCAGGACTCGCACCCCACGCATTGGAGCCACAGTGACCTACAAGAAGAAACTGATTGAGGTAGCGCTCCCGTTGGCCGCGATCAATGCGGAGTGTGTAAAGCAGAAAACCATGGGTGCGGCGGGTCACCCTCAAAACCTGCACAGGTGGTGGGCTCGCCGACCTCTGGCCGCCGCCCGAGCCGTTCTGTGGGCCTCACTCGTCGACGACCCATCGGCTCATCCCGAGTTGTTCACCACTGAAGAAGACCAGCTCGTGGAACGCAAGCGTCTCTTCGACATCCTCGAACGACTGGTGCCCTGGGAAGCCTCTAACGACCCTCGGATCATCGCCGAGGCCAGTGCCGAAATCAAACGTTCTTGCGATGGTGATCTGCCCAAGGTTCTTGATCCGTTCGGCGGCGGTGGTGCCATCCCTCTAGAGGCGATTCGTCTGGGACTCCCGACTTACACAGGAGACCTCAACCCTGTCGCTGTCCTAATCCAACGAGCCATGCTCGAGATCCCCAGTCGGTTTGCTGGTAGTCCGCCCGTCGCACCTGGCGCGCAGCACAGCCAAGGGATATGGGACGGCACGCGCGGCCTAGCGTCAGATGTCGAAAGCTACGGCAAGTGGATGCTTGATGAGGCTCAACGTCGTATCGGGCACCTCTACCCAGCAGTGAGCTTCGATGATGGAACGCCCGCGATTCCAATCGCATGGATTTGGGCACGCACAGTCAAGTCGCCTGACCCTTCGTGGCCAGAACAAGTGCCGCTTGTACGGTCATGGGTACTCTCGAAGAAGCCGGGCAAACCAATCGTGTGGATTGAGCCCGTAGTGAACATGGAGTCCAAGTCGATCACGTACGAGGTGCGGAAAGGTGGCAAAGCCCCCGAGGGGAACGTGGGCCGACAAGGAGCAACTTGCATCGCGACTGGATCCGCAATGCCCCTTCCTTATATTCGAAAGCAAGGGCGCGAATTCGGGCTTGGCAGCACGCTGATCGCTGTAGTTGCGGAAGGTCCAAACGGTCGAGCGTATTTGTCGCCTCACTCAAGCGAACTCAGTGCGATCGATACCCCAACTGTCGATCTTGGCCGTATTCCTGACAACCCACGTGACTTTAAGACACCCAACTACGGCATGGTGAATTGGCAGGATCTATTCACGTCTCGCCAACTTGTGGCACTCACAACGTTCTCAGAATTGCTGACGGACGTGCGAGAAGTCATCGAACAAGATGCAACTCGTGGAGGTCTCATCGACGATGGCTTGCAACTTCGGGATGGCGGGTCTGGATCCAGGGCGTATGCAGAAGCGGTAACCACTTACCTTGCGTTTGTCGTAGACCGCTGTGCGGACTATTGGTCTTCGATTTGCTCTTGGCATGCGCCGAATGAACAGATCCGGGAGACGTTCGCGCGTCAAGCCATACCGATGACTTGGGACTACGCCGAAGTCAATCCGTTTTCAGCGAGGATGGGAAGTTGGGAATCGATGCTGCGCACAGAGTGCCGAGCGATACCCACCCTTCCCACCGCGGGTCAAGGCGAAACTGCCCAACGCGATGCGCGCGCAAGGATCAAGGAGGTTGGAACTTGCCTGATCTCGACAGATCCTCCTTACTACGACAACATTGGGTACGCCGACCTCTCTGACTTCTTCTACGTATGGCTCCGCCGTAACCTCCGCGATATCTGGCCAGACGAGTGCGCGACGTTGCTGACGCCGAAAGAGGAAGAACTCATCGCTGACCCCTATCGGGCTGGCTCGAAACAGGCAGCAACCGACCACTTCGAGCATGGCATGGAGGCAGTGTTTCGAGAAGCCGCCGCTAACGCTGATCCTCGCTTTCCAGCCACAGTCTTTTACGCGTTCAAAGCGACCGAGTCGACGGCCGACGGCATTACCTCGACCGGTTGGGAGACGTTTCTTCATGGGCTGCTTGAAGCTGGATACACGATCACTGCAACTTGGCCCATTCGTACCGAACTTGCCAATCGTATGATTGCGTCAGGTGCCAATGCGCTGGCATCTTCAATCGTTCTCGCCTGCCGGCCTCGCGAAGTAAGCGCCCCTATGGCGTCGCGAGGTGAATTCATATCTGCCCTGAAGAAGGAACTGGGGCCCGCAGTGCACATCCTCCAACAGGAGAACATCGCGCCGGTTGACCTTGCGCAGTCGGCAATGGGTCCAGGTATATCGATCTACTCCCGATATGCGCGCATCGTCGAGGCGGACGGTTCGACGATGACGATTCGCTCCGCGCTAGGGCTCATCAATGATGCTCTCTCAGAGGTCTTAGGTGGCGAAGAATCAGAGTTCGACCCCGACACTCGCTTCGCGCTCACCTGGTTCGAACAGTTCGGTCATAACCCAGGTAAGTTCGGCGACGCAGACCTCTTGGCGCGTGCCAAGAACACCACCGTTGACGGTGTTGCTGAGGCAGGTGTCGTGGTTAGCCGAGATGGCGACGTTCGACTCGTTGAGCGAGTTGATCTGCCTACGGACTGGGACCCGGCAACCGACCGACGGTTTACAGTGTGGGAGGCGACCCAGTACCTCATCCGTGCGCTCGACTCCTCTGAAACGGAGGCCGCGGCACTACTCGCGCGCCTGGGGACAGGTGTAGGCGATCGGGCTCGCCAACTCGCCTACTTGCTCTACGGAATCTGTGACAAGAAGCGATGGTCAGATGAGGCGGGCTACTACAACATGCTCGTCACAGCTTGGCCCGAACTCGTCCGGCTCGCCGTCACAAGTCCGCTCCCGTCTGGCGAAGTTCGGTTGTTCTGATGCGATCTTCAGCGGCGTTGCCCGCTCCAAGTAACGAGGTTGGTACTTCATGGTGATGCCCCACAACGAACGAGTGGGCCGGGCTCTTGACGCAGTCCGCGACGGGCTGCGCCCGGTGTGTGAACTTGCCTGGGAAGCTCACTACGGGGCCGACTGGCTGACCGTGATTCACGGTCGAGACAAGGGTGCGGCCGGGGTGGCCGATCCGAATGATCTGATCTTCCTCCTGAAGGGTATGCAGAACTCCTGGCAAGAGGTATGGCGTCAACACATGGGGCAAGCTGAACGCGCCTACGTGGGCGAACTCCGCGATGGAAGAAACTCCTGGGCGCATCAGAATCAGTTCAGTTCGGACGATGTTTATCGGCTTCTTGACACCGCCGAGCGCCTGTTGCAGGCGGTGAGTGCTCGTGACCAGATCCAGATCGTCCAGCAACTCAAGCGAGACCTACAGCGACAAGTCTTCGACGAACAAGGGCGTTCCGAACGGCGAAAGACTGCAGCCAAGCCAACCGAAGGCGAGCCGCTCAAGGGGCTCACTCCATGGCGCGACGTGATCACCCCCCACGCCGACGTCGCCAGCGGCCGGTTCGAGCAGGCGGAGTTTGCCGCAGACCTCTTCCAGGTTGCCACCAACAATGCCGACGCCGAGTACCAGGACCCCGTCGCCTTCTTCGGTCGCACCTACCTCACTCACGGCCTTCGACAGCTCCTCACCGGCGCCGCTCGGCGCCTCTCGGGACAGGGGGGCGATCCGGTGGTGGACCTCCAGACGAACTTCGGTGGTGGCAAGACCCACTCGATGATTGCCCTGTACCACCTCGCTTCAGGGATCTCAGCTTTGGAGCTCCCCGGGATTGGCGAACTGCTCGCCGAAGAGGGGATTGAACTGCCGACGTCGATTGCCCGAGCAGTGGTCGTCGGTCAGTTCCTGTCCCCGGCGTCTCCCAACGCCAAGGGGGGCGGCATTGAGACGCGGACCATCTGGGGCGAGATCGCGTACCAACTAGCCGGTGCCCCGGGGTACCGCCTCGTTGAAGCCGACGACCGGTCCGGAACGAACCCTGGCGAGAAGCTCATTGAACTGTTCCGACTTGCGGGACCATCGATCATCTTGATCGATGAGTGGGTCGCTTACGCCCGCCAGCTACCGGCCACGGAGAATGAGCCCGCGCTGATTGGCGGCCACTTCGATACGCAGTTCACCTTCGCACAGACCTTGACCGAGGCCGCTGCAGCGGTGCCGAACGTGGTGGTCCTGGTTTCGATTCCCGCGAGCGACATCGAGGTGGGTGGAGAGCGCGGTCGAGATGCCCTCGTTCGACTCAGCAACGTCGTGCGCCGCAAGTCGGCGCAGTGGAAGCCAGCGGAAGATGATGAGAGCTTCGAGATCGTGCGCCGCCGACTCTTCGAGCCAATGACCGCCGACAACGCGAGGGTGCGCGATGGCGTGATTCGTGCGTTCTCTGACCTCTACCAGAAGCACAGCGCTGACTTCCCCTCAGAGACTTCTGAGGCGGACTACCGGCGCCGGATGGAGCTTTCCTACCCAATCCACCCAGAGCTCTTCGACCGCCTCTACAAGGACTGGTCATCACTCGACCGCTTTCAACGGACACGCGGTGTACTACGTCTCATGGCGACGGTCATCTCCGTGCTCTGGCAGCGAGGCGACCAGAGCCTGCTCATCATGCCGGGGACGATCCCGATGGACGACCCACGAGTGAACTCTGAGCTCACGAAGTACCTCGACGACGGTTGGGACCCAGTCATCCGCGCCGACATCGATGGTCCGACCGCAACGCCCTTGCGCCTCGACCTGGAGAACGCCAACCTCGGCAGGTACTCCGCCGCCCGCCGTGTCGCTCGTGCCGTCTACCTGGCGTCCGCACCTCGAGAAGAAGCCAGACGCGGTATTGACGTGAAGCTGATCACGTTGGGCGTCACCCAACCTGGCGAGAACCCGGGAACGTTCAACGACGCGCTCCGTCGCCTGTCGGGGGAGGCCACGTATCTCTACGTTGACGGATCACAGTACTGGTTCTCTCTCAGAGCCAACATCACTCGAATGGCCGCCGATCGAGCGGCGTCGAACTTCAGTGACGACAACGCCGACGACGAAATCAAGCGAAGGATCCAATCAATACGCTCCGGTGTCCCCTTCGCGGCAATTCATGCCTTCCCCGACGGTCCCGGCGACGTCACCGACGATGACGACGGCGTGCACCTTGTCGTGCTGCCACTGACGGCACAGCACGTACCCAATGCCGAAACATCACCGGCGACGGTCTTCGCGGAAGGCATTCTCGCGCAGCGCAACGCAGGACCGCGGCTCAATCGCAACCTCTTGGTCTTCGTCGCTCCGTCCGAGGCTCGCCTCACTGAACTACGTTCGGCTACACGACAGTTCCTCGCGTGGCAATCCATCGAGGTCGACCGCCGCAATGAGCGACTCGATCTGACAATGAGCGACGAGGCCCAAGCTCGCTCAAAGGTCGCTGAGACGAATGACACGGTAAACCAAAGGATCCTGGAGACTTTCGTCCACGTGCTCGTGCCCGAACAGGACCCCGGGACACGCGAGGTGCGATGGCACCAGACCAAACCTGCGGCCGCAGGGACCACCCTTCCTGAGCGCATCGCCAAGAAACTCGACAGTGAAGAACGACTCATCACCACCTACGGCGGCACAAGGGTGCGGATGGATCTCGATCGAATTCCGTTGTGGACCGAGCGCGCCGACATTAGCGTTGACGCACTCTGGAAGGCCTACTGCCAGTTCCCGTATCTCCCGAGGCTGGCATCCTACGACGTGCTCGCCAAAGCCATCAGCGACGGTACCTCCAAACTTGACTGGGTGAACGACTCCTTCGCCTACGCCGACGGGCACGACGGCAGTAGATGGGTCGGACTCGCTGTCGCCCGCATCGTAGAGGCCCGTCGAAGCGGCTTCGTGGTGTCGGCCCCAGTGGCCGCTGCCCAGATCGAGATTGATCGGGGCGCCGGGATGCAAGTCGCGGATGAGCGCTCGAATGAGCCCCCTGACGAGGGGACCAAGGGTCAGGGAAGTTCGACGCCGTCGACCCCCTTGCCCGGAAGTGCCACGGACCATGAACCCACTAGGTTCTACGGCCAGTTCTCACTCGATGGTGTTCGTGCCATCCGTCAACTGGAGGAGATCCTCGACAATGTCGTCGCGCACCTGAGCGGAACTCCAGACGCGTCAATCTCGCTCACGCTTGAGGTCAACGCCTCGTCGAGAGGATTCGAAGAGCGAAGCCGACGAGTCGTGAAGGAGAACGCCACTCAACTTGGGGCTGTCACCTCGGAGTTTGAGTAGCCCCATCAGCGAGTTTGGTTCAGGTCGTCGAGCTATCTAGTTGTCTGATGGCCGGTCAGCGGCGCCGCGGCGCCATCTCAGCACAATAAGGGTGGTGGTCACTCGCCTCATGATGTCCCCGCTGACTCCCCAGGGGGAGTCAGCGGGGACATCGAATTCCACTAAGTGGTAATGCCTAATTCCACTAAGTCCCCGGCGTCGGGAAGGCGGGATTCGAACCCGCGGCCTCCTGGTCCCAAACCAGGCGCGCTAACCAAGCTGCGCTACTTCCCGTTGCACCATCGTGACACATCTCGCGCCACACGTTGCCAAACGGGGTCGACGAGACGTCCAGCCGGGCGAGCTCGGCGTGTACGCTCGCTCGCCGCTGACTGACGAAACGTGACCTTGGCCTGCGCGAGTCGATCGCCCTCGACGAAGTTGAGACGGGAGGACCTCGCGCCCGTCGAGGGGAGACTGTCTAGGGTGGACGTGGGAAAGCGAGGTCACCATGGCGTACGAGTGGATCATCGATGCCCTTGACCAGACGTGGCGTTCCATTGACGATGTCGTGCGTCCGCAGCCCTCGTCGGCCTACGACTCGTTGACTGCCTGTCCAGGCTGGAGCGTGCGCGACGTGCTCAGTCACTTACTCGGCTTCGAGCTGGTCCTCAATGGCGAGGCGCCACCGGAGCACGACGACAACTACCCGGAGTACGTGAAGAACGAGATTGGTCGTTTCAACGAAGGATTCGTGGCGGCGTATCGGGGCTTACCCGGCATCGAGGTCCTAGATCGTTTCATGGCCGTCGCGACTCGTTCGATCGCCCGACTCCGGGCGCTCAACGACGAGGACTGGGAACGAGTCGGTTGGAGTCCCGAGGGCGAGCGGCCGTATCACCGGTTTCAAGAGACCCGAGTCCTGGACAGCTGGATCCATCTCCAAGACATTCGCGACGCGTTGCTCGAACCCGCCGACGACCACGGGCCGGGCGAGGAGATCGTAGTAAATCGCTTCGAAGCGGCGATTCCGTTCGTGGTCGGCAAGCGGATGCAGGCGCCCGACGGTTTCACGATGCAGCTCAACCTGAGCGGGCGGGCCGGTCGAACGGTGATGGTGGCGATGGCCGAGGGACGTTGTCAGCCGGTAGCCGAACTGGCGACGCCCCCGACTACTGAGATCAGCACGCCGGTCGCCCTCTTCTGGCGCCTCGCAGCCGGTCGGATCAGCGCTGATGCGTTCCTTCGCGCCTCGGCCACTGACGTTCGAGGTGATCGAGGCGCTGCCCAGCGGTTCGCCGACGCCATGCGCGTGATGATTTAGATAGCGCCTGGCAAACGGTAGGCTGGCATCTCCTATGCGCGCAACCGTTTCCAACCTCGAAAATAACCACGTGAAGCTGGTCGTCGAGCTCGACGACGCCGAGATGTCCGACGCAATCGACAAGGCGGCTCAAACGCTTTCGAAGCAGGTCTCCGTCAAGGGTTTCCGTAAGGGCAAAGTGCCAAAGAACGTCTTGATCGCCCACATCGGTGGCGCCGACGTCTTGCGTAGTGAGGCCATTCGTGAGTCGATGCCGGACTTTTACGCGCGGGCGATCGCCGACACCGCCGTCGACCCCATTGCCGAACCCGAAATCACCGTCACTGGTGGCGAGGTCGAAGGGCCACTGGTGTTCGAGGCTGACGTCGAAGTGCGTCCGGAGGTCACCATCAGTGGCCATCGCGCGCTGCGAGTGACGCTGCCGTCGCCGCAGGTAACCGACACCGAGGTCGAGACGCAGATCGACCGCTTCCGCGAGACCGACGCGACGTTGAACGACGTGGACCGCCCCATCGTGACCGGTGACCTGGTCACAATGGACGTGACGGCGACCCAGGTCGCGGGTGAGGCCGAACCCCTCGAGATGAGTGACTACATGTACACCGTGGGCTCCGGGGCGATCACCGAAGGTGTGGATGAGCTCATTCTCGGGCTGCGAGCCGGCGAGAACCTGACCGTCAACGGCAGCGTCCAGGGGGGCGGGGTCGTCACCTACGCCATGAAACTGAAGCAGGTCAAGGAGCGGGTACTTCCCGAATTGACCGATGAATGGGTGGCTGAGAACACTGAGTGGCAGACCGTGGCCGAAATGCGCGATCAACTCGTCGACCAGATGCGCCGGCGCAAGGTGATGGAGGCGCAGTTCGCCCAACGCGACGCAGTTCTGGTAGCCCTCGGCGAACTCGTCGCCGAAGATGCCGCTCCTGAAGCCCTGGTCGCGAGTGAGACCAACGAGCGTCTCCACGACCTCGGCCACCGGCTCGCCGAACAGAAGTTGAGCCTCGAAATGTTCTTGCAGGTGACCAACCAGACGCCTGATGCGTTGCTCGAGTCCCTGCGAGCCGACGCGGCGCGAGCGGTACGCATCGACCTCGCACTGCGGGCGCTCGTGCGCGCCGAAGGCCTCGAGCCGAGCGACGAGGAGATCGACGAGGAGCTAGTGAAAACGGCTGAGGCCATGTCGGTGGAACCTGATGTCCTGCGCACCAACCTTCGTGACACCGGTCGAACGGTCGCCTTCACCGCTGAGGTCGCCAAGATGAAGGCGTCTCGCTGGCTCACGGAGAACGTCACCTACGTCGATCCGGAGGGATTGGTTATCGACCCGGCGCTCTTGAGTGTCGATCAATCCCTCGAAATGGACGTTTAAGGTATAGCCGTGAACGAACACTTTCGAGCTCAGAACTACTTGGTGCCCACGGTCGTCGAGTCGTCAAATCGTGGCGAGCGAGCATACGACCTCTACAGTCGCCTTCTGCGCGAGCGGATCATCTTCCTCGGAACCCCGATCGACGACACCGTGGCTAACTTGATTTGCGCGCAGATGTTGTTCCTCGAGTCCGAGGACCCCGAGAAAGACATCAATCTCTACATCAACTCGCCCGGTGGCGACATCACGGGGCTCCTCGCGATCTACGACACGATGAAGTACATCAAGCCTGACGTGTCGACATTCTGCTTCGGTCAGGCGGCATCGGCGGCAGCCGTCTTGCTCGGCGCCGGCGCAAAGGGTAAGCGCTACGCCTTGCCTCACGCCCGAGTTCTGCTGCACCAGCCCTGGGGCGGTGTCGGCGGTCAGGCGTCAGACATTGAGATTCAAGCTCGCGAGATCCTTCGGATGAAAGACATGCTGAACTTCATGTTGGCCAACGACACCGGCCAGTCGGTGGAGCGCATCACCAAGGACACGGACCGTGACTTCATCATCGGTGCGGACGAAGCCGTGGAATATGGCCTTATCGACGAGGTAATCAGCCCTCGTTCGTAGGTACCGAGTTTTAGCGACCGCGCATCCTAGGATGGATGGGTCAGGTCGTGTCGGAGGGTGCTTGTGGCAAAGTTTGGCGAAGGCAGCGACCTCATCAAGTGCAGTTTCTGCGCGAAGGGTCAAAAGCAAGTCAAGAAGTTGATCGCTGGTCCGAGCGTCTATATCTGCGACGAGTGCATTGACCTGTGCAACGACATCATCGCCGACGAGTTCGGCGATCGCCCCGAATTCGTCCTTGACGAACTTCCCACGCCGCGAGAGATCTCGTCGTTCCTCGACGAATTCGTCATCGGCCAAGTCGAGGCGAAGAAGATCCTCTCGGTCGCCGTCTACAACCACTACAAGCGCATCCAGACGGGTCCGCTCCACGACGACGACGTCGAGGTCGCCAAGTCCAACGTGCTCCTGCTCGGGCCGACCGGCTGCGGCAAGACGTTCCTCGCACAAACACTTGCTCGGATGCTCAACGTCCCCTTCGCCATCGCCGACGCGACCGCACTCACCGAGGCGGGTTACGTGGGCGAAGACGTCGAGAACATTCTCTTGAAATTGCTTTCAGCCGCTGACTTCGACGTGAAGCGCGCCGAACGTGGGATCATCTACATCGACGAGATCGACAAGATCGCTCGTAAGTCAGAGAACCCGTCGATCACGCGCGACGTCTCGGGTGAGGGTGTCCAACAGGCACTCTTGAAGATCCTCGAGGGGACGGTCGCGAGTGTGCCACCTCAGGGTGGACGTAAGCACCCGCACCAAGAGTTCATCACGATCGACACGTCCAACATCCTGTTCATCTGCGGCGGAGCGTTCTCTGGTCTCGAGTCGATCATCGAGCGGCGACTCGGTAAGAAGACGATCGGGTTCAATTCGCCGATCGAGGCGAAGCGTTCCGGCGACATCGAGCTCTTCCGCTACGCCCTGCCTGAGGACCTGATGAAGTTCGGACTCATTCCCGAGTTCATCGGTCGGCTCCCCATCGTCGGAGCGGTCCAGCAGCTCGACCGTTCGATGCTGATCGACGTTCTGACCGAGCCCAAGAACTCACTGGTCAAGCAGTTCCGCCAGGTACTCGCCATGGATGGCGTTGAGTTGGTGATCGAGACCGACGCCCTCGCAGCGATCGCCGACCTCGCCCTCGAGCGCGGAACGGGGGCCCGCGGGCTGCGTTCGATCCTCGAGAGTGTGCTACTTGAGACCATGTACGACGTGCCCGGTCGTACCGACGTCGTGCGCTGCGTGGTGACCGCGGAGTCGGTGCGCGAGCACGTGCCACCGCTCTACGAACTACGGAAGGCGACGCGTTCTCGTCGCGCGAGTTAGACCGTGCGATTTGAAACTTACGCCCAGGCGTTGGGCTGGCTCGAGTCCCACGTCGACTTCGAACGGGTGTCGCCGAACCGGCAGTCACCACCCACACTGCAGCCCATCGTCGAGACGCTGGCGCTGCTGGCCGACCCGCACCACGACTACCCGTCGATCCATATCACCGGTACTAACGGTAAGGGCTCGACGACGACGATGACAAGTGAACTGCTGCGAGCGACGGGTCTGCGCGTGGGCACCTTCACGAGTCCCGACCTCCACGCGGTGAACGAGCGCATCGCGGTTAACGGCGAAGCGATCGACGACGACGTGTTCACTGATCTCTTCGGGCGACTCGCCGACGTCGAGTCCGTCTCGGGGATCGCGCTCACGCGCTTCGAGTTGCTCACGGTCGCCGCCCTCCTGCACTTCTCTGACGAAGGGGTGGACGTCGCGGTCATCGAAGTGGGCCTCGGCGGGACGTGGGACTCCACCAACGTCATTGACGGGGACGTCACCGTGCTCACGAACGTCGACCTCGACCACACTGCGGTGCTCGGTCCGACCATCGGCGACATCGCGAAGGACAAGGTTGGCATTTTCCGAACCGGCGCCGTCGCCATCGTTGCGACCACCAACGCGATCGTCGTGGAGATCGCCCAACGACGTGTGGACGAAATCGGCGCGACGCCGTGGTTCGTCGGTGATGGTTTCGAACTCGAACGGAATGATCTGGCGATTGGTGGGCGCCTACTTTCACTGCGAACGCCGTATGCGCACTACGACGAGATCGTCGTGTCACTTCACGGTATTCACCAGGGGATAAACGCGACCACCGCGATCGTCGCGGCCGAGGCGTTCCTCGGGCGAGCGCTCGGTGACGAGGTCGTGCGCGCGACGTTGTCGGCGGTGCGCATGCCCGGACGAATGGAAGTGATCGCTCATCGACCGATGGTGGTGATCGATGGCGCGCACAACCCCGCGGGTATCGCCGCGCTCGTCGCCACGATTGACGGCGCCTTTCACGTCGACGGTGAACGTCGTTGCGTGATCGGCATGTTGACCGGTCGCAATATTGACGACATGGTGGCGCCATTAGTGGCGGCGGGGTTCACGGAGTTCCACTGCTGTGCACCCCAGTCGCCGCGCGCGGTCGACGCGGCCACGGTGGCGGTGGCGGTTCGCCGTCACGGGGGCGTCGCGTTAGAGCACGGTTCAAGCGTCTCGGCGCTGGCGCACGCTCGCGAACGTTCCACCGACGAGGACTTGATCGTGGTGACGGGCAGCCTCTACGTCATCGCCGAGGTTCGTAGCGAAGTACTCCACCTGCCATCTCGGCATCTGCGTTGAGACTGTTAGATTTGAACGTTGTGAATCAAACGCTGGTGATCATCAAACCCGACGGGGTCGAACGGGGACTCGTGGGCGAGATCCTCGGGCGACTCGAGCGAAAAGGTTTGCGGTTCGTCGCCGCCGAGTTGCGCACCTTGGATAGCGACACTGCGGCCCAGCACTACGCCGAACACGTAGGGCGCGAGTACTACGAGAATCTGGTGCGGTTCATCACGAGCGGACCGGTGATGGTGGTCGTGGTGGAGGGGCCGCCGGACACCTGGCAGGTGGTTCGCACCATGATGGGCACGACGAATCCCCTCGAATCGGCGCCGGGGACCATACGCGGCGACCTGGCCACGGTCATGGCGCACAACCTGATCCACGGCTCGGACTCCGCCGAATCAGCCCGTCGTGAGATCGGTATTTTCTTCCCACAACTGGTTTCCTAAAGACGGTTGGTCGGAGACCACGTTCTTGCCCTAGCCTTACAGCGTGAGGAAGCGTCGGCGGCCTCGATAAAGGGTTTCTATGGTTGACAGTCGTTTTTCGCTCCTGGGCCGTGATATGGCGGTGGATCTGGGCACCGCTAACACACTGGTCTACGTGCGCGGTCGCGGGATCATCCTGAACGAGCCGTCCGTGGTCGCCATCGACGTGAAGGACGGCAAACCGCTGGCCGTTGGTGCTGAAGCCAAACGGATGATCGGTCGAACACCGAGCAACATCCAAGCGATCCGGCCCTTGAAGGACGGCGTCATCGCCGACTTCGAGATTTGCGAGAAGATGCTGCGCTACTTCATCCATCGGGTACACCAGCGCCGCTTCGCGAAGCCACGCATGGTGATCTGTGTGCCGTCGGGTATCACTGGGGTAGAACAGCGAGCGGTCATCGAAGCCGCGGAGTTCGCGGGAGCCCGT
This sequence comes from Actinomycetes bacterium, assembly GCA_021793515.1. Lineage (GTDB taxonomy): Bacteria > Actinomycetota > Acidimicrobiia > Acidimicrobiales > RAAP-2 > RAAP-2. The sequence continues at coordinate 22,411 of JAJYSP010000007.1, read as the reverse complement.
AAGGCGTACATCATCGAAGAGCCGATGGCCGCAGCGATCGGCGCCGGTCTGCCGATCCACGAGCCGAGCGGCAACATGGTGGTGGACATCGGCGGCGGTACGACTGAAGTGGCCGTCATCTCACTCGGCGGTATCGTCACGAGCCAGTCGATCCGTGTCGGCGGCGACGAACTCGACGAGGCGCTGGTCGCGTTCGTGAAGAAGGAGTTCCAGCTCGCACTTGGTGAGCGCACCGCTGAGGAGATCAAGATTCAGCTGGGATCGGCGTACCCGCTCGAAAAGGAGTTGCGCGCTGAGATCCGCGGCCGTGACCTCGTCACCGGACTGCCCAAGACCGTGGTCATCTCGACCGAGCAGATTCGTCAAGCTATTGAGGAACCGGTGCAGGCCATCGTTGACGCCGTGAAGGTTACCCTTGACCGCACGCCACCAGAACTCGCGTCTGACCTGATGGAACAGGGTATCGTGTTGACCGGCGGCGGAGCCCTCTTGAACGGCATCGCCCAGCGCCTCGAAGTCGAGACCAATATGCCGATCATCGTGGCCAATGACCCGTTGAACTGCGTGGCCCTCGGCAGTGGGATGTGCCTCGAAGAGCTCGAGACGTTCTCTCGCATGTTGAAGTCCAGCCCGTCGCGTTAACGCGTGGTCACCGATCGGTCAAGGAGACGGGCGTGGACCCTCGGGGTGAGCACGCTGATCGTGGTCACACTGTTGTACATGACCGTCGGGGTCATCTCGGGACTGCGCAGTGTGGCGAACCTCGTGATCACGCCGTTCAGTTGGACGATTGACGTCATCGCTCGTCCGATCGGCCACGTGTTCGCCGGCGCGATCAACTACAGCGACGTCGTCGCGCAGAATGAGCGTCTGCGCTACGAGCTCGGTCGAGCGCAACTGCGCGCTGACGAGACCTGGGCGCTGCAACGCCAGCTGGAACAGCTCACGGTCCAGCTTCACGTCCCCTTCATCGGTTCGCTACCAACGGTGGCGGCCCAGGTCGTCAGCGTCTCGCCGACGAACTTCGCGGCGACCTTTGATATCTCGAAGGGTCGCGACAGCGGGATCCTGGCGGGCATGCCCGTCGTCGCCAACGGTGGTCTCGTCGGATCGGTGATCTCGACGACGCCTCGCGGCGCCACGGTTCGATTGATCACCGACGTCGCGTCGTCGGTCGGTGTCACCTTCGGCAAGGGACACCAGTCGATCGTGATCAGCGGGGGAGGTGTGAACAACGGACTCTCGGCGACGGCGGTCGACCTCAAGACGGCGCTCTCGACGGGCACCATCCTGACGACCGACGGACTGAGCGGTGGCCTGTATCCGCCCGGACTTCCCGTCGCACGGGTCGCCACCGTCAAACTCACCCCCGGCGCGACCACTTACAACGTGACGGTGACCCCCACCGCGGATCTCCGGCACCTCTTCTACGTCGACGTCGTGCAGTGGGAGCCCACTTCGTGAGGCGCGCGCTCCTGCCGGTCGCCCTCGTCACGTTGACCGTTGTCGGACTGCAGCTCGCGGTCTTCTCGGCGCTGCGCTTCGACGGCGTCGTCGTGATGCTGGTGTGGCTGTGGCCATTCGCGATCGGTCTGACGGGTGCGACCAGCCTCGCGATCTGGGGCGCCGTGATGTCGGGCCTTTTCTTTGACACCCACAGCTCGGCACCGTTTGGCCTCACGATCGTCGTCGCAGTCACCCTGGCCTACATCGCGTCAAGGCTCGGACGCGAGGGCGTCGGTGACCTCGACTCCGCGGCGTGGTGGGTGACACCCGTGCTTGCCGGCGTGGCTGGCCTTCTCGCGCCGGCGTACTACGTGGCCCTCGGCTACGGCGAGCTCAACTTCGGACTGTGGCGAGGCAGCCTGCTCGCGAGCATGGAGGTGAACGCGATTGCGTTCTTCCTCCTCGCGCGCCCGAGCGCTCGCCTGGCGCGAGCGCTCGCTCGAATCGATGGGCGGTCGCGCTGATGAAGCGATCGTGGCGTGAGCGACCGACCGGTTCGCTGTTCTCGAGGCTGTGGCGTCCGTGGGAGTCGTTGAACCCATTCCACCGACGGGGCCGATCGATCAACGTACGGCGGTCGGTAGGCATCCGTGACCTGGTGGCGTCGCCCGATGAGATTGAGGCCCGACCGGAGCGTCGTTGGCGGATTATTGGTGGCTTCTTCGCGCTCCTGCTGGTGCTGCTCGTCTACCGGCTCTTCACCCTGCAGATCCTGGACTACCGGGTCGCGGTCGCGACAGTGAACGCCAACTCGCTGCGCGTGAGCACCATCCCCGCGGCGCGCGGACTCATCCTGGACCGCTACGGGCGTCCCTTGGTGACCAACACGACCACGACCGAGGTTCAGCTCTCGCGAGCCGAGGCGGCACTCGATCCGTCGGTGAAGGGCGCGCTGTCCGCGCTGACCGGAGTCAGCGTCACGTCGATCAACGCGGCGCTCAACAACGCCCAATACGACCCGTATCAACCCGCGCCGATCATGCTGAACGCACCGGCCACGGTGGTCGAATTCATCAAGCTGCACCCGAGTGAGTTCCCCGGCGTGACCATCTTGAACGTGTCGACGCGGTCATACCCCAATGGGGGAAACGTTGGGTCACAGGTGCTCGGTTACGTGGGCCCAATTACCGGTAGGGAGATCGCCGCCCACCCCAACCAGGGTTATCAGACCAATTCCCAGATCGGAAAGTCCGGAATCGAAGCTTTCTACGAGCAGTACCTGCGCGGACACGACGGCACCCAGACCCTCGAGGTCAATGCCTTCGGCAATATCTTGACGACGGCAAAGACCACGCCACCGACCAATGGTGATTCGGTAGTGCTCAACATCGACGAGGGTCTACAGCGGGCCCTGGACGGGTACCTCGCCCAACAAATCCTGGTCGACCGCAAGACCTTCGACCCCGTGTCGCACCACTACCCCCAGGCCGTCAACGGTGCCGCGGTGGTGCTCGACCCCAACACGGGAGCGGTGCTCGCGATGTCGAGCTACCCGTCCTATAACCTCAACTCCTTCGTGAACGGGCTCTCCCAGTCGACCTTCAACAGTCTCATGAAGGTTGGCGCGTTTAACAACTACGCGATCCAGGGCCTCTACACGCCCGGCAGCACGTTCAAACTCGTCACGGCGACCGCGGAGATGCAAACGGGGATCTTCTCACCGAACACCCTGGTGAACGACACGGGGATCTACGTGGTTCCGGGCTGTCTGCAAGGTGGTCACGGTTGCGTCTTCCACGACGCCGAGACCTTCGGGAACGGCCTCGTGAACTTGCCGCTCGCCCTCACGGTGTCCTCGGACTATTACTTCTATAACCTCGGCTACCTCTTCTGGCTCCACCAACGCAAGTACGGCCAGACAGCGATTCAGAACGTCGCCCACCAGTACGGACTCGACCAGTACACGAACATCGACCTGCCTAACGAAGTGCCCGGACGAGTGGACTCCCCGGCGGTTCGTAAAGCGTTGCACGCCCAGGCACCGAAAGCCTTCCCCAACGTGGCCTGGTACACGGGTGACAACATCGAGATGGCCTTCGGACAGGGCGCCACCGCACTGACGCCGATCGCATTGGCGGACGCCTACGCGACGTTCGCCAACGGTGGAACCCGTTACGCGCCAGAGGTGGCAGCCGGGATCCTCAGCCCCTCGGGCAAGGTGATCAGACGGTACGCGCCGCGGGTGCTGGGCCACGTCCATCTGACCCCCGCCATCCGTGCGCCGATCCTCCAGGGTCTCTACGGCGTTATCAACAACCCGCGTGGAACCGGCTATTACCCCTTCCACCAGAACGCCACGTTCTCGCTGAGTGCCTTCCCGTTGGCCGGCAAGACGGGAACCGCGTCCAACGCGCCGGGCATGGAGCCCAACTCACTGTTCGTGGGCTTTGGACCGGTGAACCGACCAAAGTACGTGGTGGTCTGCGTGATCGGCGAAGGCGGCTACGGTGCCAACGCCGCGGCGCCCGTGGTCGCCAAGGCCTTTAACTACCTGGTCGCTCACCCCATTCGGCCCGTCTCCATGACGCCGAAGCTGACGCTGCCGGCCTCGACCACGACCACGACCACGACCCACGCGGGTACGACCACGACCACCCTCAAGGCGACGACGACGTCACAGGGGTAGTCGGATTCTGCGCTCAGCGGTGTAACGTGGACGTGTGGGGCGTCGCTGTACAAGTTGTACGGCGCGCGTGAGAACGCAACACTCGCGACGGTGTACCCCTCGCGAGTAGGTATCGAGGACATCGTGGATCAACCCAGCGCATTGGCACTGCTGAGACTACGGACTCTCGTCTTTGGGGCGATTGGAATCGCCACGTACGCTTTCGCCCCCGATTCCGCCACGGCGTCGCCGTGGACGGATCGTCGAACCGACCACTACCCCTGTGGTCAGGAAAAACAGAACGCAAGGAGTGTCCGTCGTGAGCGACGAGAACAAGAGCCCCGTCCCAGTAACTGGTCCCCGCATCGGCGACACCCGGCCCGCGCCGCAGATTGGCGATACGAGGCCAAGTTCGTCGAGCAGTTCTAACGGCTCGGCCCCATCGGGCCAGGTCGGAGCGGCCAACGGTGCGCGGCGACGTCGCGGTGGTCGCGGGCGTGGTGGCCAGGGTGGCCAGGGTGGACGGCCCGTCGCGAACGCGCGACCAGTCGAGGCGCCCGTCGAGGCGTCGGCCCCCGACGTCGGCGAAGGAGCGGGTCAGCGTACCCGTGGTCGGCGCCGCCGCGGTGGTGAGCGCAAGACCCGGGCCCAGGGTCGGTACCTCATGTGCGTGCACACGACCAAAGAGGCCACGCACATCGCCACCCTCGAAGGTCGCTCCATGGTCGAGTACACCGTCGCCAAGGCGGCCGACGAGACGCTCCAGATCGACGGCAATATCTATGTCGGACGTATCCAGAACGTGTTACCGGGTATGGAGCTCGCGTTCGTTGACATCGGCATTCCCAAGAACGCCGTGCTCTACCGCGGAGACGTGACCTTTGACGACGACGATGTCGACGGTGCACCGACCAACAACAAGCGGATCGAGGAGATGATCCGGGCTGGCCAGACAATCGTCTGTCAGGTCACGAAGAACGCGATCGGGGCCAAGGGCGCACGGTTGACCCAGGAGGTCTCGCTGCCCGGACGGTTCGCAGTCCTGGTCCCGAACTCGTCGACGGTCGGAATCTCCAAGCGCCTCGCCGACGGTGAGCGCCGCCGACTGCGCAAAATCATCGACGAGGTCAAGCCGCAACGACACGGTGTGATCATTCGAACCGCTGCGGAAGGGGTGAGCGCCGAAGACCTCGCACGTGACGTCGCGTCCCTCGCCGAGAAGTGGGACGCCATCGAGGCCGAGGTGGCCAAGTCCAACCAGCCACGGCTCATCTACCGCGACCTCGATCTCGCGGTGCGGGTGCTTCGCGAGGAGTTGAACGATGACTATCGCGGCGTGCTGATCGACGACCGTGACCTCTACGAGAAGGTCCGTGAATACGTGCTCGCGGTCAACCCCGAGTTGGCGGACCGTATCGAGTACTACGACCGTTCGACCGAGGATCTCCCGCTCTTCGAACGTTATTTCGTGCACGAACAACTCCACCGAGCCCTAGACCGCAAGGTCTTCCTGCCGTCGGGTGGCTCGCTCATCATCGAGCGGACCGAAGCCCTGACGGTGGTCGACGTGAACACGGGTAAGAACGTCGGCAAGACGAACCTCGAAGAGACGGTCTTTCGAAATAACCTCGAGGCGGCCGAGGAGGTGGCGCGACAACTGCGCCTGCGCGACATCGGTGGCATCATCGTCATCGACTTCATCGACATGGAGTCCAAGGCCAACCGTGACGCCGTGGCCTCGGCCCTTCGACAGGCGCTGTCACGCGATAAGACCCGCACGCAGGTTTTTGATATCTCGGAACTCGGTCTCGTGGAAATGACCCGTAAGCGGGTCAACGAGGGGCTCCTCGAGTCGGTGTCGAGCGTCTGCACGGTCTGCGACGGCCGTGGATTCGTTCTCTCGACCGGCCTGTAATCGAAGTCGCCCCGTCCGTTATCGACTAGTATGGAAACCCTATGTACGCCGTTATCCGAGTAGGCACATCCCAGGAACGAGTCACCGAGGGCCAGGTGGTCCGCGTTGACTTACGTTCCGAAGAGGTTGGTGCCGATGTTCAGTTCGTACCCGTCATGTTGGTAGATGGCGATCAGGTCATTGCCGGACCCGCGCTGAAGGGTACGACCGTCACCGGTCGGATCATCGGTGGCGAAAAGGGACCCAAGATCCGAGCGTTGACCTACAAGGCCAAGGCCAACCAGCGCAAGCGATGGGGCCACCGCCAGCACTATTCGACCGTCGAGATCACCTCGATCACGACGAACGCCTAAGGAGCGAGCATGTCAAAGACTAAAGGTGGTGGATCGACCCGAAACGGTCGCGACTCCAATGCCCAGCGCCTCGGCGTGAAGACCTTCGACGGCACGGCGGTCAAGCCGGGCAGCATCATCATCCGCCAGCGCGGCACCCAGTTCCACCCGGGTCGCAACGTGGGTATCGGAAAGGACGACACCCTGTTCGCCCTGGCCGAGGGGACGGTGAAGTTTGGGTTCCGCGGTGGACGCAAGTTGGTCGACGTCCTGGCTGATTAATCGCCACGCAGCGCGACAATGAAAAACCCCCGGGCGTTCGCCCGGGGGTTTTGTCATTGTCACAGGGTGATCTATCCCTTGACTGCCTTTTTGAAGGTTGAGCCAATGGAGACCTTCGGTGCCTTTGATGCGGCGACCTGGATGGCCTCACCGGTCTGCGGGTTGCGGGCGGTCCGAGCCTTGCGCTGGACCCGCTCGAACGACAGGAAGCCCGACAGGACGATCTTCTCGCCATTCGACACGTTCTTCACGACGACGTCTTCAAAGGCCTTCAGCACCTCGGCTACCGTGTTCTTGGCTGCGCCACTCTCGGCAGCAATTGCATCTACCAACTCGGCCTTGTTCACCGGTCGACTCCTTACTCTTCACTAAATCGGACTGGGGATTCCCAGTAACCGGAGCCATCTTTATCGAAGAAACGTTGATATTTAGGGATTTTCGATAAGTTTTCCCTGAGACCCTGCGGGTTCGGAGGTTATAAACCCTTATGAACACCGCTATTTGCGTACTCCGAGCCTCGGTTGACCCCACGGGTACCCCTACGATGGCCAGATGCAGACCATAGACCGCACCCGTCTTGCCGCCCTGTTCACCGCCGAGGTCGAGCGATACGGACACGAACACCCGACGTCGCGACGCCTCCACGACGACGCGAACCACCTCTTCGGTCGCGTGCCGATGACCTGGATGAGCAAGTGGGCGGGCGGTTTCCCGCTCGGTTTCGCGACGGCGCGCGGCGCCACGATCACCGACCTCGACGGGCACGAACTGGTCGACTTCGCGCTGGGGGACACTGGTGCGATGGCCGGCCACTCGCCGGCGCCCTTGGTGCGGGCCGTGAATGAACGCTTGGGCGTGCTCGGCGGGGCGACGACCATGTTGCCCAACGAGGACGCCGAGTGGGTGGCCACCGAGCTGCATCGACGCTTCGGGCTCGACCAGTGGTCCTTCACTCTCTCGGCGACCGACGCCAACCGGTGGCTGCTGCGCCTCGTGCGACTCGTGACCAAGCGGCCCAAGATCCTCGTCTTTTCCTACAGCTACCACGGGTCAGTCGACGAGTCCTTCGTCATTGTCGGGGCGGACGGTCGGGCGCAATCGCGTCCCGGCAACGTCGCGCCACCGGTCGACCCGACGGTGACGACCCGCGTCGTCGAGTTCAACGACTTGGTCTCGCTGGAGCGCGAACTCGCCGCGGGCGACGTCGCCGCGGTGCTCACCGAGCCGGCGATGACCAACATCGGTATCGTGCTGCCCGAGGCCGGGTTCCACGAAGGGCTGCGTGCGCTCTGCGACCAGACCGGCACACTGCTCATCATTGACGAGACCCACACCTTCTCGGCGGGACCGGGGGGCGCGACTCGACGCTTCGGGCTGCGCCCGGACGCGCTCACGATCGGCAAGTCGCTCGGAGGTGGCGTGGCGTGCGGGGCGTACGGGCTCACCCAGGCGTTGGCCGATCGCGTGTTCGACGCGGTCGCCCAGGGTGACGACCTCGCGGACATTGTCGACGTCGGCGGGGTCGGTGGCACCCTCGCCGGGAACCCGCTGAGCCTGGCCGCAATGCGCGCGGTGCTCGGCGAAGTGCTCACTGACGAGGCATTCGAAACCATGGAGGCGCTCGCGACGACTTTTGCCCAGGGTGTGCAGTCCACCATCGTCGCGCACGACCTGCCCTGGTCGGTCAGCCAGCTCGGCGCCCGGTGCGAGTATCGCTTCGCCAGCCCCGCACCCGTGAACGGTGGCGCATCGGCCGCGAGCGCTGACCCACTCCTTGAGGACTACCTGCACCTCTACGGGGTCAACCGCGGGGTGCTGTTGACCCCGTTTCATAACATGGCCCTGATGTGCCCGGCCACGACCGCCGACGACGTTGCGTTGCACCAGCGGATCTTTGATGAGGCCGTTGTTGCACTGCTTGGCTAGGGCTCGGTGACGGGCTCGTAGGATTGGCGGGTGTCCGTCTTCGTTGATTCCGCCCAGTTGCACGCCAAGGCCGGTGATGGTGGCGCGGGATGCGTCAGTTTCCGGCGAGAGGCGCACGTGGCCAAGGGCGGCCCCGATGGCGGTGACGGCGGTCGCGGTGGCGACGTCTGGATCGTCGCTGACGCGAACCAAGCGTCCCTGCTCGGCTTCCGGGACCACCCCTTTCGTCGCGCCACCGACGGGGCGCACGGCACGTCCAAGCGACAGCACGGAGCCCGCGGTCAGGACCTGATCGTCTCGGTGCCCGTGGGAACGGTCGTCCACGACCGCGACGGCGCCGTGCTGGTTGACCTTTCGGGGCCGGGGGACCGGTGGCGCGCGGCCGAAGGCGGGCTGGGCGGAGCCGGAAACGCCCGGTTCCTCTCCAACCAGCGTCGTGCGCCCGCCTTCGCCGAACAGGGCGAGGTCGGCGAAGAGCAGTGGTACAACCTGGAGCTCAAACTCCGCGCGGACGTCGCCCTCATCGGTTTTCCCAACGTTGGCAAGTCCACGCTCATCGCGCGGGTGTCAGCAGCGAGACCCAAGATCGCCGACTACCCCTTCACGACCCTCGTGCCCAACCTCGGTGTGGTGCGCATGGGGGAGCGCAGCGGGCGACCCGGTGAGGCGACCGAGTTCGTCATGGCCGACATCCCAGGACTCATCGAAGGTGCGGCGCAGGGACGTGGCCTCGGACACGACTTCTTGCGTCACGTTGAGAACGCGAAGGTGCTCTGCGTGCTGCTCGACCGCTCCACGAGTGCGCCGCTGGCGCCTGAGGAGCAGCTACGTGTCCTGCTGCGTGAGCTCGGTGAGTACCAGGCGGACCTCCTCGAACGCCCGCGGGTCGTCGTGGGTTCGAAGTCCGACGTGGCCGACTCACCCGTCGTACCCGGTGACCTCGCGATCTCGGCGATCACCGGCGAGGGGGTTCGACCGCTGGTTGCACGACTGGCTTCGTTGGTGACCGACGCTCGCCGTGAGGCCGAGGCCGCCAGTGAGCACGAGATCGTGATCCACCACCCGATTCAAGACGACGTCGACGTGGTATCCGTGGGTCCGAACTCGTGGGTCGTGCGCGGCCGCAGCGCCCTGCGTGCGGTCCGGTTCCAAGACCTGACCGATGACGAAGCGCTCGCCGAGATCGTCAAACGACTGCGCGCGCTCGGCGTGGACCGCTTGTTGACCCGAGCGGGAGCTCTGGACGGCGACCTCGTACAGGTGGGCCCGCTGAGTTTCGAATGGTGGCGTGACGCGGTGGGCGCGGGTCTGGACCGCGGCGACCACCACCGCGCGACGCGCCGCGAGCGCCTGGCGCGTCACGGCCGACTCGGGACTGACGATGACGAGGCCTAGAGCGGTCATCAAGATCGGCACGTCGTCGGTGACCAACGAGGTGGGCGGCGTCGACTACGACGTCTTGGTCAATGTGGCCGCAGACGTCGTCGCCCTGCGCGATGACGGGTGGACGGTCATCGTGGTGACTTCGGGCGCGATCACCGCGGGCTGGGCCGACGTGGGTGGCGGCCGACGCCGCCCCACCGACGCCGCAACACTCCAGGCGGTCTCCGCGGTCGGTCAGCCCCTGTTGATGCACGCTTGGCGTAACGCCTTCCAAGAGGCCGGTGCGACCGTCGGCCAGGTGCTGCTCGCGCCGCTCGACTTCTCCCACCGTGGGCAATACCTCCACGCCCGCGGCACGCTTGAGGCGCTCGCGGACTTACACGTGATCGCGATCGTGAACGAGAACGACGCGGTGGCCGACGAGGAGATCCGCTTCGGTGACAACGACCGGCTGGCCGCGCTGGTGGCGAACCTGGTCGGGGCGACCCATCTGGTGCTGCTGACCGACACCGACGGGCTGCTCACGGCGGATCCACGACTGGATCCGACGGCGACGCTGATCGAAGAGGTAAGCGCCATCGACGCGACGATCGAAGAGCTCGCTGGACGGAGTCGCTCGGGCGTGGGCAGCGGCGGAATGTCCTCGAAGTTGGCCGCTGCACGGATGGCGACGTGGTCTGGGGTCACGACGGTGATCGCACCCGCCCGAGTGGCACACCCAGTCCGGCGCGCCCTGAGTGCTGGCCCGGGAGCGGGAACCACGTTTCACGCGCGCGCCGATCGGCTGCCCGCGCGCAAGGCCTGGATCGCATTCGCCGTGGCCAGTCGCGGGACGCTCGAGATCAACCAGGGCGCGATGCAGGCACTCGAGCACCACGGCCGAAGTCTGCTGCGCGTCGGGGTCGTCGGCTTCGACGGTGGGTTTGTCGAGGGCGACGCCGTGGAAATCGTGGGGCCCGACCGCGAGGTGCTGGCCAAGGGGCTCGTCCGCGTCAATGCTGATTCCTTCGCCGACGGGGACGACGTAGTAGTTCACCGTGATGACCTTGTCTTACTGCGGCGTCCCTAGGGTCCATTACGCTACGTAGATGGACTCGTCGGCCCTCGTGGCTCAAGGCGCCTCGGTTCGAGCGGCCGCCCGTCGTCTCGCCCAAGCGAGCGACGCAACGCGTCGCGCGGTGCTGCGCCGGGTCGCTTCCCAGCTCGACGAACGTCGAGCAGCGTTGCTCGCCGTCAACGAACGAGAGGTGCTGATCTACGCCGATGATGGTGCGGGGCTCGACCGCCTTGTCCTAAACGACGCGCGCGTCACCGGCATGGTCGAGGCGCTGCGCGAGATCGCCGACGCCACCGATCCGCTCTATGAATCGGTCGATCACGACGTCCGTCCGAATGGCCTACGCGTGGAACGTGTCCGTGTGCCGCTCGGGGTCATCGGTGTCGTCTACGAGAACCGACCGAACGTCACCAGCGACGTGGCGGGGCTGTGCGTACGCAGTGGGAATGCAGCGTTCCTGCGCGGCTCGTCATCGGCGATCGAATCGAACCGATTCATAGTCGCGCTGTGGCGCGAGGCGCTCGTCGCGGAGGGTTTGCCCGCGGATGCGGTGGCGATGGTCGAGGACCCGTCCCACGAGGCGGCGATCGCGTTCATGCAACTGAGTGGGGTACTCGACTGTCTGATACCCCGAGGCGGTCCGCGACTGATCGGTGCGATGCGCGAATACGCGCGCGTGCCGTACGTCTTGGACGGTGACGGGAACTGCCACATCTACGTCGACGAGTCGGCGCGCCTCGATCAGGCGCTGGCCATCGTCGACAACGCCAAGACCTCGCGGCCGGGGGTATGTAACGCCGTGGAAACGGTGCTCGTGCACCGCGACATCGCGGCGACGTTTCTGCCCCGATTGGCGCGGCGGCTCGCCGGGGTCGAACTACGCGTCGACGATCGCGCCGGGGCCATCCTGCCCGACGCGCGGCGCGCGACCGAGGACGACTTCGCCCGAGAGTTCCTCGACCTGATCCTCGCCGTCAAGGTCGTCGACTCCCTCGATGAGGCGATCGAGCACGTGGCGCGCTACGGCACGGGTCACAGCGAGGCGATCCTGACCGAAGACGCGGCGAACGCCGAGGCGTGGGTTCACCGCGTCGACGCTGCCGCGGTGTTGGTGAACGCCTCGACGCGCTTCATCGACGGCGGCGAACTCGGCCTGGGTGGCGAGGTCGGAATATCGACCCAGAAGTTGCACGCGCGTGGTCCGATGGGACTGCGGGAGTTGACCTGCCTGAAGTGGGTCGTTCGAGGAGAAGGACAGGTTCGATGACGTCACTGGATCCGAGGCAGGAGTTGGCCAATCGGTTGGGCCTCGAGCATCTCCCGCCGGTGCACTTCGAGTCCGCCGCTGACGTGCGCGCCCGCTTGGCGGCGAACGAGTACTTGAGCGATGACGCGATCGCGTCCGTCGCGTTCCTCGCCGACCGGCTCGCCAAGCCGGTGCTAGTGGAGGGACCGGCGGGTACCGGCAAGACCGCGCTGGCCAAGGCCGTCGCCGACGCCGTCGGCGCCCGACTGGTGCGTCTGCAGTGCTACGAGGGCCTCGATGAGTCCAAAGCGCTGTACGAGTGGAACTACCGCAAGCAGTTGCTCCGTATTCAGGCTGGCCGATCTGAGAGTGACGCTCAGGAGTCGTGGAGCGACTTGGAAGAGGACATCTTCTCTAGTGAGTTCCTACTCACCCGGCCCCTGCTCGAGGCGATCTCGGCGACCGACCCGGTGGTGCTGCTCATCGACGAAGTCGACCGCGTCGAACTCGAGACCGAGGCGCTCTTGCTCGAGATCCTCTCGGAGTACCAGGTGTCCATACCCGAGTTGGGGACGGTTCGCGCCCAACAGATCCCGATGGTCTTTCTCACCTCCAACAACACTCGTGAGCTCTCCGAGGCGTTGAAGCGACGGTGTCTGTACCTCTACATCGGTTACCCGGACGTCGAGCGCGAGCGCGACATCATCCTGGCCAGGGTCCCGGGCATCTCGACGGCGCTCGCCGAACAGATCGCCCAAGTGGTGCGTTCACTGCGCACCCTCGACCTGAAGAAGGCGCCCTCGGTCTCTGAGACCCTCGACTGGGCTCGGACGCTGGTCATCCTCGGCCGCGAGGAGATCGGCGCTGAGGAAGCGGTGGCAACCTTGCACATCTTGCTCAAGTACCAGTCCGACATCGAACGTGCGACCAAGGAGATCCTCGGTCACGCGGTGAGCCTTGCTTAACGTCCTCGCGGAGTTCGTCGGCGAGTTGCGAGCAGCCGGCTTACCGGTCTCGATGTCCGAGCACATCGACGCCGCGCGCGCGATGCGCGTCATCGACCTCGCTGACCGTCGGGCCCTTCGTGATTCGCTGGCCGCGACGCTCGTGAAGGACGGCGATCACCTGCCGGTCTTCTACACCGCCTTTGACGTCTTCTTCGCCGATCGTGCGGCGCCACCGACGGGTGACGAGACACCCGACGGCGAGTCCCCTGACGGCGACGCCGGATCGCCAGGGTCGGGCCAGCCGCGCGGGGACGGTGGAGGATCGTCGACACCCCTCAGCGCCGAACAACTGGCGGATCTGCTCTTTCGAGCACTGCGTGACGGGGACCAGACGGCTCTCAATCGCGGGGCGCGTGCCGCAGTGGCGCGCTACGCGGGGATGGAGCCCGGACGTCCCGTCGGCGGAACCTACTACCTCTACCGGACGCTGCGTAGCCTCGAACTCGATCGGCTCGAGGCACGCCTGACCGACGAGCGCGCGGCCGAGGACGATCAACTGGCCAAGCGTCTGGCGCGCGACGAGGCTCGTGCACGTATCGAGAACCTGAAGCGCGCCGTCGAACGCGCTATCCGTGAACGACTGGTGGAGGACCGCGGGTCCAGTGCGCTCGCCAAATCGGTGCGTAAACCCCTGCCCGAGGACCTCGACGTGATGCACGCGAACCGCGAGGAGCTCGCCCAGCTGGAGCGCGCGCTGCGCCCGCTCAGCCGCAAGCTCGCCACCCGGCTGGCGCGACGGCGACGGCGACGTCGGCGCGGGCCGGTCGACTTGCGCCACACCGTGCGCCGGAGTCTGTCTACCGGCGGGGTGCCGCTCGATCTGCGCTTCAAGCCACCGCGACCGGCCAAACCCGAGATCGTCGTCATTGCTGACGTGTCGGGGTCCGTGGCCTCATTCGCCCGCTTCACGTTGCACCTCGTGCATGCGATCAGTTCCCAGTTCTCCAAGGTCCGCAGCTTCGTCTTCGTTGATGGCCTCGACGAGGTGACCGACTACTTCGACGGGGTCGACGACCCGGCGGTCGCAGTGGCGCGCATCAATGCCGAGGCCGACGTCGTGGCCTTCGACGGCCACTCCGACTACGGTCGAGCGCTGCTGAGCTTCCACGAGCGTTTCGCGAAGGATGTCACGCGACGAACGACCGTGCTGATCCTTGGCGACGGCCGTAACAACTACCACCAGGCCCACGCCGAGGTCGTCGCGGACCTGGCCAGTCGCGCTCGCAACGTCTTCTGGCTGAATCCGGAGCCGGCGAGCTACTGGAACAGCGGGGACTCGATCATCGATCAGTACGCGCCCTACTGCGACCGGGTCGTGGAGTGCCGGACCCTGCGCCAACTCGAAGCATTCGTGGGCGGGCTGTCGTGAGTGGCTGGTCGGTAGAGCCGCCGGCGGCCGTGCGCACCGAGGGGCGCCGACCCGTCGGGACCCGGCTGGTGCTCATCCGTCACGGTGAGGCGATCTGCAATGTCGAAGGCGTGGTCGGCGGGCCGAAGGGCTGTCGTGGCCTGACCGAGACGGGTCGGGCGCAGGCGTCGGCACTCGCCGCGCGACTCGTGCGTTCCGGTGAGCTTCGCGACGCTGCGGCGCTGTACACCTCGGTCCTGCCTCGGGCGATCGAGACGGCGTCGATCATCGCGCCGGGTCTTACCAGCGGACTACGCGCGACCGAGGACTGCGACCTGTGCGAACTGCACCCGGGTCAAGCCGACGGGTTGACTTGGTCGGCGATGGTCGAACGCTTCGATGTGCCTGATTGGGACGCCAACCCGCGCGCGCCGTTTGCGCCTGACGGCGAGTCGTTGACGGGGTTCTTCGAGCGGTGCGTGTCGACCTTTGAACGCATCGCGTTGTCCCACAAGGGCGAGCGAGTCGTCCTCGTCGTCCACGGTGGCGTGATCGAACAGTTGATGAAGGTGGTCACCCGCAGTGAGCCCGGTGAACGCCTCGGGCTGGTGACCGTGCACTGCTCGATCACTGAAGTCGAGTTCGACGGCGACCGGCGACGGCTCCTTCGCTACAACGATCGGGCGCCGTTCGCTGCGGCGTAGTTCTGGAGGAACTCGGCCACATGGAACGCCATGTCGAGGCTCTGGGTCGCGTTGAGCCGCGGGTCGCAGATCGTCGTGTAGTTGAGGTCGAGGTCAGCCTCGTCGAGACGTGAACCGCCCCCAAGACACTCGGTGACGTCATCACCCGTGAGCTCGATGTGTAGTCCGCCGGGCCAAGTGCCAAGTGACTGGTGCACCTCGAAGAATTGCGCCGTCTCGGACAAGACGTCGTCGAAGTGGCGCGTCTTCTGGCCGCCGACCACTCGGAACGTGTTGCCGTGCATCGGGTCACAGGCCCACACCACCGCTCGGCCGTCGTCGCGCAGTGCTTCGACCAGCGGCGGGAGGACCTCGCTAATCCGCTCCACGCCCATCCGTGAGATGAGCGTGAGCCGACCGGGTATGTTCTCGGGGTTCAGCACGTCGGCCAGCCGGCGAAGTTCGTCGACCTCGATGCTCGGTCCGACCTTCAGGCCGAGCGGGTTGGACACCCCGCGTAGGAACTCGACGTGAGCACCGTCCAACTGTCGGGTGCGGTCGCCAATCCAGAGCATGTGCGCTGAGCAGTCGTACCAGTCGCCGGTGAGTGAGTCCTGGCGGGTGAGCGCCTGCTCGTAGGGCAAGATGAGCGCCTCGTGGCTGGTGTAGAACTCCACGCTCTGCAGGGCGGTGTCGTCGTGAAGGTCGATACCGCACGCCTTCATGAACTGCAGGGCACGCTCGATCTCGTCAGCGACCATGGCGTAGCGCTTGCCCTCGAGGGAATTGGCGACGAACTCCTGGTTCCAGGCGTGCACCCGCGACAGCGCGGCGAAGCCACCGGTCGTGAAGGCGCGAAGCAGGTTGAGCGTGGCGACGCTCTGGTGGTAGGCGGCGAGCAGCCGGTCTGGGTCCGGCCGGCGCGCGCCAGCGGTGAAGTCGTCAGAGTTCACGATGTGACCGCGGAACGCGTCGAGGCGAACCCCGTCACGCTCCTCGAAGTCGTCCGAGCGGGGCTTGGCGAACTGTCCGGCGATCCGGCCGACCTTGACCACCGGGACACCCGCGGCGTAGGTGAGGGCGACCGCCATCTGCAAGATCACCTTGAGCTTGTCGCGGATCGAGTCCGCCGAACCCTCGTCGAAGGATTCGGCGCAGTCGCCGGCCTGCAGAAGGAAGGCCTCGCCGTGGGCCACGTCGGCCAAGTGCTGTTCGAGCCGCCGCGCCTCGCCAGCGAAGACGAGCGGCGGTTTGGTGGCCAGTTCGCGTTCGACCTTCGCCAGGTGCTCGGCGTCGGGCCACGCGGGACTCTGGCGCAGTGGACGACTGCGCCACGTCGTAATCGACCAGTCTGACGGCGACGATTGCATGTATGTAGCGTAGGGCTTTCTTCCCGCGACGGACAATCGCTCTAGAGTTGGCCCGTGACTCTACGGCGCCTCGGTCTCTTCGGAGGGACCTTCGACCCGCCGCACTTCGGCCACGTCGCCGCCTTGCGCGCCGCTGCTCGCACACACCGGTTCAATCGGATTGAGGTCACCGTCGCGGGTGACCCGTATCTGAAGCGCGGTCGCGGCTCGGTTCGACCAGCCCCCGTGCGCCTGGCCATGGCCGAGGCGGCCTTCGATGGATTGGATCTCGTCGTGGTGTCGGACCGTGAGATCCGCCGCGCGGGACCGTCCTACACCATCGACACGGTGCGCGAACTGCTTCGAGAAGCCGATGAGGTCGACCTCATCATCGGCGCCGACCTTGCGTCACAGCTCGACCGGTGGCACGAGGCGTCCGAGCTGGCCACCATGGTTCGCGTCGGCGTGGTACCGCGACCGGGTGGGGCGCCGGCCATACCGGCGGGCTGGGTCAGCTACGAGATCGCAATGGAGCCGGTCGATCTCTCGAGCACGTACATCCGTGACACCCATCCCGACCACGAAAATCTTCGGGAATTCGTCCCCGAGGGCGTAATTCCGCTCTACGAAGGTTTCCGAGGGTAAGGTTTGACCGACATGGCGGTTCGAAACTTTGATGTGACCAGTCCACGCGCGGCGCGATACACGCTGCTCGAACCTGCGCCCCGGGGTCGTGTCGACGCCCGTCGGGCCAGACAGCGCTGGTCGCTCGTCGGCATCGGTGCCCTGGCGGTTCCCTTCGTGGCCGCAGTGGTCGTGATCGGGGTGGTCCACTGAGCGAGATCGCGTCGCGCACGGTGGTGGCGCCGGGGGTCTTCGCTGGCTACGTCGCCGAGCTTGTCGGCGCGGCGGTCGCGGGCGCCGAGGAGAAGGTGGCCCTTGACGTCATGGTCATCGACATGCGAACGCTCGTCGACTCCTTTGACGCGCTGGTCATCGCCTCAGGTCGAACGGATCGTCAGGTACGAGCCATCGCCGAGGAGGTCGAGCGCCTCGTCGCGCTGGCCGTCGGGAGTCACCCGATCCGCGTCGAGGGGGCGACCGAAGCCCAGTGGGTCGCGCTCGACTACGGCGACGTCATCGTGCACGTCTTTGACGAGGCGACGCGTGAGTACTACGACCTCGAACACCTGTGGCGCTCGGCGCCCGCGTACCGCCGCTAGCCGTTTCGCAGCGACTGGAAGTCATTCACCGTGACGAGCGTGCTCATGGTGCCATTGGGCAGTGGGAGATTCTCGGGCACGCCGTCCACCGTTATCCGGATGCCGTGAATGGCCCCCACACCGAAGGCGGTCAGGGTCAACTGACCGACCGCGAGGATGAGTTGTTGGCGCGGGATGGTCGCGAGCGAACGGGTCAGGTCGATGATGCCCACGCCGTGGTCGATCGTCGCTTGGGTTACGACGAGGTTGTTCGGTAGGGCGCTGGTGTAGCCCGTGGCGACTTCGATGTCGGTGGGGCCGAGGATCAACTCGCGCAGTACCGATGACAACGTCGGCGGCGAGGGGACAATGCGGCTCGAGGGGGCCAGGTGGCCCGTTGCGTCCACGATGTAGACGGGCTGGGTGATGAAGATCACGTGTCCGCTGGCGGTACCGGGGATCGTCTTGCTCAGCAGACCGAGGGGGACGAGCGCTGGGTTGATGCGCGAGGGGGCCCTGGACGTCGGAACCAGGGTGCAGGAGCTCAGCAGCACCGACGCGAGGATCAGCCCGGCGACTGGGCGCACACGCGTCACTCGACCACCTCGTTAGAAATTGGCAGGCGGATCTGGATCCGGGTGCCCCCCTCGGGGCTCTCGAGCGCGCTGATCGAGCCGCCGAATGCCGACACGTGGTCACGCACGAGCGCGAGGCCGAGACCCGTTCCGCGCACCACCCCGCGGTCATTGGCCGCGCGACCGCGAAAGAAGCGGTCGAAGATGAGGTCGCGTTCGTTGAGCGCGATCCCCGGTCCGTCGTCGTCCACGTTAATGACAAGGCGGTGATCGACCTCGTCGATGCGGATCGCGATGACGCCGTGGGCGTAGCGTTCGGCGTTGGAGACGAGGTTCGTCATGATCCGCTCGAACCGACGGCGATCGACGTGGACGTAGGGGTTGTGTACGGCGGGTTCGACCTGGATGAGCGGGACGGGCAGACCGTGCCGTTGGGCCGCGCTGCGCGCCGACTGACGAACCAGTTCGATGGCCGGGACGTGCTCGATGACGTGGGGTGCGGCACCCGCGTCGATGCGGGCGAGTTCGAGGAGGTCGTCCACGAGCGATTGGAAGATCGCGAGGTCCGCGATCAGCAGGTCGAGACTCTCGCGACCGGCGACTGAGAGTTCGCTGCGGTGTTGTTGGAGAACCGACGCCGTGGTCGCGAGCGTCGTGAGCGGTGAGCGCAGTTCGTGGCTGACGTCACTCGCGAATCGCGCGTCGCGCTCGAGTCGGTCCACCAGTCGGCTCACCATGGTGTTGAACGATTCGGTGAGCTGTTCGACCTCCTGGTCGGCCTGGGTGATCGAGAGTCGCGTCGCGAGGTCACCGTCGGCGATCGCCGCCGCGGCGGCCGACACGCGCTCGAGTGGCCGAACGGCGCGTCGTGACACCCACAGCGCACCGCCCAACCCGATGAGCGAGGTCAAGACGGCGCCGAGTCCAAGGACAGTCACGAGCGTTCGAAGCGTGCTCTCCAACCCTCCGAGCTTGAACACCTCGAAGACCTGGGTCTCGACGGCGGGAATAGGAACGCCGACGACGAAAATGAGACGGCCCTGGACGTTCAGGGTCTGTTGGACCACGTGGCCGCGGTCCACCATCGCAATGATCGTCGGCGTGACGTCGGCGATGGCGGCTCCGTTGCTGCGAGACAGCCACTGCAGGTGGGTTTGAACGAGCACGCTCGAATCCGTCGCCCGTTCGATGGAGTTGAGCTGGTTCGCGAGGTCCGGCGGGGACGTGTAGAGCGTTGAGCGGATGAGAGCCGCGTTCACGTAGCTCTGTTTGAGGTCGGTCTGCTGCTGGTTGTTGATCAGGACGCGCTGGATGCCAAAGAAGGTGACGGTCACGAAGATCGTGCTGAGCAGGAGGGCGCTCAGCCCGAAGGTGACCAGCAGGCGCAGTCGCAGGCTTCGACGCCGCACTAGAGCACCAGCTTGTACCCCGCCCCGCGCACGGTCACCAAGAAGTTTGGGTTGCTCGGGTCGGGTTCGATCTTCGTGCGAAGCCGGCGAATGTGCACGTCCACCAATCGGCTGTCACCGAAGTAGTCATAACCCCAAACCCGCTCGAGCAGGTCCTCGCGCGAAAGCACCCGTCCTTCGGCCGACGCCAGGTCGATGAGCAGACGGAACTCCGTTGACGTGAGGTGCAGTTCGGTCCCGTCGTCGTGACGCACCACACCTTCGTCGGGTACGACGTGTAGGTTGCCCAGTTTGAAGGCGTGCGTGGTCTTGTCGGGCCGTCGCCGCAGGTGCGCGCGGACCCGGGCGAGCAACTCCTCGGGGATGAACGGCTTCGTGACGTAGTCATCGGCGCCCGACTCGAGGCCGAGCACTACGTCGGCAGTCTCGTCGCGCGCGGACACGATCACGATCGGGAGGTCGCTCGACTGGCGAAGGGTCTGGCAGGTCTCGAATCCGGTCATGCCGGGCAGCATGACGTCGACGATGGCGATGTCCGAGGCCATGCGCTGGAACAGCGAGATGCCGACTTCGCCAGTGGAGGCGTCGTCGACCGCGAAACCCTCGCCCTCGAACATCAAGCGAAGGGCGGTGCGGATGTGGTCGTCGTCCTCGATGATCAGGATTCGCGGCACCGACACTCCTTTAGTCATGGCAAGACTACCTAGGTGATCGGACTTCTCCGAGGCTATCGGTAGCCTGGGAACGTGTCGGAGCGGAAATCTGGCGGGACGCGCGCAGCGTCCTGGGAGGTCGAGGGTTTCGTCGCGACGTTGCGCGCGGCTGATCGATCACCAGCCACGGTGCGCGCTTACGGCGGCGACGTGTCGCGGTTCATCGACTGGGCGACCACGACTGGTTTGCCCTCGCCCACCGCCGTGAGCGCCCGTGACCTGCGCGCCTATCTCGTCTGGCTTTCCGAACGGGGCGACGCCCGGACCTCGATCGGGCGCCGGCGCGCGTCACTGCGCGCCTATTTCGCCTGGTTGGTCGAGCGTGGGGTCGTCGAGTCGGACCCGTCGTCGCGACTCCTCGCGCCACGACCGACGCCGGCCCTGCCCACCATTGTGGTGCGCGAACAGCTCGACTCGCTCCTCGACGAGGAGTGGGGCGACGATCCGTGGGCTCTGCTCGACCGGGCGGTCTGCGAGGTCCTCTACGGCGCGGGCCTGCGGGTTTCGGAGTTATGCGGGCTCGATCAGGCGAGTATCGACTGGTCACGGCGACTACTTCGGGTGATGGGAAAGGGTCGCAAGGAGCGCCTCGTGCCGCTGCACGACCGCGGGTTCGACGCGGTACGGCTCTGGCTCGAGGATGGTCGAGACGACGTCGTCACCGCCGACTCGCCCCCGGACGCACTCTTCTTGAACCGGCGAGGGCGGCGCATGGGTCCTCGCGACGTCCGTCGGATCCTGGAGCGGCGAGTGGCGCGGGGCCACGTCTATCCCCACGCGCTTCGCCACACGTACGCGACACACCTGCTCGAAGGGGGAGCGGACCTCCGCGTTGTCCAAGAGCTGCTCGGCCACGAGAGCCTCACTACGACCCAGCTCTACACCCACGTCTCCAAGTCACGACTACAGAGCGTGCACCGTCGGACTCATCCCCGAGGCTGAATCGACTAGCATGGCCAGAGCCCTCCCACCGTGGGCGGGTAATTGATTGGGCTTTGGGGTTTCGTGCGGTCACCGTTCGCGGTGCTCCCCAGGGCGTCAGTAACCGAACGGAAGGATACGAACGTGGCGTTGGTCACACTTCAGGAACTATTGGATTCGGGCGTGCACTTCGGGCACCAGACCCGTCGTTGGAACCCCAAAATGCGTCGATTCATCCTCGGCGAGCGCAACGGGATCTACCTCATCGATCTTCGCAAGACCTTGGCGGGCATCGAGTCCAGCTACGGCTACGTGCGCGAGCTGGTGGCCAACGGCGGCACCATCCTCTTCGTGGGCACCAAGAAGCAGACCCAGGGACCGGTCGCCGACTATGCCCAGGCCTGCGGGATGCCCTTTGTGAACCAGCGCTGGCTCGGTGGGATGCTCACCAACTTCACGACGGTCGCTGGCCGCGTCAAGCGCATGAGTGAACTGCGCACGATGCAGCGGGCCGGTGACTTCGAGAACATGCCCAAGCGCGAGGCGCTGCGTCATTCGCGCGAACTCGAGAAGCTCGACCGCAACCTGAGCGGTATCGCCAACCTCGATCGCGTCCCGGACGCCATCTTCGTCATCGACACGAAGAAAGAGCACATCGCCGTGACCGAAGCGCGCAAGCTCGGTCTGCCCGTGGTGGCCGTCGTGGACACCAACTGCGACCCTGACATCATCGACTACGTCATCCCCGGTAACGACGACGCGATCCGAGCCGGTGCGCTGCTGTGCCGCTTGATCGCAGACGCGGTCACTGAGGGGCGCTTCATCCGCCAGAATCGTGGCGCCGCCATGAAGGCCGCTGCCGCCGCCGCTGCCGCCGCGCCGACCGTCGCCGAACCCGTCGCCGCCGCGCCCGAGGCCGAGGCCGAACCCGTAGCGACGCCGCAGTCGCCCG
>JAJYSP010000032.1 GCA_021793515.1 Actinomycetes bacterium | reverse complement strand
GCGCGTGACACTGCGATACGCGCTGCCCCCGATGAGCAGGGACGAGACCTCGAGCTACGTGAGCCACCACCTCGCGCTCTGCGGGCGCTCGGACACGCTCTTTTCTGACGACGCCCTCTCGAGCATTCACCAGGCTGGTCGGGGACTTCCGCAAGCGGTGAACAACCTCGCCCGCCAGGCCCTCGTCGCCGCCTACGCGAACCGCAGCGCGATCGTTGACGAGAAGGCGGCCCGCCAGGCCATCACTGAAATGGACGCCGAGTGAGGTGACGGGGAGAGGACTCGGTGATCACCGTCGACGTCGCCAAGCGACAACGTGATCACGCGAGGTCATCAGCGGGAGTGTCTACGCCGTCATCATTTTGTCTGGCTGACAACAGCAACATTTTCAGACCACAAGAACGGAGTTAGTTGGCGTCATCCCCTCAGACCACGTCCCCCGAGTTGATCCGCGGGCTTCGACGCCGGATTCGGCGTTGACGCCTTGAGAGCTCGCATTCGATCGAATCGAGAGTGAAGTACATCGCCCCGCTCGCGTCGGTTTTCGGATCCGCGATGAGTTGGCCCCGGTCAAAGAGGTGTCCGACGGTCGAGGCCGTCACTCCGAGCATCTCGGCCGCGCGACCTCGCTTGACGGCGCGCTGCTCCAACGCCGCAATCTGCGCGAACGCTTCGACGACCTGTTCGGCCTGCCTACTGGACAAGACCAGCACGCGATCGTCGTACGTATCGCGAGCGGGTGTGATCTCGAGGAAGGTAAGCATGCGGTACACCTCCTGGTACGAGACGCCGATGTCGTTCGCCACTTCGCGCAGCAGCCACTTCCCCTCGAAGCGGTCGCGGTAGGCCAGGACGTCGTCAATGTCGACCCGCCAGCCCCTCGGGGTCTTGACGCCGGGGATCGCGTCACCCATCAGACGGCGCACTGCCTTCTCGGTTAGTCCTAGCAGCGCGGCCACTTGGGTGACGTTGATGCTGTCGTCGTGCGCATCCACCTGCCAGCCGGCCGCTTCGAGTCGGCTGTTGACTACGCCGATCACCTCGGGCTCCTGGTACGTCCCGTAGAGGGGACGCAACGCGCTCGCCACCATGAGTGTGGCGATTGCGGCGTCGTGAAGGCTGGCCTCGAGCGCCCGCGCCACCGGCGCCAGGTACTTCTTCAGTCGCGTGTCGAGCGTGTAGACGAGGTCGAAGACGTCCGAACCGGCCCGATGTCCCAGGATGCGTCGCGCGAGCAGTCCACTGATCTCGTCGTTCCACGCCAGGTCGGTGGCATACGATTTACGCAGGTCGTGGCACACCGCCATCATCTCGAGTTCCTCGTCGTCGGTGAAGGCACCGATCTCCTGCGCTGCGATTTTGAGCGCGCTACGAAAGCCGTCCTGTCCGCCTTTGCTGGAACGAATCGTGGGCACCAGTCGGGCGTCGACGTCGATGCGCCCGTCGGCGTCGGTGTGGTAAGTGGCGATGATCACCTGGACCATCGCGGTCAGTGGCCGCGGCAGGGCGATGAGCCGGTAGGCCGCGTCGGTCTTTCCCCCCTCCTTGTGGTGAACCGTCGTGGTCGTTCCGTCGTCGCCGCGCTCTCCGAAGGCCTTGCCGCCTTGGTCACTGGCGAGGATGAAGCCGTCGCCGTCCTCGTCGACGAAGAAGTTCTTCACGATCACTCCGTAGGCCTCGGAGATCCGCATGCCAGTCAGATGAAGCGTCCACAGGACGAACTGATGGACGACGTGCAGATGCGACGCCAGACGAACGGTTTCGCCGAGCGTGACGAGGACGGCCTTTCGCTTGACTCGCTTCACGGGCTCGAGCGCAACGATCGTCTTGCCCGCCATGAAGTTGGGTACGTCAATCTCCAAGGTGCCCGCGTGAGCGATGATCTCACGCATGATCCACAGCATCCCGGTGACCGTCGACTGCGCGTAGCCTTTTGCGTCGGGCACGTACGGCGAGTCCTTCGTGAGGGGCTTCCTACCCGACATGGCTCGCAACCAGTCGACGATCCGCTGGCGCCCCGTCTTCAGGTCGCACTCGAAAAGGTCGGCGAAGGCGGGAACGAGGTGCCCCTCCAGGTTGCGATAGACATCGCAGGCTCGATCGGCGCCGGCGCGCTCGAGTTCTTCGTAGCGCTCGCGGTACCAAGCCCGGCCGACGTCGGTAAAGGACGTTGGGGTGACCTCGACGTCGCCGGTCGTCGCCACCGTTACTCGCACCGGCAGAACGGGTGCGAGTCCCTGGGCGAGGCGCTCCAGCTGGTCCCTCACCCAGGCCCAGGCGTCGGCTTCTGTCGCGAAGGTCGTCTCCAGGCGCTTCCTCGGATCGTCGAGGCGAGGCACACTGGCACGCCAGAGGTCGCCGCGCGCGCTCACTGATCCAGTGCGGGGCTTTCCCATCAGCTGGCCCGCTGTCTGAGGATGCTGCGAAGAAAGGCGATCTCCTCGTCAGCGGACTTGGCGCGAAGACCGAGCGCGTCGATCTGCACGTCTTTCACCGCGAGCAAGTGTCGGGCGTCGGCGAGTTCGCGCTCCGTTCGGCCCTTCGTCGCGATGTCGTGCAACGGCGCGGTGGTGGCGAACGGGTCGAGGCGACCACACGCCACGAGGTCCGCCGTGGCGATCTCGACGACGCCGTCGGCGCGCGCGCGACGATTGGGCAGCCGGCCCGCGCGTTCGTCACGGCGCAGCGTGTCGACCGAGCAGCCACAGACCTGCGCCGCCTCTTGTCTAGTGAGATAGAGCGTCTCAGTCATGTCAGTTCCTCCTTGGCGTAGCGACGATCGCCGAGCCAGGGAGTACGGTGCCGATTTGCCCTAAGGGACAGTCGCCGTGTTTTACCGCGCGACGGGTTCGGGCGAGGGAAGGTTGCACCATCACGCACCGGGGCTGCACGGCCGAGCCAACGCCGTGGCCGGACCTCAGAACGAAGAAGTGCGCGGGGAGAAAGGTGTGAGGAGCAGTGCAGCCAGTGCGCTGCACCGCTGATCGTCCGAGTTACCCGACGAATCGTCCGAGATACTCGAGCAGCTGACGGGGATTGGGCGTTACGACACCACGAAAACCCTTTAAAATTGGGGGTGGACCGACATCGGGACGCCGAGTATCTCGGACAGTAGTGGGCCGTACAGGACTTGAACCTGTGACCCCTTGCGTGTCATGCAAGTGCGCTACCAGACTGCGCCAACGGCCCTAGGCGAGCAACCCTATCACCTCTACGACCCGATTCAGGCACCCCGGACATGCTGACTGGGCGGAAGGATCATAAGTTCGCGTTGTCCAGCGTTGTTATGGACGATCTGCTCCAGCAGCACTTCGACCGCCGCCCGAGCGTCACCGACGGCATCGTGACCACCCGGTTTTACGTTGTAGTGGCTACAGAGATGGCTCAGCGAACGACGAGGGCGAAACACTCGACTCGGATCGATCGCGAGATCGTGCTCGATGACGTCGATAATCCGAAAGTTGGTGTCTTCGAGGTTCGACGCGACGTCGTCGCCCTCGAGGACATCATTCGCGGTGTGGCGCAGCATCGCCAAGTCGAAGCGCACCACGTTCGCGCCGACGACATAGGCGCCCGCTTGGTGATAACGAGTCAGAACCTCGATGGCGCGGCGGGCACCCGCCGCGACATCCAAGACCAGATGCGTGGACCGCATCGTATTCAACCGCTCGACGTCAAGCCCGTGGACGCGACGCGCACCGTCGCTGATCGGTCGGTCCGGGACCACGAAGAACTCCTCGGTCTCGACCGGTTGGCCATAGCGGTAGACACAGAAACCGTAGGAGATGGCCCGTTCGTTGCGCACATCGAGACCGGTCGTCTCGGTGTCGAAGCCGACGAGCAGCTCAGGGGCACGGTTTATCGGGTGGGCCACGACACCATTCTCCCCGCTGCCTGTGACCTTCGCGCCATGCCGGTCACGATAATCGACACCGTTCCGACTAGTCGCACCGGGGCTCGCGGTTCTGCGCACGACGCCCTATTCATTCGACCCATCAACCCTGAGTCTTCATCGCGGCGATAACCTCGCTCAGAGATCGCACCGGGGGATTTGATGGCGTCGTCCCAGTCTTCACGAGATGAGGGCCGCGACACCGGTCGCGACCTCGTCACCCAGGCGGGCTACCAGCCCGAACTGCGCCGCACATTGCGCACCTTCTCGATGTTCGCGATCGCCTTCTCGATCATCTCGATCACCACGGGAATCTTCCTTAATTTCGGTTTCGGACTCACCTGGTTCGGCCCGGCGTCGATCTGGACGTGGCCGGTGGTCGCCGTTGGCAACACCTTGATCGCCTTGATCGTCGCCGAGCTCGGCACCCGCATCCCCCTCGCGGGCTACGCGTACCAGTGGAGCAGCCGGCTCGTGAACTCCACCTACGGCTGGTTCGTCGGCTTCGCGGGTCTGCTCTACATGGCGGTCGGTGGTGGTGCGATCCTGCTCGTCGCGGCCAGTCCCCTGCTTCTCAGTGAGTTCGGCGTGAACGCGGCGACCCACCCGCACCTCAATCTGGCGGTCTCGATCGTCTTCATGGTGATCGCGACGGTCGCCAACGTCATCAGCGTCCAGTTCTCCGCGCGCGTGAACAACATCGCCGTCTTCACCGAGATTCTCGGCACGTTGGTCTTCAGCGTGCTCCTGATCGTCCTGTGGGGACTCAACGTCAAGCACACGCCCTACGGCTTCTCGCTTTTGACCAGTACGACACGCCTCACTTCGAGCGCGGCACCGTACTCGTTTGCCCTGGCAGGGATGCTCGGCGCCTTCACGCTCATCGGCTTCGAGCTCGCCGCGGACATGAGCGAGGACGCGGTGAACCCTCGGCACTCGGTGCCGCGTGCGATCATCGCGGGGTTGATCACCGCCGCGGTGCTCGGCATGGTCACCCTCATCGGGTTCACGCTCGCGATCCCCAATCTGCGTACCGTGGAGCACTCACCGTTGCCGCTGCTCACTATCGCCGAGTTCTGGCTGCCACCGTGGCTCGTGAAGGTCTTTGTCGCCTTCGTGGTCTTCTCCATGTTCGCCATCGCGGTGGTCGGCGCCGGTGCCCAGTCGAGGCTCGCCTTCTCGATGGCCCGAGACAACATGCTCCCCGCCTCGACGCAGCTTCGCCGCGTCGATCGACACACGCAGACCCCGATCACCGCGCTGGTGGTCCTCGGGCTGATCGACACCGCCATCCTCGTTTACGGCTACACCCAGCCGAACTCCTTTGGCACCCTCGTGGGCGCCACGGCGATCATCCCCTACCTGATCTACCTCGCGATTACGGTCGCCTACGCCGTCAAACGCCGCGCGATAGACGCGTTCCCGGGCGCCTTCTCCTTAGGTCGATTCGCCAACGTGGTGATCGGCGTCGTCCTGGTCTGGACCGTTGCCGTGCTCGCGGTTTTGACGCTTTCGTCGGTCTTTAACGGCGCGGACCAGTTCCTCGCACTCGCCGCGGTGCTCGCCGTCGCGTGGTACACGCTCGGGCTTCGTCGTCGGCTGCGTCACGGCACCGCGGGTGTCGAGTCACTCGCCGAGCTCGCCAACGATATCGACTGAATTAACGGCGCTCCTCGGCGACGGCGTTGCCCCCGTCCACGACGAGACACTGTCCCGTCATGTAGGAGGCGCCGGGCGTCGCGAGCCACCCAATAGCGGCGGCCACCTCGTCGGGACGCGCGCTGCGCCCGAGCGGTGTCACCTCGCCTTGGGTGGCCTCGAAGGGGGTCTGTGAGCCGGTCGCGATCCACCCCGGCGCCACGGCGTTCACCGTCACGCCGTGGCGCGCCACGTCCACGGCGAGGGCGCGTGCGAGACCAACCATGCCGGCCTTGGCCGTCGCGTAGACCGGTTCGTGTCGCATCGCCATTACCGGCCCCGACACACTCGCCACCAGGATGAATCGTCCCCATCCCGCCCCCGTAAGCACGGGCATCGCCTCGTGGGCAACCAGATAGGCGGTATCGAGATTGCGCGCGATTCCACGGCGCCACCCGTCGTAGTCGATCGTCTCGATGGCCCCGTTCACCTGCACCGGATCGCTCACCGACGTCATTCCCGCGTTATGAACCACGATGTGCAGCGCCCCGAACCGTTCAATCGCCGTTCGAACCAGTCGCGGGGCCGTTTCGACCTCGGTGAGGTCACCAACCACGCCGACCGCGCGCTCGGACCCGAGCTCCTCGACGCGCTCATTGATTCGTGGACTGGTCGAGGTCAGAACGACGGTGGCACCGAGGTCTACAAGCAGCCGGGCGGTCGCGAAACCGATCCCGTGCTCACTGCCGGCACCGGTAACGATCGCGATACGGCCCGACAGGTCAAACAACTGGGGAATCGTCACGTTGCTCCTCTTCGACGAGGCAGCCTACTCATCATCACCGACTCGGGTTGGTCCTGACTACTGCGCCGTTACGCGTCGCGCCGGTTGAGTAGCCAGCCGCCGATCACCAGTGCGGCTATGGCGTAGCCGGCGAGGACCAGGAGCCCCACCCACGGGCTGAACGCATCGTTCCCGTTCGAGACCACTGAGGTCATCGTGTCGCTGATGGTGAAGGGCATGAATTTGAGAATCGGCTGACCGATCGACGACGGCAGCGACTGCAGGATGATCGGAGCGACCAACAGCACGCCCACGTACGCCGTGATCGCCCCGGCGGAGTGCCGGATGATCGTGGCGAGTCCCAGCGCGAAGAGCCCGAGCACGGCGACGACGAGACCACCACCGGCGACGGCGCGTAGGACGTTGGGCTGGGAGAGCACGGCGTGGGGTGCCGGGCTCACCAACAACGCCTGACCGACCAGGAACCCGCTGAAGGCGAGCACCTCGCCGGCCACCACCGCCACCGCGAAGAAGACGGCGGCCTTGGCCGCGAGGACTCGCGGTCGACGAGGCACGGCCGCGAGTGTCGCGCGGATCGTCCCCGTGCCGTACTCGGCACTCATCACGAGCACGCCGAGCACGCCGATGATCAGTTGGCTGAACAGCAGGCCTCGCAGTGAGACCCTCGTCGGATCGAAGGTGAGGCGCTGGATCACCGAGAAGGTGTTCCAGCGGTTCGCGATCGTCGAGCCAGCGATCATCGAAATACCGACGGTGATGATCGTCATCGCGACGAGCGTCCACATGGTCGAGCGGACCGTGCGCATCTTGGTCCACTCGGCTCGCAGAAGACTGACGGTGCGTTGGCGAGGATGCGCCACGGGCGCCGGGGACCAGACAGTGGTGGTGGTGGAGGTCATGACTTGCTACTTTCCGCTCGTGGACGTCGCGACGTCTTCGTCGACTCGGTGTCCGTGATAATCGACGCTCTCGCGGGTCATCTCCATGAAGGCCTCCTCGAGTGAGGCCGACTGAGGCGAGAGCTCATAGAGGAAGATCCCGGCGTTCCCGCAGGTCACACCGATCTGCTCGGCCGAGAGATCGCTCACGGCGAGTGACCCGTCATCCTCTCGTTGCACCCGAGCGCCCTGCGCGACGAGCAAACCCGCGAGCTCGTCGGTGCGCGGTGTGCGTACCCGTACGTACTGGTTCGCGTTGGTGGTGATGAAGTCGCTCACCGAACCGGTCGAGATGAGGCGCCCCCGGCCGATCACGACGAGGTGATCGGCGGTGAGGGCCATCTCACTCATCAGGTGGCTCGAGACGAAGACCGTGCGTCCCTCGGCGGCCAACCCCTTCAGGAGGTTGCGCACCCACAGGATCCCCTCGGGATCGAGCCCGTTGATCGGCTCGTCGAAGAGCAGTGTCCCCGGGTCGCCGAGCAGCGCCGCGGCGATGCCCAGTCGTTGACCCATGCCGAGGGAGAACTTGCCCACGCGCTTGTGGGCCACCTGGGTGAGTCCGACGAGTTCGATGACCTCGCTCACGCGCCGACGGGCGATGTCGTTGGTCTGGGCGAGGTACCAGAGATGGTTGAAGGCCGTTCGACCCGGGTGGATCGCCTTGGCCTCGAGTAGTGCGCCGACCTCGCGTAGGGGTTGGGCGAGCTGGTGGTAGGGGACGCCGTTGATCACCGCCTCGCCACTGTCAGCGTGGTCCAGACCCATGATGATGCGCATGGTCGTCGACTTGCCCGAGCCGTTCGGGCCGAGGAACCCCGTGACCACACCGGTCGGTACCTCGAAGCTCAGACTGTCCACGGCCACGGTGTCCTTGAAGCGCTTGGTTACGCCACGTACGTCGATCACGGTCGCTCCTCATCCACCCCGAAGTGGGGCCCTCACCAGTGTCACGCGGTACGCGTCGGGTCGACTCGGTCGCACGGCCGAACTTGACTCATCCCTGCGGATGAATTTGGGCCGAAATCGTGGCTCATCCGCGCGACGGACCCGCGCTGCATCTCGAGGAGGAGTCGACGAAGTCCCCGAGTCGGTAGCGTCGGACCGTGACTCCATCGAGCAGCGCCGTTGACGTCGCGGGCGCGCCCTGGCTCGAACGCATCTCGCCGCGCCAGTGGGTGGGCTTTGACATCGCAGTCGCGGCATTCTTCACCGCCGGCTTCGTCACGCACTTCTTCCTGCTGCCTCACGCCCATCCCACCGATGTCACGGGTACCAACCGGGTCGTCCTCGGCTCACTCTTCCTGCTTGCCGCCGTGCCCATCGCGTGGCGACGCGTCTCGCCACTGTCGGCCATGGTGCTGGTCGCCAGCGCAACCATCGCCACCACCATCCTCGGTCACTCGCTCGCCCCCGCTCCCCTGCTCGCCTTCCCGCTCTACACGATCGCTACCACCCGACCGCGACGCGAGTCGCTGGTCACACTGATCGTCCTCGAGGGTGCAATCCTCGTGGCGCTCGCCGTCGCAGCACACTTCCACCGCGCCCAGGGCGACGTCACCTTCAACCTGCTGCTCGCCCTCGCGACGTGGTTCATCGGCGACAGCATCCGAACCCGCCGGGAGTTCCGCCGCGCCATCGCCGATCAGGTCGCCGAACGTCAACGCCGTGAGATCGACCAAGCCCACCGAGCGATCAGCGAAGAGCGCTTGGAGATCGCCCGTGAGCTCCACGACATCCTCGCCCACAGCCTCAGCGTGATCGCCGTTCAGTCGGGGGTCGGGCGCCACGTGATGGACCAACAGCCCGAACAGGCCCGTCGAGCGCTCGCGACCGTCGAAGAGACGAGTCGCCAGTCCCTCGATGAACTCCGTCGCGTGATCACCGTCCTGCGGCGCACCAACGGCGGCCTCGACGCCCCCGCGCACTCCCCCACACCGGACCTGTCGGACCTCACCGAACTGCTGGACCGCGTCCGGGCGACGGGCATGAACGTCACCTGGCGACTCGACGGTCCCGCGCCACACCTCCCACTCGGACTCGAACTCTCGATCTACCGAATCGTCCAAGAGGCCCTCACCAACGTCGTCAAGCACGCCGACGGCGCTGACACCTTGGTCCACCTCGCCTTCAGCGACCACGACGTCACGATCAAGGTCGTCAACGAACCCGGCGTCCACCAGCGAGCGACGCCATCGGACGGGAACACGCACGGGATCATCGGCATGCGCGAACGCGCCATCGCCTTTGGCGGCACGCTCGACGCCCACACTCGACCCGACGGCGGCTTCGAAGTCACGGCCGTCTTGCGAACGGCTGGCGAGTCGTGACCATCCGCGTGGTCGTCGTCGACGATCAGGCCCTCGTGCGCGCTGGTTTTGAGGTGCTGGTCAACTCCGCCACGGACCTCGAGGTCGTCGGCGAGGCCGCGAACGGCGCCGAGGCCGTGACGGTCATCGCCCAGACCAACCCCGACGTCGTCTTGATGGACGTGCGCATGCCCACGATGGACGGCATCGAGGCAACGCGGCTGATCACTTCGAGTCCCGCACGACGCCAGACGCGAATCTTGATGCTGACCACGTTCGACCTCGACGAGTACGTCTTTGACGCGCTGCGCGCGGGCGCCAGTGGTTTCCTCTTGAAGGACACCCCGCCCGAGGAGCTACTCAGCGCAATACGCGTCATCGCCGCCGGCGACGCGCTTCTCGCGCCCAGTGTGACCCGTCGGCTCATCGCGGCCTTCACGAGCCGCCCCGCCCCGACCGCGGCGACCGCCGACCTCGCGCGGCTCACCGGTCGCGAACACGAGGTCCTGATCGCGATCGCGCACGGTTCATCCAACGCCGAGATCGCCGAACAGCTACACATGAGCGTGGCGACGGTGAAGTCACACGTCAGTCGAATACTCGCCAAGCTCGACGCCCGCGACCGGACCCAGCTCGTCGTGCTCGCCTACCAGACGGGGATCGTCACCGCCGGGTAGTTCAGGTCAGCTCGGCGGCCAACTCGGCTACCGACCCGACGACGCGCGACGGCTTATAGGGGTACTGATTGGCCGATTCCTCACTCGAGACACCCGAGAGCACGAGCACCGTGTGTAGGCCCGCCTCAAGGCCAGCGACGACGTCGGTGTCCATCCGGTCGCCCACCATCGCGGTTGTCTCGGAGTGCGCGTTGAGTTCGCGCAACGCCGAGCGAATCATCAGGGGGTTGGGCTTGCCGACGAAGTACGGCTGTCGGCCGGTTGCCTTGCTGATCAACGCCGTCACCGCGCCCGTCGCCGGCAGGGGGCCCTCGAGGCTCGGACCGGTGGGATCAGGGTTGGTCGCGATGAAGCGGGCGCCCTCGCCGACGAGGCGCACCGCGCGGGTGATCCGGTCGAAGCTGTAGCTACGGGTCTCACCGACCACGACGTAGTCGGGTTCGTTCTCGGACTGGGTGTAACCGATGTCGTGCAGGGCGGTCGTGAGACCGACCTCACCGATCACGAAGGCCGTGCCGCGAGGACGTTGGGCGTCGAGGAAGACCGCGGTCGCGAGCGCCGAGGTCCAGATGTGGTCCTCGGGAACGTCCAAACCGTTCCAGCGCAACCGGGCGCTCAGGTCGCGACGTGTGTACATCGAGTTGTTGGTGAGCACAAGAAACGGCGTGTCGCGGTCGCGAAGGCGCTGGAGGAACTCCGTCGCGCCGTCGATCGGGTGTTCCTCTCGCACCAGGACCCCATCCATGTCCAACAGCCACGACTCGACGTGGGTGGCGTGGGAGATGTGTGGTCGGGGATGTCCGTGATTCTCGGGCATGGTGCGAACCCTCCTTGTCGTCGCCACCGACCCTACCCGGCGTCACACGGGTCATCGCGCGGGGACCCACCACGCGACCCACCACGCGACGGGCGTGCGAGACTGATTGGATGGAGACGGCACGTTCGAATCCCTCCGACGCGTCCAGCGCCGTCACGATCGTCAAACCCGTCGGACCGATCTGCAACCTCGACTGCGACTACTGCTACAACCTCGCCAAGACCGAGCTCTTCGGGAGCGACGAGCGCTACCGGATGTCCGATGACGTGTTACGCGCGTACCTCACGAGCGCCATCGCCGGATCGAAGGCCTCACCCGTGCACGTCGTCTGGCACGGCGGCGAGCCGCTACTCGCGGGTCGCCCCTTCTACGAACGGGCCTTCGCGATCCAAGCGGAGCTCGCCCCCGAGGGCTGGACCTGGCTCAACAGCTTCCAGACCAACGGCACCCTGCTCGATGACAACTGGGCCGACTTCATCGCCGCGAACCACGTCGCGGTCGGCCTCAGCATCGACGGTGGGCCGGCGACCCACGACGCGCTGCGTCACGACCGCCGCGGACGAGCGACCCACCACCGCGTCCTCGACGCGCTGGCCCGCCTGCGCGCGCGTGGCGTCGAGCCCGACATCTTGTGCACTGTGAACGCGGCCACGGCGGCGCGACCCCTCGAGGTCTACCGGTACCTGCGCGACCTCGGGGTCACGTGGATCCAGTTCATCCCAATCGTCGCGCGAGACCGCGACGGCGTCGTCACGCCCGAATCGGTCGGACCGGCTGAGTTCGGGGACTTCCTCATTGCGATCTTTGACGAGTGGGTCCGTCGCGACATCAACCGTCTCGTCGTCCAGGGGTTCCTCGAGGGCCTGTTCGTCACCACCAACGGCCGTGGCACGTTGTGCGTCTCCGCAGAGACCTGTGGCCAGGTGCTCGCCATCGAACACGACGGCAGCGTCTACGCCTGTGACCACTTCGTGGACCCCGAGCACCGACTCGGGTCGGTTCGCACCGACGACTTGCTCGACCTCGCGTCCTCGCCCGCCCAGGTCGCCTTCGGCCAAGCCAAGCGCGACGCGCTGCCGACCCAGTGTCAGCGATGCCCCGTCCTCTCGTTCTGTCACGGCGGCTGCCCGAAGGACCGCTTCACCCTGAGTGCGGACGCAGAGCCCGGGCTCAACTATCTCTGCGAGGGATTTCGCCGTTTCTACACCCACGCGCGAGTGAACTTCGAGCGCATGGGCGAGCTCGTGCGTTCCGGCGCCCGACCGTCGAGCATCATGGGCGAGCTCGCCGACGACGAGGCCCGTCGCGAGCGCCGCTTTCAGCTCACGGGTCGTAACGAGCCGTGCCCCTGCGGCAGTGGCCGCAAGTACAAGCAGTGCTGCCTCGCCAATCGCCAGTCGCGGCCCTAACGCCGGCGACGACCGCAATTCGATCGCTCTAGGACGGCACCGCGACGCCCAGCTCGCCGAGTAGGTGGCGCACTCGAGCGTCGATATCGTCGACGATGCGCTCGACGACGTCACGGGGCTGGCCGGCCGGATCCTCAACCGTCCAGTCGAGGTAGCGCCGCCCGGGGAACACCGGGCACGTCTCGCCACAGCCCATCGTGACCACCACGTCGGCGTCGCGCACGAACTCACCGGTAAGCCGGGTTGGCGTCTCAGCGTCCGTGTCGATGCCGCGACTCGCGAGGACCGCCGCCACCATCGGGTTCACGGACCGGCCGGGCTCGGAACCGGCCGACAGCACGGTGACCGACTCCTTCGCGTACCACTCGGTCAGGCGCTTGGCCGCGACGGAGCGACCCGCGTTGTGCACACACGCGTAGAGCACCACGGGCGGGCGCGATTGCATCGATTCGGTGCTGGCGTCACTCGTCATGGGGTCTCCTTCGCGTAGAACCGTCGTCGCGCCCACTGGGCGAGGTACACCAGTGCGATCAGGGCCGGTACCTCGATGAGCGGTCCGACGACGCCGGCCATCGCTTGGCCCGAGGTGACCCCGAAAGTGCCGATCGCCACGGCGATCGCGAGCTCGAAGTTGTTGCCGGCGGCCGTAAAGGCGAGCGTGGCCGTTCGCGCGTAGGGAAGACCGAGTACGACGCCGAGGGCGAAGGACCCGATCCACATGAGCGCGAAGTAGCAGAGCAAGGGCACCGCGATGCGCACGACGTCGAGCGGCCGGTGCGTGATCGTGTCACCCTGCAATGCGAACAACACGACCACGGTGAACAGCAGTCCGTAGAGGGCGAGTGGCCCGATGCGCGGTAGGAACGTCCCCTCGTACCACGTGCGACCACGTGAGCGCTCGCCGACCCGCCGGGTCACGTAGCCCGCCACCAGCGGGACCCCGAGGAAGATCAGCACGCTGCGCGCGATTGTCCACATCGACACGTCGACGCTCGCGCCCGAGAGGCCGAGCCAGTGGGGTAACACCTCGAGGTAGAAGTACCCGAGTCCGGCGTAGGCGATGATCTGGAAGACCGAGTTCACCGCGACGAGCACGGCCGCGGCCGTCGCGTCGCCACAGGCGAGGTCGTTCCAGATCAGCACCATGGCGATGCACCGGGCCAGTCCGATGAGGATCAGTCCCGTGCGATAGGCGGGCAGGTCGGCGAGGAAGATCCAGGCCAGGGCGAACATGACGAGCGGCCCGATGAGCCAGTTGAGGATCAACGAGGTCACGAGGAGACGACGATCGGCGGCGATGATGCCGACCTCGCCGTAGCGGACCTTGGCGAGGACCGGGTACATCATCACGAGCAGCCCGATCGCGATCGGCAGGCTCGTTCCCACGACCTGCACGTGATTAAGCGACTGATTAAGTGTGGGGATCAGTCGTCCGAGCACGAGACCGACAACCATCGCCGAGCCGATCCACACCGGCAGGAAGCGATCGAGACGACTGAGTCGTCGAATCGGTGCCTCGATCGAGGTGAGTTCCGGTGTCGTCATCGCATGATTCCTGTCGCGCCGGGCCCGTTTGCCCGGCGTCGATGGTAGTCGGCTCGGGTCTCGCTCGGACGAACCGTCTCGGGCCACCGCGTGACACGTCTCATGGATGACCGCCCTTTGCTCGACGCACTAGAAGCTGAGTACGGCCGCGCCGTCGACGGCGAAGCGAATGAAGGCGTCGCGAGCGAACTCGAGTGTCACGCCCCGGGCGGTCAACGCCTTCTCCTGGGCGTTGGCGTTGGCGGCGTTGACACAGGCCCCGACGCGCACGCCGGCCTCGACCAAGGCGTCAATCTGCTCACGGAATTCGACTCGAACCGGATCCGTGCTCGACTCGGTCATCGCGGCCTGAGCGGGCCCGAAACAGAAGACCTCGAGGTCGACCCCGGCGTCGGGCGCCGCCTGGCGAACACGCTCGGCCACGTGGGAGCCGGCGGTCAGTGAGTCATTGTCACCGTGGAACAGGAAGATGACGGTCTTGGCCATGTCACGCTCGCAATCACGCTCGAAGGGTCTCTCGCAACCGTGACCTTATCATCGTTGATCGACGATACCCGATTAGCTCCGTTTAGAGGGAGCCCGCCGCCGCCTTGAACGCGGCCAGTCCCGCCGCGTTGAGACAGTAGGAGGTGCGCGGTCCCTCGATCTCGCCCTGGATCAGACCGGCGTCACGAAGGATTCGAAGATGCTCGGAGACCGTGGACTGTGCCAACGGCAACTCGGCTACGAGGTCGCCCGTGACACACGCGCGACGCTCTGCGAGCAGCCGCAGGATTCGAAGACGAACGGGGTGGCCCATCGCTTTGGCCATCGCGGCGAGTCGCTCGTCGTCGATCGCGTAGTCGATCCCCTCCGCGCCCGGCTCCACGCACGCGTCACCCTCGAACTGCGTCTCGAGATTGCTCACGGGCTCATCCTAAATCCCCGCAGTACGTCGATTCGACGTCGCCGCGCACCGGTCGCGGCGCGTGACACCCTTCAGGACGCCTTCGGCGTGGTGGTGCCGGTCACATCGATCGGTGAGGCCGTCCAGACGATGGTGCTCCCGGTCGTCGAGTGTTCCAGTCGCAGATAGGGCCGCAGCGAGCGGGCCAGTGCGAGCGCGGCCACGCCCGAACCCACGATCGGGTTCGGACCATGGTCACCGAGAACGACCGCGTAGGCCGTCACCGTCTGCGTGCCGACGACGAAATTGATTGCCATGACGTCACAACCACCGGCGGCACCGGTGAACCCGGACTTCACCCCGATGACCCCGCCCTCACCGACGAAGGGGGTGTAAGACGACACCACGCCGGCACCGGGTAGCGCAACCTCGGGCAGTGTGACGATGGCACGCACAATGGGCTCGGCGTTCATCAGGTCGATGGCGAGGATCGTCTGGTCCCGAGCCGTCGACACGTCTCGCCCGTCGATGCCCGTGGGCTCGACGTAGTGCGTTGAGCTCAGTCCGAGCACGTGCGCATCACGGTTCATGACCCTGACGAAGGTCGTGAGGCTGAACCCCGTCATCTCGACCAGTATGTGCACGTAGTCACCCGCCGAGTGCACGAGCAGTCCGCGCAGCAGGGTGCCCTCGCACAGGGTCATCCCTTGCACGAGTCGTACGTTGGACTGATCGGTCACCAGGTCGTGCTGGTAGACGGCGTAGTCCCCCGCGCTCACGACGTGGCACGGGCCGCGCTGGTTGATCGCAAGCGGCAGCCGATGCAGGATCACCCACGTGGTCATCAGCTTGGTGATGCTCGCGATCGGCAGCTGGGGTTGATTGGGCGAGGTGGCAAAGACGCCCAGCTGCGGTATCGAGACCGCCGAGCTCAAACCACTCGGCCAGGGGATGATCGCGCGACGAGGGATCGTGGTGGTGGTAGTCGAGGTCGGCACCGTCGTGGTTGTCGTGGTCGAGGTCGGCACCGTCGTGGTGGTCGTCGTGGTCGTCGACGTCGTCGAAGTCGTCGAAGTCGGCACCGTCGTAGTTGTCGTAGTGGTCGCAGCGGCGGGCCGCGCCGAGAAGGCACCAGCCGGCTCAACGACGAGGAAAGACCCGATGAGCACGCTCGAGAGGGAGAGCGCCACCACGCCCCGACGGCGATTCCACAAGGCGCTCACCGCATCACTGTACTGGTGTGTCACAACCGTCACGGATCAGGACGCCGCCCACCAACCTGAAGGGAGACTTCGTTCCACGCGAGCAATGTGCGCCCTGACGTTGGAAGTCCCGGCGCGACCAGTAATCTTGCTTTGTGTACACCCACAAACCTCGCGCGCTGGTGCCACTGCTCGCGTCATCCACGCTCGCTGGGTTAGTCCTGATGGCGATACCTGCGGGGGCCTCCTCCACGGGACACACGTCGAGCGCGGGCTCGATTGCGAACGTACCATACTCGATCGTCCTCGAGGATCAGTTCCTCGCCACGCTGCACTACCTGCCAGTCGCGTTCGTTCCTGCGGTGCGCCGACCAGCGCCCACTCCAACCACCACGACGACCACACTGCCACCGACCACGACAACTTCGACCACCACGACGACGACACCCACGACCATTTCGGCGTCCACGTCGACCACGATCTCGACATCCACCACCGTCAAGCCGGCGACCCGGGCGCAGCGTGTCGTGAGGTGGCCCGCCGCCTTGTCTCGACGGAGCGGTCGATTCGTTTGGCGGTTTCCGGCGCTGCCCGCCGCCTTCCGATCGCAGTGGCAGGTGGGGACGGTCAATATCGTGTTGACCGGGGCGCTCATGCGGTTCCAGAACGTGCACAACCTGCCGGTCACGGGCAACATGGACACCACCACGTGGCTCACGTTGTTGCGCGCCGTGCTCGCCCACCAGTACAACCCGACCAGCTACAACCTCGTCTACGTCCAAGAGGCGCTGCCCCAGCACTTAACGCTGTTCCAAAACGGCCACCCGACGTTCTCTACACTGGTGAACACCGGGATCGCCGTCTCACCGACCCAGATCGGCACCCACGCCGTCTACCTTCGCTACACGAGCCAGACCATGTCGGGGACGAACCCCAACGGCACCCACTACAGCGACCCGGGCATCCCGTGGGTCTCGTACTTCTACGGCGGCGACGCCCTCCACGGTTTCATTCGCGCCACCTACGGCTGGCCCCAGAGTCTCGGCTGCGTCGAGATGCCCTTCGCTGACGCACACACCCTGTGGCCACAGACGCCGCTGGGCACCATGGTCACCGTCGGGTAGCTAGACACCAACTCGCGCGATAGCTCCGAGGAGGTGCCCGTCGACGTGATCGACCGAGCGGTGACGCACGACACTACTGCAGCGTTGCCGTCGAACCGGTATTGGGCGGTGGGACGTAAGTGACCGATGGCAACGTAGTCGAGGTCGTGGTCATCGAGGTGCTCGAGGTGCTCGTCGTGCTCGTCGTACGCCTTACGAATGACATGGGTGTGTAGGTGACCCGTAGCTCTGATACGACATCGTGATCGATTCACTGGGCGACAATACCGACGAGACGTTCCAGTCGTCGTCGATGATGGTCACGTCTTGGAATTTCAAGGTGAGGGTGTCCTGAAACCTGGCAACTTCCGGAGTGACGTTCGTGTGCTTCTACCCCGCCGACAACACGCCCGGGTGCACCAAAGAGGCCTGTCAGTTCAACGACGGCCTGGCGGAATTTAAGAACCTCGGCGTGACGGTATTTGGCGTCTCGCCCGACGGTGTCGCGAAGCACGTCGCCTTTCGCCAGAAGTACGGACCCGACTTCGACCTCTTGAGCGACCCCGAGAAGAAGGTCATGGAGAAGTACGGCGCCTGCGGCGAGAAGATGACGTACGGCAAGAAGGTGGTCGGGGTCATCCGCTCGACGTTCGTCATCGGACCGAGCGGCACGATCGAGCACTCTTGGTACGGCGTGCGCGCCGACGGTCACGCGGCGAAGGTGCTGGCTGCTCTTTTAGCTGAGTAGGAACAATTTTCATGAGAGGTTTTTCAGGACGCACTATTCCTTCGCGCTAGAGCGGCGCGTCGTGACGCCGCCTCTCTACCACTCTCGCCCAACTTCCGAGTGATGCGGTCGTCCCCGTGCAACGTCTGGCATTTCAGGCATCGCCCGCGGACGAAGCCGCACGAGACGTCCCAGTGTCACCTGCGGGCGAATCCGCCAGTGCGCCACGCGCAGGTGCTCCGGGCGGGCGACGCAACTCGACGGTCACCCGCGAGTGCGGGCCAGACGACCACTGCCTGCATCGATCCCGATCCCGCTCACAATTAACATCTCGAAGAACGTCCAGCCAGCATGTTCGCACCGCCCTCACGCCCCCGACCAACTATCCGGCAAGGCCCAGGAGATTTCCGTGACCGTCATTCGTCCGCACCTCATTCGTGCAATCGTCGCCCTCGGCCTCGCTCTCGCCAGCTTCACCACCACCGCTTCCATCGCGTCCGCGACGGGGTCGCTTACCCAGACTGCCCCGACCAGCGGGATCATGGTCAACGGTTACCAGTTCACCAATCAGTTGGCCACGTACGGACAGATCGGCAATGTGACATTTCTCGTCCCGACATCCATACTGCCCACCGGAGTCGCGGTCTCGTCGAGCGGCCTCGTGACCTCCGACGGCACCACGCCGGTAGGCAACTACACCTTCTCGGGCACGATGACTGACGACTACGGAGATTTCGGCACCTGGACCTACGATCTCCAAGTCCAGAGCGCCCCGACCAACACCATCACCCAGCCCTACCCGTCCACCATGACGTTCAACGCCGGAATACCCGCGTCGTACCAGGTGGAAACTACGGGTTACGCTGGCCCCGAAACCTTCTACGTGACGTCGACGCTGCCCACCGGACTCGCGGTCTCCCCGAGCGGCTACATCACCAGTGACGGCACCATCTTGCC
Organism: Actinomycetes bacterium; assembly: GCA_021793515.1. Lineage (GTDB taxonomy): Bacteria > Actinomycetota > Acidimicrobiia > Acidimicrobiales > RAAP-2 > RAAP-2. The sequence goes on along the minus strand of JAJYSP010000032.1, from coordinate 4,939 downwards.
GGGCCACTCCTACCCGATCCAGGGGTACGCCACCGATACCTACGGTGACGTCGGCGCCTGGAACGCCAGTGTCACCTTCGTCGCTGACGGCCTAACGATCACCCAGTCGACCCCCACCAGCGCCACCGTCGACGCGGGCTCGAACTCGAGTATCCAACTCGTCACCACTGGCCAATTAGGCACCGAGACCTTCACCGTCACGTCCGCGCTGCCCACCGGGGTCAGCGTCTCCTCGAGCGGTCTCGTGACCTCCGGCGTCACCTCGCTGCCGGGCATCTACACCCTCTCGGGCACGGACACCGACACCTACGGGAGCACCGGCACGTGGTCCTTCACCCTTACCGTTCACTTAACCATGGTGCAGTTGGCCCCGTTTGGCGGATCGACGCCAGCTGGCGTCGTCTTCCACGACCAGATAAACATCACCGGCTCGAACGGATATTGGACCTTCTTCCAATCTCCAAGTGACGCCGCGTCCAACCCCACTGGCGTCTCCGTCAACTCGCAGGGCCAATTGACCTCCGACGGCACCACGCCGCCGGGTGTCTACAACCTCATCGGTGAGTACAACGACCCCTCCGGGACGTACTCCAGCTTCTGGGAGTACACGCTCACCGTGACCACCGATGGCGTGACCATCGCCCAGTCGTCCCCGAGTGGCGCCACCGTCGCGGCGGGGAGCTCGTTCACCAGTACCCAACTGGTCACCACTGGTCAGCACGGCACGGAGACCTTCGCCGTGTTGTCTGCGTTGCCGACCGGGGTGGCGGTCTCGCCGAGCGGAGCCGTGACCACCAACGCCACCACGCCGCCGGGCGTCTACGCCCTCTCGGGCACCGACTCCGACACCTTCGGGGGCTCCGGCACTTGGTCCTTCACGCTTAACGTGGGCATCGCGCAGTCAGCGCCGACCAGTGCGATCTTCCTTACTAGTATCACGTCCTCAATCCAACTGGTCACCGCCGGCCAGCAGGGCACGGAGACCTTCGCCGTCACGTCCGCGCTGCCCGTCGGGGTCAGCGTCTCGCCGAGTGGCCTCGTGACCTCCGACGGCACCACGCCGGTCGGCGTCTACCACCTCTCGGGCACGACAAGTGATTCCGTCGGGACCACGGGCACCTGGTCCCTCGCGCTCACGATGACGGCCGGCGGCGGGACCATCACCCAGAACAACCCGGTTGCGGCTGTCACCACGGTCGATGCCACGTCGTCGACCCAACTGGTCACCACCGGACAGTTGGGCACCGAGACCTTCACCGTCACGTCCGCGCTGCCCGTCGGGGTCAGCGTCTCGCCGAGTGGCCTCGTGAGCTCCGCCACCACCACGCCCGCTGGGGTCTACGCCCTCTCGGGCACAACCTCCGACACCTACCGGGGCACCGGGACGTGGTCCTTCACCCTTACGGTGCATGCCATTGTTCAGTCGGCTCCGACCACCGCCACGGTCGCCTTGGGCGAGCCCTGGAACTACCAGCTCGTCACTACCGGCCAGCACGGTACCGAGACCTTCACCGTCACGTCCGCGCTGCCCTACGGGGTCAGCGTCTCGTCAAGTGGTCTCGTGAGCTCCGGTGGCCTTCCCTTGTATCCGGGCGTCTACACCCTGTCGGGAACGACGAGTGATTCCTCTGGTGGCACCGGCACCTGGTCCTTCACCTTTACGGAAGTGATCCTGGCCCAGCTCAGCCCGTTCTCCGGCACGACCACGGCGGGTTCCCCGTACTCGGTCCAGTTGGTAGCCGTAGGTGGAGGGGGTTACATAAGTTTCACCTGGGTCCCCACGGTCTTCTGGATACCCTTTCTGCCCCCCGGGATCAGCATCTCCTCCAGTGGACTCGTGACCTCCAACGGCACTACGCCGATGGGCGTGTACACCTTGTCGGGCACGACCAGCAATCCCTTCACCTCTACGAGTAATCCTGTAGATCCTTTAGAAGCGCCTGGCACCTGGTCCTTCACTCTCACGGTGGGCGCCGACGGCGTGACCATCACCCAGTCGGCTCCAACCACCGCCACGGCGACGGCCGGTTCACCTTCTTCTACCCAACTGATCACCACGGGTCAACTGGGCACCGAGACCTTCGCCGTGACGTCCAAACTGCCCACTGGGGTCAGTGTCTCCTCGAGTGGCCTCGTGACCTCGGACGGCACTACCCCGGTCGGTGTCTACCACCTCTCGGGCACGACGTCCGACACGTTCGGGGGCACCGGCACCTGGTTGCTCACCCTTACGGTGGGCGCTGACGGTGTGACCATCACCCAGTCGGCCCCGACCACCGGCCAAACAACATTCGATGCCTCTTCTTCGACTCAACTGGTCACCACCGGACAGTCGGGCATCGAGACCTTCGTTGTCACCTCCACTCTGCCCGCCGGGGTCAGCGTCTCGCCGAGTGGCCTCGTGACGTCCGACGGTACTACCCCAGTCGGTGTCTACACCCTCTCGGGTACCGACTCCGACACGTTCGGGGGCGCCGGCACCTGGTCCCTCGCCTTCACGGTGACTATCGCCCAGACGGCCCCGACCACCGCGCTCGTCCTTACCGGGGCAACGTCATCAACCCAGCTGGTCACCACCGGCCAACAAGGCACCGAGACCTTCACCGTGTCGTCCGCGCTGCCCGCCGGGGTCAGTGTCTCGCCGAGTGGTCTCGTGACCTGTGACGGCTCCACGCCGGTCGGCGTCTACCATCTCTCGGGCACCACGGCTGATTCCTTTGGAGACACTGGCACGTGGTCCTTCACGCTTACGGTGGCCATCGCCCAGTCGGCCCCGACTACCGCCACCGCCACCGCCAGTCAGACCTCGCGCACCCAACTCGTCACCACCGGCCAACAAGGCACCGAGGCCTTCACCGTGTCGTCCGCGCTGCCCGCCGGAGTCGCGGTCTCCTCGAGTGGTCTAGTAACCACCGATGGCACCACGCCCGTCGGGGTCTACCACCTCACGGGCACGGAAATAGATTCCTTCGGAAACACGGGGGCCTGGTCCTTCACGCTCACGGTGAGCGCCGACGGCGTGACCATTGCCCAGTCGGCCCCGACCATCGGAACCGCCATTGCGAGCCAGAGCGCGCGAACCCAACTCGTCACCACCGGACAGTTGGGCACCGAGACTTTCACCGTCACTTCCGCTCTGCCCGCCGGGGTCTCGGTCTCGCCGAGTGGACTCGTGAGCTCCAATGGCACCACGCCCGTCGGCAAGTACACCATCTCAGGCACGACGTCCGACTCGTTCGGGGGCACCGGCACCTGGTCACTCACCCTCACGGTGGGCCCCGACGGCGTGACTATCGCCCAAGCGACCCCGACCACCGCCACCGCCACCGCGAGCCAGACCTCGCGCGCCCAGCTCGTCACCACCGGTCAGTTGGGTACCGAGACCTTCGTTGTCTCGTCCACGCTGCCCGCCGGGGTCGCGGTCTCCTCGAGCGGTCTCGTGACATCCGACGGCACTACCCCGGTCGGCGTCTACCATCTCTCCGGTACGACGTCCGACACGTTCGGGGGCAGCGGCACCTGGTCGCTCACCCTCACCGTGGGCCCCGACGGCGTGACTATCGCCCAAAGCACGCCAACCTCCGACCGAACGACGGTGGGATCCACTTCCTCGATCCAAGTGGTCACCGGCGACCAGTTGGGCACCGAGACGTTCGCCGTCACGTCCGCGCTCCCCGCCGGGGTCGCGGTCTCCTCGAGCGGCCTCGTGACGACCAATGGCACCACGCCGGTCGGCGTCTACCACCTCTCGGGCACGACCTCCGACACCTTCGGGGGCACCGGCACCTGGTCGCTCACCCTCACGGTCGTGCTCCGCCATGTGCCCATCACCCAGTTATCTCCGATCACCGCCTCGGTCACCGCCGGTCAGTCCTCAAGCACCCAACTGGTCACCACTGGCCAACAAGGCACCGAGACGTTCGCCGTCACGTCCGCGCTGCCCGCCGGGGTCGCGGTCTCCTCGAGCGGTCTCGTGACCTCAAACGCGACCACGCCGGTCGGCGCCTACCACCTCTCGGGCGCGACGGCTGATTCCCTTGGAGACACTGGCACCTGGAACTTCACCCTCACGGTGGGCGCGACCACTATCACCCAGTCAACGCCGTTCACCGCCTCGGTCACCGCCGGCAAGTCCTCGAGCACCCAACTGGTCACCACTGGTCAGTTGGGCACCGAGACCTTCAGTGTCACGTCCCCGGTGCCCGCCGGGGTCAGCACCTCCTCGAATGGTCTCGTTACATCCGACGCCACCACGCCGGTCGGCGTCTACCACCTCTCGGGCACGACAGGAGATTCCTTCGGGGACACCGGCACCTGGTCCTTCACTCTCACGGTCAGCGCCCTCGATGACCTGATGATGATCGTCAGCCCGCCGAGGACGACGTCGACCAGTCTCGGCGCCGGCGTGCTCGTGAAATTGAATAGGGCAGTCACCCTGGCACTCGCTCGGCACTGGACAATCTTCGAGGTGCAGTGGCGTGGCGGAACCCACGATGCAGCAACGTCGAGAGCGTACGCCAAGCACCTCGCCAGCGCCATCAGTGAGCGCGTGAGAATCCTCACGCATCGAATCGTCAAGGTCTCTCTACGCCATATGGCCGGTCGCGGAAACTCTTTCGAACTGATTGCCTCAAGTCGTCACCAATCGCGCCCTACGCACCCCATTCGACTAGCTGTGGTGCGTAGACGTTAGAACGTGAGTCCGAATTGGATTGGAGAGTCTGTTTCGAATCCACCGGCTCGCCTTGATGAAATGAACATAATCCCGTAGTCAAGAGGCTCGTGGCCTAGTGATCGCCCGAAGGAGTTTGAGGCTCCTCGCTAGATCGTGTGGATTTGGGGTAGCGGGAGCTTTCCGGCGATGAGGTAGATGATGGTGATCATCTTGGCCTTGGAGCGGTAGCCGCGAGCCCTGCGTTTGGCTGCCTGGACGATCGAG
>JAJYSP010000006.1 GCA_021793515.1 Actinomycetes bacterium | reverse complement strand
CGCGGCGATCAATCTCGCCCGCTGGCAGCCCGCGCGACCCTCCGCGGTGACACTGAAGGAACCAACGCACGCTCTGCTTCTCTCTACTGCCTGATCCGCCACGGATCTGCACCGCGAAGCACGCGGGAAGAGCCGATCGTCACCCGCATAACCATCACGAAGAAGTGATGAGGGCCCTGGGTCGGAACCGAGCACTCAGACTGACAATTGTCTGGGAACCCGGACGGTGAGCAAGCACCGCTGGGCCTTTTGGTTCAGCTGGTCAAGGCGAACCGGTGGGTCCAAATAGGACACACGCTGTTACAGGTAGTGGTGTCGGACTTCGCGTACGCCAGGGCGTAGCCAGTGTTGAAGTACAGCGACGGCTTGTACGTCGAGGTCGAGGTCGAGATCTCGTTCACGGCGTTGCTCCACTGCGTCTGCGCGTACTGGTTCGTGGTGAACGGTCGACCATGGGTGACGCCGATGATGGCGAAATTCATGCTCAAAGGAAGCGCCGACGAACCCTGCGGATAGGAGGCGTCGTAGCCGAGGCCCGAATACGTGGACGCCGACGCCGACGCAGGCGACGCCAACGGCACGACTCCCGTCATCGCAACAAGCGCCACAATCACACCGGCCCTCGGACACAGCGAACGTCGTGCACTGCTCGACTTCATGTTGCCCCCCATGAACTCGTCGTCGCCACCCGTCGCGGCTTGACCGACTATCGCGTCAGCGTAGTGGGTCCGTCGCACCGCGCGAAGTCAGGGTCGCGAGCATTCTCAACCGACCGTGGTGCAGCGCAAACGTGCTCGACTACACCTGACCCGACAAGACGTTACGCCGACTCGTGTACTCATCGACGTCGATGTCGCCGCGCGCGAGGCGCTCGTCGAGGATCCCGAGCGCGCGGCTCGGATTCGTTGATCCACGACGATCGTCGAGATCACGACGGGACTCGTCTCGACGCCGGGACATCGAGAGCAGCAAGGCGGCGATCGCGACGATCAGCAAGATGGCGAGGAAGACCAGGAAGAGCCCGCCGCGAAGTCCCAGACCGTGGTGCATCCCGCCGTCGAAGAAGGGGCCGCCGAAACCTGGTTGTGGTGCGTCTGGTGGCATGGCTCGAATCCGCCTTTCCTGGTCCTTCGACCAACGACAAACACACCCATTGTCGCGGCCCATCACGGCGATGCGACCCACTTCTTATTCGATTCTTCGAATCGACTCGCTGGGAGCGGACCTCGTACCAGTGGACGAGTCACCGTCCGTCCATCGTTGAGCAGCCCGCTCGGTCCACGCCACCGACACCCGGAGCACGGCTGAATCGAGACAGAATTGGTGCCGTGACAGATCCGTTCGACAGTGGCGGATTTCTGATCACGGGCGTGATGGCATCGGGGAAGTCAACGATCGCCGACCTGCTCGTCCGTCGCTTTGATCACGGGGTCCACCTGCGCGGGGACGCGTTCCGAAGGATGATCGTGACGGGTCGAGACCCCATTGGACCTAGCCTCGGCCACGAAGCTCAACGCCAGCTCGACCTTCGCAAACGACTCGCGGCGATGGTCGCGAACGAGTACTGGCGTGACGGCTTCACCGTGGTCCTCCAGGATATTTTCGCGGGCGATGCCCTACCCGAGGTCATCGACCTGCTCGAGATCTCGCCACTCTTTGTCGTTGTGCTCGTCCCCCGGCCCGACGTGGTTGCTCGGCGTGAACGCGATCGCCCCAAGACGGGATACGCCAACGGCTGGGGCGTCGACGAACTCGTCGCGATGTTCGAGGCGGCCACCCCTCGGCGCGGGCTCTGGTTCGACTCGTCAGACCTGTCCCTAGCGGCCACGGTGGAGGCGATCCTCTCCCGTTGCGACGTGGCTCGCGCCCAGTAGTGATCGACGATGATTGTCGAGCACTCGGGTCAATCGTCCACTCCGACGATGACCGGTAGGCTTAAGCGGCTATGTGTGCGACGAACTGCGACGGACAGGTTGGCGGGTGGACCCTCGCAGGGCCGTCAACTGTCGCTGAGTAGGGCGTGGTGGAGGTAGTGGCGCGCACGCCGGCCAACCGCCGAATTCCGCGTCGGCTTCGGTCGTCGACGATGCTCGGACTCCTGATCAGCACCGTGTTCCTGCTCACGTCACTCGTCGTCGCCGCGCCGAGCGGCGCGACGCCGGGATGGCAGGTGACGTGGACGTCACCGATGGACCTCGCCCTCGGCGCGACGTACAACTCGACGGTGCGCGACACCGCGACGGTAGCGGTCGCGGGGAGTTCGGTGGAGTTGACCTTCTCCAACCTCTGGAGCGCCACCCCGACCACCTTCGGTGCCGTCACGGTCGGCGTCGACCAGAGCGGGCCCACCGTCGTCGCCGGCTCCTTCGTTCCTGTCACGTTCGCCAACGGGCAACGGGCCGTGACGATACCCGCGCACGGACAGGTCACGAGCAATCCCGTCGCCCTGGTGGTGCACGCCAATGAGAAGATCGCCATCTCCATCGCCGTCTCGGGGTGGGCGACGGTGAGCGTGCACTACTGCTGCACCGGAAACATCAACACGTGGGCGACGAGCAACGGCGTCGGTGACCACACGACTGACCCGACCGCACAGAGCTTCAATCCCCAACTGACCGGCGCTTTCGTTCGCTGGCTCTCCGGGGTGGCGGTCGCGAACTCGCCGGCCCAGGGTGCCATCGTCGCCTTCGGTGACTCCATCACCGACGGGTACGGCTACGAGAACAATGGCTTCAGCTGGGTGAACGCCCTGCAGCAACGGATCGACCGATTACCCGCGACCGACCAGATGTCGGTCGTCAACGAGGGGATCGCCGGCAACACCTTGACCGTCTTTCCACCCGGGACCTCCTACGCCACGAACTCCGGCGGCGTGCCGGGTGTCACGCGGCTCGCGACCGACGCGCTCGGCTGGCCGGGCGTGAAGGACGTCGTCGTCCTGCTCGGCACCAACGACATCTGGTTCGGCGCCGGCGGCGTGGCGGGCAAGCCAATCCCGCCCTACGGCACCGCCGCCGCGATCGAGGCGGGCCTTCGCACAGTGGCGGCCCAGGTCCGCGCTCGGGGCCTCAACGTCTACGCCATCACCCTGCTGCCGCGCGCGACGTCCACGAAGCAGGACCACGACCTGCCCGAGTACTGGGGCCCATCGGAGCAGTCGGTGATGAGCGCCGTGAACGCGTGGCTCCTGTCGGCCCGCACTGGCTTCACCGGCGTGATCAACCTGGCGGCGGTGATGGCCGACGTCTACAACGGTGACTGCAATCCGAACACGCCCTTCGCGCCGTACTTCAACCCCGACCACCTCCACCCGAACGTGGCCGGCGAGACCGCGATGGCCAACGCCATCTCCACCCAACTCTTCGGACTGCCCGACGCTCCACTGAACCCGCCGGTATTAACCGCGACGCCAACGCCGGGTTGCGCCGCGGCCAAGGTGGCCTCGGCCGTCCTCGCGACAGCGGTGCCGACGACGACAACGACCGTGGCACCCACGACCACCGTGGCACCCACGACCACGACCACCCCGACATCGCTCCTACGCAGCGCCCGTTCCCTGGCGATCTGGCTGCTGGCCGCGCTCGTGGTGATCGCCGGCGTCCTCGCCCTCGTCGCACGCCGTCGAGTCGCGAAACGGCGTCGTGACCGGCGCCGGGCTATGCGCGTCGTTTCCTACCCGCGCGTGCCCCCGCCGTCCCAGCCCCGCAACGGGCCGGACCCACGACCTCGTAACCCGCGGCGCTGATTCAGCGAAGCGAGTAGCGGTAGCGCAGGAACGGTTCACCGCTGCGGCTGGTCATGGACCCGTCGCTGCGCCAGCCGAGCGCCTCGTAGAAATGCCTCGCCGCCAGGTCGGGTGGCGTCACGAGCACCAGTTCGTCATCGCCGGCCTCGCGCGCGAACGTGATCGCCGCGTCAATCAACGTCCGTCCGACGCCACCGCCCTGGGCCGTCGGATCAACCAGCACGTGGGTCACCTCCCCGACCCGAGGCGCGTCAGCGCTGGGCACCGGGGTCGGTCGGAATCGCGCCAGGATGAGCCGACCCACGCCGCGCGCGTAACGGCCCGCCCGAGTCACCACGAGGTCCTTCGCCAGGCGGGGTCGTACGGCGGCGGCGATGACGATGGCGCGAGCGAGCGCGACGCCGTGTTCGCGGACCATCGCGCGCACGTGTGTCGCGGGGTCGGTCGCACCGAGCAGAACGCCGATCAGTGCGCCCGCATCATCGAGCGCCGCGAAGGACATCGATCCCGGCGTCGACGTCCACGCCCGGTAGTAAGTACGCATGAACGATGGCCCGAATCGTGAGAGGAACTCCATGTCGAGCACGACGAGGTGGAGCTTGACGGCGGCTTCGACGTCCGCGGCGACGAGGGGGCGCACGCTCACCACGGGCGGTACCCGTTGGCGATCGTGGCGAGTGTGGTGGATGGTCGCTGTGGAATATCCAACTGTACGTCGAGGCGAGCGCGGCGGCGCCGGAAACGACGACGGACCCGCTGCTAGATTGACCCCGATGGCACCACCGCGACACGGCCGGCGGGTCAACGTGCGTCGGCGCCGGTTCGTCGCGGTGCTCGCGCTGATCCTCATAGTGCTGCTTGTGGTCGCGACGACCCGGGGTCAGGGGCCGACCACCACCACATCCTCGACGACCGTCACCACCGCGACCTCCTCGACCACGACCACGCGAGCGACGACGCCCCACGCACCCTTCGCCGTGGGGGCCGTCACCTTCACGGTGAGCGAACCAGCCAGTGGTTCAACGGGCGCGAGGACGTTCCCCGTCACCGTGCGTTACCCCGCCGTCGGTGCCCCCGGCACGGCGCGCCTCGGTCTCGTCCCGCTTCGTGACGCCGGTCCCTTTCCGCTACTTATCTTCTCCCAGGGGTTCGACATCTCACCCGAGGCGTACGCCGGACTGCTCGACGCGTGGAGCGCCGCGGGTTACGTCGTCGCTGATCCCGCCTATCCCTACACGTCACCGAACGCCACTGGCGGCGTCATCCGAAGTGACATCGCCCACCACCCGGGTGACCTCAGCTTCCTAATCACGACGCTGATCGCGGATAGCGCGCAAGCCGACAACGCCCTCGGCGGACTGGTGGACGCCCACGAGATCGGCGTCGTCGGCCAGTCCGACGGCGGTGACGTGAGCCTCGCGGCGGTGGCGAACTCGTGCTGTCGCGACGCGCGCATCGGCGCCGCGGTGATCCTCTCGGGGGCCGAACTGTCCTGGTTCCCCGGAACGTACTTCACCACCGGTTCGGCACCCCTCCTCGTCGTCCAAGGCACGAACGACCTGACGATGAACCCCGTCACCTGCAGCGTCACGCTGTACAACGAAGCGCCCGCGCCCAAGTACTACCTGGCGATGATCGGCCAGACCCACCTCAGCGCGTACGTACCCCCCGGGCCAGCGCGCGACGTCGTGGCGGCGACGTCAATCGACTTCTTCAACGCCTATCTGCGACACGCGCCGGGCGCGCTCGCCGCGATGCGAGCGGCGGGCACGCGTCCAGGGCTCGCCACCATCACCAGCGCGTCTCACGTACCCCTGGTCGCGGGGACGTGCCCCGACGCGCCGCTCGGCTGATCAGTCGCGCGGTTTGACGCCCTTGACGACGTTCGCCTCGGCCACGACGTTCACGCTCGTCAGGTCCACGAAACCAGCCGCCTCGTAGAGGCGCATCCAGGCGTCAGGCGTGATTGGACGCTCGCGAAGTCGAAAGATGTAGCGACCGGCGTTCTTGAGGATCCGCCAGTAGCCGGGGATGCCCTTCTTGGCCATCACCTTGATTTTGCTCGCGATGACCTGTCGGTCCTCGGTCGTGGCGCCGCGCCCGAGCATCATGTCTGAGTTGATCAGCACGCCGCCGGGTCGCAGCCAGCCGAAGGCCGCGGTGACGACCTTGGCCTTGTCCGAGTCCAGGAGGTGGTGAAGCGCGTAGTTACTGATCACGAGGTCCAGTGACGACGGGTCGATGGTGAGGTGTTCGATCGGCGAGACGATCCCCGAGACGTGCTCGAGTCCTTCGGCCTTGGCCTGGGCGACCATCCGGTCCACCATCGCCGCACTGACGTCGACACCGATGACGGTGGCGCCGCGCCGTGCGAGTTCGAGGGCCAGACGTCCACCACCACAGCCGAGGTCCATGCAGACCATACCGGGCTTGACGTCAGCAACCTCGATGGCCTTGGCCGCAACCTTGGTCATCCCGACGTCGTTGTGGCGGTCCCACGTATCGGCCCGACGGGTCCACGTGCGCCGTTGCGTCGCGATCGACAGGCGAGTGGACTGCTTCTTGCCCCACGAGGGGTTGGTTTCTCTGGGCGCGTTGGACATGTTCTCTCTTTTTCGGGGGGCCGATCGGTTTCGACGACTGTCGTCTTCCAGGACGACAGGACTTCACGCCCTGGCAACCGGCGTCACCCTGACGCCCGCCGACCAGGAACTGATTCTACCGGTCGAGGTGCGTGGCGACACCAACGGGGAACCGTCACCGCACCCTTGGCGGGGTCCGCATCGCATTTACGGTGCGTCGGGCGACCACGCCGCCATCTCCGCGGCGAACAGGTCCAATCCGAGGGGACCGAGTTCGAGCGCCTGCTGGTGGAATGCCTTGAGGTCGAAACGTTCACCGAGTCGCGATCGAGCCTCGTCGCGCACCTCGAGCCAGCGTCGCTGGCCAACCTTGTACGAGATCGCCTGGCCCGGCATGCCGAGGTACCGGTCGACCTCGGACACCGCGCTGGCGTGCTCTTCGATCGCCCACTCCTCGAGGAGTGCGACCGCCATCTCGGCAGTCCACGGCCTCGCTGAGCAATCACCGAGCGACCCGAGCACGCCGAGGTCGTCGGGCGCGTCGAGTCCCAGGTGCAACCCGACGTCCACAACGATCCGGTTCGCCCGCAACGCCTGTCCGGCGAGGTACCCGAACTCCTCGGCCGGGCTCGCGTACCCATCGAGCTCCTCCATCAATCGCTCGGCGTAGAGCGCCCATCCCTCGCCGTACCCCGACGTCCAACCGCGCAGACGATGGAACCGTGACTGACGGTCGGCCGCCAACATCGCGATCGCCGCCTGGAGATGGTGACCGGGTACCGCCTCGTGATACCAGGTCGCGGGAAAGCGCCACCACGCGAACGTGGTGGCGCCCATCGTGGGGTACCACGTGGTGCCCGGACGCGAGAGGTCTTCACTCACCGGGATGTAGTACGCCGCCGACGCCGACCCTTCGGGCGCGAGTCGTACGTCACAGAACCGCACGCGCGGATCGATGTCGAAGTGCACACCGTCGAGCCGCTCGACGGCGGCGTCGACGAACGAGCGAAGTCGCGCGAGCAGAACCTGCGTGCCGTCGACGAGTTGGTCCGGATCGTGGTCGAGCAAGACCGATGCCTCACGCAGGCCCACGACCCCGGGATACATCGCGTCAGCCAGTGTGACCATCCGATCGTGGATTCGTCGGGACTCTTCCCACCCCCATCGATAGAGTTCCTCGAGGTCGAGCTCCGCGCCGGTGAAGTATCGCGCCCACGGCACGTAGCGCTCGCGACCGCACCCGTCCTCCACGGTCGTTCGTGGGGCCACCGTCGAGCGCAACCACGCGGCGAGCTCCCCGCACGCGCGGTCGGCCGCCCCGGCCGCTTCCCCCAACCCCGACTCATCGAGGTCGACGCCCGTCGCGATCGCGACGCGCTGGGCCACGTCGGTGAACGAACCTTGCGCGTACGTTCGTGCCTGGTCAGCGACGCCGAGCACGTGACGGCGCGACGGTAGTTGCTCGCTCGTGGCCTGGGCCAGCGAACTGCGCCAACTGGCGAGTGACCCCGCGACCGCGCCCAGACGCGTCGCGATGACCGCGGCGTCGGCCGGCGACTGCGCATCCATCAGTTCGAAGACCTGTCGGATCTCCGACAACGGCGACGAGATGACCGAGAAGGTCCGTCGAAGCTCACCGGAGCCCAGCAGTGCGTGGTCACTCGACAGCCGCTCGACGATGACCGCCTTGGCGATTCGGTCGACCTCGTCGGTCGGATCGATCCCGTCGACGACACGCAAGGACTCCCCCAGCATCCGCTCGTCGTCGCGCTGGTGCTCCACGGAGAAGTCCGGGAGTTGGTCGTCATAGCCGGCGACGCCGGCCATCGTCGCGAAGAGTGGATCACGCGCGGCGAGTTCGTCAACCAGTCGATCGGCGAAGGCGAACAGGGGCGAGCGTGCAGTGGTCTGGTCATTGGTCGTCACGCCGTCCATTGTCCCACGACCGCGTCGGATCGCATCAGATGGCGGAGGCGACGCGCAGTCCGTCGAGCACGGCCTCTTCGACCGTGCGCGGTGCGAGACAGTCGCCGATGAGCTCGACGGGGACGCCAGCGGCGACGAGTTCGTCGGCCAACCGGCGCGTCGGTCGGTGGCCCGTGGCGAGGACGACCGCCGACACGCGATCCACGATGACCGGCTCGTCGGTCAAGACGTGCTGGAGATAGACCGAGTCGTCATCAACCCCGAAGAGACGTACGAGGGTGAGGACGTCCACCCCGGCGCGCGCGAGTGCCGCGAGGTGCTCGTCGCGCACGTACTGCTGGAGTGACGCGCCGGCAAAGTAGCCCGGGGTCGCGAGGTTCACCTCGTGGCCGGTAGCGGCGAGGAGCCGCGCGACGCCGACACCAACCCAGTCGTCGCGCCAGTCGACGACCACGACTCTGCCCACGGGCACCGCCTGGCCGAGCAGTACCGAATCAGCGTCAAGGATCGTGGGTGCGCCGAGGACTTCCATGGGCGGCCGGTGTGGTCGAGACCCCGTCGCGACAACCACGCGATCCCCCGACCACGCCTCGACGAGTTCGCGCTCGACGCGCGAGTTCAGCACGATCGTCACGCCGGCGCGGCGCGCCTCGCGTTCGAGATTCGTCGCGACACCGCCGAACTCGTCTCGACCCGGCAGTCGCTGGGCGAGCAGAACTTGACCCCCCAGATGGGCCGACGCCTCGTGCAGGGTCACGTCGTGTCCACGCTCAGCCGCTACGGCCGCCGCCTTGAGCCCCGCGGGTCCACCGCCGACGACGAGCACGCGTTGTGGCCTCGTGGCGCGCACCCGACGGCCCAAAGTCAATTCACGCCCCGCCTCGGGGTATTGGATGCACGAGATCGCGAAACCAGCGTGAAAGTGACCGATGCACGCCTGGTTACACGCGACACAGGCGCGAATCTCCTCGGCCCGGCCGTCTCGGGCGAGGTTCGCCATCGTCGGGTCACAGATCATCGCGCGGGTCATCACACAGGCGTCAGCGAGACCGTCGGCGAGGATCCGTTCCGCTTCCTGGGGCTGGTTGATACGACCAGCCACGAAGACAGGTACGCCGACCGCCTCGCGCACCCGCTTGGCTGCGGGCGCGACGTAGCCATTCGCGACGTTCATCGGTGGCGCGATGTGGTCAGAGCCCGCGAGAGTCGCCGAGGTGCCCGTCGTGACGCTCACGTAGTCGATGAGCCCCATATCGTCGAGTGACTGCAGCGCACGAAGTGCGATCTCGGGGGCGAGGCCCCGGGGGTCGCGCTCATCCATCGAGGCGCGTAGCCCGACAATCGGCTCGGGGCCGACCCTGTCGCGGATGGCGCGGACCACGTCGAGGAGGAACCGGAGCCGGCGCGACTCGTCGCCACCGTACTCGTCGTCGCGCACGTTCACGAAGGGGTTTAGGAACTGCGCGGGTAGGTACCCGTGGCTCGCCACCACCTCGACACCGTCGAGACCCGCGCGGATGAGTCGCGCCGCGCCTTCGGCGTAGCCGTGGACGATCTCGACAATCTCGTCGCAGTCCAACGCCCGCGGCATCACGCGGAATCGCTCGTTGGCGACCGCGGAGGGGGCGACGGCGACCGGTAGCGATCCGTCAACGGACTCCATCACCTCACGACCCGGATGGAACAGTTGTCCGACGACCGTGGTGCCGTGGGCGTGCACGGTCTCAGCCAGTCGTCGGTAGCCGTCGATGCATCCGTCGTCGGTCGCCATCAAGACGTGCGACGTGTAGCGCGCCGTCTCGTGGACCCCGGCGACCTGGACGACGATGAGTCCGACGCCACCGGCCGCGCGCGCCTCGTGGTAGGCGATCAATTGGTCAGTGATCCGACCATCGTGGACCATCACCGTGTCGTGTCCCGACGAGATGATGCGATTCTTCACCACCGTGCGCCCGACGACGAGAGGTTCGAAGAGATGGTCGAAACTCATCATCACCCCAGTAGGACGCCACGCGACACGCCCCGAGGCTACTCACGGTGTCGCGGTCCAATCACGCCCGCCGCGACGAACGGAACCGTACGCCCGCTAGCGAACCGGCGGAAATCGACTCTCATTTGCGGCCAGTTTGGCGCGAACCACGTCCGCGAGATCGACGTCGAGGACGTCCGCTAGCCGGAGCAGGAAGATCAGCACGTCAGCCATCTCAAACTCGATGGCTCGGCGATGTTCCACCGCCAGACGGTCCGGTGCCGACTCCTCGGCGGTCAACCACCGGAACTCAGCGACGAGTTCTCCGGCTTCGCCCGCGACCGCCATCGCGAGGTTTTTTGGCGTGTGGAACGGTCCCCAGTCACGCGCCTCGGCAAAGGTGCGCGTCTCGAGGCGCAGTTCCTCCAACTCACCCATCGCACTCCCCTCCCCGCCATCGCGGGCGACACCAGCATGGTGACATTCTCAGTGAAAACCCGGCCGAACAAGGTGCCCCTGATGGTCCCGTAGAGTAGCGCGAGGAGAAAGGAGTCCGATGACCACGATCCGTCGTCGTCGTACCATGATCCCGGTCGCGCTGCTCACGGCCCTCGTCATCGCCAGTGCGGTCACGGCGTGGCTCTCGAGCCAATCGTCGGGCACGAGCGCACCAGGGCCCGAGGGAGTCCCCGTCTTGAGTGTGCCGGTCCTAGCACCGGCTGGCGCCGCCAACGGATCGCCGGTCGACGGCATCACCTGTCGAACCATCGGCCAAGAGACCGTCCACTACCACGTTCACGTGCTCGTCTCCATCTACGTCGACGGTCAACGCGAACGCCTCCCCGCCGGTATCGGCGTCACGGCACCAGCGGTCACCACCGGGTCAGGTCCGACGACCTTCGTCGACGTCGGGCTGCACGACTGTCTCTATTGGCTCCACACACACGCCAATGACGGCATCATCCACGTCGAAGCACCGGCCAAAGGTCATTTCACCCTGGGGCAGTTCTTCGACGTCTGGGGCCAGCCGCTCTCGAGCAACCGGGTTGGTCCTGCCGTTGGGCACGTTGTCGTCTTCGAGAACGGCCAGCGGTACTCGACTGCGCCGCGCTCGGTACCGTTGCTCGCCGGTGGCGTGATCCAAATCGACGTCGGTTCACCGCTCGTCGCCTTCAAACCAGAGTCGTTTCGCGTCACCGGTCTCTGCGGCGCCGGCACGAGCAGTTGTGCGAGTAAACCGAGCTGATCGGCTCATCACGACGCCCAGGCCGACGATGCTCGGACGCCACGCGATCTCATCTCGAAAGCGGCCAGGTGCGTCGCGTGGCCATCGAATCCGTTCGTCCGGTGCCGTCGACGAAAAGAGCGTCGTCGAAGGGCTGAAGCCCCGCGTCCCTGTCGCCCCGGTTCCACGGCGATAACGTCGGACGGGGACGAGACCGAGGTGAGACACGCGTACCACCGAACTGGAACGAGTGGTTCGCGACTACGAGTCCGCGGTCGGCAACTACCTTCGTCGACGTCTCTACCCTTTACGTGAGGCTGACCTCGACGACCTCGTGGCAGAGACCTTCACCATCGTGTGGCGTCGATTCGACGCGATGCCGAGCGACGCCGAGCTCCCCTGGATCATCGGTGTGGCACGCAACGTGCTGCATAACGCCCAACGATCAAGGCATCGCCGCGTCGTCCACGAGGGAGCGGTACGGGTGCGCGGCGACGCGGCGTCCGCCGAGGACATCGTCGTCGCCGACACCCGCGTGCGTCACGCGCTTGAGTCGCTGCGCGCCGACGAGCGCGAAGCACTGCTCCTGAACGCCTGGGACGGCCTCAGCGTTGCCGACGTCGCCCGGGTTCTCGGCGTGAGCGCCGACGCGGCGGCCGTGCGACTCTCGCGTGCGCGACACCGGTTCCAAACCTTCTTTGACGTATGGGACGAGCCGTGAAACTTCGGGCCCGCACCGGACAGGGTGCACGTGGAGGAGGCCGCCATGCGTGACGCGTTTGATGCACTCGTGGACCAGGACCCGGTCAGCGCGGCCTACCACCACCCCGACCCCGCGTCGCTGGCCGCCCGGATCACCGCCACCGGCAGGCGAACCTCGTTACCGAGACGCTTCCGACTGGCGGTCGCCGCGGCGGCCACTGCGTCAGGCGTGGTGACCGTCGCCCTCGTCGCCATGCTCAGCGCGGCCCCGACACTGCCCCTGCTCGCCTTCGCGCCTAACCCGACGACCTTCGCCGCGGCCAAGACGGTTGAGGGCACGGCGACGGGCACCGCGCCGTCCGTGGCGCGGCCCGTTGCGGGGACATTCGGCCCGGGCGATTCGCTCGCCAGCGCGTACCAACTCATGGTTCCCGCTTCCGGGCTCACCGCGACGATGGGACTCGGCGCCGCCCTCGGTGTCGTCGGCACCATCGGAGGGTACAACGGCACGGTCTTCACCGAGACGAGCGCAACGGGGGCTCGCGTGGTCTACGACACGACGACCGGACTCGGCCAGTGGCGTTTCCAGGCCGGGACGGCGAGCGGGCCGACCCCGGCGCAACTGGCGACCGCGATCGCCCGTCAGCATTGGGACTACACCGTCACCATCAAATCGAGGTCGGCGACGAATCCGGTCGTGGTGGACGGCTCGACGACGACGCTGGTCGTTCGCGTCACGGTCCACCATGGCCACGTGATCACCGCCATCGGACCGGCCTTCGTCGTGACGGCACTGACCAACTATCGACTCCGCTCACCGACCGCCGCGCTCGCAGCGCTGTCGACCACCCAACCAACGACCGCGACCTCAGTCGTGCTCTCGTGGTCCGCTTATACGCTCGCCGACCACCTGGAATGGCTCCTGCCGACATTCGTCTTCCGGGGCCACAGCGAGAACCGCGCGTGGACCGGTCAGTCCCTCGCGGTCCAGACCGCTCCGATCACGGGAACGAAGGGCTAACTTACCGTCGTTCGATGAGATCGAAGTACTCGTCTCGCCAGAGGTCGAAGTACTCCTCGGGCAACAGCACCGCGTGCGTCGGTTCGAGTTTCTCCACGAAGGATCGCTCGTGGCTCACCGCGACGATCGTGCCGCGCCACTGACGCAACATGTCGCCGAGCGCGTCGACGCTCGCCGGGTCGAGGTTGTTCGTCGGTTCGTCGAGCAACAACAGATTCGCTCTCGACGCCGCCAGGATGGCGATGGCGAGCTTCGCCCGCTCACCACCCGAGAGTGTCCCGGGTAACTGGTGCGCGGCCGAGCCCTTCAGTCCAAAGGCGCCCAAGAGCGCGCGACGTTGGACCTCAGTCTCGACCGTGGCGTCGGCGAGATGCGCGAGCACGGTCTTCGTGAAGTCCAACTGTTCGTGCTCCTGGGCGAAGTAGCCGACCTCGACGTTCGCACCGAAGCGGACTTCGCCGCCCTGGGGCTGTTGCGTCCCGGCCAGACAGCGCAGCAGCGACGACTTGCCAGCGCCGTTTCGGCCCACAATCAGGATGCGGTCGCCGCGACGGGTGATGAACGAGGCGTCGCGCAGCACGTCGAGGTCGCCGTAGCGCACGGCGATGTGCTCGACCGTCATTGGCACGTCACCGCTGCGCGGGGGCTCAGGCAGGCGGAACTTGACGGTCCGCTCCTTCTTGGTGACCTCGACCCGACCGACCTCGAGCTTGCCCACTCGCCGGTCCAAGACCTTGGCCTTTCGTGCGCGCGCCTCGGTCTGGCCGCGCATCGAGTCCGCGAGGGTCTTTAGTCGGCTGATCTCGGCGTCTTGGGCGACCGCCAACTTCTCCTCGGCTAACCGACGAGACTCGTCTTGGGCGAGGTACGACGAGTAGTTCCCCTTGTACTCGCGCAGCTGACCGTCGCGCAGCGCCAGGACCCGGCTGATTGCTCGGTCCAGCAACGGCAGGTCGTGACTGATCACGACGACCGTCCCGCGGAAGCGCTCCAGCTCGTCGAACAGCCATCGCTTGGCCGCCATGTCCAAGTGGTTCGTCGGCTCGTCGAGCACCATGATGTCGGGCTGCTCGTAAAGCACGCGCATTAAGTCGACACGGCGACGTTGACCACCCGACAGCGAACCGAGGTCCTCCAGGAGTAGTGACTCGTCCAGCCCGAGTCCCGCGGCCAGCCGTGCAACCTCAGACTCGGCCTCGTAGCCACCGCGTTCGCCGAAGTCGGCCTCGAGCGAGGTGAAGCGCTCGATCGTCTCGTCGGTCGGGTTGGCCGCGAGCTCGTGACGCGCGTGTTGCATGTCGGCGTCCAGCTGGTCGAGGCCGCGTGCGGACAGCACGTGGGAGAGCCCGATCGATTCGACACCGAGCCCGCCCGGGATGGGCTCTTGGGGCAGGTGGCTGAGCGCCCCCTGGTGGGTGACCGCACCACCGATCCGCAAGTGCTCGGGCGTCTCGCCACGCAAGGCAGCGAGCAACGTCGACTTGCCGACGCCGTTTCGTCCGACCACGCCCACCTTCTCACCGTCACCGATGGTGAAGGACACGGGTTCGACGATCCGGCGCGCGCCGATCTCGATGGAGAGGTCTCGAACAATAAGCAAGGTTTCGACCCTACCGGGACCGCGCGACGAGACGATCGTCAAGCGCCGCGTCGCCGGATCCCACCAGCGATAACCCGGCCGTACGAGCAGCGTGATGACGTCGAGCGTCCGATTTCACGGTCAGGGTGTGCGAATCCACCCCACCATTGTGCCCGACCCGCAGTGGTGTGCCACGATGACCTGGTGACTGGACCCTTGCTCATCGACCTCTGGAGTGATGTCGTCTGCCCGTTCTGCTACCTCGGGTCGCGTCAATTGGACCTCGCCCTCGAACGCTTCGAGCATCGCGACGACGTCGACGTCGTCTTGCACGCCTTCGAATTGGACCCCAACGCGACGCCGAGTACCGTCGGACTCGACGAACTGCTCGCGACCAAGTATTCGATGCCACTCGAGCGATCACGCGCACTCCACGATCGGCTCAGCCAGCAGGCCGCCTCGATGGGGCTTACCTGGGCCCTCGACCGAGCGCGCTCGACCAATACCTTCGACGCCCACCGCTTGATCGCGCTCGCCACAACGCAGGGACTCGGCGCCGAGATGGCCCGCCGGCTCCACGCCGCTTACTTCAGCGACGGGCTCCTCGTGAGCGACGCGTCTACTCTCGATCGACTCGCGGCCGAGGTGGGTGTGTCAGGGTCCTCGTCACTCTGGTCGAGCGACGAGTTCGCCGAAGCGGTGCGCGCCGACGAACTGCTCGCCCACCAGTTGGGCATCACCGGGGTGCCGGCCTTCGTCGTCGATCGGTCCTACCTCATCTCGGGCGCCCAGGGCGTGGACGCCATCGTGGACGTACTCGTGCGTGCGTGGACCGAACGCTGACTACTCCTCGGACGGAACCACAGCCGCAGTCGCCACGGTGTGCCCCTCGTCGAGGTTCATGACCCGCACGCCAGTCGCGTCACGTCCCTGTGATGAGACTTCGCGAACCGGGGTGCGGATGAGCACCCCACCACTTGAGGCGAGAAGCACCTCATCGGATAGTTCGACCATCAACGAGGCGACCACGAAACCGCGCGCCGCCGTCAACCGAATCGCTCGCACGCCCTGACCACCGCGGCCCTGGACGTTGAAGCGGTCGGTCTTGACACGCTTGCCAAAGCCGGTGTCGGTCACGAGGAAGAGGTCAGCGTCATCACGAACGACGTCGAGGGAGATCGCCCGGTCGTCACCCTTGAGGCGGATTCCTCGCACACCAGTCGCGTCTCGGCCCATCTCACGGACCTCGGACTCGTTGAATCGGATCGCCATGCCTCGAAACGTGACCATCATCAGGTCGTCCCCGCCAGCGGTGGCGACGACGCGCACCACCTCATCACCGTCACGTAGCTTGATCGCAATCCAGCCCTCGCGACGTGACTTGTCGTACTCGGAGAACGACGTCTTCTTTACCGTTCCGTTCGCCGTCGCAAAGACCAAGAACTCGTCCTTGGGGAAGTCGTCGGTCGCGACGATCGCCTGAATCGATTCGTTGGGCTGAAGGTTAAGCAGGTTCACCACCGCCGTTCCCTTTGCGGTGCGCTCCTTCATCGGGATCTCGTGGCCGCGAAGTCGGAACACCCGACCGCGGTTCGAGAACAGCAACAGGTGCGCGTGCGTGGTCGTGTGCACGATCTGATCGACGAAGTCCTCGTCGCGCAGCTTCGCGCCCTGGACGCCTCGGCCGCCCCGGCCCTGAGTGCGAAACGCGTCGGCGGACACTGACTTCACGTAGCCGGCTCGCGTCATCGTGATCACGATGTCCTCGTCGTCGATCAAGTCCTCGACGCCGAGCTCCCCCGGGTCGTTGACGATCTGCGTGAGACGCTCGGTGGCGTACTTGTTCTTGATCACCGTCATCTCGTCGGCGATCACGGCTCGCAGTTTCACGTCGCTGGCCAGGATCGACTCGAGCTCGGCGATCGTCGCGAGGAGTCGCGCCATCTCATCTTCGAGTTCCGTGCGACCAAGTCGCGTGAGTCGTCCAAGTGTCATGTCCAAGATGTGGTTCGCCTGCTCCTCGGAGAACGAGAACGGTTCGGCCATCAACGCCACACGCGCTGCCGGTCGGTCGTCGGACCCACGGATCGTCGCGATGACGAGGTCCAGCATGTCGATGGCGCGCAGCAGTCCCTCGATGATGTGCGCACGGGCCTGGGCCTTACGCAAACGGAACTGGGTCCGTCGGGTCACCACCTCCACCTGGTGGGCGATGTAGTGCGTTAACGCCTGAGCCACATTGAGCGTGCGAGGAACCCCGTCGACGAGGGCCAGCATGTTGACCGCGAACGTGGTCTGCAGTGTTGTGTTCTTGTAGAGCTTGTTGAGCACGACGTTCGCATTGGCGTCGCGCTTCAAACGGATCACGAGACGCGCCTGACGACCCGCTGAGTCGTTCTGCACCGCGGCGACGCCTTCGAGGTCACCCGACTTCACGAGGTCGTAGATCTTCTCTTCAACCGACTCCACCGAAACTTCGTACGGGAACTCGGTGACGACGATACGGGTGTCGCCCCGGTGCTCTTCAACCTCGGCTACCGCGCGCACCTTGATCGAACCGCGTCCCGTTCGATAGGCGTCGAGGATCCCCTGTCGTCCCAGAATCTGCGCACCAGTCGGGAAGTCCGGACCCTTCACGAAACGCATGAGATCGTCCGGGGTCGCACCCGGGTTGGCGAGCAGGTGCAGCGTCGCGTCGATAACCTCACCGAGATTGTGCGGGGGGATCTTGGTCGCCATCCCGACAGCGATTCCCTGGGAACCGTTCACGAGCAGGTTCGGGAAGCGACTGGGCAGCACCGTGGGCTGCTGGTTGGTGTTGTCGTAGTTGGGCTCGAAGTCGACCGTCTCCTCGTCGATCGAGTCGAGCAGTTCGAGGGCCAACGGCGCGAGTCGACATTCCGTGTAGCGCATCGCGGCGGCTCCCTCGTCGGGTCCGGTCCCACCGAAGTTGCCGTGACCACTGATCAATGGGTGACGCATCGAGAAGTCCTGGACCATACGTACCAGCGCGTCGTAGATCGCGCTGTCGCCGTGGGGGTGGTACGTGCCCATCACCTCGCCGACGACCTTCGCGCACTTCGTGTGGGGTCGGTCGGGGCGGAGTCCCTGGTCGAACATCGAGTACAGGATGCGCCGGTGTACCGGCTTCAATCCGTCGCGTGCGTCAGGCAATGCCCGCGAGACGATGACCGACATCGAGTACTCGAGGAACGACCGCTCCATCTCCAGGTTGATCTCAATCGGTTCGACGTAACCGACGACGACGTCGGTTGCCTCGTCTGGCGTGTTCGTCGAATCGCGCTTCTTGCGTGCCATGGTCCTCCGGTCCTAGATGTCTAGGAATCGAACGTCTTTTGCGTTGGTTTGGATAAAGTGCCGACGTTGGGGCACATCATCGCCCATCAGGATTGAACAGACCTCGTCGGCGAGTGCCGCCTGCTCCACCGTGATCTGGAGCAGGGCGCGCTTCGTGGGATCCATCGTCGTCTCACGAAGTTCGTCGTAGTCCATCTCGCCGAGGCCCTTCAGGCGCTGGAACTCGTTACGGTGGTCTGGGTGCTCCTCGAGGAACCGCGCTTTGGCGAGGTCGTCGCGCAGGTACACCTTCTCCTTACCCACGAGAGTCGAGAACAGTGGTGGCTGGGCGACGTACACGTGACCGTTGTTGACGAGCTCGGTCATCTGTCGGAAGAAGAACGTGAGCAGAAGTGTTCGGATGTGGCTGCCGTCGACGTCAGCGTCGGCGAGCAGGATGATCTTGTCGTAGCGAACCTTGCTGACGTCGAAGTCTGCCTCGACGCCCGCACCGATCGCGGCGATGAGCGCCTGGATCTCGGTGTTCTTTAGGATTTTGTCCGATCGCGCCTTCTCGACATTCAGGATCTTGCCGCGGATCGGCAGGATCGCCTGCGTCCTCGGGTCGCGAGCGTCCTTCGCGGAGCCACCGGCCGAGTTCCCCTCAACGATGAAGAGCTCACACTCACGAGGGTCGCGCGACGAGCAATCGACCAGCTTGCCGGGCAGACCAGCACCGTCCAGTGCGTTCTTGCGCCGAGTCAGGTCGCGGGCGTGTTGGGCGGCCATGCGGGACCTGGACGCCTGGATGGCCTTGGCGACGATCTGGCCACCTTCACGAGGGTTCTCCTCGAGCCAGTCGGCGAGCTTCTCGTTGGTCGCGCGCTCGACGAGCGACCGAATGCTCACGTTGCCGAGCTTGCCCTTCGTCTGACCTTCGAACTGTGGATCGGCGAGACGGACCGAGACGATCGCGGTGAGACCCTCGCGGATGTCCTCTCCCTTGAGGTTCTCCTCCTTCTCCTTCAGGAGGTTCCGTTTACGTGCGTACCGGTTGATGACGTTGGTGATCGCCTTACGGAATCCCTCCTCGTGCATACCGCCTTCAATGGTGGCGATGCCGTTGGCGAAGGAGTGGATGCTTTCGTAGTAGCCGGTGTTCCATTGGAACGCGACCTCGACTTCTTGGCCTTCCTCAGACTGTTCGTAGTATCCGACCTTGCGGAACAACGACTCCTTGGTGTTGTTGAGGTGACGGACGTAGTCGACGATGCCACCGGAGTACTTGAAGACCTCCTTGGTCGCTCGACCAGCGCGCTGGTCGGTGAAACGGATCTCGAGTCCGCGATTCAAGAACGCCATGATCTGGAGTCGTTCGGTGACCGTCTGGGCTCGAAACTCGACTTCATCGAAGATCGTCGGGTCCGGAACAAAGGTGACCGTCGTACCGGTGCGACCACCCGGGGCTGGTCCTGTGACCTTGAGCCCTCCCTGGGGCTTTCCTCCGTCGCGAAAGTCCAACTGATGGTGGTTGCCATCACGGTCGATCTCGAGGGTGAGTGAGGAAGAAAGCGCGTTCACCACTGAGACGCCGACGCCGTGAAGTCCACCGGAGACTTTGTAGCCGCTTCCACCAAACTTGCCGCCCGCGTGCAACACGGTCAAGACGATCTCGGCGGCGGACTTGCCTGGGTACTGCGGGTGCTCGTCGGTTGGAATGCCTCGACCGTCGTCCACGACACGACAGCTGCCGTTGGGCAGGAGGGTGACGTCGATTCTCGTGCAGTAGCCCGCCATTGCTTCGTCGACCGCGTTGTCCACGACCTCCCAGATCAGGTGGTGGAGTCCCGCCGGACCCGTCGAGCCGATGTACATGCCAGGGCGGACCCGAACTGGTTCCAACCCCTCCAGGACTGTGATGTCACTCGCCCCGTAACTGGCTGAACCCTTGGATTTCCCGGTCACGAAACATTCCTCTCGGTCGTGAAAATTTGGCGCGCGTAGGCGCAGCCGACCACCACAGTTCGACCTGTTCATCCTACCCGACTGGCTGTGACGTTCTGCCGAGCCGAAGGGTCAAAAAGCGCTTGTTTACGATGCGATGACGGGTCGGATCGAGCGTGGCGCGTCGGTACCAAGAGATTCGAATGCGACGAGGATTCTCGGTCCATCTTGGGTGATGCGCTGCGCGAACGCACCTGACGGAACCTCAACCACAAGGACACCGTCTTTGATGAAGAGCGGGTGACACCGGTCCCGCAACGCCTCGTCGACCGTGTTGTCCCAAATCACTCGAACGTGGTCGATCAGACGGATGTCAACTCGTTTGAGTCGTCCCGCGACCACGTTCAAGATGTCGCCTAGGACCGCTGGTTCCTCGCGCTTTTTTCTCACTCGCGTCCATTCGTCAAGTCGATGATCGACGCCGGCTTCATCTTCGTGGGTAGCGGCATTGCGGTCGTGACCAGGGTCTGACCAACCGGCAGCAGTTGCAGGAGTCGGTCGCTACGGACGGGGTCGAGTTCGCTGAACACGTCGTCCAACAGGAGAAGGGGGTCGACTCCTCGACGCGTCTGAACGAGTTCGTGTCCCGCCAAGCGCAACGCGAGGGCGAGGGACCGCTGCTCCCCTTGTGACGCCTGTCGTCGGGCGTCTCGGTGGTTAAGGGTTACCAGGATGTCGTCTCGGTGTGGACCCCGAGTACTGTGACCCCTCGCCACGTCGTCCTCGAACGACCGTCGAAGTGCGTCGAGCAGGTCCCCGCTCCACGACCGGTCATAGCCCAGAGCGACTGGCTGTCCGTCGTCGGCGAGTGCGCGGTAGTACTGGTTGACCAGCGGTTCAAGGTCCTTGAGGAGCGACTCGCGCTCACCGACGAGTTCGAGGCCGGTTCCCGCGAGATCGCTCGTCCAGACTTCGATCTCGTCGCGTTCACTCGTGGTCGCGCGCCGTCCTTGAATCCGTCGTAAGACGGCGTTTCGTTGCGAGAGTACGCGGGCAAATCGCTCGAGCAACGGGCTGGTTGTCGGATCCACATCGTTCATGAGGTGGTTAAGGAACTCCCGCCGCTGTTCAGGTCCGTTGCGAATCACCTCGACACCCTCGGGTGTGAAGACGGTGAGTGGTAAGGCTTCAGCGAGTTCAGCTCGGGACTGGGGACGCTGTCCGTTGATCAGCATCCGTTTTTGGGTGGAGCGAACACCGCGGGTCAAGGTGAGGTCGACTTGGACTCGCCGATCTTGATGGAAGAGCACGCCGTGGACCTCGGCACTCGTTTCGCCCGCGCGCACCATGTCGGCGGCGCTGTTGGTTCGAAACGAGCTCGCGGTCGCTAGTGCGTAGACGGCCTCGAGCACCGAGCTCTTACCAGTGCCGTTGGGTGATAAGAACACCGTCACCGCGGTGTGATCGGGGTGGAATCGGTATTCGTGAAAGAGGCGGAAGTTGCGCAGCGTGAGTTCGTGGAGTCCCACGATGGTGCTGCCGACCTACTGGACGCGTACGGGCATCAAGAGATACCGGAACCGCTCATCATCGACACCGTGAACCATGGCGGGTCGAACGGAGTCCGACATCTCGAGCACTACCTCGTCCCCGGGCACGGCTTCGATACCGTCAATCAGGAAGTTTGGGTTGAACGCAATCGTGAGGTCCTCCCCCACGTAGTCCGCGTCGACGTTGTCCTCGACGTCACCGGTGTCCTGACTCTGGGTACGGATCTCCACCATGCGGTCCTTCACCAAGAGCCGAACTGAGGAAGTTGAGTCCTTCGCCAACAACTTCGCGCGCTTGAGTGACGTGAGCAGTGTGTCCTTGGCGACACGGAGCTGGTTGGGGTAACTCGCGGGTATCAGTTGCAACACCGACGGGTAGTTTCCCTCGATCAATCGCGACGCGATGTTTGTGTGTCCCACGACGAAGGAGATCTCGGCGTTCGTGAGTGTGACCCCGACCTCGGCGTCGTCACTAAGTGATGACGCTGACCGCTGCAGCTCCTGGAGCGCACGCGCGGGCACGAGGACATCATGGTTCGCACCGATTGTGGAGACACCTGGGACGTCGCGTACGGCGAGTCGATAGGAGTCCGTCGCGATCAATCGGAGCGCGTCGTTCTCTGTTGTGAACAACACACCCGTCAACAACGGCCGCGCGTCGTCGGTGGCGGCGGCTCGCACCACTTGGTTGATGCCCTGAATCAAGTCCGTCGCGGGTATCGCGATGAGCGCCCCTGTGATTGGTGGAAGCTTCGGGTAGTCCATGACCGCGAAACTACGCAGGGAGAACTTCGCGCGACCGAGCGAGACCTCGACATTCTCCTCGCCGCCGTCGACAGTCACTGCTCCAGCTTCGAGTGACCGGACGGCATCGACGATGAGTCGTGCTGGCACCACGACCGACCCGTCCTCGAGGCCAATCACGTCGACAGTCGTACGCACGGTGATGTCGAGATCAGTCCCAGTGACGACGAGTTGGTTGCCCGTCAACGTCAGCAGCACGCCAGAGGTGGCACCTACGAGCCTTGTCGCCACGACCCGACTCGCACTACTCAGCGCTTCGACCAGGATGTCGCGCTCGGATTTGAACTTCATCGGTTGCCTTTCTTTGACTACTGAGGTTACGTGGCTTGTTTAGTAGAAGGGGTGGTTGGTAGTAGTAGGGGTGTGGAAATGTGGATATCTCTGCAAAATACCTGATAATTCCCTAGAAAATCATCGAGTGATTTCCAACAACACTGTCGGAAACTGTCTCAACCACCAGGCTTCAAGATTCAAGTGATGTTGATTGGTCACGAGTTGTCATCCACCAACCAACAGCGATGTACCCATCTTGTTCACAAACCTATTCGAACCCCTCTCCCTGTAAGCGCCGTTTGAGGTGGTTGATCTCGGCAAGCAGGTCCCCGTTGAGCGGGAGTTGCTCTTTGATCTTCTCCACCCCACTGATCACAGTGGTGTGGTTCCGCCCGTCAAAGATCCGCGCGATCATCGGGTAGGAGTAGTTGTTCAACAGTTCGCGGATGAGGTACATCGCAACGTGTCGGGCGTGAACCAATGGCCGCAGGCGCTTCGATCCCCGGATGTCCGCCACAGAGAGTCCGTAGTAGTCCGACACAGCATCGAGGATGGTCTCGGGTTTGAGGGTGACTTGTTCGTGGCCGAGGTTCGTCAAGTGGCTCTTGGCTAGATCGAGGGTAATTGGCTCCTGGCGGAGGTTGGCGAAAGCCCGCAGCATCGTGACAGATCCCTCGAGCTCTCGGATGTTGTCACGGACCCGGTGGGCAACCCACTCGGCGACGTCGCGGGGCAGCTCAACACCCTCCCCCTCGGCTTTGGAGTGCAGGATCGCAATGCGTGTCTCGAGGTCCGGTTGATCGATCTCTGTGACGAGTCCCTGGAGCAGTCGACTCCGGAAGCGTTCTTGGATACCGGCTAAGTCGCGAGGCGAGCGGTCTGAGGTGAGCACGATCTGTTTGCCTTCGCCGTGCAGCGCGTTGTAGGTGTGGAAGATCTCTTCGTGGAACGTCTCACCACGCGTCTCCATGAACTGGATGTCGTCGATGAGTAACACATCGTTCTCTCGATAGCGCTCGTGCAACGCGAGCTGTGTTCGCGTTTGAATCGCGCGGATGAAGTCGTTAAGGAAAGTTTCGGTCGAGACGTAGAGGACCTTGCGGCCGGGGTAGTTCTCGTGGACGTAGTTACCAATGGCGTGCAGGAGGTGTGTCTTACCGAGTCCGGAGTTCCCGTAGATCATCAGTGGGTTATAGGCACGACCAGGCGTTTCAGCGACCGACTGTGCGGCTGCGAACGCGAGGCGGTTCGACGATCCTGGTACGAAGGAGTCGAACGTCATCCGTGGATCAAGACGAGCTGGACGATCCACACTCGGCGCGAAAGAAGTCGACGACGCCGCGACAGTTGTCGACTCCGGTGGTGTGACTGCGACAACACTCGTCATCGGTTGGTCACTGATCGTTAACGAAACACGCACGTCCTCGCCGATGATCTGTCGCGCCTGTTCGATAATGAGAGGGAGATACCGCTGTTGCACGCGTTGGAGTTGGATCTGGTTCGGTGCCCCGATCACGAGCTCGTCGTCGTGGTAATCCACAAGACACAACGTGTTGAGTCCCGCGGCCCAAACTGCTTCAGATGCATTGCCACGTAAGGACTCTCGTAGCGCTGACCAGACGTCATCTCCATTCGCCACTTTGTTCCTCCACAAGCCAGCATCGACATTATCCACAGGAGGAGATGGTGTGCGTCGCCAACCCCCTCTGGGTGTTTCACGTTACACCGTCGCTAGTGGGTTGGGGGCTGGGCGCACTGGTGCGGTAAGATTGCCGGCGCTATCGCTCGCCACCCCCCAGGGGGGTTCCGCGAAGCGGATGTGACATCGTGAGAAGAGGATTCTGTGAAGCGGACGTATCAACCTAACAAGCGAAAGAGGGCCAAGACCCACGGTTTTCGGTCCCGGATGCGTACGCGCGCGGGTCGGGCAGTGTTGAAAGCTCGTCGGGACAAGGGCCGTCACGACCTGACGGTGTGATCGATGCCCGATCGGGTTCGAACCCGACGGCAGTTCGCGCAGTTCGCCAACCCCGATGCGAGGGGCCGAAGTGGACCGTTGCGCGTTGTCTTCGTTGATGAGCAACCCGAAGGGCGTCGGTTGGCTGCCGCCTACACCGTTAGTCGAAAGGTCGGCAACGCTGTCGTGCGTAACCGTATTCGTCGCCGGCTCCGAGCCCTCCTCGACGAAGTTGAGCCTTCCGCTCGATCAGGGACATACCTGATCAAATGCGGAATTCAGACTGGAAGTCTTTCCTATGATCAACTCAGATCCCATCTCCGCCAAGCACTTGAGCGAGCAGAACTCCTCGCCTAGTGCCGGTCTGGCCGCGACGTTATTGGTGCGCGGTATCACGGCCTATCAGCGGCTGACCTCAGGACGACCGTCGCCGTGCCGTTTCTACCCATCGTGTTCGAACTACGCCCTCGAGGCGATCACGGTCCACGGAGCGTTGCGCGGTACGGGTCTGGCGGTACGACGGCTGAGTCGGTGTCGTCCCCTTGGTCCACACGGTGTGGACCTCGTCCCAGAACCTCGGCCTAAGACAAGGAGCTCGAAGTAATGGCGTCTCTCAAACACTCGATCGGCTCGATCTTCCAGCCGATCTTCCACCTTTTCGGGTGGATGTTGGCCTTCCTCTATGGGCTAATCCCGAACTACGCCGTGGCAATCGCGTTGTTGACGATCGTGATCATGGGTGCACTGACACCATTCACGGTGAAGAGTACGAAGTCGATGATGGCCATGCAGAAACTGCAGCCGGAGATTAAGAAGCTCCAACAGAAGTACAAGGGGCCGGAAAACCGCCAAATCCTCAACGAGGAGTTGATGCGGCTGTACCGCGAGGAGGGCGCGAACCCCGTCGGTGGCTGCTTACCCGTCCTACTGCAGGCTCCATTTCTATTCATTTTGTATAGTGTTATCCGCGGCCTGACCAACATCACGCCTGCAGGCGTCGTCCAGCCTCGCTATATCCCCACCTCATCGAAGATGTACCACAATCTGATCGCGTCGCACGGTCAGATCAACGCCTTCGGGATGGACCTCAACCTCAAGCCGTTCAGTCACCACTCATCGGTGGCGGCCACCATCCCCTTCTTTGTCCTGGTAGCGCTGGCGGTTGGACTCCAGTACTTCCAGATGGCACAGATGAACAATCGAAACAAGAAGACTGGTCAAGCGATGCCGAGTCAGCAGGTGATGCTGCAGCGCTTCCTCCCGGTGTTCTTCGCGTACTTCTACATCGTGATCCCGGCAGCGGTCGTGCTCTACATGATCGTCTCGACCATTATTCGAATCATCACCCAGGACCTGATGTTCCGGGCGGGTGTGTCGAATCCAAATAAGGAGAAGGAGCGGGCCATTCCGGCCGCTGGAAAAGCGGAGGCAAGTGAACCGACTACGAAGCCGGGCACGGTCGAACCGAAACCTTCAACTATCAAGCCACAGCAGCAGACCCGTTCGAGGTCGAAGCGTAAGAGAAAGGCGCGTTAGCCCATGGATTGGGTAGAGACAACTGGTAAATCAATCGACGAGGCGACGAGTCGCGCACTCGCCCACCTTGGTGTCAACAAGGATGACGCCGAGGTTGAGATCCTCGAGGAGCCAAAGACGGGACTCTTCGGTCGGGTCAAGGGTGAAGCTCGCGTGCGCGCACGCATCCGTCCAACAGGACCACGACCGAAGCGAACCCGTCGGTCCGGTGGTGGTCGCGAAGAGCGGTCCCACGGTGGCGCACCACGGGGTGACAAGCACCGCGGACCGAAGTCCGCCGACGGTGCAGGACGTAAGGACGCGGGGGCCTCGAGCGCCGAGCGAGACGGTGTACCAAAAGAGAAGAAGGAAAAGAGCGGTCACGGGGAAAATCACCCCAAGAAGGCGCACAAAGACAAGGGGACCCCACGGGTCGAGAAAAGTCCGACGAAGGAGGACACAGTGGCCGAGGGAATCTCTCTAGCCGAGCAAGGTGCAATCGCGAAGGAGTTTCTTGTGGGACTCCTCGCTTCAATGGGAATCACTGCGGAGGTAACGGTGAGCGAGCTCGACGAGGAGACCGTCGAGTTGGCAGTGAATGCCAATCCCCCGACCGAGCTGGGTATTTTGGTCGGGCCGCGAGGGATGACATTACAAGCACTGCAAGAAGTGACGCGGACAGTGGTGCAAGCCAAGAGTCCGGGTCGAACCGACCGGATCCTCGTGGATGTGGCGCAGTATCGGGAACGTCGTGTAGCTGCTCTCGGGCGTTTCGCCCAGAAGGTCGCACAAGAGGTGATCGAGACCAACGAAGAGCGGGCACTGGAGCCAATGTCCGCGGCAGACCGCAAGGCGATTCACGACTCGCTGAGCGGACTTGATTCGGTCGTCACCCGGTCCGAGGGTGAAGAGCCTCGTCGCTTCGTGGTAATCGCTCCGGCATAGTAGTACTCGTGACAACATCATGGTTGACCCGCGCCCTCGAGGAATCGAGGGCGCGGGGTTTTTTAGGGCCCGGTTCCATTGAGCCGCAGATTCAGCACGCGAACGGTTTCGTTGCTGCGTGGCATTCCCACCGATCCGATCCGCCGACGTCAATCCTCGACCTGGGGAGTGGCGGTGGACTTCCCGGGCTGGTACTTCTTGAGACCTGGGTTCGCCCAACGACGTTCCTGGATTCGATGGAGAAGCGAACGAACTTTCTGCTCGAGGTACTGGAGTGGGACGACGTCCCGAGTGGGGGCAGTGTGTGGCGGGGTCGGGCTGAGGAACTTGCCCGTGAGACGCGGGGTGACTCACGGTTTGGTTTGGTCACAGCACGATCTTTCGGACCACCGGCCGTGACGGCAGAGTGTGCGGTGCGGTTTCTGCAGATTGGTGGCCTCCTCATTGTCTCAGAGCCACCCGCTGGTGACGACCGGTGGAGTGACACCGGACTTGATCAGTTAGGACTGGCCTCGCGAGGGTCGTTTCGCGACAGCGCCGGTTACAAGATCATCGAGAAGATTCGCGCCACTCCCCTGCGCTTCCCTCGCGCTACCGGCACGCCTGGGAAAAGTCCGCTGTTCTAGAACCCCTGGGGTCACGGACGTACCGAGGTGCGGGCGACCTCGATGTTTCACGTGAAACACAACAGAGACGCCTTCGGTACTACAACACACCTCGATTGAAGGGCGGTCCGAGGTGTAGGACATGAATCCTGGGTGTGTCACCGCAGGGTCATAGAAGGGCCGATTGTTTCACGTGAAACAAACTTAGCGAGTGAAAAGGGAAGGGTGGCTTCCCGTACACCATCCGCCTACGACTGGTGAGTGGGTGTGCTGGAAGGGCTAATCGTGGCATTCATCCTTTGTGACGACCCGGTACGGGTGATCATCGGACTGTGCTGACGAGTCGAGTGTGGGCCGGGTGGACAGATGATGGATCAGAGCCCGTTCGGAAAAGTGCAATCTGGACGTAGTGGCGATCGAGATGGCTACATCAGGCAGCGCGGGTATATCGAGGTTAATTGTGCGCTATTACAGCGGAGCCTCCGTTGTCGGAGACCGCGAGCGGGGGCTCGGCGACACGCTGACGGCCGAATTCCATGGGTTGCGCTCGTTGGAACGAGGCCACGACTGCAGAATTGTGTAACACGGGCGTCGTTCAGCCGTGGGCCAGTGTCAAAAGATAGAAGTGATGGCGATGTGGTGGGTGACGCACCAATTGCTGGCGCGAGTGTCATTCCGGAACACCGTATTCCGGCCGTCCGACGTCGACGACTGCACACAAAGTGGTTGTTCGCGCTATTTCGGCCATGTGCTCGGCGAAGGACGTACCAACGAATTCCCGTCGGGTGCCGACCATGTTTCACGTGAAACATTCGGGAGTACCGCTATTGCACCTGGTCCTGGTACGACGGCTGTGCTGTGACAAGCGGTGAGCAACCGTAGGAGGTGGGAAGTGACGTGACACGGCCGGTTTGCGGTCGCGAGAGGCCATTGTGACGGGTACGCACAAGACACGACGCCGAATACGAGTGGTCGCGGTGGATCGGGGCCCAGTACCCTACATCCGAGCAAGTCCGATCCGAGCGGACGATGTTTCACGTGAAACATGGTCCGCTCGTCACTACCATTACAGCGTGTGCCCTACTTCGAACACACCGGTTTACCTTAACCGACTGAACGAGCTCGGCACGTGCTCACCTTCCAAGTGACCAGGTATCCCTAGTAATACCCGGTTCTGTCCCAGGTCCCCACCTCGTTCGGGGTTTGTCCGGGTGACGAACGGCTCTTCCCGTGTGCTTCACGGTGCAGAATTCGTGTCACCGAAGCAACGCGAATTCTTGCCCTACGGTACGTACTCCGTGCAACACCGCACTGATCGGCCAGGGTCTTCTACATGAGGAAGTTGAACACACGCTGTGAGGCCTGACCCTTCGGACAGTCACTGGATTCCCACGCCGAGATTACTGAAGGCTGCTAGCGGTGCGTACCTGTGCCGATGGACAGCACCGATCAATGGACTACTCCCGGAAACTGCATGGACCGTGACAGTACCGGGACTGGCCAGGAGCCATGGTCACCCCGGTGGGCGCCACCACGGTACGACGGAACGCTCGACCACCCCGAAAGTCCCACCACTGCACCCGTCAAGAGCCCGAGTTCGACGATACTGATCGTTGCCAGTAGGCGATTGTGTGCCGATAATCGTCTGCGCGGCGATCCAAGGTCCGCCGATGCTCGTATTTGCGTCGTCGCCCAACATCCATGGACGCGCTACACCACACTGGTGGCGACGATGGGATTCCTATCACGGTCGGGGCAAGGCCACGACGTTCGAACACCGGCACGATGTGCGTCGAACAGCCTTATCGATACAGGCGTGGTTGAGCATCGCCGACGAATGACTGTTGGGTGGAACTGACACACGGGGTCGTCGAGTGACCGTCGCGTGAGCACAATTGATGGCCCACCGTCACAGGCGGCAGAATGTTTCACGTGAAACACTCACCCGCTCGCTGGTGGGTTTCGAACATGAGTCAAGGTGCAATCCCCAGTGTTTCGCGTGCATTACCGGGTTCAAGGCTCGTGGCGTGTGAATGGCGGATGAGCACTGATGTCCTAGACGTTGATGTTTCACGTGAAACATCGATACTTGACGACCTTCCAAAAACCGTGTTGAATGGCAGGGGACTAGACAGGTGTCGGGGGTCCGTAACGCAGGAAGAGGCTCATGGCGGACGACAACACGATGAGGATTTTCGCCGTAGCCAATCAGAAAGGTGGGGTCGGTAAGACGACCACGACCACGTCGCTGGGTGCCGCACTCGCGCAGAGTGGCAAACGAGTTCTCGTCGTCGATCTCGACCCTCAGGGTAACGCCACCACTGGTTTGGGTGTTGACGGACGTAAATTCGAGCGCTCGGTCTATGACGTGCTCCTCAATGATGTGCCCATGGTGGATATCGTCGAGCCAACGGGGTTCAGCAACCTATTTGTAGCCCCCGCGACCCTCGATCTCGCTGGTGTCGAGCAAGAGCTCACTTCGGTGATTTCGCGGGAACTTCGACTCAAGCGAGCCCTCGAGTCCGTGAACGGTGACTTCGACTACATCTTCATCGACTGTCCACCCTCACTCGGACTTATCACGATCAACGCGTTTGCTGCGGCGACGGAGATCATGGTGCCAGTGCAGACCGAGTTCTACGCACTGGAGGGTCTGACACAGCTTCAGCGCATCGTCGACCTCGTGCAGAAGAACCTCAATCCGACGCTTCGAATCTCGAAGGTCATCTTGACGATGTACGACTCCCGTAATACCCTTTCGATAGATGTAGCAGCAGAGGTTCGGCGTCACTTCCCCATTGAGTTGTGCCGCACCGTTATCCCACGTACAGTCCGATTGGCAGAAGCGCCATCGTTCGGACAGCCAATCACGTACTTCGATCCCAATTCGAAGGGCGCCAAGGCATATCGCGCATTAGCGGAGGAGATCATTAATGGCTAGGAAACCAGGTTTGGGTAAGGGCCTGGGCGCTCTCATCCCCGATGCACCCGACGTCGAAGTCGAGCAGGAAGAGGTCGAGGTCGGTGGGCCACTGCGTCGAATCTCGGTGACCGCGATACGGCCCAATCAGTTTCAGCCGCGTAAGTCATTCAATGACGACAGCCTTCAGTCATTGGCTTCTTCGGTCCGCGAGCTGGGGGTGCTTCAGCCGCTCATCGTTCGACCGGTTGAGGGTGAGCCCGGAGTCTTCGAACTGATTGCGGGGGAGCGGCGGTGGCGTGCAGCGGCACTCGCCGGTCTCGAGACGGTGCCAGTGCTGGTGCAAGACGACGTGAACGATCGTCTCTCCCTGGAACAAGCCGTGGTTGAGAATCTCCACCGCGTCGATCTCCATCCACTGGAGGAAGCGGCGGCGTATCAGCAGCTCATTGACGAGTTTGACCTCACACACGAGCAGGTAGCGCAGCGAGTGGGCAAGAGTCGGGCGAATGTTACGAATACGTTGCGGCTGTTGCAGCTCGGCGAGGTCGCGCAAGCGGCACTGGTGAACGGTGACCTGACGGCAGGGCACGCACGATCGTTACTCGCGATCTCCGATCCGAACGCCCAGGCCCTGATGGTGGCTCGTGTTATCAAGAACGAGTTGTCGGTTCGAGCCACCGAGGAAGCGGTCAAGGCTTTCCTTGAGCCGAAGGTCATCCCCGTCGACGAGCCCGCGACTCGTGAGGTGTCATCAGCGCCGCGGCTGCGACCCGTGCCCGACGCCAGCGTCGCCGAACTCGAACATCTGCTGGAGGACTACCTGAATACGCGAGTTCATGTCGATCTCAAAGGACGGAACGGCCGAATCATTATAGATTTTGCTGATCTTGACGACCTAGAACGCCTGTATATCGTTATTTCACAGACCAAGTAAACCCTCAACGTTAAACCTAACGTTTTCGTTGAAGTTTTCCCCAACTTGTGGATGAAGTTGTGGTTTACTCTCATTCAGCCTTGGAAAAAGCCTAAATTACCTTGTCCCAGCAGACTTATTCAGACTGACGTCGGCGCCTCGTTGTGGAGAACTTTTCTTACGAGCTCACTTACGATGGCTGCGATCTCGTCGACCTGGCTGTGATAGGCACCGTGTTCTACCTGCAGGGTGGTCATGCGCGTCTCGCGTAAGACGGGCAACGCCATCCCGGTCACCTCGACGCGTGGGAGGAGTTCCCTGCTCGCAAGCGCCGCCGCCAGGGAACTAGCCAACTGCTCGCCACGGCGTGAGTGGGACCGGTAACTGGCCCAATAGTGGATGTGTATGCCCTGAATCTCACCGTTGAACTGGAATGCGAGGACGATAGCTGCGTTGGCACCGTTAGCGGTCGCGGCGATCTGGTCGGGGTTGGAACTCTCCAGACGGATCAGGTTCCCTGACGTCCAGTCCCGAGCAACGGCGTCGGCGAGGGGAGTCGATCCGGCGACAACTACCAGGTCGGAGGGCAGTTCATTGAACCCGGCCCGGTCGCGGGCCTCGGTGACGAGGTTTCGATCGGCCATGATCGAAGTCATGCGCCAGAGTTCGAGCAAGGTGGCGCGAGTCAGCACACCGGTCGGCTCAAGGGCGCGGTTACGTTGGAAATCGATCAGCGCACCGTCGAGCAGGGTGCCGAAGATCCCGTCGATCCGGCCCGGGTCGAACCCGAGCTGGGCGAGGCGGATCTGTAACTCCGCGACGTCGTCCCCGCGTTGGAAGGGACGGGTGAGGTAGAGCAGTCGATCTCCGAGGTGCCAGCCGGCTTCGACGAGTCGTGACCAGGTCGTGGCGTCGACCTCACCCGTGATGGGAAGTCCCCGCGCTCGTTGGAACGCTTCGACCATGGCGGCCGTGGCGTCCCCAAAGACCTCATCGTCGTCGAAGGGCGCGGCGTAGCCCAGACGTTGGAGCCGGTTGTGCAATTCACGGACCGACTGGCCCGTGTCACCGCGTTGGATCAAGCCTTTTATCAGGGTCGTTAGAGGGACGCGGTGATCTCGTGAAGGAGGGCGCCCTTCGGTTTGGCCCCCACGATTCGTGCGACGACCTGACCGTCCTTGAAGAGCAGCAGGGTCGGGATGCTCATGACGGAGAATTTGGTGGCGGTAGCGACGTTGACGTCGACGTCGAGCTTGCCGATGGTGAACTTGTCGGCCTGCTCCGTTGAGAACTCCTCGAGGATTGGGGCGATCATGCGGCACGGACCACACCACTCCGCCCAGAAATCAACGAGGATCGGCTTCTCCGCCGAACCAATCACTTCGTCGAAGGTGGCGTCAGTGAGAATTGTGATCGGGCTTGTCATTGCTACCTCCCAGTGACACCCGGTGGCGTCGTGGCGACCACCTTACCCCGCGCCGTCAAATTCATAACCGCTGTGAACGGGTCGCGCGTGGTCGGGACCGAACGGAACCTCTAACCGTCGAGCGCCTCGAGCCATCGCTCGGCGTCGATGGCGGCGATGCACCCCGACCCGGCCGACGTGATGGCTTGGCGGTACTCGTCGTCTTGGACGTCACCGGCCGCGAAGAGTCCGTCGATGTTGGTGTAGGAACCGACACCAGTTCGTACGTAGCCGTTGTCGTGGAGTTCGACCTGTCCGCGGACCAGCTGGGTGTTCGGCACGTGACCGATGGCGACGAACACGCCGGTCACGTCGATGGTGCGTTCCTCCCCGGTCACCGTGTCTGCGACACGGAGTCCGGCGACCTTGTCGTCACCGAGGACTTCGAGGACCTTCGTGTTCCACGCGAAGCGGATCTTCTCGTTCGCGAAGGCGCGCTCCTGCATGATCTTGGAGGCGCGAAGGGAGTCACGACGGTGCACAATGGTCACGCTGGACGCGAAGCGGGTGAGGAAAGTGGCCTCCTCGATCGCGGAGTCACCGCCACCGATGACCGCGATGTCGTGACCCCGGAAGAAGAAACCGTCACAGGTGGCGCACGTGGACACACCATGGCTCAGAAGTCGGGCTTCACCAGGGATTTCGAGCATGAGTGACTGTGCGCCGGTCGCCAAGATCACTGTATCGGCGGTGATGCTCGGCTCATCGTCACCCGAGAGCCACGCGCGGAACGGACGGCCACCCACGTCGAGTCGCTGCACCTTGTTCACGCGCAGGTCCGCACCGAAGCGCTCGGCCTGGGCGCGCATGTTCGCCATTAACTCCGGGCCGGTGATGCCCTCGGGGAAACCGGGGAAGTTCTCGATGTCGGTGGTGAGCATCAACTGGCCACCGGGCTGGTCGGAGGTCGAGGATGGCTCGCCCTCGATGACAATTGGCTGCAATTGCGCTCGCGCCGTATAGATCGCGGCGGTGAGACCTGCGGGGCCCGATCCGATGATGAGGACACGGGTGTGTTCAGTCATGTTGATTCTTTCGCTGGGGTAGAGGTCGCCGTCGACGCCAGATGACGAGACCGGCACCGAGGGAGAGCACACCCACGAGGGCATAACTCAGCCAGACGTGATTGGCGAAGAGGTAGACGTTGAAGAGTCGGATGATACCGATGATCAGCACGCTTACGAGCACGAGGCCGACGAGAAAGAGCACGAAGATGAAGGCGAGTGTGCGCCCGGCGAGCAGGATCGGTCGCAGAACCTTGTCGTGGACGATGTCGAGCGCGTGATCGAGGGTTCCGAGCGCGCGGTCGACGAGGTCAGGTTCGTGGTCTGGGGTGGGGCTCGTCTCGCTCACACTACGAACATAGTGGTCCGAAAGGCTCAAGCCTTAATCCAGCAGGCCGCGATGATTCTCGGCCCGCCGTGGGTTCCAACGACTGGTCCGACGTCGGAGACGACGAGGCTGTGTTCGCTCGACATCGTGGCCACCATCGCGACCAACTGATCGACGTCACTCGCGTCGCCGTGAACGATTGAGAGCCGTTCGAAGGGGGCGTTGGCGCGAACCACCGCCGCGACCGCGGTGAGAGCCTTCGCCCTTGTGCGCTGGCGGCCCGCTTCCGCGACGACCCCGTCCTTGAGGGCGAGGAGCGGCTTGATTGAGAGGACCTGACCGAGCAGCGCGCGTGCCCCACCGACCCGACCCCCTTTGACCAGGTGTTCGAGCGTGTCCAACGTGCCGCAGATACCAACGCGGCCGAGCAGATCTCGCGCGCGCGTCTCTAGGCCGTCGAGGTCGACCCCGGTGGCGGCGAGCTCGGCTAGGTCGATCGCCATGAGTCCGACGGCCATCGATACGGCTTTGGTGTCGATGACACGCACGGGTATCCGGTCCGCGACCGCCTCGGCGGCGAGCGAGGCGGACTGATGCGTCGCCGAGAGCGCGGCCGAGATTGCGAGAACGAGGACCCCGTCGTAGCCGTTCGCCAGCGCTTCTTCGTAGGTCGCCTGGAACGAGCCGGGGGAGGGGGCCGCTGTCTCGGGGAGGACTTTGGACTCCTTGCACTTGGCCCAGAACTGCGACGGGGACAGGTCGACGCGGTCGGTGAACTCGTTGTCCCCGAAGCGAATCGTCAGCGGCACCACGTCGACGCCGAGTCGTTGGGCGACGTCGTCGGGGAGGTCACTGCCGCTGTCACACACCACACGGATTCGAGCCATTGGTCCCCCTCACGTTCTGCGTCTGTCAGCCTTGCACGTTCGACGGTCGCCGGCCAGCTCGACGCTGTCCCAGTACCACGACCACGACGTAGGCGACCACGCCGATCACGAAGGCACTCGCGAACCGGACGATCAGGCCGAGGCCGACGTTCGCGCTCGACGCCGCGTACGTCGCGGCCATCACGGTGCCGGCGATGAGCGACGCGACGGTGCTTCGGCGAACGTGAATTGACCAGATCGTCGTGGTGATCGAGACGTGATGTCTCGAGAGCGTGAACAGGGCTGCGACCGCTGCGACCGTGTACGAGATGGAGACGCTGGAGGTGAGTGCCGCGATGGAGTGTCGCCCGAACACGAGGGCCAAGACGATGTTGAGGCCGTTCTGAAAGAGGTAGAGCACGAAGACCTCGCGGGCGCGCTGCATCGCCTGAAGGCCCCGAACGCAGAGCATGTACACAGTGAAGCCCGGCATGCCGGCCGCGAGCACCGCAAGCACAGTTCCCGCCGCGAGTGTGTGCGTGGCGTTGACGTGGTTGAGGACCGCGACGAGGGGCTGGCTGAGGATGATGAATCCGATGGTGCACGGCACAATGATCACGAGCGATTGCCGTAGGCCAAACCGGAGTCGCTCGCTGAAGCCGGTGTAGTCCTCATCGGTGGCCATCCGAGACAACTGGGGCGCCAGTGAACTCAGTACCGAGACCACGATGACCGCGTAGGGGATGAGGAAGAACGACCATCCGTAGGTGTAGGCGCTGACCGGTCCGTTGCCGCCGACGCCGAAGGCGAGTGCGAGTATCACGTAGAGCGACGCCTGATTCGCGACGACGACGAGCAGGGTCCATCCGCCCAGTCGGCCGATGGCGTGGAGCGCGGGGTCGTGCCGGTCGAACCGCGGGGCGACGCGCCAGAGGTCGCTGCGGGCGAGCGAGGGGAGAAGACAGAGGAACTGAACGGCGACGCCGAGGGTGGTGCCGAGTCCGAGCCACAGCAGGTCGTGCGATCCGGGCAATTGCGCGAGCACCGGTGTCGGATCAACGAGGTGGAACCAGATGAGCACGGCGACGGCGATGACGTTGTTCGCCACCGGCACCCACGCGGGGGCTCCGAAGCGGTGACGCACGTTGAGCAGGGCCGTGGCCAGTCCGATGAGACCGTAGAAGAAGATCTGGGGGACGAACCAACGCAGCAGTTCCGTCGCGACCCGGCGTTGATTTTCGAGCAGCGTAGCGGCGTGACCCGCGTCGAGTTGGTGTAGTGCGGTGAAGCCGTCGATGATCCACGGGGCGGCGATCCACGCGAGGGCGGACCCGATGACCAGGGCGATAACCGACGCCGTGAGCACTGTGGAGATCGAATGCCAGGCCTTGCGCTCACCGTCGACGGCGAGACGCTCGACGAACACGGGGATGTAGGTGGCGATCATGATCCCGCCGAGGACGAGGTCGAAGAGCATGTTGGGAATCGTGTTGGCGAGGTTGAAGGCGTCCGCGAGCGGGGTGAACCCGAGGACCCAGACGAGGACGAAGACCCGTAGCAGTCCCGTCAGCCGCGAGGCGAGCGTACCGCTCGCCATCGACAGCACGCGTGAGGAATGGCTCGACGTGGTGCTCATCGAGCGTGACGTCCCTTCGAGCGGCGCCGATACGTCTGCCACCACCACGCCCCGAGCACCAAGAGTGAGGCGAGTGTCAACAGGTATCCGACGACCGATGTACCAGCGATACGCACCTGGATGGCCGCGTGGGCGAGCAAGACCTGTTGATCGGGCGTGGTCACGTTCACTTGCAACGTGAGGCTGCTACCGCGGTGACTCACGGTTGGCACGCGCACGGAGGTCGTCGGTGCGCCGAGGGTCACCACGACGTTGGATCCCTTGGGGAAGTCCAACTGATTGGTCAGGAGATGAACCACTGCGGTGATCGTGTAGGAGGCGGTGCTGTGCAATGTGATCGGCAGCGCGGTCCCGGGGCCGGCGAGAGTGATAGCGCTCGGGTCGACGGTGAACTTGGCGAGCTGCGCGTTGAGTCCGGCGGTGGCCGCGTTGATGGCGTTCTGGCGGGCCGACGCTCCGCCGACGGTCTCGGCGCGTGCGGTCGCGACACGAAGTGCGAAGGCAACGGCGTGATCGGTGATGGCTTGGCTGAAGGAGTTGACTTGGGCCGCGAGTGCGGTGAGTGTGGCGATGTTCCGTGCACTCCAGTGGGAGGGCGGGACCGCGAGCAGGGATCGGGTGGACGGCGCACCATCGGAGCCCACCAGTGAGGAAGTGAACGAGGGGACCAGACTGCTTGCCACGACGAACGGATCAGCGGTGAGGCCTGCGGCGACCTGGTTGAAGAACGGAATCGACGTCATCGTCGCAGGGACGGTGACGATGACTGATCGACTGGCGGGTGCGTTGGGCGCCTCGAAGTGCAAGAAGGCGAGTGTGGCCAGCATGATGGCGGCCCGGCGGCCGGGCTCGATGGCCCCATCGACCGCGAGCGCCGAGAGTGGCTGGTCGTCGGTCAGCGCGATGGGTGATCCACCGCCCGTGATGTGGAAGGGGGAGCCCCAGGTGAGGGTTGTGGAGGGCTCAATCGTGAGTCGGTTTTCGGGGACGACCACGTTGGACACGCCGGCCGCGCCGAGAGCGGCGACGGTCGCGGCCGAGGGCTCGCCTTCGAGCAGGACGGGTCCGTCGAGGTAGCGCCCGGTGATGGCCCCGACGAGTTGACCGGCCAGGTTGAGCTGGGACTTCACCTCGGCTCCGAGTCCGTTCGCCGCGAGTCCGGCGAAGTCGACCCGCTGGGGTGGGGCGTCGATAATCCGGTGCAGCGGACTGGCGACCGCGTGGTTGAGTGCGCCACGCCACGCGGCCCCGCGCGTCCCGGCCTCGTACGCGCTCGAGAGCGTCTCGTAGTTCGCGCTGACCGTGAGCGGCATCGTCGGACGTCGACTGATCGCCGTCAGCACGGCCGCGGTGCGAACGGACTTGGACCACGTCCCCGCACCCAAGGTCGTGATCCAGGAGAACTGCAGTGGACTCGCGACGGGTGCGGTCTGGATCGCGACGAGGGACCACGACACCGTCGTGGTGCCGTGGGCGCTCACGGCGTAACGCAGCGGGTACACGCCGTCACAGGTCGCGCCGCGACACGCGAGTCGTAACCGAGGGAGTGGGCCGCACCGGCCCCGACTAGTCAGCGGGCGTCCCGTGAAGAACACGACCGCGATGGTGCTCGTGCGTGACGCCGTGCAATCGGGTTCGAACGAGCCGGTCGACGCGGTCGCCGGCCCCGAGACCCCCGCGCCCGAGATGATCGGCGCGATCTGCGATCGCATGACGATTCGAGGGTAGAGCGCGAGCGACACCTGCGTCGTGTCGCTCGGGTGGCGAAAGGCCAGGGTGATCACGATCCTGGCGGTGCCCGACGACGACATCACCGCGGTGGCGTCTTGGTGCTCGACGGTGAAGACCGGCGTCGTCGCAGCGCTCGAGGCCGAAGGCCACGTGATCGTCGCGAGGCCGAGGAGTACCACGCTGAGCGCCCGCCACCAGGTCGAAAAACGGTGGAACATGCAGACCCAGGCTACCGTCGCCCGTGTCGGACCACTGGCCCCACTACCGTTGTGGCGAGTGTTGTCCATGGAGCAAGCCCACGAACGGCTAGTCGAGCTAGCCGACTTAGCGCGACCCCTCGCGCGCGTCTTCGCCGACGAGGGGTTCTCCCTGTACGCCGTCGGTGGATCGGTGCGCGACGCCTTACTCGGTGAGCCGCGTCGCGAGGACTTCGAGATCGACTTCACGACCAACGCCCGACCCGACGACGTGGCGCGCATCATGACGCCGGTGTGTACCACGCT
The DNA here is from genome assembly GCA_021793515.1 of Actinomycetes bacterium. Classification (GTDB taxonomy): domain Bacteria; phylum Actinomycetota; class Acidimicrobiia; order Acidimicrobiales; family RAAP-2; genus RAAP-2. Next base: position 55,413 of record JAJYSP010000006.1, on the reverse strand, counting down.
CTGGGAGCAGGGGCGGGCATTCGGGACGCTCGGGGGCGTGATACGGGCCAACGGCGTCAAGGCTGAGGTCACCACGTTCCGCTCCGAGGCCTACGTCGATCATTCGCGCAAGCCGTCGGTGGAGTGGGGCGATTCGCTCGAGGTGGACCTGAGTCGACGCGACTTCACCATCAACGCCCTGGCGCTCGACGTCATCGCACTGGCCGACGAGACCCCGGGTGTCCAGACGCTCTTCGATTACCACCAGGGATTCATCGACCTCTTCGAGCGGCGCCTTCGCACCCCGACCGATCCGATCCGGCTCTTCCAGGACGACCCGTTGCGAATGCTCCGGGCCGCTCGCTTCGCCGCACGTTTCGACCTGTCGATCGACCCGGCCGTTGAGGCGGCCGCGACCGAGATGGCCGAGTCGTTGCGCAAGGTCTCAGTGGAGCGGGTACGAGGCGAACTCGACCTGCTGCTCATGACCGCGCGACCGTCGACGGGACTGGACTTCATCGTACGGACTGGGCTCTCGGACCAGTTCTTCCCCGAGCTCGCAATGCTGCAACTCGAGCAAGACCCGATCCATCAGCACAAGGACGTGCTCAAGCACACGTGGGCGGTGGTCGACAAGACGTCGGCCAACCTCACCCTTCGTCTCGCCGCGCTCTTCCACGACATTGGCAAGCCCCGTACGAGGGCCATCTCCGATGACGGGGTCACCTTCCGATTCCACGAGATCGTGGGTGCGAAGATGACGCGCAAGCGGATGGCGGCGCTCAAATACCCCCAGACCATGATCGATGATGTGAGCATGCTCGTCGAGCTCCACCTGCGCTTTCACACCTACAAGATGGGCTGGAGCGACCGCGCGGTGCGCCGCTACGTCCGAGACGCGGGACATCTGCTCAACGAGCTCAACGAGCTCACGCGCTGTGACGCGACGACGCGCAATGCGCGCAAGGCCGCGACGTTCGCGAAGCGGATGGACGAGCTGGAGCTGCGCATCGAAGAGGTCCGCGCCAACGAGGACCTGAGTCGACTGCGCCCCGCGCTCGACGGGGTCGCCGTGATGGAGCTCCTGCACGTCGCCCCGGGTCCGGTAGTGGGCAAGGCGCTCGACTTCCTGATGGAGATCCGCCTCGACGAGGGCGAGATCGACCCGGATGACGCAGCGCAACGGCTCACGGCGTGGTGGGCGCAACAGAACGCCACATGACAAAGTCCCGCCACCCATTTGGGTGACGGGACTTTGCGCAGCGGACTACGGCCAGACGGGGTTCTCGGCGCCGTCGTTCGCGAATGCGTCGACCATGTCGTGGGCGACGTCATCGTGGAACTGCACCGGCGGCGACTTCATGAAGTAGGCCGAAGGACCGACGACCGGTCCGCCGATGCCGCGGTCGAGGGCGATCTTGGCGCAGCGCACGGCATCGATGATGACGCCAGCCGAGTTGGGCGAGTCCCACACCTCGAGCTTGAGCTCGAGGTTGAGCGGCACGTCGCCGAAGTTGCGACCTTCCATGCGGATGTAGGCCCACTTGCGGTCGAGCAGCCACGGTACGTGGTCGCTCGGGCCGATGTGGATGTTCTCGGGCTCGAGGTGGCTGCTCTCCAGCTGAGAGGTGACGGACTGGGTCTTGGAGATCTTCTTGGACTCGAGCCGTTCGCGGTCGAGCATGTTCTTGAAGTCCATGTTGCCGCCGACGTTCAACTGGTAGGTGCGGTCCAGGGTCAGACCGCGGTCCTCGAAGAGGCGCGACAGGATGCGGTGCACGATGGTCGCTCCGACCTGGCTCTTGATGTCGTCACCGATGATCGGGACACCCGCGTCAGCGAACTTTTTCGCCCAGACGGGGTCCGAGGCAATGAATACGGGGATGGCGTTCACGAAGGCGACGCCGGCGTCGATCGCGGCTTGGGCGTAGAAGCGCTGGGCCTCTTCGGAGCCGACGGGGAGGTAAGAGACCAACACTTGGGCGCCGGAGTCACGCAGGGCCTGGACGACGTCGACGGCCTCGGCCGGTGACTCTTCGATGACCTCGCGGTAGTACTTGTTGAGACCGTCCAATGTCGGACCCCGTTGCACAGTGACGCCGAGTGACGGCACGGTCGCGAACTTGATCGTGTTGTTCTGCCCGCCGTCAATCGCCTTGCCGAGGTCGTTGCCGACCTTGGATGCGTCGACGTCGAAGGCGAGGACGAACTCGAGGTCGCTCACGTGGTAGCCGCCCAGCACGACGTGCATGAGACCGGGGACGTCGTCGCCCGCCTTGGCGTCCTTGTAGTACGTCACGCCTTGAATGAGTGAACTAGCGCAGTTTCCAACGCCAGCGATCGCCACACGAATCTTCTCCATGGCGCTCCTTTCTGCTTCTTCTCTCACTTCGCGTCTTGGGCGAAGTTGTTGTGGTTACTGCGTTCGGTGGTCAACAGGCTGTCGATCCACGCGAGGTCCAACTCGACCGCCTGCGCGGCGTGTTCCATCACGCTGCGGGCGTACGAGTCGAGTTCAGTGTTCGCTGCGCCGGCACGGACCTCGGCCAGGCGCGAGACGAGGTCCGTGCGGCGGCGTTCGAGGAGCGCGACGCGCAACGTCGGGGTGAGGTACTTCGCCAGCGCCATGCGCATCGTGAAGTTCTTGCCGTCGTCCATCGTGGTCGGGTCGGCGAGGAGTTCGGCAAACTCCTGACGACCACGGTCGGTGATGCGGTAGACCTTGCGACCACGCCGACCGATGCCCGAGGTCGCGCGAAGTGCGCGTAACGACGCCCGTTCGCCCGAGAGCGAACCGGTCGAGAGGGCACCGAAGCGAGACTCCGTCGGTGCCACGGCTTCGACGCTGCCGTGGCGCTCCAGGCGGGCGAGGGCGGGGTAGATCGACCCGAATGACACGTTGGCCGAGACGCCGAGACGCTCGCGCAACTGCGAACGGATCTCATAGCCGTGATGGTCACGGTCCATGAGCAGTCCCAAGATGGCGATGTCCAACATGCGACTCATCATATCAATTCGATATATCGAACGTGACGTTTGGTGCTGGGACAGGGGTGGCGGGGCGTTGTAGTCTCGCCCAATGGATCGCACGCTGCGCACCACCTCGGCCGACGGAGCCGTTGTCGAGTTCGGCCTCGTGCGTCACGCGCTGCTTGAGAAGCTTGCCTCGGGGCTGTTGCGCGCCGAGGACGTGTGCGACGCACACCCCGAGCTGTTGCGCGCGGCGCGCAACATCGGTCGCGGGAGCGGTGAGCAGTGCCCCGTTTGTCACGACGGACCGCTCGTCGAGGTGACCTACGTGTTCGGTGCCCGACTACCCGCGGGGGGCACGTGTCCGACGTCGCGCGCCGAACTCGCCAAGCTTGAGCGACGCGACGAGCCGGTGCAGTGCTACGCCGTGGAGGTTTGCGTTGCGTGCCACTTTCACCATCTGGCGAGGCGCTGGGGTGCCGGTGGCCGGACTCGACGCGCCGTTCGGGGCCGGGCGTAAAGTCGGAGCGTGAGCCTAAGCGCGTTGACCCTGCGGACCCGAAAGCGCCGTAACGGCGCTGACCCGATTGTGATGCTCACGGCGTACGACGAGCCGGGCGCTCGCTACGTCGACGCCGCCGGCGTCGACATGATCCTCGTGGGAGATTCACTCGCGAACGTGGTGCTCGGTCAGGCTGACACCCTGCACGTGACTGTTGAGGACATGGTCCACCACGTCGCGGCAGTCGCGGCCGCGCACCCCGCCGCTCACGTGGTCGCCGACATGCCCTGGTTGAGTTATCACGTTGGGGAGGCCGAAGCGGTCCGAAACGGCGCCGCGCTGGTACGGGCAGGAGCCGAGAGCGTCAAGCTCGAGGGCGGCCGCAATCGGGTGGGCGTGGTAAAGGCGCTGCACGACGCCGAGATCCCTGTCATGGGGCATCTCGGCTTGACGCCCCAGAGTGTGCTCGCCTTCGGCGGTTTCAAGGTCCAGTCCAAAACGCGTGAGGCGGCCAAGGTCCTCGTCGACGATGCACTGGCGCTCCAGGACGCGGGCGTTTACGCCATCGTGATCGAGGGCGTACCGGCCGTGGTCGGAACGATGGTGACCGAGGCGCTCGACGTGCCCACGATTGGCATCGGGGCTGGACCGGACACTGACGGCCAGGTGCTTGTCTTCCACGATCTACTGGGGCTCTCTAACCGCAAACCCGCGAAGTTTGTCCGCCAGTACGCCGACCTCGGCTCGGCGATCACCGAGGCGGTCTCGCGGTACCGCGACGACGTTCGCGCCGGGTCGTTCCCCGACGAATCTGAGGTCTACCCGACACCCGCGGGGTGGCTCGACTAGCCAGAATCGGTCCCCTGGGCTAGACTTATCGGTCCCATCGGTGATGGGAATGAACCCTGCTGCGTTTTCCGCGCAGCCCGGCACGCCGGACCACAGGGAAAGGAAGTGGCCATGAGGCCGTATGAAACCATGATTGTGTTCGACACGACCGTCGACGCACAGTTGATCCAGGTAGCGCTCGACCGCGCACTCGAGACGATCCGTACGAATGGTGGAACCCCGGGAACCATCGACCGTTGGGGAAAGCGCCCACTGGCGTACGAGATCAAGAAGCGCAAAGAGGGGTACTACGTGCTCGTTGAGTTCGCCGGAGAATCGACGACCGTTGACGAGTTACACCGGATTTTGACCCTGTCCGATGAAGTGCTGCGCTTCAAGATTCTTCGTCGAAACGAGCGTCCCAGCCGTCGCGTTCCCGCGTCGACCCCGGCCCGCTCCGAGGAAGTGTAAGGAGAGCAGATGCCTGACAACACCATCACGATCGTGGGCAACATAACCCGCGACCCGGAGTTGAAGTTCCTCAATAGCGGCCAAGCGGCAGTCCGGCTGTCGGTGGCGGTGAACCGCCGCTGGCAGAATCGCCAGACCCAGGAGTGGGAAGAGCGAGTCTCGTATTTCGAGGTGACCGGCTACGGGCCGATGGCCGAGAACGCGGCCAACTCGTTGTCCAAGGGCACGCGCGTGGTCGTCACGGGTCGCCTGGAGCAGCGCAGCTGGGAGACCGAGAATGGCGACAAGCGTTCGATCGTCGAGATCAATGCTGACGAGATCGCACCGTCGCTCCGCTTCGCCACCGCGGTGGTCACCAAGACACCGCGACCCGACGCCCCGTTCCGTGACGCTGAACGCCCCGCAACGCCCCGACCCAACGAACCCACCACGTACGCCTACGACGAGGAGCCTTTCTAATGCCACGTATCAATAACCCGAAGCCGCCAAAGCGCGCGCCGAAGATCGACACCCGCCGCGGCGTCAAGAAGAAGCCTTGTGCCTTCTGCCAACACGGCGTCGGCACGGTCGACTACAAGGACTTGGCCCAGTTGCGCAAGTACATCTCCGACCGTGGCAAGATTCGCGGCCGTCGGGTGTCGGGCAACTGTCAGCAGCACCAGCGTGACGTCACCGACGCGATCAAGACCGCGCGCGAACTGGCGCTCTTGCCCTACACGCAGCGCACCGTGACCGAGCGTCGCGGCGGCCGCGGTGGTCGAGACGATCGCGGACCGCGCGGCCCGCGTCCCGACCGTGAGGCCGCCGTCGCCGAGGCTGAGGTCGAGTCGCCCGAGGTCAGCGTCGACGACGCGATGCTCGAGGACGCGAGTGAAGCGGCGGCAGTGTTCATGGCCACCGAGGAGGTGGGCGAATGAAGATCCTGTTGCGCAGTGATGTCCAGGGGCTTGGACGCCGCGGCGACATCGTGGACGTCAAGACCGGTTACGCGCGGAACTACCTGCTCCCATCGGGCGCGGCGCTCGCCGCCACTGACACGATGGAATTGCAGGCCGCCTCGATGCGTAAGAAGCGTGACCTGCGCGACGCGCAGAGCCGTGAGGCGGCGATGGCCCAGCGTTCGGTCATCGAGGCCGCTACGGTGACCGTGGCGGCCCGTGCGGGCAGTAACGGACGACTGTTCGGATCGGTGACCGAGGCCGACATCGTCAACGCCCTTCGAACGGCGACGGGGATCTCCCTCGACCGTGCCGCGATCCACATGGCCGAACACCTCAAAGAGGTCGGCCCGGCGACGGCCAGTGCCACGCTGTTCGACGGTGTCGAGGCCACGATCACCGTCGAGGTGGTCGCTAAGTAACACCGAAGATCGAATGATGACGACGCGCCGGGTTCTACCCGGCGCGTCGTCACGTCCCAGTCGTGTCACAGGGACGGGGCATTCTGTTGTCGTGAGGTTAGACACAGCATTTTCCCCACGTTGTTGTTCTTGCGCTGCACAGGCGTTGTCGGCGACCGTTGATGTCTTATGACGCAACTTGAATCGGACCGTGGTCGGACGCTGCCGGGTGGCGGCCGCGTACCGCCGAGCGCCCTCGAAGCCGAGGAGTCGCTCATTGGCGCCATGCTCCTGTCACCCGAGGCCGTGAGCATCGCCTACGAGACCGTGAGCGCGGAGGACTTCTATCGTCCGCTGCACGGTCAGATCTTCACCGCGATTGTCGCGCTCGTGAACGCGGCCGAACCCGTCGACTACGTGACGGTCCAGGCGAAGCTGCAGGAGCACGGGGCTGCGGCGGTCGAGCTCGCCGTGCTGTCCTCGCTCCAACTCAACACGCCCTCGGCCGCGAACGCCCAGCACTACGCGGAGATCGTGCGCGACAAAGCCCAGCAGCGACGACTGATCGCCGTGGCCGGTGAGGTGGTCGACGACGCCTACCGCCCGACCGACGACGTGTCGGGCCTGATCGACGAGGCCGAGCGCAAGATCAACGCGATTGCGGACAACCGCCGGATCGACTCGGTCTCGTTGCTCCAGGGACTCCTGCTCGAGGAGGCCAACATCCTCGAGACCCGTGGCGAGACTCGGGGGCAGTTGAACGGGTTGGAGACGGGGTACCGCTCACTCGATCTCGTGCTCCAAGGGCTCCAGCCCACCAGTCTGACGATCGTGGGCGCCCGACCCGGTACCGGAAAGACGGCCTTCGCCCTCGGCATCCTCGTGCACGTCGGGGCCGTCGTCGGGCGTCCCGCGCTCTACTTCTCGCTCGAGATGAGCCGACAGGAGTTGGCCGAGCGAATCCTCGCGTCCACGGCGCGGATCGACTCGTCCAAGCTGCGAACCGGCGACCTCAATGACAACGACTGGCGAATCGCCCACGAGGCGTTCAGCTTCCTTGCTCCGGCCAAGATCTTCATTGACGACAACCCGTCCCTGACGGTGATGGATGTGCGGGCCCGCGCACGGCGAATCAAACAACAGCAGGGCGATCTCGGCGTGGTGATCGTTGACTACATTCAGCTCATGAGCTCGCGTTCGCGCGCCGAGAACCGTCAGGTGGAGGTGTCCGAGATGAGCCGGTCTCTGAAGATCCTCGCCCGCGAGCTCCAGTGCCCGGTGATCGCCCTTTCCCAGCTGTCGCGAAAACTCGAGGATCGTGCCGACAAGCGGCCGATCATGTCGGACCTTCGTGAGTCGGGTTCGCTCGAGCAAGACGCCGACGTCGTGCTCTTCCTCTTCCGGCCCGAGCAGTACGGTGACGTGTCCAACGACAAGAAGGCCGACGCCGAGGTGATTGTGGGCAAGAACCGTAACGGACCGACCCGCAGTGCCCACTTGACCTGGCGAGGCGAGTTCGCGCGCTTCGACAATGTCGCCGAGGCTCGCGACTTCTAAATAGTCCAGGGGCCTCCCGGCCAGCCCCGTGGCAATACGAGGCGCGGGACCGTGGTTTCACGCTAGTGATGCGACGCGTGTCCAAACAGGATTGATGCCGGCCGAATCGTGAGGAGGTGCCGGTGTCGAGTCACGTAGTCAATCCCATGACGTCAACTCGTTGGCGGAGTCGGACGACGACGCACGCCACGACGACACCGCTCGAGGTGCGCCGGCGTACACTCCAGATCGCTCTCGGCGTCATCTGGCTCGTTGACGCGGCCCTCCAGTTCCAGCCCTTCATGTTCACCAAGGCCTTCGTGACCGGCGCACTCGAACCGGCAGCGTCGGGGAGCCCGTGGCTGATCGTGCAACCCATGATCTGGGCGGACCACTTCATGGTCCACGACATCGCGTGGTGGAACGCGCTCTACGCCACCTTGCAACTCGTGATCGCGCTCGGCCTGTTCTGGCGCCCCACTGCCCGATTTGCCTTGGGGACCTCGATCGTCTGGAGCCTGGCGGTCTGGTGGTTCGCCGAGGGGTTCGGTGGTGTATTCGCCGGCGGCTCGCCGCTCGCGGGTCAACCGGGTGCGGTCGTGCTCTACGCCGTGATCGCGATTTTGATCTGGCCGTCTAATCGTGGTGACGCGACCTCGGTCGTCGACGCCGGTCCTTGGGGTCGCCGAGGCGCGATAGCGGCCTGGGTCGTGCTCTGGGTCGACTTCGCGGTGTACTTCCTGCTCCCTGCGAATCGGGCGCCCCAGGCGATGCACGACCTGGTGATGGGCGCGGCGTCCGGTGAGCCGGGCTGGGTCCGGTCGATCGACCACGGCCTCGCGACCGTGTTCGCTGGTCGCGGCCTCGCGTTCTCGCTCGGCCTCGCGCTGGTCAGTCTCGTCATTGCGATCACCGTCGCCAAGCCAGCACTCGTGCGGCCGGCACTGATTGTCGCGATGGTCTTCGCCGCGTTCGTGTGGCTCGTCCAGGACTTCGGCGGACTCCTGACGGCGCAGGGTACGGACGTCAACTCCGGACCGCTGATCGCACTCCTCGCGTGGACGTTCTGGCCGTTGTCGAAGCCACGAGTCGCTGCCCAGTAAGCGACCACCGACGCGATCAGTCGCGACGGACCATGGCCTCGACCGCCACGCGGTGCAGCGGCACGGTGGCTTCGACCGTCGTCCCCTCGCCGATCGTCGAGGTGACCTCGCAGTGACCGTCGAGGAGGTTCGCGCGCTCGCGCATGCTCAAGATCCCAAGGTGATTGCCCGAGACGAGACTGTCGCGGCTCACGTCGAAGCCGACGCCGTCGTCGACGATCGTGACGTGCGCGCAATCTTTCACGTAGTGGATCGACACGACGAGGTTCGCCGCTCGGGCGTGGCGGATGACGTTGCGCACCGCCTCTTGAACGATGCGAAAGAGCCCGACCTCGGCCTCGTGGGAACCGCTGACGATGTCCCCGGTGACGATGAAGTCGGTGACGAGGCCCTCGTCGACCTCGAGGTCGACGAGCAGTCCACGGACCGCCGCGACGAGCCCGTGTTGGTCGAGTCCGGCCGGGTGCAGTCCGCGGGTGACCTCGCGCAGGTGCCCGACGACGTTGAGCAACTCTTCGCGCACCGTGACGAACTGCTCGACGCGCTCGTCACCATCCATTTGCTCGCTCGGGGAGCCGAGGACCTCGAGACGTCGGGCCAGTTGGAGAAGACGCTGCAGCGGGTCGTCGTGGATTTCGCGGGCGATGCGACGCCGCTCGTCCTCTTGGGCCCGCAGGACCTCGATCGCCCAGGCTCGCGCCTCGCGCTCGGAGCGGTACTCCTCGGTGACGTCCTCGAGGACCACCTGGCGAATCGGCCCAACGGCGCTCGGTTCGAAATTGGTGACTGAGACGCGGAAGTTGCGCTCCTCGTCATCGTCGGATTGCTGGATGGTGAGCTGATTCGTCCGGCCTTCGACAAGGTCGTGGTCGGCGAGATCGAACAGGTCGGTGATCCGCCGTGCCGTCGCGCCGGCACTCAGGTGCAACGCCGCGGGATTGGCCTCCAACACGGTGCCCGACGGATCGATCAGGAAGATCGGCGCCGTGTTCACATCGAAGAGCCGGTGGTAGTGCTGCTCGGCGACGCGACGTTCGGCCTCGGCGACCTCGGCGCGAGCCCGTTCGAGGTGGGCACGCTCGATCTCGAGCCCAACGAAGAGTGCGACCACCGTGACGACGAAGAGTTGGACGAGGTCTTGCTGGTAGTGGCCCTGGTCGTCGGGGATCAGGAGGTCGGGCATCCACAGCAGGATCGCCCAGATGGTGGTGGCGGCCGAACCGGAGAGGCCATAACGCAGGGCGGCGTAGCCGACTGGGATCAGCAGCAGGTCGATCGGCACGCCGTAGGGCAGGACGCTGCCGTGCAACGCGCTACTCATGTCGACCCACACGTGGATCACGGCCCAGAACACCACCATTGCCTGCACGCCCCAAAAGGCCCATTCGCGAACGGGCGGGTGCAGTGCCCGCACGAGGATCTCACGGATCGGGATACGGGGGTTGGGCGTACTCACTTGCTCGGTTTGGGTGACGCGAGGTGGTGTTCGATCGCGAAGATCGTCGCTTCGGTTCGTGAGCGCACGCCCAGCTTGTTGAGGATCGCCGAGACGTAACTCTCGATGGTGCGCAGTCCGATGCCGAGTTCTAGGGCGATCTCCTTGTTGGAGCGGCCCCGCACGAGGGCGGCGATGACGTCGAGCTCGCGCGCCGTGAGCCGGTGAATCAGCTCCTCTTCGGGTGGTTGACGCCGACCGGCGAGCCGGTGCGAGAGCGAGCCGTCGATGACCGTGCCGCCCACCGAGACGGTCCGGGCCGCGGCCACGAATTCCGCCGCACTCGCGGTCTTCAAGAGGTAACCGCCGGCGCCCGCGGCGAGCGCCTCGGAGAAGTAGACGTAGTCGTCGTGGGCTGAGAGCATCAGGCAACGGATCGGCAATTTCTCGGCCACAACTTCGCGCACGACCTCGACGCCACTGCCGTCGGGCAACTCGACGTCGATGACCATGAGCCGGGGGCGCAATCGCCGCGCGGACACGAGGGCGTCCTGGACCGAGCCCACCTCGTCGACCACCACGATATCGGGGTCTCGCTCGAGCATCTTGCGGGTTCCTTCTCGCACGACCTCGTGATCGTCAACCACGATGACGGATATCGACCTCGAATTGACCACTTCGGTGTCGGCCACGACATCACCTTACGGCAGTGTCCCCCCGGTCTTTACCGTGAATCCACGGACGAAAGACCTGAAAAAGCACGTGTTGTGACCACGACCGACGTCACGACGCGAGTACGGGCGTGCGGCCCGAACGGGGATCCACCGACCGGGCGTTCGCGACACTGCCGTCGTGAGGCCCATCCACGCGAGGAGCGCACCGAGTCGCTCGTGTCCGCGGACGTCATCGCGACCGACGCACAGGACGGCCTCGACGTCGCGATGGCTCTCGCGCGTCCCGTGATTCCACGGGACGACGGACCCGAGGGATTTCTCTAGAAAGTCTCCGCTCGCGGCCCAAGGATGGTCAAGGTCCGAATCACCATCGTGATGGTGGCCGGGAGGAGCGAATGATGAGCAGCGAAACGACCGTGGTGAACCGAGGTAACGGCGGAGCAGAGACACATCGGGTTCGCGGACTGGTGAACTTGATCGCGGGGATTGTCATCGTCGCGGCGGTCGTCTTTGCGATCACCGCCGGCGCCGGCGCGATCTGGCACAAGGTGACGGGCACGACCCCGGCCCCCGGCGCGTCGACCAGCGCCGTCGTACCCGCGAGCGCCTCAAACGCCGTCCAGGTGAAGCTCGAGATCAACCCGCCGCCGCTCGGTGGCGTGAAGGGCCCCGATGGCTTGGTCCATGACGCCTTCGTCCCAGGAACCTTCACCATGACCGTCGGCAAGACCTACGACGTCACGATCTACAACTACGACGTGCAGTCGCATTCGTGGATGTCGCCCGACCTGAACGTGAGTGCTGTGGCCCCGGCGGGCACCGCCTCGTCGCCGTCGATCACCCACTTCACGATTAAGCCCACCAAGCCGGGAACCATCCAGTGGTTCTGCGCCCTGCCCTGTGACAAGTGGGCGATGGCGCACAACGGCTACATGCGCGGCTACGTCACCGTGGTCGCCTGAGTCGAACCGGTTCGAAGTTCTACCCCCCCAACCAAACCAACAAGGAGCATTGACATGAAGCGCCCGATTACCACGTTGACCGCGTTGCTGCTAGCCGCCGCCCCACTGGCTGCGGTGTCACTCACGAGCACGAGTGCCGCGGCCGCGACCCCGACCCACGTGGTCGAGCACATGCGGTTGATCACCGGCAAGATGGACCACAAGCCGGGTTGGCCGAAGATCACCAACGCCTCCTGGACCGTGCAAAAGGGTCAGACCGTGACCGTCCAGATTGTCAGTTTCGATGACGGCACGGCGCCGCTCATGGGCAAGTACATGCCGTACGCGAACGTGAAGGGCACGCTCAACGGCAAGGAGCTCGTCAACGGCAAGCCGGTCGCCAACGTGTCCGACATCAACATCGCCCACACCTTCACCGTGCCCGGACTCGGCTTCAACATGCCGATCCCCGTCGCACCGACTGGCGGTCACATCGTCGTCACGGCGAGCTTCGTTGCCAAGAAGACCGGCACGTTCGTCTGGCACTGCTACGCCCCGTGCGGCAGCGGCACCAACGGTATGGCCGGCGCGATGTCGACCATGAGCTGGATGACGGGTGAGGTTCACGTCAAGTAGTACCGGCGCGAACAAGGCGTTCGAGCGGGATCGCAGTACTCAACCAAGAGGAGACATGAGATGAAGCACCCAATGACCAAGGCGGCAGCCCTGGCACTCGTCATCGCACCCGTGCTGGGCGCCGGTGTCGTCAGTGGCGCCACGGCGAGCGCGGCCACACCCAGCCACGTGACCGAGGTTATGAAGATCCTGACCACGGGCAAGCTGGCGGGTAGCGGCGAGCAGCCGAAGATCACCAACTCGGCCTGGACCGTGCACAAGGGTCAGACCGTGACCGTCAAGATCATCAGCTACGACGACGGCGCAGCGCCGCTCATGGGCAAGTACATGAAGTACACGTCGGTCATGGGCACGCTGAATGGCAAGGAAGTCGCCGGCGGCAAGACCGTGAGCAACGTGTCGGACATCAACGTCTCGCACACCTTCACCATCACCGGACTGGGCTTTAACATGCCGATCCCGGTCGCTCCGACCGGCAAGAGCATCGTCGTCACGGCGAGCTTCATCGCTAAGAAGACCGGCACGTTCACCTGGAACTGCTTCGCCCCCTGTGGCACGGGCACCGTCGGTATGAACGGCGCGATGAAGACCACCGGGTGGATGACGGGCAAGGTCAAGGTCAGTTGATGAGTAACCGCCACACCACTGGCGTGAACGACCCCGGGCGTGAGAGCGCCCGGGGTCCGCTCGCGCGTCTCGGCGCTCTCGATCCGCTCGACCGCCTCGGCCGTCTGAGTTGGCGTCGTCCTGCAACGTTCGCCCGTAACGGTGGCGTGGTTCTCGGATCGATCGCCGGCATTTTGGTCGGACTCGCCGTCACGGTCGCGTTGGTCGGTGGCATCGCCGCCGGCGTGACGCGACTCACCCGCTCGAACCCGCCGGCGGCCATTGTCCCGCACGGCCACGTGACCGAGACGATGAAGATCGTGACGGGGTCCCTGACCGGTTTTGGCGATCAGCCGCAATACACGAACCCGGACTGGACCGTGCAGGTCGGCGAGCGCGTCACCGTAAAGATCGTCAGTTTCGATGACGGCACGGCGCCGCTCATGGGCGCTCAGATGATGTTCGCGAAGGTCCAAGGTTCGACCACCGGACAGGAGACGGTCGCGGGCCACGCGATCTCGTCGGTGTCGGACACGAACGTGGCCCACACCTTCACGGTGCCCGGGCTGAGTTTTAACATGCCGATTCCCGCTGCGCCAACCGGCAAGTCGGTGACGGTCGTCGCAACGTTCGTCCCCACCAAGACGGGGACCTTCACGTGGCAGTGCTACGCCCCGTGCGGCGCAGGCACGAATGGCATGGGCGGCGCGATGTCGACCATGAAGTGGATGGAAGGTTCGATCAAGGTGGAAGCAGCATGACCACGAAACACGACAACGAAATCGTTGCGACTGACGACGCGCAGCACGAGGAGTTGACGGCCGCGGCCGTCACCATCGGCCGGCGTGGACTCCTTCGAGCCGCGGCTCTCGGCAGCCTGGGCGTCGGGGTGCTCGGCGCGCTGACCGAGACGCTCGCCGCCGCCTCCGAGCCGGCCACGACCACGCCGAGCGGGCCGGTGAAGCAGTGGTGCATGATTATCGACTTGCGCCTGTGCAACGGCTGCAAGCTCTGCACGACCGCCTGCCAGACGGCCCACTACCTGCATGAGGACCAGACGTGGATGAACGTCTACACGATGCAGAACGCGGCCGGCGAGAACTACTTCATGCCTCGTCCGTGCCAGATGTGCGAAGACCCCGCGTGTGTGCCGGTCTGTCCGGTCGGTGCGAACTTCCGGACCCCGGAGGGCCTGACGCTCGTCGATCAGAGCAAGTGCATCGGGACGCGCATCTGCATGAACGCCTGTCCCTACGACGCGCGCTACTTCAACTGGTCAGACCCGGTCCCGGCACCACGCCAGCCGTTCAAGCAGGAGCCCGAGTGGCCCGTGCCGCAGGTAAAGGGCACCGTCGGCAAGTGCATCGAGTGCGCGGCCATGCTGCCCACCGGTCAGTTGCCCGAGTGTGTGACCCACTGCCCGATGGGCGTGATCTACTTCGGTGACCTGACCTCGGACGCTGCGGTCAACGGCATGGGTAACACGGTGAAGATCTCCACCTACCTCGCCGAGAACGACGCCGTCGTCTTCAAGGAGGAGTACGGCACCCACCCACGCGTGTACTACATCCCCGGCCACGGCCAGGACCTGAACAACAACCCGAGCGCGTCGTGACGCGGATGACTGGAGGGGACCGATGACTGACGTCATCATTCCAAACGTGGGGCGCGATCAAGCGGCGCCCCAGAACGCCGACCTTCGAGCGGCGGCGATGCGACCGGTGCTCGAGACGCCCCGGTGGTGGTGGCCCTCGATCGCGGTGTTGACGGTGATCGTGCTGGGCGGCATCGCGGCCTGGGTCTATCAGGTCGCCAACGGCCTGGGCACGGCGGGTTATAGCGACGGCGCCTTCTGGGCGATCTACGAGGCCAACCTCGTGACCTTCATCGGGGTGAGCTACGGCGGCGCCGTGGTGTCGGCCATTCTTCGTCTGACCCACGCCGGGTGGCGTGCACCACTGACGAGGATCGCCGAAGCCACCGCCCTGGTCACGTTGCCCATCGGGATGGTCTTCATCATCCCGCACCTGGGTGACCCGAGCCGGATCTGGGAGCTCGTGTGGCCCCCGTACTGGAACCTCACGTCGCCGATCCTTTGGGACTTCTTCGCCGTGAGCACGTACCTCCTCGCGACGATCGTCTTCTTCTACCTGCCACTCGTCCCGGACGCGGCGATCGCCCTCGAGCGTTTCGAGGATGAGGCGCCGTCGACACGAGTCAAGGTGCGCAAGTCGCTCTACCGCGTCCTCGTCGGCCGCTTCGGCGGCACACCGTACGAGCGGCGTCGTCTGAATGGGGCGATCGGATTGATCGCCATCATGATCATTCCGATGGCGGTCTCGGTGCACTCGGTGCTGTCCTTCGCGTTCGCATCGTCCTCGCGGGCCGGCTACATGGAGACAATCCTGCCCGTCTACTTCGTCGTCGCGGCGCTCTACTCGGGTGTCGCGCTCGTCGTGCTGACGGTCGCCGCGTCGCGCAATCTCTTCCACCTCGAGGCGTTCGTCACCCCCCGGCACTTCGTGCGCCTCGGGTTCTTGATGATCGCCTTCGGTGCGGCGTACCTGTACCTCACCTTCACCGAGTACCTCATCGACGGCTACTCGGGAACGGCCGGGGCATCCGCCTGGGTGTACCAGATCGTTGCGGGTCGCTACGCCATACCGTTCTGGATCTACTTCGTCGCGGGGGGCATCGCGCCTCTGTTCATCATGATGTTCCGACGGTTTCGCACCACCAGTGGTGTCGTGGTCGCCTCGTTCCTCGTGGTGGCCGCGCTCTGGATCAAGCGGCTCGTCATCGTCATCCCCCCGGCGACCGAGCCGCTTGTGAACTCGCCACTGGCCAAGGGTGGCGTCCTTGCCGGCAACTGGGGCACGTATCACTTCACGTGGGTGCCGATCTCGATCACGATCGCCGCGACCGCAGCCATTCCGTTGCTGTTGCTCGTCGTGTTCCGCTTCGTTCCAATTCTGTCGATGGCGGAGATGGAAGAGCTTGCCGAGGGCCACGAGGAGCTCGATTCCCAGGAGGTGGGCGCGTGATATCAGTAGCCAATTTCTCTCGTCTCGCAACGCGCGCACTCGCGGGGTTGGGCGGCGTGGTGCTGCTCAGCGTCGCGGCGGCCGCCCTGCCGGCGGCAGCCTCCACAGGTTCGACGCTCGCCCTGACGTCGGGTAGTCCCGCGTCACAGCGCGGTGTCGAGCTGACGGCCCAGGTCGCCAACGCGTCCGCCGCGCCAATGGCGGACACGACGGTCAACTTCTACGTGCACGTCGAGGAGTTCGCCGGTGCCCCGCTGCTGGAGATCGGCACGGCGACGACCAACGCAGCCGGGGTCGCCACGATTGTGTACCAGCCGACGTGGGCCGGTACACAGAACTTCGAGGCCTCAGCGGTGGATAGTTCCGGTGCGGTTCTCGCGACGACGTCGCTGACGGTCCAGGCCGCACGCACCGACCCGTTCGCGGGCGCGGTGGAGAGTCTGCGACCCGACGGCCTGATCGGCCGATGGACGGTGCTGGTGTTGCTCTCGCTGGTGATCGGCGTCTGGCTGACGCTCATCGCGTTGGTCGTTCGCGTGCAGCAGGGGCCGGTGAAGACCGCTCGCTGAACTAGCCCGCGCATTGCGTGCGCGTAGGAACACAGGACATGACGCGCTCGGGTCCCGACTTGATCGGGTTCCGGGCGCGTCATGGCGTCCGATAGATTGCAGTCGTGCCCGGTCACGCTCTCGAGGCGGTTCGCCTCTCCAAGCACTTTGGACCGACCAAGGCCGTTGAGGGACTGAGCCTCGCGGTCGACGCCGGTGAGGTGGTCGGCTTCCTCGGTCCGAACGGTGCCGGCAAGACCACTACCCTGCGACTGCTGCTCGGGCTCTTGCACCCAACCTCGGGCACCGCGTCCATCCTTGGCCATCGCGCCGGTTCCACGCCGGCTCGCCGCGCCGTCGCGTACGTGCCCGGCGAGGTGGCGCTCTGGCCTCAGCTCACCGGGCTCGAGGTCATTACGTTGCTGGGGTCCCTGCACGGCGAGGTCGACGCGGCCTACCGCAACGACCTGGTCGAACGTTTCGAGCTCGACCCGGCCAAGCGGATACGGGCGTACTCGAAGGGGAATCGTCAGAAGGTGGCCTTGATCAGTGCGTTTTCGACTCGCGCGCCCGTGCTGCTGCTCGATGAGCCGACCGCGGGACTCGACCCGTTGATGGAGCGGGTCTTTCGTGACTGCGTGCTCGAGGCCCAGGCGCGGGGCCAGGCGGTCCTACTCAGCTCGCACATCCTCGCCGAGGTGCAGCACCTCTGTGAACGCGTCGCGATGATCCGCGACGGGCGTCTCGTGACCGTGTCGGCGATCGACGAACTCCGTGAGGTCGTGGGTGTGGAGATCGACGTGGCGGGGGAGTTCGACGATCTGACCTCGATACCGGGAGTGAGCATCGTGTCGCGCGAGGGCGACGAGGTCCGCGTCCGGGTGATCGGGCCACTCGAGCCGTTGCTCGCCGTGCTCGCTCGGGGCAGGGTCACGTCGATGCGCACTCACGAGTCGAGTCTCGAGGAGATCTTCCTCTCGTACTACGACGAGTCGCGCGGGTAGATGGGTCCTCGCTCCGCCCGCGGGGTCACCTGGCGTCAGATTCGCCTCACCACGGTGGTGATGGCCGCGCTGCTCGTCGTGATCGTCACGGTGGCCGTGGCCACCTACAACATCAGCGGCGGCGCGCTGGCGCTGACCGGCGTCTCGGCGCTGCTACGCAATCCGGCCTTCCGGGCGCTCTACGGCAACTTCACCGGCTTAGACAGTGCCGGCGCGTACGTGCTGTGGAAGGTTGGCATCGTGGTCACCCTCGCCGTCGCGATCTGGGCCGCGCTCGCAGCGACGCGCGTCACCCGGGGGGCCGAGGACACCGGCACCTGGGACCTGCTCGTCGTCGAGCGGGTCGCGCGCGCGATCGTTTACCGTGAGACCGTCGGCGTGCTCGCCCTTAGCGGGGTCGCGGTGGGTCTCGCCGTCTTCGCCGCACTGGTCTTCAATGGCCAACGGGTCCTCGATAGCGCCCTCTACGGTGCCGGGCTGACGGGCCTTGCCTGGTGCGCCCAGGCGACCGGCCTCGTAGCCTCCGAGCTGCTCGCCCCGCGTCGTTCGGCCTCCCAGATGGCCCTCGGTGCGGTCGGCGTGGGGTACCTCGCGCGCATGGTGGCCGACGCATCGACCAACGGGTCGTGGTTGGCGACACTCACACCCTTCGGGTGGCTCGAGCGTGTCGGGGCCTTCCAACATCACGAGGCCATCTGGTTGGCGCCACTCCTCGTCGCCCCGGTACTCGTCGTGGCGGTGCTCGCACCGATCGCGAGCCGCCGCGACGTCGGGTCGGCGTGGTGGCGGCGCAGCGACCGCGGGACCCTACGGCCCGCGCTGCTCACCTCGCCGTGGCGCTTCGCTTGGCGCGAGCTCGCGAGCACACTCATCGTCTGGCTCGTCGTGACGGGCGTGGTGGGTCTCGTGATCGGCTACCTCACCAACGCGTTGGTCACCTTCGGCCGCACCGACCGGTCCTTCACCCAACTCCTGAACCGCTGGCACCTCGGTCAGTTGGTCTCGGTGCGCGGCTACGTGGGCGAGATCGGCACGTTCCTCGCCCTCGGGCTCGGGTTCTTCGTCGTGTCAGTGGTCGCCACGGTGGGCGCGGACGCCGTGTCGGGGCGTCTCGAGCTGCCCCTGGGTAACGGCGCCGGGCGACGAGCCTGGCTCGGGTCGACGAGCGTTGTCGCGGCCGTCGGCGCCGTTCTCGTGGCCGTCGTGACGGCGGTGGGTATTTGGGTCGGCGTCGGGTCGGGTGGCTCGTCGCTGTCGTTGCCGACGGCACTCGCCGCTACGACCAACGCGCTCACCGAGGTGCCCCTGGTGCTCGGTGCGGCGGCATTGGCCGTCGCACTCGTACCCCGATTGGTGCAGGTCACCTTGAGCGGACTGCTTGCGCTCAGCTATCTCGACGCTGTCCTCGGTCCGCCATTGCACTGGCCCGCGGCGGTCGTGGACGCTTCGATCTACCACTACGCGCGACTGGTACCCGCGGTCGCGCCCAACTGGGGCACAGTAGCGGGGTTCGTGGTGATGGGCGCCACCGCGCTGGCGGTCGCGATCGGGTGGTTCGCCCGTCGCGACCTCGCGGGTTGAACTATTTCGGCTGCATCCGGATGCCGGCGTCGATGCGGATCGACTCGGCGTTCATGTAGCTGTTGGCGAGCAACTCGACGGCGAGGGACGCGTACTCGCTCGCATGTCCGAGTCGCTTGGGGAAGAGCACACCAGCGCCGAGGCGGGCCTTGAACTCGTCGGACTGGGGCCCGGTGCCGTAGATGGGCGTGTCGATGAGGCCCGGCAGGATGCAGTTGGCGCGCACCCCGATGGCCGCGAGGTCACGTGCGAGTGGCAGCGTGAGGCCGACGATGCCACCCTTGGAGGACGAGTAGGCGACCTGACCGATCTGGCCGTCCTCGGCCGCGACCGAGGCCGTGTTGACGATTGCACCGCGCAGCCCGTCTACGTCGGGGTCGTTGTGGCTCATCTTGGTCGCCGCGAGCCGGCAGACGTTGAAGGTTCCGATCAGGTTGATCTCGATCACCTTGCGGTAGAGGTCGAGGTCGTGGGCCGACGCGTACTCGCCGTCCTTGCCGATCGTCCGTGTCGCCCAGCCGATGCCGGCGCAGTTGACGGTTGACCACAGCGGCGCCATGGCGCTCGCCGCCTCGATGGCGGCGATGACCTGGTCGGTGTCAGTGACGTCGCAGTGCGCGTAGGCACCACCGATCTCGGTGGCGATCTCGGCGCCGCGCCCGTCGTTCAGGTCCGCGACGACGACCTTCACGCCACGCGCAGCGAGTGCGCGCGCTGTCGCCTCGCCGAGTCCCGATGCGCCCCCCGTGACGACCGCCGATGTGTTGTTCAGTTCCATGACTAGCTCCTCGAGTAACCGGACCACGCCGGTGTCCGTCATCGAGTCAAGCAGAGATTGCCGACCCCAACGTTCAGGCGCCTAGCGTGGACCCGTGGCTTCGCTCTACGACTTCGACCGTGACGGGCTCGCGGCCCTGCTCGAGGGCGAGCCCCGGTTCCGCACCGACCAGTTGTGGCGAGGACTCTGGGTCGAGGGTCGCGCCCTCGCCGACGTCACGACGGTGCCCGCCGGACTTCGCGCGAGCCTGGCGACTCGCTTCCCCTCGACCCTGACACCCCGCGCCGACGTCGCGAGCGACCACGGCTCCACGCGCAAGTGGGTCTTCGAGCTCGCTGACGGGGCGACGATTGAGACGGTCCTGATGGTCTACGACGACCGGGTGACGGTGTGCGTATCCAGCCAGGCCGGGTGCGCGATGGGCTGCACGTTCTGCGCCACGGGCCAGGCCGGCTTCACCCGCCAGCTCACGGTGGGTGAGGTCGTCGAGCAGGTGCTCTATGCGACGCGCGCCGCCGCGCCGCGGCGACTCTCCAACGTGGTCTTCATGGGGATGGGTGAGCCGTTGGCTAACTACCGGGTCACCGTGGAGGTCGTTCGACGGTTGCACGACGCGCGTGGTCTGAGTGCGCGTCACCTGACGGTCTCGACCGTCGGCGTCGTGCCGGGAATCGAGCGACTCGCTGAGGAGGGCCTACCAATCACTCTCGCGGTGAGCCTGCACGCGGCGAACGACGAGACCCGTGACTCGCTCGTGCCGCTCAACCGGCGCTACCCACTCGCGCGGCTCTACGAGGCCTGCGAACGGTGGGTCGACGCGACGGGGCGACGGATCAGCTTCGAGTGGGCCCTCATCGACGGCGTCAACGACACCGATCGGGCCCGCGACGAGCTCGTGGACTACGCGTCGGGACTGCGCGCGCACGTGAACCTCATCCCACTCAACCCGACACCCGGTTACCTGGTGCGCGGTTCGACGCCCGAGCGGGTGCGCGCGTTTCGCGACGGACTGGTCGCGCGTGGGGTCAACGCGACCGTGCGCAATACTCGCGGCCGTTCGATCGACGCGGCCTGCGGCCAACTGGCCGCGGTCACCAACGCGAAGCGGTCGGTGACGATCCGTTCACGCCGAGTCGCGCCAGAAGGCCGGTCGCCAGCGCACTAGTAGCCAGGCGCCGACGATGCACGCGAGTCCACCCGAGACGATCGAGAACTCCGTGGAGACGAGGTTGGCCACCGCGCCCGACTCGAGGTCCCCTAGACGTGGGCCGCCGGTCACGACGGCGAGCTGGATCGCTGAGATGCGGCTTCGGTACTCGTCGGTGATCGCGTTCTGCAGGATCGTGTTGCGCAGCACCGTTGAGATGACGTCGGCCGCACCCGCGACTGCGAGACAGCCCAGACCGATTGCGATCACGTGAACCGCACCGAAGACCGCCATGGCTGCGCCCCAGAGCACCACGACCAGCACGACGAGTCGGCCGCGACGGCGAACGTGGGCGATCCAGCCCGTCGCCACGGCCATGACGAGGGCGCCGACGCCGGGCGCCGCGTAGAGCAGCCCGAGCACACGCGGCCCGCCGTGATAGACGGTCAGCGCCACGGCCGGGAAGAGGGCGCGCGGCAGACCGAAGACCATGGCGTTCAGGTCGATCAGGTAGACGGCCTGGGCAGTCGGGTTCTCGCGCACGTAGCGGAAGCCGTCGCGGATCGCGCGCAGTACCGCGACACCGCCGTGGTCCCCGCTCGGGGGTATCGGGGCCATGAGCGAGGTGGCCGCGGCGAGCACGGCGAAGGTCCCTGCGTCGATCCAGTAGCACGACGCGAGTCCGACCGCGGCGAGCAGCACGCCGGCGATCGCGGTACCGACGATGGTCGCGGTGTTCACGATGACCTGGTTGATCGAATAGGCAGCCACGAGTTCGTCACCGTCCACGAGCAGCGGGATGGTCGCCGTGCGGATGGGACCCGCGAAGCCGCCAGCGCCGGCGGCGAGGGCGGCGAGCACGAGCAGCGCGACGAAGTGGCTCCGGGTCGGGCTCGCGTTGAGCGCGAGCGCGCCGCTCAGCAGGCCGAGCACGACCGAACTGAGCACGAAGAGGTGGCGTCGGTCGTAGCGGTCGCCGAAGGCGCCACCCCAGAGTGACCCGGCGATCAACGCCGGGAGCTGGATGAGGCTCGCGACACCCACCCAAAGACTGGAGTGGGTCTCGCGGTACACCTGGTAGGGAACGGCCACGACGGTGAGATTGCTGCCGAAGAGCGAGACCAGTTGTCCGCTCACGAGGAGGCGGAAGTCACGGTGGTGGCGTAGCGGACCCACGTCCACCCAGAGCCGAGGCATCCATTTATCGTACGGGACTATTGTTTCGAAGGGCCGGGCTGAAGGAGATGTTGATGATCAGTGACGAGCTTGTCCAACTGCTCACCCCCGAGGGCGAGCGAATTTCCCACCCCGAGTACGGCAGTGAACTCGGGCGCGACGAGATCCTCGGTTTCTACCGAGACATGGTGATCGTGCGGCGACTCTGCAACGAGTCGACGTCGCTCCAACGTCAGGGACAGCTGGCGCTGTGGGCGCCCCTCCAGGGCCAAGAGGCGGCCCAGATCGGCGCCGGCCGGGCGCTCGCCCCGATGGACTTCTCCTTCCCGAGTTACCGCGAGCACGGCGTCGCGTGGACCCGCGGGGTACCACCGCGCGACATGCTGCGGATCTTTCGCGCGACCACGACCGGGGGCTGGGACCCCCAGCAGTACCGCCACTCATTGCCCATGGTGGTGCTCGGCGACCAGACGCTGCACGCCGTCGGTTACGCGATGGGCATCCAGCGTGACGGCGCGGAGGAGGCGGTCATGACCTTCTTCGGCGACGGCGCGTCCAGTCAGGGTGACGTCCTCGAGTCCTTCGTCTGGGCGGCGTCGTTCAACGCCCCGGTGGTCTTTGTCCTGCAGAACAACCAGTGGGCGATCTCCGAGCCGACGTCGTTGCAGACCAAGATCCCGCTCTACCACCGCGCCCACGGCTTCGGCTTCCCCGGCGTGCGCGTCGATGGCAACGACGTCTTGGCGATGTACGAGGTCGCCAAGCGCGCCCTCGACAACGCCCGAGCGGGCGGCGGTCCAACGTTGATCGAGGCCTACACCTACCGGATGGGTGCGCACACCACCTCCGACGACCCGACCCGCTACCGCGTGGACGCCGAAGTCGAGGTGTGGCGTCACCGTGACCCGATCGAGCGCGTGAAGGCGTTGCTCGCGCGCGAGTTCGGCGTGCACAAGGTGACCTTCGACGAGGTCGCCGCCGAGGCCGAGCAACTGGCACTCCAACTGCGCGAGGACGTCCTCGCGATGGACGCGCCGGACCCGACGATGATGTTCGACCACGTCTACGCCGAGTCGCACCCGCTCGTCGAGGCCGGTCGGCGCGAGATAATTGAACTCGGGATCGGCGGGGGTCACTGATGACACAGCAGTCCATGACCATGGCCAAGGCCCTCAACGAGGGTCTGCGGCGAGCGATGGAGAAGGACCGCAGGGTCCTCTTAATGGGCGAGGACATCGGCAAGCTGGGCGGGGTCTTTCGGATCACCGACGGCCTGCAGAAGGACTTCGGCGAGGACCGCGTGATCGACGCCCCGCTCGCCGAATCGGCAATCGTGGGGACCTCGGTCGGCCTGGCCATCCGGGGCTACCGCACCGTGGTGGAGATCCAGTTCGACGGCTTCGTCTACCCAGCCTTCGACCAGATCGTCTCCCAGGTCGCCAAACTCCACAAGCGCTCGGCCGGCGTCTACACGATGGGCTTGGTCATCCGGCTCCCCTTCCAGGGTGGCATCGGTGCCATCGAGCACCACTCCGAGAGTCCCGAGGCCTACTTCGTGCACACCGCCGGCCTGCGGGTAGTGGTGTGCTCGACACCCAACGACGCCTACTGGATGATCCAGCAGTCCGTCGAGCATGACGACCCGATCATCTTCTGCGAACCAAAGAGCCGCTACTGGGAGAAGGGCGACGTCGACCTCGACAACCCGCCGTACGGCCTATTCGACGCCGTCGTGCGTCGCCCGGGCACGGACGTCTCCGTCGTGGCCTGGGGCTCCATGGTCAAGACCGCGCTTCGCGCGGCCGACGTCGCGGCGGAAGAGGGCGTCTCGCTCGAGGTGATCGACGCGCGCAGCCTCTCGCCGCTTGACCTCGACACGATCGCCGACTCGGTGGACAAGACGGGTCGCCTCGTCGTCGTCCAGGAGGCGCCGCCGGCCGCGTCGGTGGGCTCGGAGATCGTCGCGGCGGTGACCGAGCGCTGCTTCTACTCGTTGCGCGCGCCCGGTACTCGCGTGAGTGCCTACCACGTGCCGTACCCGCCGTCGCGCATCGAGGACGCCTACCGTCCGAGCGTTGACCGCGTCATGGACGCAATTGACCGAGTGATGGGATACGACCAGTGAGCGAATCGATCTTCCTGCTGCCCGACGTGGGCGAGGGTCTCGTCGAAGCCGAGATCGTCGCGTGGAAGGTCGCCGTCGGCGACGTGGTCACGCTGAACCAGCCCCTGGTAGACATCGAGACCGCGAAGGCGACCGTCGAGTTGCCGAGCCCCTACGCGGGGACGGTGACGGCGCTGCACGGCGCCGTCGGCGACGTGATGACCGTCGGCGAACCGTTGGTCGTCATCGAGACTGACGGCGCGACGACGAGCACACCGGCGAGCGCGCCCGAGGCCGGGGCGTCGGTCGGGGCCGGGCGCACACCAGTGCTCGTGGGCTACGGCGTCGCCGAGGACGACGCTCCGGTCACGCGACGGCGCCGTCGCACCGCCGCACCGGTCGTTGCAACGCCGGTCGCAGGCGCGCCCGTAGCGGTCGAACCCTCTTCGCGACCAGTGCGGTCGACGCCGCCGGTCCGGCTCTACGCGAAGCAGCACGGGGTCGACCTCGCGACCGTGACGGGAACGGGACGCGACGGGTTGATCACCCGCGACGACGTGGCGCGTGCTCTGGCGACGCCGACGCCGACTCGGGCGCCGGCAGCACCGGCGGCGACCTCGCCGACCTCGACGACGCGCTTCGTCGGTCGTGAGATCGAGTCCTGGAGCACCGGCCCGCTCGAGGAGCGGATCCCCGTGCGCGGCGTGCTTCGTTCGATGGCCGACGCGATGGTCCAGAGTGCCTTTCAGGCACCCCACGCTGCAGTCTGGGTTCGCGTCGAGGCGACCGGGACGGTCGCGCTACTCGAGGCACTGCGTGGGCGCCCAGCCTTCGCTGGTGTGCGCCTGTCGCCGCTAACGATCGTCGCGCTCGCCGTCTGTGACGCGGCTCGCCACTACCCCGGACTCAACTCGAGCTTCGACGCCCCGGCCCAGGAGGTCGTCGTGCGTCGCCGGGTGAACCTCGGCATCGCCGCGAACACTCCGCGTGGTCTGATCGTGCCCAACATCAAGGGTGCGGACACCCTCGACCTGCGCGCCATGGCCGTGGCGCTCAACGAGCTCGTCGAAGTGGCGCGCGCGGGAACGACGACTCCGGAGGCGATGCTCAATACGACGCTTTCGATCACCAACGTCGGCCCCTTCGCGGTCGACGGGGCCGTGCCGATCCTGCCGCCGGGCACCGGGGCGATCATCGCCGTCGGTCAGCTCGCCAAGCGGCCGTGGGTCGTCGGCGACGACGTCGTCGCGCGTCCGACCGTGGACCTGTCGATGTCCTTCGACCACCGTCAGATCGACGGCGCGCTGGCCTCGGCCGCGATCGCGCACATCGGTCGCTTCATCACCGATCCCGCGGCCGCGATCATCGGCGGCTGACGGCGCTAGGCGCGAAGCGCCGCGAGTGCCCGATCGGCGTGGACATTCATGTTCATCTCGCTGCTGATCACGTCCATGACTCGTCGGTCGGTGCCGATGACGAACGTCGTGCGCTTCACCCGCAGGACGTCGAGCGCCCGTTTGACGCCGTAAGACTTGGCGACGCGACCCTCGACGTCACTGAGTAGCGGGTAGTCCAGGGCGTTGGCGTCGCTGAAGGCCGCCTGCTTGGCCACGTCGTCCATCGAGATGCCGATCCGCTGTGCGCCCACCGCGGCGAACTCGGCGGCGAGGTCGCGGAAGTGGCACGTCTCGCGGGTGCAGCCCGTGGTCATCGCCGCGGGGTAGAAGAAGAGCACGACCGGGCCCCCGGTGAGCAGGTCGCTCAGGGACTGCTCGACGCCGTGCTGGTCGCGCAGGGTGAAGTCGGGTGCGAGGTCGCCTGGTCTCATGGACCGACTGTACCGGTCAGTCGTCGAGTCGGAAACCGACGCCGCGCACCGTCACAAGGTGCCGGGGGCGGGGCGGGTCGTCCTCAATCTTCTGGCGAAGTCGCTTCACGTGGGTGTCGAGCGTGCGCGTGTCCACGAGGTCGAGTCCCCACCACAACGCGTCCAGGCACTGCTCGCGGGTGACCACCTGGCCACGGTGTTCGGCGAAGAGCGCGAGCAGGTCGAACTCCTTGCGACTGAGCTCGATGGGCAACGACCGCTTGGCGACCGATCGCCGCACGAGGTCGATGTCGATGTCGCCGATCGTGATTCGTTCGTCGCCCGCGTTGGGTTCACTCTGGGGTCGGCGCAGCACCGCGCGCATCCGGGCCACCAGCTCACGGAGGCGATAGGGCTTGGTGACGTAGTCGGCCGCCCCGATCTCGAGCCCGAGGACGACGTCGACCTCGCTGGTGCGCGCCGAGACCATGATGACCGGAGTGCGAAGGGTCTGGTGGATCTCACGGCAGTAGTCGATGCCCGAACCGTCGGGCAGCATGACGTCAAGCAGCACGAGGTTCGGGGCGTTGCGCGCGAAGACCTCGCGCGCCTGGCCGATCGTCGTGGCGCCAACGACGATGAAGCCCTCCACGGTCAACCCGACGTTGAGCGCGTCTTGGTAACTGGGCTCGTCTTCCACGACGAGCACGACCGGGCGGCCGTTGGTGCTCACGGCGACACCTGCGAGGTGCGGCCACACCACGAGGGGGTCGAGGGAGAGCGATCGTCGAGGCTGGCCACGGGTTCACGGTACGCAGGGCGGGTAATCGCACGGTGATCCGCACGAGTCCGTGGCGTAGCCGCGAGATGAAACTTGGTCAGTTTGTGGTGACGCTGAAACCCTCGTAGGTGGCGCCGCCGGCGAGGTAACTGCCCGTCGCCGTGCACCGATTGTCCTGGTGGCAGATGAGCGCGTAGACGCCGCCGGCGACGCCCACGGTCGTCGCCCCACCGGGCAGGACGATCTCGGACCCGGTGCCCCAGCGGCCGTTCACCTGGCTGACCACGAGACCCTGGTAGCGACCGGCGGCGTCGAGGTAGGCGGCCCCGGCGCGACAGTTACCGGCGCTGACACAGGACAACGCCACGACCCCACCGTTCTTGCCGGCGGCCGTCGCCCCACCGGGCAGGGCGAGTTCGCTGGCGCGGCGCCAGACGCCGTTGACCTCGTCGGCGATGAAGCCCTCGTAGAGACCGTTGCCCGCCCGGTACTGGCCACCGGCGCTGCAGGTGGTGGCCGTCGCGCAGGCGATGTCCTGGTAGCCGTAGAAGAACGCCTTGGGGTTGGTCGCGGCGTTGGTCGGCATCGCGACCGGCAGTCCGGCCGACCACACGCCGTGGGCGTTCGAGGTGGCGAAGACCTGGGTGGCGCCGCGGTGGTCGTAGTAGGTGCCCACCGCCGTGCACGGTCCAGCTGGCGCACAGCCGAGGGCGCTCAGGGTTGCGTGGGCGTACAGGCTGGCGTCGGCGGGAACGCTCACGGGCTGGCCCGTCGACCAACGCCCCGCTCGCTCGCTGAAGATGATGGCGTGCTGGACGTTCGCGTCGTCCACGTAGCTGCCAATCGCGCTGCAGTCGCCCGGAGCGCTACAGGCCACCTGGGTGACCGTCGGGAAGGGGTTCGCGTTCGCGTTCGCGGGTGCCGCGAGGATCTGGGGGGTTCCCCAGGTCCCGTTGACCTCGTTGATCGCGAAGCCGACGAGGACGGGGTTCGTCGCGTTGGTGAAGTAGGTGCCCACGGCGCTACAGTCACCGTTTCGGGGACACGCGACGGCACGCAGCTGCGCGCTCTGACCCTTGCCGAGGGCGTTGCTCGGCAGGGTGACGCGCGTCGCCGCAGACCAAACTCCATTGACCTCGTCGACGACGAAGGACTGCGTGTCCCCGCTCGCGACCTGGTAGGTGCCCACGACCACGCAGTTGCCGACTGAGCTGCAGGCGAGGCCCGTCGGCGTCGTCGCCGCGACCGACGCGGCGCCCCGCGGTGGCGTGATGGTGCGCGGCGCTTGCCATCGGCCGCTCACCTCGGTGAGGACCAATCCCTCAGGGAGGCTTGCGCGGTTGTTGTACGTGCCAGCTGCGACGCAGTTGCCGGTACTCGGGCAGGCGAGGGTCGGCAGATAGCCCTGGTAGAGGCCCTTCGCGCCCGCGGGTAGCGCCGTGATGCGCGCGCGCTGCCACTGCGGGGCCGTCACCGAACCGACGGGAGAGGTTGCGGCGAGTGGAGCCGTGAGCGCGAGGGCGAGTAGGGCGCGCCGGGCGAACTGGGTCAACGAGAACTCCACCCGTTGCAGTGTAGGCGTTGACCTTCGCGCGATTTCGTCGCCGTCACCCCTCGTCGGGGCGTTGGGCGAGGTAGACCTCGAGGCGTCGGTCGGGGATGAGCCAGAGCACGGCGATGGCTCCGAAGAGGGTGAGCGATCCCCAGCGGAACCAGAGCGCGAGCGGGATTGCGATCGTGTAGCCCACGATCGAGACGCGACCCTTCCAGTCCGAGCCGAGCGCGTCACGCAGTCCCGTGTCCGGCCGCTGGTTCGCCACGATCACCCCTTGGACGCTGAAGTAGGCGAGGGCCGCGCAGACGAGCACGACACCGTAGGTCGCCACGGGGTCGGGGGCGAAGTGACTCTCGGACATCCACGCGGT
Source organism: Actinomycetes bacterium (assembly GCA_021793515.1). Taxonomy (GTDB): domain Bacteria; phylum Actinomycetota; class Acidimicrobiia; order Acidimicrobiales; family RAAP-2; genus RAAP-2. Next base: position 26,498 of record JAJYSP010000006.1, on the reverse strand, counting down.
CGTGAAAGGAAAGAGTGAGAGCCAGAACAAGAGATTGAGGTTCGACCACATGAGCGAACCGGTGACCCGGTTCACCGTCTTTAACAGGTGGTGGTGGTTGTTCCAGTAGATCGCGACGTAGATGAAGCTGAGCGCGTAGGCGAGCAGTGACGGTGTGGCGCCACGTAGTGCGCTGAAACTCGTGCCCTGGGGCCGGTGCAACGAGAGCACCATGATCGTGATCACGATGGCGAGCACGCCGTCGCTGAAGGATTCGATGCGGTTCGCGCTCATCGCGTGCGCCGTGCAATCGCTCGCAGCTCGCGGTGCACGGCCGGGGTCTCGGGCGACTCGAACAGTCGTTGGGTGAGCACAATGACTACGAGTTGGCGGGGTGGATCGACGAGGAACGACGTGCCGAGTCCCCCGTCCCACCCGTAGGAGCCGTCACTGTTCACCGCGAGGCCGTAGCCCCAGGAGCGCTCGGCGAAGAAGTCGGGCCCGAAGGCGCCGTCGACCTTCTGCTCATCGCGCAGCTGGTCGCTCGTCATCGAACGGACTGCGGGACCCGAGACGAGGTCACGCCCCTCGTCGAGTAGGAGCCGGGCGAGGGCGTAGAGGTCGTCGACGGTGGCGACGAGCCCGCACCCGCCGTCCTCGAAGGCCGGCGGGTGCCGGTAGGCCTCGTCGACCTCGACGGCGCGCTCGAGGCCCATGGGTGTGGGTCGGTAGGCGGTGGCGAGGCGCCGCGGGTCCGATGCGAAGAAGTCCGTATCGGTCATGGCGAGCGGACCTAGAACCCGTTCGCGCAGATAGGCCCCCAACGACGAGCCACTGGCGCGCGCGATCAGCACGCCGAGGATCGACGCACCCGTGTTGTAGAGGAAGCGGGCACCCGGTTCGGCCAGCAGCGGCAGACCACCGAGCCGCGCGATCCACTCGTCGGGCGGGGGTTGAACCGACGGGTTCGGTGGGCCAAGCGTGGCCAAGTTGAGTCGTTGCTCCTCGAGCACGATCGGCCACGGGTGAGGTGAGGCGAACATGTCGACACACATGCCGAACCCGTTGGTGAAGGTCAGCAGGTCGCGCACGGTGATGGAGCGCCGAGCCGGGCGGGTGTCCTCGAGCGGCCCGTCGGGCGCGACGAGCACTCGCGGTGCGCTGAGCTCGGGCAGGAGTCCGTCGACCGGATCGTCGAGGTCGAGGAGGCCGTCATCGACGAGCGCGAGGGTGGCGAGCGCGGTCACGATCTTGGTGGTGGACGCGATGCGGTACTGGGTGTCACGGGTGGCGGGACCGCGTCCCTCACCGAGCGACCCGACGGCCTCGACGAAGACGGCACCGTCACGGGCGACCAACATGGCCAGGCCCGGGATGCCGCGTTCAACGTGACGCGTGGCGCACGCGCGCAACTCGTCGGCCAGGCCGCGGTCGAAGGCCATCGCACTCCCTTCGGATTCGTTCACCGTAGCAAGCGCGCCGATGACCATGACAGCGTGCCCGAGTAGATTCGTTCGGTGCCATTAGACCCCTCTTCGACGCCCGCGGGGAGACCTCAACCTTCCGGGACTCGAGGGGCGCGGCGTCGAGCCCGCCACCGTCGCCAGCGTCGCCGTGGTCACCGGGGACGCACGATTGCCATCGTGTTACTGGTGCTGGTCGTGCTCATCGTCGGCGGGTTCGCCGGGGACTACTTCTATCTGAACTCGCTCGTGCACCGCGTTAACGTGGCCAACGAAGCCGTGCGCTACAACGACACCGAGAACATCCTGTTGGTGGGGTCGACCTCGCGCTGCGCGCTCGCGGTCCAGAACAAGGCGTACGGCCTGTGCTCCCAGGGTGTGACCGGCGTGAACAGCGACGTCGTGATGATCGTGCACCTGAACTTCACGACCAAGCGCATCTCGCTGCTGTCCATACCGCGTGACGTGTTCGTGCCCAACGCCCGAACGACCGGGGCGAACAAGATCGACGCCGCGCTGTACCAGGGACCGTCCCAACTGGTCTCGGCGATCGAGAACGACTTCGGGATCCCGATCAACCACTACATCGAGCTCAACTTCGACACCTTCGCGAGCGTGGTCAACGTGCTCGGCGGGATCAACATGTACTTCCCGATGCAGGTCTTCGACGCCTACTCGGGCCTCAACATCACCCATACCGGCTGTCAGCATCTGAACGGCTATGAGGCGCTGCAGGTGGTGCGGGCGCGTCACCTGCAGATCCGTTTCCCCGGCGACGGCCCCAACCACGCGACGTGGCCCCAGGAGGCGTTGAGCGACCTCGCACGCATCCGCCGCGACCACGAGTTCTTGCGCGTGGTCGCGGCGGCACTGAAGGCGAAGGGGCTCGGTAACCCGCTCACCGACCAGCAACTGGCGACCGCGATTGCGCCGAACCTCGAGGTCGACGGCTCGTTCTCACTGAGTGACATGCTGAGCCTCGCGAGCAACTTCGCGGGGGTGTCTATCGGTAGCGTGCCCGAGGTCACGATGCCCGTCGTTCTCGTTGAGACGGGTAGCTACCTCTACCAGGGCTACTACTACGGCGACGTCGAGTTCCCGATCGGACCGGACGTGACGTCGGTCATCGACCAGTTCCTCGAGATCAGTCCGTCGACCAACACGATGAACGGTCGGGCGCTACCCACACCGAGTCACGTGAGCGTCTCGGTCTACGGCGGCACGGGGGCTCCCGCGCAAGCGACGGCGACGGCGACGGCGCTGGGCCAACTCGGCTTCGACGCGACCGTCGGCGGCAGCCTGACGCCCGTGGGAACCAGGTCCGAGACGGTCGTCTACCACGCGAGCAACACGCCGTCCTCGATCGCGATGGCCGAAGCGGTGATCGCCCATCTGAGCGGCCCGGCGGTCATGGCACTCGGCCCGACGAGTGGCGGCGCCGACGTCACCGTCGTGACGGGCTCGGACCTCGCGGTGCTGGCCTCGCCAACGCACACCACGACGACGCGGCCCACGTCGACGACGACGTCGACGACCGCGGGGGACTCCACCACCACGACGACCGTGACCGACCCGAGCCTCGTGCACGCCGACGCCTCGTTCTCGGCGCCGACGCCCGTGGCTCAGCCGCTCCAGCCCTGGGACCCGCGCTCGTGCGGTCCGAACGGCACCGCCGGCGCGTAACGGTCTTCGCCGCCGACTCACGTCTGGGCGTCGGCCCCGTCGTACCGCGTCGCCCCGGCCTACTGGTGCGCTGTGCCGTCGTCTCGCGGTCGACCGATTCCCGAGGAGAGCATCACCGAGTTAGGAATCTTCAACACGCCGTCCTCGGTTCGCACCGTGACGTAGGTGAGTCCCGCGCCGAGCACCGTGACGTCGAGCACGCCGAGCACGCCGGACCGGATGCGGATCCGCTCGCCGACGACGAAGGGCCGCGCGAAGAGCAACACGACGGCCGCGAAGACGTTGGAGAGACTCTGCTGGGCCGCAATCCCCACGATGACCCCGGTGACCCCCGCGCCGATGAGCAGGTGCTGCAGGGACACGCCGAGTACGCCGAAGAGACCGAAGATTAGAGCGACGACGCCGACACCGTCGATGACCAGTCGGGCCGTGGCGCCCGCGCTCAAGGACGACTGGCGCGCGATCGAGCGCCCGACGGCGCGCGCGAGGTGTCGAACGGCGTAGACCCCGCTCACGACGAGCACCACGGCGGCGCCCGCGACCAGCGCGTCGGACTGGCGTTCGACGTGGCGGAAATGGCGACCGAGGAAGACCGAGGCGATGGCGACCAGACCGGTCAGGACGCCGATCAGCCACTCACGGCTGATCGTGCGACCCGTTGGGTCCGAGGCGTGGATGGGATCGGTCACCGACACCCATGGTAGGGAAGATCGCGCGAGGCGCCCGAACTACTGCGCGACCCAGCCACCATCGATCGAGATCGGGGCGCCGGTCACCGTGCGCGCGGCGTCCGAGCAGAGATAGACGGCGAGCGCGCCGATCGCGTCGGGGCTGGTGAATTGGAGCATCGGCTGTTTCTCGGCGAGCAGCGCGTTGGACTCCGCGGCGATCTCGGTGCCGGCGGCCTCGGCGCGCTCCTCGAGCTGGCGCTCGACCAGGGGGGTGAGGACCCAGCCCGGGCAGATGGCGTTCACGGTGATGCCGTCGTTGGCCACCTCGATCGCTGCCACCTTGGTGGCGCCGACCACGCCGTGCTTGGCGGCGACGTAGGCGACCTTGTTCGGACTCGCCACAAGGCCGTGGGCCGAAGCGACGTTGATGATCCGGCCCCAGCCCTGACCCTTCATGATCGGGATGGCGGCCTTCATGCCGAGAAAGACGGCCGTGAGGTTGAGCGCGATGATGGCGTCCCACTTGGCGGTCGGGAACGATTCGACCGGCGCGACGTGCTGGATGCCCGCGTTGTTGACGAGCACGTCGAGACGTCCGAAGCGCGCGCGGGTCGCCTCGACCAGCGCCCCCGGTCCGTCAGCGCGCATCAGGTCGGCACCGTCGTAATCGACCTCGACACCGAACTGGTCGGCCAGGTCGCGACGGAGCCGGTCGATCTCGGCCGCGTCGCCGAAGCCGTTGAGCATGATGTTCGCCCCCTCGGCGGCGAGGGCTCGGGCGATCCCGAGCCCGATGCCGCTCGTTGATCCGGTCACGAGGGCGGTCTTGTCACGTAGCGTCATAGTTCCTCCATGGGGACGGTCGTCGGTGTTGCACTAGTGAGGTCGAATCGTCGCGCGGCGGTTCGCAGCCGTCGCCGGGTCACGACGCCGGCGAGACCCCCGGGCACGAAGATCACGAAGAGCACGAAGATCGCGCCGAGTAGGAACTGCGGCTGAGAGAGGGGGACTCGCAGGACGGCGGGCAAGGTGGCGAAGGAGGGCTCGGCCGCAACCTTCAGGAGGTACTGCTGGAGGTAGACGTAGAGCATGGCGCCCGTAACCGCACCCCACCGGGTCCCTGCGCCGCCGAGTACCACCATGATCAGGATCGAGAGCGTGACCGTGACCGAGGCGACGGCGCTTGGCACCGCGGTGCCGATTAGCAGGATGTAGGCGACGCCGCCGCCCGTCGCCACCAGTGAGGACAACGTGTAGGCGGCGAGCTTGTAGCGGAACGGGTGGATGCCGAGCACCTCCAGGCGCCGCTCGTTCTCGCGGATGGCGACGAAGACGTGACCGGTCGCCGACTCGGTGACCAGCCAGACGACGGCGTAGGAGACGACGAGGAAGCCCAACGCGATCCAGTAGAGGTTGCGCGTGTTAGAGACGGCACCCGACATGAACCCGGGCAGCCTCGACGAGAAGAGGGCGAGTCCAGTGTCGCCACCGGTCAGGCCGTGCGGATTGTCCTCGATGAGGTAGTAGAAGGCCTGGGCGAAGGCGAGGGTGACCATGGTGAAGGCGATGCCACTCACGCGAAGCGCGATAGCGCCGAAGACGACGGCGAGCACGAGTGACACCGCGAAGGTCGCCACGAGTGCGGACAGGAGCGGCCAGTTCCAGTGCGTGAGGGTGATGTCAAAGACGTAGACACCCGTCGCGAAGTACATCACGGGCCCGAGCGAGAGTAGGCCCGTGTAGCCGAAGATGACGTCGTAACCGAGGGCGACGCCCGCGAAGATGAAGCAGAGGGCGAGGACCTCGAGGGTACCCGTCGAGTTCACGACGTTGACCGTGCTCGGTAGGACCCAGGGCAGGTGTAGCCCGATGAGTGGTACGAAGGCGAAGAGGGCGACCAGCGCGACAGCGAGGGCGCTTCGGCGAACGACGGGGCTCATAGCGTGCTCCCGAACAGGCCGCGGGGCCGCCACTCCAGGACCAGCGCGAGTAGGAGCACCACCGAGAGGTTGCCGATCTCGGCCATCCCGGGGTGGCTGCCCAGATAGAAGTTGGTGTAGTCCTGGACGAGCCCGACGATGAGTGCGGCGACGGCCGAGCCGCGAATCGAACCCAGCCCGCCGATCACGACGACGATGAAGGCGAAGATCAGCAAACTGTCACCCTGGGTGGGCGAGATGAGGTCGCCACTGAAGACCACGGCGTAGAGCAGCCCGGCCAGCCCGGCCATGGCACCGCCGATCACGAAGACGAGGGTGAAGGCCCGACCCACGTTGATGCCGAGCGCACTGACCATATCTCGGTTCTCGACACCGGCTCGAATGGTGATGCCGTAGCGGGTCTTGCGCAAGAACAGCTCCAGCGAGACGAGCACGACGACACCCGCGACGAGGGCGACGAAGTCGCTGTTGGGCAGGCTGAGCCCACCGACGTGGGTCGCCTCGATCAGCCAGAGCGGCACGGGCACCGAGAGTGAGTTGCTGCCGAACCCGCCGAGGAGCAGGCCCACGACCGCCAGGTCGAGTCCGATCGTGACCAAGATCTGGCCGATGGGTCGTCCGTAGAGCGGGCGGATGATCAGCACCTCGGTCAACCCCGCCGCCAGGGCACCGCCCAGGATCGAGGCGACGAGGGCGGTGCTGAATAGCAGCGGGGCGCCCCACGAGACTGGCAGGTGGGACGCGACGTCCCACGCCGCGTACGCGCCCAGGGTCATGAACAGACCGTGGGCGAAGTTCAAGATGTCCATCAGCCCGTAGATGAGCGAGAGGCCGGAGGCGGCGAGGAAGTAGACGGCGCCGAGCGCGATACCACTGAAGGTGAGTGCGAGCAAGACGTTCATCGGACTCCCGTCACCCCGAGGAACCGCTTGGCTAGATCGGGGTCGTCCAGCTCGTGCGCGTCGCCGGTGTGCACCACTTCGCCGTGGTCGAGCACGACGACGCGCTGGGCCAGTCGCCGTACGACCGCGAGGTTCTGCTCGACGAGTAGCACGGTGGCGAGCGTCGCGACTCGCTCCAGTACGTCGGCGAGTTCGCTTACGAGGCGCGGGGCGAGTCCCTTGGACGGTTCGTCGACCAAGAGCAACGGCCACCCGTTGAGTAGCGCCCGCGCGATCGAGACCATCTGCTGCTGGCCGCCGGAGAGGGTGCCCGCGCGCTGGCGAGTGCGCTCGCGCAACTCGGGGAAGATTGCGTAGACGTCGTCGTAGCGCGGCTCGTCGACCCGTTCGGCGAGCCGGAGGTTCTCGGCGACCGTGAGACCGGCGAAGACGTCGCGGTCCTCGGGGACGTAGCCCACGCCGAGGCGGACGATTCGGTGCGTCGACCAACCGCGCACGTCGGTGTCGAGCACCGAGATCGCGCCGGTGCTCGGCACGAGCCCTAGCAGGGCCCGCAGGGTGGTCGTCTTACCGACGCCGTTGCGACCGAGTAGCGCCGTCACGCCACCCACGGGTACTTGGATCGAAACGCCCTGGAGTACGTGGGACCCCGCGATGGTGACGTGGAGGTCGGCGACCTCGAGCGCGTTGGTCATAGCGGCTGTCCCAAGTAGGCGCGTTGGACGTCGTCGTTGGCGACCACGCTCTCGGGGTCGCCCGTCGCGAGGACGCGACCCGAGTCGAGCACGGCGATCGTGTCGGCGAGGCCGACAACCACGGCCATGTGGTGTTCGACCATCAAGACGGTTCGCCCCTCGCCGTGGAGTCGCCCGATGAGTTCCATGAGCAGCGGCACGTCCTCGGTGTTCACCCCCGCCATGGGCTCGTCGAGCAGCAGGACGCGAGCCTGGGCGGCGAGCAAGATAGCGAGCTCGAGCTTGCGCTTGTCTCCGTGGGAGAGCGAACCGGTCGGTCGGTCGGCCACGGGTGAGAGCCCGACGTCGGCGAGCACCTCGGTGGCGACCCGGCTCGCCTCGTCACTCAGTTTCGGGCGTCGCCAGAATCGGGCGCTGCCCCCAAGGCGGGCCTGGGCCGAAAGTCGAGCGTTTTCGAACACGCTCAGTGCGTTAAAGAGGCTCGAGGTCTGGAACGTGCGCCCCAGACCGAGTCCGGCGCGTCCCGAGGGCGCGATGCCGGCGACGTCTCGTCCCTCGAGGGTGATGGACCCCGTGGTGGGCACGAGCAATCCGCTCAGCATGTTGAGCAGGGTCGTCTTACCGGCGCCGTTGGGGCCGATGATCCCGAGGAAGGAGCCGGTCGGTACCGCGAGGTCGATGTCACTGAGGATTGTGGCGCCACCGACGCGGAACCCCAGTCCCGTCACCCGAAGGGCGAGGGACTGGGGTTCGACGACGGAATCCATGGAACGCGTGGACTACTTAGTTACCGAAGTGGGCCACGACGGGCGGGGCGGTCTGTGCCGCAGACAACGTCGCAAGTGTGACGGGCTTGTAGACGCCGGTCACCGTGGAGACCAGTTGGACCTGGAACATCGGCTGGAGCATCGCGTGGTCCGAGGCGCGGATCTGCTGCATGCCCTTGGGCGCCATGAACTTCCATCCCTCGAGTCCCTTAATCATCTTCATGACGTTCGTGCCCTGTCCGGTCTGGATCGCGCGTACGACCATCTGCGCCCAGACGAAGCCGTCAGCGGTGAAGAGGTCCGGGTACTGCTTGTACTCGCGCAGCATCGCCTTGATGAGGTAGGTGTTGACCTTGTTGTGCGGCGACTCCCAGTTGTAGAGCGAGAGGTAGTAGAACTTCAGGCCCGCCGTACCGTAGAACTGGTAGGTCGCAGTGTTGGCCAGTCCAGTAACAACCTTGGAACTCGCGAAGATCCCCTGCTGGTCGAGGGCCTGGGCCAACGGCGCCCCGGTCGCCCCGGCCCACGCCAGGAAGACGATGTCGGGGTGCATGGCCTGGACCTGCAGCGCCGTTGGTGTGAAGTCCGTCGTCGTCAGCGGCACGAGCAGCTGCTTGACGGTGTCGCCGAGCGAACCGAAGGCCTGGGTCGCGTCGGTGACGTAGGACTGACCGAAGGCGAAGTCCTGACCGAGGACGAGCACCGTCTTACCGGTGCCGAGGGCCTTGATGTAGGACTTGGCGGTCTGGACGTCCTGGTAGGTCTGACGACCGGAGCGGAACGTGTAGCGGTTGGCGCCGGTCACCTGGTCGGCCGCGGCCGCACCCGAGATATAGAGCACCTTGTTCTGCTGGGCGAGTGGCGCGAGCTCAGTGGCGATGCTCGAGTCGACGGTGCCGCCAATGATCTTGTAGCCGGCACCGACGTAGCTCTTGAAGTCGGCGGCCGCGGTGGTCGGGTTGTCGGCCGAGTCCTCGGTCGACAACTGGATCTTGTGTCCGTCGACCTTGTTGGTGCCGTTGGTCGCGTACTGGAAGCCAATCTTCACGCCCTGCAACCACTCGGTGGCGTAGGCCGAGAAGATCCCGCTCTCCTCAGTGACGATGCCCACCTTCACCGGTGCCGCGTTCTTCGACGCCGCACCCGACGACTGGACCGTGCCGAGCGACACGCTCAAGGCCATGGTGGCCACCGCAAGCGGCACCACGGTCATCCGTAAGTTCCTTCTCATGAATCCCTCCCAGACATCACGCTTCCCCACGACGCGCGTGAACTTGAGTTAAGCAGAGCGACGTAGAAATGTCAAGTGAATCATGTCTCATAAAATGAGGTACGTTGTGAGTGGGTCGACGCGCAGTCGGTTCGTCGGGAGGGATGCAGCGATGAAGGAACTCGAGATCCATCGAGAACCCCACGAGGTCGGACTCGATGCCGCGCGGTTGGACCGGATTCGAACGCACCTCGAACGCTACGTGGAGCGCGGCCACTTCAGCGGCTGGTTGATGACCGTCGCGCGAGGCGGTGCACTCGCCTGGGTCGGTCGCGGAGGGCACCGTGACCGCGAGCGGTCCCTGCCGGTCACCGACGACACGATCTGGCGTCTCTACTCGATGACCAAGCCGATCACCGCGGTCGCGGCGATGATGCTCTACGAGGAGGGCCACTTCGACCTCAACGATCCGGTGGGCAAGTGGATCGACGAGCTGCGTGCGCCGCGCGTCTACGTGAGTGGACCGGCCAGTTCGCCGGTGACGGTCGCGGCGACCGAGCCCGTGCGGGTCCACCATCTCTTGTCGCACACGAGCGGACTGACCTACGGCTTCCAACGTTTGACACCGATCGACGAGATCTATCGGTCGTTGGGCTACGACCTCGCGTACCCCGAGGACGTCTCGCTCGTCGACGCGGTCCACGACTGGTGTTCGACCCCCCTGCTGTTCCAACCCGGCAGCGCGTGGAACTACTCAGTCGCCACGGACGTTCTCGGTCGGCTGATCGAGATCTGGAGTGGTGAGTCACTCGATGACTTCGTTGAGCGCCGCATCCTGACACCCTTGGCGATGCACGACACCGACTGGTTCTGCCCCGAGGAGAAAGTAGACCGGCTCGCGCAGCTCTACGCCTACGCCAACGGTGCCAGCGTGCTGGTGCCCGAACTCGCTGGTGCGGCGACCCGCAAACCGAAGCTGCTCGCCGGCGGCGGTGGGCTGGTCTCCACCGCGCACGACTACCAGCGGTTCATGTCCATGCTTCTCGGCGCGGGCGAACTCGACGGCGTACGCCTGCTCTCAAGTCGCACCGTCGACCTGATGACCCAGAACCACTTGCCCGAGGGACGCGATCTGGTCACCTTCGCGCGTGACTCCTTCAGCGAAGTCGGCCAGACCGGCGTGGGCTTCGGACTCGGCATGTCGGTGGTCGCGGACCAGCCGCGCAACAAGAGCCTGACGTCGGTCGGCACGTTCGCGTGGGGCGGTGCGGCGTCAACGTACTTCTGGGTCGACCCGACGGAGGAGCTCACCGTCGGGTTCTACACTCAACTTCTGCCGAGCTGGATATACCCGGTCCGCCGAGAGATCCAGCAGTTGGTCTACGCATCCCTGGTGGACTGATGCCGGTCGCGTCGCGTTTCTTGTGAAGTGTTGAAGGAGGAGATGATGAACAAACTCGTCAGTTCGGCCGCGCTCGCGGTGGCCGACATCCCCGACGGGGCCTCGATCGCGGTCGGGGGGTTCGGACTGTGTGGAATTCCGACCACCCTGATCGACGCGCTCTACCAACTCGGCAGCACCGACCTGGTGACCGTGTCCAACAACTGCGGGGTCGACGCGGCGGGCCTCGGGGTGCTGCTCGGGGCCAAGCGCATCGCGCGCACGACCGGTTCCTACGTGGGCGAGAATAAGGAGTTCGAGCGTCAGTTCCTTAGCGGTGAACTCGAGGTCGAGCTCGTGCCCCAGGGCACACTGGCCGAGCGGTTGCGCGCCGGGGGAGCGGGCATCCCCGCCTTCTACACCCCGGCCGGCGTCGGCACCCAGGTCGCCGAGGGCGGTCTGCCCTGGCGCTACGACGGCGCCGGTGGTATCGCGATCGCGTCGCCGCCCAAGGAGGTCCGCGAGTTCGACGGTGTCGCCTACGTGCTCGAGCGGGCGATCAGGACCGACTTCGCCTTGGTTCACGCCCGGTACGGCGACGCTCACGGCAATCTCGTGTACCACGAGAGCGCGGCCAACTTCAATCCGCTCTGTGCGGCCGCGGGGCGCATCACCATCGCCGAGGTCGAGGAGGTGGTGGAGCCGGGCGAGCTCGACCCGGCGCGTGTGCACACCCCAGGGATCTTCGTCCAGCGCGTCGTCCACGCGCCGGGTGTCGAGAAGCTCATCGAGAAGAGGACGGTGCGATCATGAGGACCCGTGAGGAGCTGGCCGCGCGTGTGGCCAAGGAGTTGGTTGACGGCCAGTACGTCAACTTAGGGATCGGGTTGCCGACCCTCGTGCCCAACTACGTCGAATCGGGCGTGCACGTCGTGCTGCACGCCGAGAACGGCATCCTCGGGGTCGGGCCGTACCCGAGCGAGGACGCGGTGGACGCGGACTTGATCAACGCGGGCAAGGAGACCGTGACGGTGCTGCCCGGCTCGTCGTTCTTCGACTCGGCGGCGTCCTTCGCCATGATCCGAGGGGGTCACGTCGACGTGGCGGTGCTCGGCGCCATGCAAGTGTCGGCGAGGGGCGACCTCGCCAACTGGATGATCCCCGGCAAGATGGTCAAGGGCATGGGCGGTGCGATGGACCTCGTCCACGGAGCCAAGCGTGTCATCGTCATGATGGAGCACGCAGCCAAGGACGGTGCGTTCAAGATCGTCAACGAATGCACCCTGCCGCTGACCGGGCGCACGTGTGTCCAGCGCATCATTACCGACCTCTGCGTGATCGACGTCGAACCCGATGGCCTCGTCCTACGCGAGCTCGCGCCCGGGGTGACCGTCGAACAGGTGCGCGCCGCGACCGAGCCGGAGCTGCACATCGACTTGGGCTGAGTCGCACGACTCGACGGGTCGCGCGTTCGGTAGTGTCATGCTCGTGACCAATCGAGGCGCTTCGCGCACGACGGGGTGGTTCGCGCGTGGCTGAGCGGCGACGCGCGCCCGCTGGGGCCGTCGGCCCGCCGGATAAGGCGACGACGGCGGCTCCTCGACCGGCCCGCGGTGAGCTCAAGGGCAAGGGGCAGCGCACGCGTCGCGCCCTGCTCGAAGCGGCTGAGGAGGTCTTCGGCGCCGTGGGTTACCACGACGCGTCGATCGTGAAGATCACCGAGCTCGCCGGCGTCGCCCAGGGCACGTTCTACCTCTACTTCTCGGGCAAGCGGGAGATCTTCGACGAGGTCGTCGCGGACTTGAACCAGCGGGTGCGCCACGCGATGTCCGAAGCGGCCCGTGGTGCGACGACCCGGTTGGAGGCCGAGCGTCTGGGCTTTGCGGGATTCTTCCGTTTCACGGCCGAACACCCCGCGCTCTACCGAGTGATCCGTCAGGCCGAGTTCGTGTCGCCCCAGGCACTGCGTCACCACTACGAGACCATTATCGAGAACTACATCCCGCCCCTCAATGAGGCGATGGACGCCGGCGAGATCGCCGCGGGGGACCCCATGGTGTTGGCGTGGTCGTTGATCGCCGTCGGTGAGGCAATCGGGATGCGCTGGATCCTCTGGAACGAGGCGCACGAGGTCCCGCCCGAAGTCTTCAACGAGATGGTGACCATCATCGCGCGCATGTTGGGGGGCCACGCGGTCGCCGAGTCGTCGGGCATCGGGGCTCGTGCACCGAAGGTCGCCGAGCGTGCCGACTGAGCTCGGCCACGGGGCAGCCCGCGGTGACGTGGCGTCGCGCGCGCCCATAGAGCGGCTGGGCCGGACAACGGCGGCGGACGACGGCCGGCTCGTCGGCGGTTGGATCGGTGCAGGTGGCGCGGGCGACCCCGAGCACGTCGCCATCACCTTCCATGATCGCACCGTCACCTACCGAGAACTCGATCATCGTTCCACGCGACTCGCCCTGGCCCTGCTCGCGCGCGGGCTCGATCGTGGCGCGCGCGTGGCGAGCGTCACCGAGAACCACCCCGAGCACGTCGTGCTGCTCTTCGCGTGCGCGAAGGCCGGACTCATCCTCGCGCCGCTCAACTGGCGCCTCGCCCCCGACGAACTACGACTCCAGGTTGAACTCTTCGACCCCTCACTGATCGTGGTTTCCGCGACGCAGTGGCCGCGCGTCACCACCGATCCCGCGATCGCACGTCGCCTGATCGTGCACCTCGAATCGCTCGACGATGAACTGGTCGCCCCGGACGCTCGGGGCGACCTCCCGTCAATCGACGAACAAGACGGGTTGTTGCTCATCGCGACCTCGGGCACGACCGGCACGCCCAAGGGCGCGTTGTTGACCCACGCGAACTGCTACTGGACGAACCGGTCGCTCGATGCGGCGATACCCATGACCGGCGACGACGTCGTGCTCCAGGTGCTGCCGCAGTACCACGTCGGCGGATGGAACGTTCAGCCACTGCTCGCGTGGTGGCGCGGCGCGACGGTCGTGCTCGAGTCCTCCTTTGACGCGCCGCGCGTGCTCGAGGCGATCCGACACCACGGGGTCACGACCATGATGGGGGTGCCCACCACCTACCTCATGTTGGCCCAGCACCCCGGGTTCGACGACGCCGACCTGACGAGCCTGCACACGGTCATCGTCGGCGGCGCGGCGATGCCGCGCACCCTGGTCGACCGGTGGCGCGAGCGAGGCGTGGCCGTGGTCCAGGGGTACGGGCTCACCGAGGCGGCGCCGAACGTGTGCTGCCTAGCGCCCGAGGAGGCGGCGTTCCGTCCCGGGTCCGTGGGTCGGCCGTACCGGTACGTCGAGGTCGACATCCGCGACCTGAACGGCGACACGGTCGAGGGGGCCGGACGCGGCGAGCTGTGGGTTCGCGGACCGAACGTCTTCGCTGGGTACTGGCGTGACCCGGTAGCGACTGCCAGGGTGATGGTGGACGGGTGGCTCGACACCGGTGACGTCGCCGAGCGCGACGGTGACGGGTTCTACCGCATCGTCGGTCGCACGAAGGAGATGTACGTCTCCGGGGGCGAGAATGTCTTCCCCGTCGAGGTGGAGCGGGTCCTCACCGCCTACAAGGACGTGGCGGAAGCCGCGGTCGTGGGCGTGTCCGACGCGACGTGGGGCGAGAGCGGCGCGGCGTTCGTCGTGCCCCGACGTGGCGCCGATATCAATGTTGACGCACTGCTCGTGCACTGTCGGACCCACTTGGCCGCGTTCAAGGTACCTCGGTCCATCGAGGTCGTGGACGAACTGCCCCAGACCCACATCGGCAAGGTGAATAAGGCGGCGCTGCGGCTGCGCAAGAACGGCGCTCTCTAACGAACGTGTGATGGCCGTGACGACCGGTACGGTCACGGGAGATCACGAAGTGGCTCGCGTGGAGTCGAGCGAAGGGCTAATGTATCTGCGCCGAAATATCGTGGACGAGCGCGTCAAGACGTGCGGAGTTTGAAAATAAATCACCAATGGGTGCCGTAGGCTGATGGTGTAATTCGAAGGGGCACGATGGCGAGAGTTGAACGAAACAATTCAACGACAAAGACTCATATTCTTAATTCGACGATTGAGCTCCTTGCCACTCGTTCGAGCAATGAGATTCGGGTCGTCGACATCGCGAAGCGGGCCAATGTTGGGATCCCGACGATCTACTACCACTACTCTTCGCGTGAGCTCCTGATCTCCGAGGCGCAGGTTGAGAACTTCCGGCGCTTGATGAGTAGCCGGCACCAGTACCTGAGCGAGTGGCGCGACGCCATCGCGAGCGGTGATCGCGACCGCTTCGTGGATTCCTTTCACGCCTATCACCTTGATATCGCCTCCAGCAGCACGATCGAGGCGATGTGGGAGCTGGTGCGGGTCCTCGCGGATATTCGCAACGACCGCACGGCCCGCCTTCGCTTCGTCGAGATACACGACGCTGCACTCGAAGAGCGCGTCTCGATCTGCGTCGACGCGCAACAACTCGGGTGGTTGAACCCCGACCTGGACGCGCGCGCCTACGTCGCTCACTCGGGCACCGCCATCCTCGGTCGGATACTGCTCGAAGGATCTGAGCACTTCTCGATCGAGCCCGAAGCGGTGCATCGACTGATGTGGGAGTGGATCGGCCCGCAGGACGACGGCGCCGCGCACTGACGAGGTGCGGGACCGTCACGCGGCCCCGCTCGGTACGCTGGGAACGCCACCAGGTTCGTTCGAAGGGAGGCGTCGTGCGCTTCGCCCGCAGCGTGACGATCGCGATGTTCGCGGTTGTCGCCAGCGTCGCACCGTCGGTGGGCGCCGCGACGCGCGGGACCTACGTGGCCGTGGGCGACTCGTACTCGTCGGGCGCCGGTCTCGGACCATACCTCGCCGGAGCGGCTGGCTGTGAGCGGTCTCGCGAGTCGTTCCCCACACGTATCGCGCGCAGCCAACCGGGTCTGCGTTTCGACTTCCTCGCCTGCGCCGGTGCGACGACGAGTCAAGTCCAAGCCCAGGTGAGCGGAGCGCGCACCGCGCTCGGTCACGCCGCCCTGGTGACGGTGACCGCCGGCGGCAACGACCTCTCCTTCTCAAACCTCTTGACGTCGTGCGTCGGTGGGGCGCTCACCGCGTCATCGACTGTGGTCCGGTACTACGGCGTCGTCAGCGGGACGACCGCGTGCACCAGAGCGGTCACGACGGCCGCCGGGTTACTCGGTGCGTCGCTCGATCCGTCCACCGGCACCCTGCGCGCCCCTTGGTCGGTGACCGACGCGAACCAGACGGCTCAGTCGCCGCTCGAGCACCGGTTGGGCGCCCTACTGCGTTCGGTGCTGTCGTCGAGCACCTCGGGCAACGGCGGATCCGGCGCGCGTGTGGTCGTGGTGGACTACCCAATCTTGATCGGGGCGCCGACTACGCCGGTGTGCCTCGTCGGCCCGGCACCGTTGCGCTTCTCCTCGGCTGCCGGCCTCTACCCGGCCTTCCCGGCGATCGCGGCCAACGAGTTGCTGGCGGTGAACATGCTGCTGCGCCGCGAGACCGCGACGGTCGTGGCGCGGTTGCGCGCGCACGCGAGTCGCCTCGTGCTCGCCAACCCTGTACGGTTCCAGCCGATCAACTGCGCGACCGGAACGTCGCGCGACCTCAACGGTCTGACGCTGGCGTCACTCGAATCGGGTGGCTCGTTCCACCCCACGGCCATGGGTCAGACGGTGCTCGCGGACGCCGTTCGCAACCAGCTGCGGCGTTGACCGATCCGCGGCGGCTACTTGCCGAAGCGACGTTCGCGGCGCGTGAAGTCACGCAGCGCGCGTAGGAGGTCGATGCGGCGAAAGGCCGGCCAGTAGGGGTCGACGAAGGCGAACTCGGCGAAGGCCGACTGCCAGAGCAGGAAGCCCGACAGCCGAGACTCGCCACTGGTGCGGATCACGAGGTCGATGTCGGGTAGGTCGGCGGCGTAGAGGTTCTGGGCGATGCCGTCGGCGTCGATCCGCTCGGCGATCTCGTCGGCGGCGATGCCCTGGTCGGCGAGGTCAGTCACGAGGGACCGACACGCGTCCACGATCTCCTGACGACCGCCGTAGCACAGGGCGATGTTCACGGCCATCGTGGGGTTCGCGATCGACGTCGTCTGATCGACCGCTCGCTTTGCCGCCTGGGCCAGGGTCGGCGGGAGCAGGTCCAGACTGCCGCTCACCGCGAGGGAGAAGCCGAGTCGTTGTGCCTGGGCGGGGAGGCGCTCGAAGAGTCCGTTCAACACGTCAAAGTACGGCTCCAATTCCTCTGTCGGGCGCTGGAGGTTCTCGGTCGAAAGGACCCACACCGTCACGGCTCGAATATCGAGGTCCGCGCACCAGGTCAGGAACTCCTCGAACTTGGACATGCCCGCCTGATAGCTCGTGCGATACTCGCCGCCCTCTTCGCGGGCGTAGCGTCGGTGGCCGTCCATGATGACGCCGATATGGCGTGGCAGTGAGGACGTCGGAAGGCTTGATGCCAAACGTCGCTCGTAGAGCCGATATAGGGACCGCGACAGGGCCACGCGCCATCTCCCGGTGTCGAATTGAGACCTAGTCGATGATACCGCCGTCGCCGGGCGCTGGCGGTGCCGCTCACTGGCCCTGTCGCACGTGGCGGATATCTTCGGAACCGTGCCCGACACCACATTCTGGATCGGCGAGGACCTCGGTGGACTCGCTGACGCGCTGGGCGGTGCGTCTCGTCGAGTCGACCCCCTGACTCCCCGCACCGTCGTCGTGCCCAACTCACTCGTCGGTCAGTGGCTCGAACAGGCACTCGCGCGTCGCGCCTCGGGTGGGTTCGACGGCGTTGCGGCGAACCTCGATGTGATCCTGCCCGCCACCTTCATCGGTCGAGCCCTCTACGAGGATCCCGATGACCTGGAGCGTTGGGGCGTTGACGGGTTCGCACTCGCGATGCTCGCCGACCGTCGCGACGAGCGACACCTCAGCGTCAACGAAGCGTGGCGACGCGCTCAGCGTCTCGCTGACGTCCTCTACTGGCGCCCGGAGCAACTTGACGACTACCTCGAATCGCACGGCAACGAACGGGAACGAGCGGTCCTGGGTCGCTTGAACGAGCGAGGTGTGGCGTTGCCGTGGGCGGCGCTCGAGGATGGGCTCGAACGAGTCGAGGATGTGTTCGGCGATCGACTCGTCCTTTTTGACTGCGGTGAGTTGTCGATGGGGGACTTGATGACACGGGTGGTGGCGCGAGTCGGCGAACGCGTCAACGTCGACGGGTACTTTGTCGCGCCCGGGCCCGACGACCTCGACGGTGCGTCGCTCGCCGCGCGCTGGTCGCGCGGCACGAGTGCACACCTGGAGCGGTGGCGGGTGAACTGTCCGTCGGCGCGATGGACGATGGTCGAGAACCAAGCCACGACCGCGATGCGCGCCGAGGTCGTGGCCCGGCTCCACGCCGCTTCGGACCACGTCGCACACAGCCTGCGCAGCACGAACCTGCTCGTGGTTCACGGCGCCGTCGGGTACGCGCGCCAGGTCGAAATCGCTCGAGACGCGATACTGGCCGCGATCGGCGAGGTCGCCGCGGCACCGCACGAGGTCCGCGTGGTGACCCCGGACGCCGAGCGGTTCGTAGCACTGATGCACGAGTACTGGACACGTCACGGCGACCCGACAGCGCCGACACTCCAGTTCGAGGTCGCCGACCCCACTGTCGCCCACGCGAGCGCTCGACTCAGCGGCTTCACGACGCTGCTCGCGACGGTCGCCTCGCACGGGACGATCTATGACGTCGTCTCGCTGCTCAGCGAACCGGCGGCCCACGAGGGCGTGGGACTGACGCGCCGCGACGTCGAGCGTGTCCTCGAGCTCGCCCTCGCGAGCGGTGTAAGTCTCGGTCTCGACGGACGGTCCCGAGAGCCGGTCGCGGCCTTCAGCGCCGGCGACGACGCGGGGACCTGGGGTCGGTTCCGCGACCGCGGAGTGCTCGCGTCAGTCTTTGACGTCGCCGATTCGCCGGGTGACCTGCCGATCTGGCCAGTCGGGGTGCCCGCGGACCTACCGGTCATGGCCGCGGTCTCGCGACTGCTCAACGCGCTCGTCGAGGCGAGCGAGGCGGCGCGCGTGGCGCGAACGCTTCCGGCGTGGATGGAGCTCTTCGCCGACTGGGCGCAGCTGGTGGTGAGTCCGGCCGGCGCGCTCGACGTCGGCCTGGATCGGGTCCTCGATCGGTTCCACGCCCTCGCGCGCACGAGCGAGGGCTCGTTCACCTTTGACGAGGCCCGCGAACTGTTCGAACAGGTGTCAACCGGCGTCGGCGGTAGCTCCGTTATCGGCCGCGGCGGCGTCACCGTTCAGGGTCCCTACGCGCTCAGCCACGCCCCCTACCGGGTCACCTGCATCCTCGGACTCGACGACGAGCTGCTCCCGTCACTGTCCTCGAGCGGCCCACACCTCGGCGAGGCGAGGGTCGGTGACCCCTCGCCGCGCGATCGGTTCCGCGCTGCACTATTGTCACTCGTCGCGACGACGAGTGACCGGGTGATCCTCGTGACCAACGACCGTGAGGTGGGTGACGGGTCACCGCTCGCGCCCGCCCTCGTGCTCGCCGAGTTGACCGAGGCGCTCTCGACCGCGGGACCGGACGGGGTGGGTCTAGCCATACCGTGGCGGTCGCACCCGCGGTACGCCTTCTCCACTCGTGTTGACGGCGATTCCGTCGAGGCCGCGGACCTCGCCGAGGAGGGCGACGGCGACGAATCCTTCAGCCTCGATCCGACCGCGGCAGCGTTGGCGACGATGCTCATCAACAAGCCCGCTCCGTCACTCGAGGACGACCTCGCCGTCACGCCCTCAACGATGCCCGACGCCACGGCGCCCGCGGTGCTCGAGCTGTCGCGGCTGATCCAGTTCGTGAAGGATCCCCAACGGTCGTTCCTCGAGACCGTCTTTGACGGTGCCGCGGTGGCCGACCAGCGCGCCGAACTGCCCGACGTACCCCGACTCGACATCGGCGACGGCCTCGCACTGTGGCGGGTGCGACAGTCGATCGTGCGTCGCGCCCTCGCGACCGGGGAGGTGACCGTGCCGGGCCACCACCCCGATGACCCGGTCGCGGCCGTCGCGACAGGTCTGCGCGATCGAGTGCGTCACAGCGTCAACGAGGCGGCGCTCGTCTCCTTCGTCGAGCACTTCCAGAGCGACCTGGCACTGGTCGGTGCGGTGCGGGCGGCCTGGAGTGAACGGCCCGCTTCGGTGGCCGTTCCCGGGCTTCGGGTGGTGCGCCCCGTCATCGAGGTCTACGAGACCTCGTGCGGTCCCGTGCTCGTCGAGTGGACGGTCTCCAAGGGCGTCGCCACGGCACTGGTCGACGCCCTGGTGACGATCGCGGTGGCGACGGTAGAGCGAGGCACCGCGGTGGTGGCGGCGATCGTGCGTCCCGACTACGAATCCGAACCCCCCGCGACGAATCCATTCGTCACCCTCACCTGGCGAGGTGACGACTCGGTCGCAGCAGCGGCGCGCCTGCTCGAAGGACTCGTGACGATGTATCGCGAGCAGTTCGACGCGCCGCCCCGGCACCTCTATCGGCCGTCGCTCGCCGGCTCGGGGCGTGACGACCTCGACACGATCTACACCAAGAGTGCCGCAGCGGCGTGGGAGGGACGACCGGGGGCGCCAGGCGGGGATCGTACCTCAGGGGTGAACCAGTTGCTCTTACCCTTCACGTTCGACGAGCTCACCGAGCTCGACGGGGGTGCCTTTCGCGATGCCTCACGACGGGTCCGCCGTCTCTTTGACGATGTGGTGGTGACGTCGAGCTCACCCGGTGGACCGGCCTGGCCGGTGGCGCTCTGCGGTGGAGCGACCTCGTGACCGAGACGTTCGACGTCGCCACGAGCCCACTTCGTCGGGTCGACGGTCACGACGCCGTGCCGCACCCGCTGCTCATCGAGGCGAGCGCGGGCAGTGGCAAGACGTGGACGCTCGCCCACCTCGCCGTGCGGTTCATGCTCGAAGACGGGGTCTCACCCGACGAGCTCTTGCTCGTCACCTTCACCCGTGACGCCGCGCGCGAGCTGCGCGGGCGCGTACGCGCTCACCTTCGCCAGGTGCTGGAGCTCCTCGAACGTCTCGAAGTCGGTGCCGCTTCGCCGGAACAGGCCTGGGAACAGTACTTCGCGGCGCTTCACCCCAGTCGTCGCACGCAACTGCTCGTCGCCGGTCGTGAGCGACTGGCGACGCTCGACGCGTTGCACGCCCAGACCATCGACTCCTTCGCCGCGGAGCACGTGGAGGGCGCCGCGCGCTCGACAACCCAGGCGAAGCGACAATGGCGCCAGGCGTGCAATGAGGCCATCGCGGCGCACGCCCTCGGCTCGCCCGTTGACGCCGCCCTCCTCGATCGTTACGCGACGCTCGACACGGTGCGCGCGGTCGCGCGCGCCCTCTACGACGCCGGTCTGCGCGTCAACGAGGGACGGGTGACGGCGCCGCCGTCGCTCGTGGTCCTGCCGACCGACGACGACCCCGACGTCGACGAGGTGACGCGCGCCGCGCGAGTGCAACGAGACCTCGCCTATCGGATCGTCGCGCGCTTCGGCGAACTGCTCGGCCACGTTCGGGCCACGACCTTCTCGGACGTCATGCTGGGGTTGCTCGAGCGGACCCGTGACGCCGGTTCGGCCGCGTTCATCGCGCGGATGCGACAGCGGTTCCGCGTGGTGATGATCGACGAGTTCCAAGACACCAACCACTTGCAGTGGGAGATCTTTACCCGACTCTTCCTCGACGCGCCTGAGACCCGACTCGTGGTGGTCGGTGACCCCAAGCAGGCGATCTATCTCTTCCGTTCGGGCAGCGTCGAGACCTTCCTCGCGGTGCGCTCGATGTGCGAGACCCGGGGCGTGCCGGTCACGACGTTGCCCGACAATCACCGTTCGGACCCCGCGTTGCTCGCGTGCGTCAACCAGTTCTTCGACGGGGCGTCCTTCCGCTACGACGTCGACGACCGTGACGACCTCGCGATCGACTTCACGCCCGCGCGAGCATTCCTGAAAAGCGATGAGACACCTCACCGTCTCGCCCTCGGCGACGAGTCCGCACCGATGCACCTGCGCGTGGGTCCCAAGGACGACGCGATGGTGCGTCACGAGGTCGGCGACTACGTCGCACTGGTGCACGCCCGTGGCGTCCCCTACAGCGCGGTGGCCGTGCTCTGTCGAACGAGGTATCAGTGCCTGGAGATCCAACACCACCTGGCACGCCGGGGGATTCCCGCGACGACCTCAGCTGACGAGAGCGTCGCCACCAGTCGTGCGGCGTTCCAGGTGCGCTTGCTTCTCGTGGCCCTGGCCGACCCCGACGAGTCGGCCCACACCGAGGTCCTACGGGTCTCGTGGTTCCGCGACGCCCTCGGGCGTGACGGTGAACCCGACGAGCTCGTGAACCGGCTCGTCGAGGAGTTCTCGATGCACGGCGTGGCCGCAATTGCCCGCTTCCTGCACCACCGAACCGTCCTCACCACGGTGATGTCGCTACGCGATGGCGAACGGCACGTGACCGATCTCTGGCACCTGTCTGAGATGTTGGGCGTGGAGTGTCGCACCGTGCGGTCTCTGCCCCTCGTGCTCGACTGGCTCGACGACCTCGCGTCCGCCGACGACGCCGAGCCGAGCGTGCGCGCGCGGCGCCTCGAGACCGAGAGCGACGCCGTGCGCGTTATGACGGTCCACAAGGCCAAGGGCCTCGAGTTCGACACGGTGCTCGTGCCGTTTCTCAACGAGCAGTACCCGCGCATCGACGCGGACGGTTCCCGATCGCTTCGCCAGTGGGTCGACGTGGACCACGTGGTGGTGGACGCCGGTTCGGGGATCGGGTGGGGTGACCCGGTCTCGCGCAACCGGCGCGTCATTGCGAGCAATCTCGCCGAACACCGTCGACTCGCCTACGTCGCGCTGACGCGCGCCAAGCGCCACCTGGTCGTGTGGTTCGCCGCCGCGTCGAGACAACCGCTGGGTGGGGAGTTCGCGCGACTCGTCTTCGACCGAGCGGTGTCCCCGCCGGCACTCACCGCTCGGTCGGTCGACGACGTGTGGCCGCTGTTCATGGAATCGAAACGTAACGTGATCGCCACGGGCGAGAAGGCGGTGAAGAGCGATCCCACCGCGGCCCTGCGTGACCTGTGGGGCGGTGTCAACCGGTTCTCGATCTACACCATCGGCGACGGGCTTGTTGGTGCCGCCGCCGAGCGTGCCTCCGCCCCTGTGGCCGCGCGCGAGCCTCGTGTCTTCGCGGCGGGCAGTGCGCCGTCGATCGACTGGCAACGACGCCGGTGGTCCTACACGGACCTCGCCAAGACCCTCAAGTCGACCGCGCCCGTGTTGAGCGAACCCGATGACCAGAGTGAGCGAACCGGTGGGTACGACGAGACGGTGCGCGAGGTCGACGGGTCCGACGTGGTGGACGTGTCGCCCGGCGTGCGGTCAGTCTTTGGCTCACTGGCCGGTGCCCGCCTGGGCGCAGCGGTGCACGCACTGCTTGAACACCTCGTCGGCGTCGAGGCCCGCGATCCGCGCGCCGTCGCCGTCGCCGTGCTCGAGCGCGAGGGCTTCACCGCGTCCGAAGTGACCGACAACCTCGAGGCGGTCCTCAGCGCGACGACGGCGCTGCTCGGGCGGCCGACGGCCCCGTTGCTCGACGACCTCGCTCTCGGCGAACTGGCCCGACGCGACGTGGCGCGCGAGATGCGTTTCGTGCTCGCCCTCGGCGAGCGGCGTCGCCGCGAACGGCTCTCGGCGGCGGCACTGGCGATGCTCGAGCTCGACCGTTCGGGCCCCCGCGGTGACGGGCTCTTTTGCGACTACTTCGCCCGGCTCGCGAGCGACGTCGACGGCCTCGACGAAGGGTTCCTCATCGGTAGCCTCGACCTCGTCGTGCGCCGATCCGACGGCCGATTCGCAATCGTCGACTACAAGACCGATCAGCTACCCGGAGCCGAGCGCCCCTACGCGCGCACGCGACTCCTCGCGTCCATGGAGCACGAGCACTATCCGCTCCAGGCGCTGCTCTACTCGATCGCCCTGCATCGACATCTTCGCGGGACGTTGCGCGACTACGACCCCGCGCGCCACCTCGCCGGGGTCGGGTACTACTACTTGCGCGTCGTGGGCGACCCCTCGGCCCACCCCGAGGACGGACTGGCCGAGTGGTCAGTCACGCCCGCGGCCGTGGCCAGTGCGTCCGACGCGCTCGGAGACGACGCGTGATCGCCGGCGACGCCGCGGCCGCGGATCGTGAGCTCGCCGAGGTGGTGCTGCGCCGCTTCGGGCCGACGGACTCATCACCACTGCTCGTGCACATCGTCACGGCGCTCGCGCGCGCCGTGCGCGAGGACCACGCCGCGATGGATCTCGCGCGCCGCGACGACGACCACGTCGGTTCCGCGCTCGAGGACCCCGACGCCGTACTCGACGCGCTGCGCGCGACCCCGACGCTCTGTCAGTTCCTTCGGCGCGACGACCCCGTCGAGGCGACCGGTCCACCGCTCGTCGTGCTCGACGACCGGTTCCTCTCGCTTCGACGCTGGGCGCTCGCGGAGTGGCGCGTCGCCCGTTCGATCGACGAAGCTCGCGCGACCGTGCTCGAGGTGCCCGACGGTCTCACCCGCGCCGACGTCGAGGCCGCCATCACCGCGTCGACCACGGAGCTCGCGCGCGCCGGGTACGTCGCCGATGAGTTGGGTGCCGTCGTGTGGCGGCTACTGACGCGCCGGGTCTCCTTCGTGACCGGAGGTCCGGGCACCGGCAAGACGTGGCTCGTCACCCAGGCCCTGCGCACGCTCGAGCGCGCATTGGCGATGGCGTCGGCACCGTCGATGTCCTTCGCCGTCGCGGCACCGACCGCGAAGGCCGCTCGGCGACTCGGTCAGACCCTCGACGCCGCCGTGGCCGGAGTCGGGTTCACCGTCCTCGAACGTGACCATGACCGCGAGGGGTCCCTGCACCACCTCCTCGGGATCCACCCCACCGCCGTGGCCCCACCACGCCCGCTCTGGCACGACGTGGTGGTCGTCGACGAGGCGTCGATGGCCGACCTGGCGATGCTCGACGTTCTGCTGGGCGCGGCCGCGGGCGCGGCCTCGCCGTGTCGGGTGGTGCTGGTGGGTGATCCGCACCAGCTGGCCTCGGTGAACGTGGGGGCCGTCCTCGCTGACGCAGTGGCCGACGAGGCCCAAACCGACGTACTCGTCACGCGCCTGGCGACGGTGCACCGTACCGACAACCGCGACATCTTGGACTTCGCGGCACTCGTGAATGCGGGTGACAGCGAAGGGGTGCGGCGTCTAATGACCGACGGGCGTACCGACCTGCACCACTACGGCCGCTTCGACGACACCGAGCTCGTCGCGCT
The DNA here is from genome assembly GCA_021793515.1 of Actinomycetes bacterium. GTDB lineage: Bacteria > Actinomycetota > Acidimicrobiia > Acidimicrobiales > RAAP-2 > RAAP-2. Next base: position 1,436 of record JAJYSP010000006.1, on the reverse strand, counting down.
GGTCGTCGAGCACGCGCGCGCGCTGCGCGACGCGGCTCGTCGGGGTGACCGGCCCGCGCTGGTCGGGCTCGCGAGCGCACTCACGGTGCTCGCGGCCAACCGCGAGGGACCGGGTTCGGTGGCGTGGTGGAACGACCACGTCCGTGACGCCCTGCGCGAGGGTCGCGCAAGCGCGGGTTCGCAGTTCACGGTGGGTGAGCCAGTGCTCATCACGCGCAACCAACGCTCGTTAGGACTCCACAACGGCGACGTCGGCGTCATCATGGAGGTCGACGGCGAGCTCGTGGTGGTGTTCGACGACGGCCGCGAGCGACCACTCGCCGCGATCGCCCACGCGCAGCCCGCGTGGGCGATGACCATCCACAAGTCCCAGGGCAGCGAGTACGACCACGTCGTCGTGGTGCTCGCGCGCGTCGGGTCGCCACTGCTCACCCGCGAGCTGCTCTACACCGGGGTCACGCGGGCGAAGCAGTCGGTCTCGTTGGTCGGGGACCTCGCGGCGATCGCCGCGGCGACGGACCGCCAGGTGGACCGCGTCTCGGGTCTGACCGAGCGACTCGGCTAGCGCGACCTAGTGCACGATCGTCGGTGACGCACCCAGCTGCTCGGGCGCACCCGAGCGCAACAGGATCGCGGTGAGTATCGCTCCACCAACGAAGATCCACGCCGAGTAGCCGAAGGCCGCGGTGTAACTGTGCACGCCGGCGAGCTCGACGTTGAGCGCAGTGGGTGCCCGCCCGACCAGATATCTCGTCGCCGCACTCGCGGCGAGCGTGTTGAGCAGCGCTGTGCCGATCGAGCCACCGATCTGCTGGGAGGTGTTCACGAGCGCCGACGCGACGCCGGCGTCGTGGTTGGCGACGCCAAGGGTCGCCGTGTTGAACGACGGCGCGAAGATGAGTCCGACGCCGAGTCCCATCGTGATGAGTGGCACGAGGATGTCGGTGAGATAGGAGCTGTGGATCCCGAGGCGGGTCAGCCACCACAGTGACCCCGCGGCCATCAGCATTCCGACGGGGATGAGCGGGCGGGGGCCGAACTTGGGCAGCAGTGAGATGTTGGAGAGTTGCGCGGTGATCGAGATTCCCGCCACCATCGGCAAGAAGGCGACGCCGGTCATCACGGCGCTGAAGCCGAGCGTGACCTGCAGGTAGTAGGTGAGGAAGAGGAAGACGCCGAACATCCCCGAACCGGCGACGAGCATGGCCGCGAGCGCGCCACCGCGGTTGCGGTCCATCAGGACCCGAAGCGGCAGGAGCGGGAATCGCGTGCGGCGTTGGACGGCCATAAAACCGACCAGCAGCACCGCGGCGGCGACGAAGCTACCGAGCGTGTAGACGTCGGTCCACGACGTGGTCTCGGCGTGGGAGAAGCCGTAGACGAGAGCGAAGAGCCCCGTGGTGCCGGTGAGGACACCGGGCCAGTCGAGGGGGTCG